>NZ_CAMPOU010000004.1:0-430000 GCF_946892685.1 Aeromonas sp. Marseille-Q5825
TCTGCTCGACCAGTGCCAATTTAAAAGTCAGCGAGTAATCGCGCTGTGTCCGTTTCACACCTTGTCCCATCGGGTTCTCCATTTATTGGGGGGAAAGGTGTAAACCATATTCAGGACGGGACAGCACCTGAAAAAAAAGGGGCCGTACGGCCCCTTTTTTTGTTGTCCTCCCCGCCAGCCAGGGGCGGTGTCCAAGGCGCCACACTTGCCTGCTTCCTCACAAATTCTCCATATAGATGCGCCACTTAAGTGGTTAAACCTCTCATATCGCCTATACATAATGGTGGCTATACATAGCAAAGGGCTGGGAGCCCTATAACACCCAACATCGACGAGGATACGCGATGAACATAAGACTGAAACCCGTGTGGATTGCATTGGCATTGGCGACGAGTGGCGCCCAGGCGGCGCCTGTTCACGACTGGTATATAGGGGCTGGGGGAGGCTGGGCCATTGCCCACGACATCAATGATTTCAGTGAGGATGTCGACAAGGACGCCACCGCCATCGACGCCTTTGTCGGCTACAACTTCACCGAGAACCTGGGCGCCGAACTCGGCTATCTGTCGACCGGTGACTGGGACATCGCCGGCAACGACTTCAACAGTCAGGGTGCCACCCTGTCGGTGATAGGCAGACTGCCCCTTGGCGACATCTTCTCGGTGTTCGCCGAAGGTGGCGGCTATCTCTACCACGTCGACTCCGTCAACGGCGGCGATGACAACCTGGCCCCGCTGGCGGGTCTGGGGCTGACCGCCAGGCTCACTGACTGGGTCGACATCCAGGCGCGCTACCGCTACCTGGTGCGGGTCGGGGACGATCCTGACAACGACAAGCTGGGCAGCGGCACCCAGCGCTGGGTCAGCGACATCAGCACCGCCACCATAGAGCTGGTGCTGCACCCCAACCGCACCGTGGCCGCAGTGCCGGTGGCAGCCCCCCTGGTGGTGACCCCGCCGCCGCCCGAGCCGGTGGATCAGACCTTCAACCTGAGCTCTGATGTGCTGTTTGCCTTTGGCAAGGCCGAGCTCAAGCCGGAAGGCATGGCCGCCCTGGACGACCTCTACCAGCAGATAGTCGACGTCAAGCCCAAGGATGGCAACGCCGTGGTGATGGGCTATACCGACCGCATCGGCTCGGATGCCAACAACCTGGCGCTGTCCGAGGCCCGCGCCAGCACGGTCGCCAACTTCCTGATCGGCAAGGGCCTGCCCGCCGACAAGGTGAGCATCCAGGGCAATGGCGAGAGCAATCCGGTCACCGGCACCCAGTGCGATGACGTCAAGGCGAGAGCCGCCCTCATCGACTGCCTGGCCCCGGATCGCCGGGTCGAGATCCGGGTGACCGGCGTGCAGGCCGCCGCACCAACGGCCACCGAGCCCGTGGCCGAACCCGCTGCCGAGCAACCGGCACAATAACCCCTCATCCGCCTCTGCCGTGCACAAAAAAAGGGATGCTTTGCATCCCTTCTGCTTTTGCGGCCTCTTCGCTCAGAACGAAGTGCGACGATAGCGGCGGTATTCCGGCCGCCAGAAGTTCGCCTCTATGGCCTGGTCTATCACATCATCGGGGGTCTGCACTGCCTTGCCCTGCAGCATGGCGGTCTTGGCCACCATCTTGGCGATGTAGCGGGACACCCGATGAATATCCGCCAGATCCGGCAGCAAGGAGCCCTCTTCTCCCTTCACCAGGGGGGAGCACTCCGCCAGCGCCCGGCTGGCGGACATCAGCATGGCGTCGGTCACCCGGGTGGCGCCTGAGGCGATGACACCGAGGCCTATGCCCGGGAAGATGAAGGAGTTGTTGCACTGGGCGATGACGTAGCGCTTGCCCTTGTACTCCACCGGCGCGAACGGGCTGCCGGTGGCCACCAGCACCTGGCCATCGGTCCAACGGATGAGATCCGCCGGTGTCGCCTCCACTCGGGAGGTGGGGTTGGAGAGCGGGAATATGATGGGGCGACTGCAGTGCTTGTGCATCGTCTTGACTACCTCTTCGGTGAAGAGGCCGGGCTGGCCCGAGACCCCGATCAGGATGTCCGGACGACCGTGCTCCATCACCTCCAGCAGGGAGATGTTGTCCCCCACCGGCCACTCCTTGATCCGCTCCAGCGGCTGGGAGAGCTTGCGCTGGAAGTCGAGCTGGTTGGGGATCTTGTCGGTGATGAGGCCGAACCTGTCCACCATGAAGACCCGACCGCGGGCCTCCGCATCATTCAGTCCTTCGGCCTTCATCTGCGCCACTATCTGCTCGGCGATGCCGCAACCGGCGCTGCCCGCGCCGAGGAAGGCGACCCGCTTCTCGGAGAGCTTGGCCCCCGAGGCCTTGCAGGCGGCGATCAGGCTGCCGAGCGTGACGGCGGCCGTGCCCTGGATGTCATCGTTGAAGCAGCACAGCTCGTCCTTGTAGCGGTTGAGCAGCGGGGTGGCATTGCCCTGGGCGAAGTCTTCGAACTGCAACAGGATCTCGGGCCAGCGGCGTTTGACCGCCTGGATGAAGGCATCGACGAACTCGTCGTACTCCTCCCCGGAGATACGCGGATGGCGCCAGCCCATGTAGAAGGGATCGTTGAGCAGTTGCTGGTTGTTGGTGCCCACGTCCAGCACCACCGGCAGGCAGTAGGCGGGGGAGATGCCGCCGCAGGCGGTGTAGAGGGAGAGCTTGCCGATGGGAATGCCCATGCCGCCTATGCCCTGATCCCCCAGCCCCAGGATCCGCTCGCCGTCGGTGACCACTATCACCTTGACGTTCTGCTTGGTGGCGTTTTGCAGCATGTCATCGATCCTGTCCTTGTCCGGATAGGAGATGAAGAGGCCACGGGCACGGCGGTAGATGTTGGAGAACTCCTCGCACGCCTTGCCCACGGTCGGGGTGTAGATGACCGGCAGCATCTCGGTCAGGTGGTTGGTCAGCAGGCGATAGAACAGGGTTTCGTTGGTGTCCTGGATGTTGCGCAGATAGATGTGCTTGTCCATGTCGTTGCCAAACGCCATGAACTGGCGATAGGCGCGTTCCACCTGCTCTTCTATGGTCTCTATGTTCTGGGGCAGCAGGCCTTCCAGATTGAAGCTGCTGCGCTCCTCGCTGGTGAAGGCACTGCCCTTGTTGAGCAGCGGGGTCTCCAGCAGGGCCGGGCCGGCGTAGGGAATGTAGAGGGGACGTTTCTGATTATTATCTTCAAACATGGATCTGTACCTTGACTGTGTGGCCCGCCGATCCTATGGGCTTGGGCCAACAATTTCAAAGGGTTTGCACCTCAGTGGCAACAGGTTTGCGACCCAGGCGACGAAAGGCGCCGGGGGTCTGACCAGTGAGGCGGCGAAAACGGTTCGCAAAGTTGGCGCCGTCACTGTATCCGACCCGGGCCGCCAGCTCGCCGAGGGGCCAGTTGGTATAGAGCAGCAACTGGCGCGCCTTGTTCATTCGAAGCCCCGTCAGCCAGGCCATGGGCCCCATGCCGAACACCTGCTGGCAGAGCCGATGCAGATGGGGCACAGAGCAGGCCATCTGGCTGGCGAGCAGGGCCACGCTCCAGGGCTCATCGAGGCGCGCCTCCACCCGGCGAAACAGCGCCTGCAGCCTGAGCTCAGGGGTGCCACGCACCTCCCCTTGCAGGGTTCTGTCCAGCAGGGCCAGCAACAGACTGAGCAGCTGGGGCTGCAAGGGAGATCGCACTCCCTCCCCCTGCATCAGGCTGAGCAGATGGTAGAGCTGCTCCCCCTCCTCCCCCTGCCAGATGCGGTGGCCGAGCCGGTGCAGGTGCTGCCAGCGCGGCACGTCGTCCAGCAGGATCCAGCTGATCTGCCAGCGCTCGCCGATGAGCCTGAGCCCCCCCGGCACGGCCGCCGGCAGGAAGATGAGCGAGCCCGCGGGGATGGGCTGCTCCCCCTGCTCCGTCAGCAGGGCCCCTCCCTCGTCGTGGCTCACCATCAGGATGTGAAATTCGGGTCTGTTGCGGCGAATGAGGTAGTGATCCCGCAAGCGGGAGAGGCCGGTCAGGAAGATGCCCGCCTCACCGAGCAGGGGCAAGCCTTCGCGCCCCAGCATCCGCTCCTCGCAGCCGGGAGCTATCTCAAGACACTCGCTGACAAATGCCATAACGCCTCAACATGATAGTTTTGAACAAGAAAGCCGAGAGATGCTCACAGTGAAGCCTCTCGTGTCAGCCCCTATCATACCCATGACAAACCTTGCTTTTCACATACCCGGTTAACATAAATGAATTATTGGCAAGCGATTTTAAAACAAACCACCGATCGTGAGTTCATGACCCGACTGTGGCGACTGGCCCTGCCGGTGTCGCTGCAATCCATGATGTTCTCCCTGCTCGGTCTCATCGATATCATGATGGTGAGCCAGCTTGGCACCACGGCTGTGGCGGCGGTCGGCTTGGGTAACCGGGTCTTCTTCTTCAATCTGCTGGTGATAGCGGGGCTCTCTGGCGGGGTCTCGGTGTTGGCGGCCCAATACTATGGCCGGGGCGAGCTGGCCGGGGTGCGCCGCTCCCTGGCGCTGGCCCTGGTGGGTGCCCTGCTGGTGAGCCTGCCGTTTGCCCTCATCTATGTGCTCTCGCCGGGCAGCGTGCTCGGCTTTGCCAGCCAGGATCCCGCGCTGCGCCTGCTGGCCGACGAGTTTTTGATGATCACAGGTGCCACCATCCTCTGCACCGCCATAGTCGTGCCCCTGGAGGCGGCCCTGCGCTCCGTGGGCAACGCGGCGGCGCCGACCCGGATCGGCATCATTGCCATCATCGCCAACGTCATCCTCAACTACGCCCTCATCTTCGGCAACTTCGGCTTCGAGGCCATGGGGGTCGCGGGCTCGGCCTGGGGCACCACGATTTCACGACTGCTGCAGACGGCGCTGCTGCTTGCCTATGTGTGGCGCCAGGAGCCACGTCTGGTGCCGCGCAAACAGGACTGGTGGGACGCCTTTCGGCGCAAGGAGGTGGTGCGCTTCACCCTGATCGCCCTGCCGCTCTTGTTCCACGACGGGCTCTGGGCCTTCGGCATGCTGCTCTACGGCTTCCTCTATGCCCACCTCGGCACGGATTCGCTGGCCATCATGACCACCCTTGGCACCCTGGAGAGCATCCTCATCTCCCTCTTCTTCGGGCTGGCGGTGGCCTGCTCCACCCTGCTCGGCCACCGGCTCGGGGCCGAGGAGTACGAGGCGGCCTGGCAGCACTCCCAGCTGTTTCTGCTGCTCGCCCCCATAGGCGCCCTGCTGGTGGGGATAGCCGTCTGGCTGCTGCAGGCCAACCTGTTGCAGTGGGTCGGCAACCTGCCGGGCGAACTGATGGGAGAAGCGGGTCAGGTGCTTGCCATCATGTGCCTCGGCATGTTGCTCAAGGTGTTCAACATGGTGGGCATAGTCGGGGTGCTGCGCTCGGGGGGGGACGTGAACTACAGCATCTTCATCGACATAGTCGCCATGTGGTGCATCGGCCTGCCGCTCGCCTGGGCGGTAGTCAGCCTGCTGGGCTGGCCTCTCTCCTGGGTGGTGGCCGTGGTGCTGCTGGAGGAGCTGTGCAAGGTGCTGCTGGTGCAGCGCAGGATCCGCCAGCGCCACTGGCTCAAGAATCTGGTGATGGGGTGACGGCTGCCCGCAGCCGGGCAAAAAGCGGGGTCATATCAATGACAGAAAATCCCCCCTTGCAGTATGCTAACCGCCTCTTCAATCAGCGGCGGGGCACACCACGCCCTGCCAGTAGTCGTTTAAGGAGACGCACATGCAACCACAAAAAGAGCTGATCACCGAGACTGCCCTGCTGGAGATGGCCAACGGCATCATCAAGAGCCACGAAGACTTCATCCACGGCATGCGTGCCGATTCGGTGGAGCAGAAGGGGGAGATCCTGGTGTTCAAGGGGGAGTTCTTCCTGGCCGAGGATGGCACCCCGACCGGCAAGACAATGGCGGTGTTCAACATGTTCAAGCTGCTGGCCCAGCAGTTGTCAGGCAAGTACCGGCTGAACTGATATAGCCCTCCAGACAAGATGCCGCCCTCAGGCGGCATCCGTCTTTGTGGGCCCGGGCTTGCCCGGCGTCTTCGCCAGCTCGCCCACCACGCAGTTGCGCCCCGCCATCTTGGCCATGTAGAGGCACTCGTCCGCCCGGTTGAGCAGCTCCTCGACGCTCTCCCCGCGCAGGGACAGGGTCAGGCCTATGCTCACCGTCACCTCCAGCAGCTCATCCGACGTCGGGCTCTTCACCAGCCGCGCCTCCACCGCTACCCGCAGTCGCTCGGCGACCCGTTTCGCCTGGGCCAGATCGGCGCAGTTGGGCAGCAGTATGGCAAACTCCTCGCCACCGTAGCGACCGAGCACCATGCCGGGCTCCAGCTGCTCCGCCAGGGTCGCCGCCACCTCCTTGAGCACGGCGTCCCCCGCCAGATGGCCGAAGCTGTCATTGATGCGCTTGAATCTGTCCAGATCCAGCAGCAGCACGGCAAAGGATGCCTGCTTGCGGATCATAGTGACCCTGGCCTTCTCGAGCTGCTTCATCAGCAGGCGGCGGTTCATCATGCCGGTCAGCTCGTCCGTGGTGGACTCCCGATAGAGCTGCAGCAGCATGTTGAGCTGGCCGCACTGCACCCAGGCACTCGCCACCGTGAAGAGCCCCAGCAGCCAGACCTGGTTGAGGGTCTGCACGCTCAGCAGCGGCTGGCCCACCAGGAGCCAGTTGCCCGCCAGCATGGTGATCAGAATGCCCCCCGCCAGTTGCAGGCTGAGGGAGAGCGGTATGGGGAAGATGGCAAACAGGCTGATGAGCAGATAGGGGAAGGCCATGTAGCCCGCCTGCAGCTCCTGATCCGTCCCGAAGCTGTGCAGACAGATGAGGGAGAACAGCATCATCACCGCCATCAGGTAGCCCAGCGCCAGCCTCATGCGCTCGCGCTTGAAGTGGATGAGATACGAAAGAGGGATCAGGGGAGAGAGGGCCAGCAGGCAGAAGATCCTGACCTGAAACAGTTCGTCGAACTGGGTGGCGGGCAGGGTCAGCCAATCCACCAGCGCCCAGGCGGGCAGTCCCACCATCAGCAGGCAGGTGAGCAGGCGCAGACGCACCGTCATAAAGCCCATGCGGGTCAGGGTGAAATCTTCGGAGTGGGCACGGGCACTCCAGAACTCCGACAGCTTCAGCATCCAGAGCCTCCATTTTACAACTGAGGGCTCATTCTACACCGTCCCTCCCTGGATGCATCAGCATGTCCCCTATTTATAACGAGAACTGCCTCACACAAACCGGCGGATCATAATCGCCGCACGCAAACGTTTCAACCCATCGAAAAATAAACCCTTTATCGCTCCAATTAGCGCTGGTCAGCCCAGGCTCAGCCACTAGAATAGCGCCCAATTTTCTCCCCCTCCCCACACTTAGAGGTATTTATGGAACAGGCTGCCGCCGTGCGTGCGACCCCAGAGACCCACCCCCCCAGGCGAGCCCACAGCGAACTCATCTACGGCATCGACGAAGTCCCACCCCTGCCCCAGACGCTGTTCGCCGCCCTTCAGCACATGCTCGCCATGTTTGTCGCCATCATCACCCCGCCCCTCATCATCGCCAATGCCCTGGGCCTCCCGGCCGCCGACACCCGCTACATAGTCTCCATGTCCCTGGTCATGTCCGGCATCGCCTCCTTCATCCAGACCCGCCGCTTCGGCCCCCTCGGCTCAGGCCTGCTCTCGGTGCAGGGCACCAGCTTCAACTTCCTCGGCCCCATCATCGCCTCCGGCCTCGCCCTCAAACAGGCCGCCATGCCCACCGAGGATCTGCTGGGCACCCTGTTTGGCACCATGCTGGCGGCGGCCCTCACCATAGTGGTGATGAGTCGCTTCCTCCATCTGGTCAAGCGCATCATTACCCCCCTGGTGACCGGCATAGTGGTGCTGCTCATCGGCCTGACCCTGATCAAGGTAGGCCTCATCAGCATGGGGGGCGGTTATGCGGCCCTCTCTGACGGCAGCTTCGCCAGCCACACCAACCTCTTCTTCTCCCTGCTGGTGCTCGGCCTCATCGTACTGTTGCAGCGCAGCCGCAACCCCTGGCTGCGCCTCTCCGCCATCATGATTGCCATGCTGGCGGGCTATGCCGTCGCCCTGCTGCTGGGCAAGGTCAGCCCTCCCACCTTCGAGGGCCCCCTGGTGATGGTGCCCATTCCGCTTCACTACGGCATCGGCTTTGACTGGCAGCTGTTCGTGCCGCTCGCCATCATCTTCGTGGTGACAGCGCTGGAGGCCATAGGCGACATGACAGCCACCTCGGACATCTCGGGCGAGCCGCTGGACGGACCCGTCTACATGGCGCGGATCAAGGGGGGCGTGCTGGCCGATGGCGCCAACTCCATGCTGGCGGCTCTCTTCTCCACCTTCCCCATGTCCACCTTCGCCCAGAACAATGGCGTCATCCAGCTGACCGGGGTCGCCAGCCGCCACGTCGGCCTCTTCATCGCGGCCATGCTGGCCCTGCTCGGCCTCTTCCCGGCGGTCGCCAGCCTGGTGCAGCAGATCCCCGAACCCGTGCTGGGCGGTGCCACCATCGTCATGTTCGGCACCATAGCCGCGGCCGGGGTGCGCATCATCTCCCGCGAGGAGCTCGACCGCCGCGCCCTCATGATACTGGCGGTGTCGCTCGCCATGGGGCTGGGGGTCGCCCAGGTGCCCGAGGTGCTGCAACACCTGCCGGAGCTGGCCCGAAGCGTGCTCTCCTACGGCGTCGCCACCGGCGGTATCACCGCCATAGTGATGAACCTGCTGCTGCCCAAGCGCGCCGCCGCGCAGGCCTGACTCTCTCGTCAACAAACCGGTAAAGCCCCGCCGTACGGGGCTTTACCTCCTCCCCAGTCGCGGGTACTGTGCTGGGCAGCCTCTGCCCAGGATGCCCCTTCATGACCTATATCCTGCTTCCCTCCTTGCCCACCCGCCACACCCCGGATCAGATACTGGCCGAGGAGCAGCGCTGGCTGCGGGACTGTGCCCATGACGGCCTGCCCCGCGCCCACCTCTGGCAGGCGCCCCAGTGCCTGATTGTCACCCGCAAGGACATGCGTCTGCCCCGCTATCAGGCGGCCTGCGAGCAGCTAGCCGCCGAAGGCTGGCCCGTTCATGTGCGTGACAGCGGCGGCACCGCCGTACCCCACGGGGCCGGCATCCTCAACCTCTCCCTGCTGCTGCCCCGTACCACCACGGATCTTGGCCACTACTACCGACTGCTGGGGGCGCCGCTGCTGGCCCTGCTGGCGGAGCACGGCCTTGAAGGAAACTATGACTTCGTGCCCGGATCCTTTTGCGACGGTCAGTACAATCTGGTGATCGAGGGTCGCAAGGTAACAGGCACAGCCCAGCGCTGGCTGGCGCCGGGCCAGGATCATGGCGGCGCCGTGCTGGCGCAAGCCATGCTGCTGGTGGCGGGTGATGTGGACGAAGGCACCCGGATGGCGAGCCGCTTCTACGAGCTGGCGGGCGGGGAGCTGCGTTTCATGGCAGGAACCTCCACCACGCTGGCAAGCTGCATTGGCTGGCGCGGTGGCGACCAGGCCTTGGTGGACAAGGTGCGAGCACGTCTGGATAGCCTGCTGAGCGAGGGGCTATCTCCCTCACCCTGACCCTCTCCCGGAGGGAGAGGGAAAACCCCCGTCCATGGAAATAACGCCGCGCACAAAAAAGCCACGACCCGAGTCGTGGCTTTGCTTTTCCTGATTGGACGGGCACAGATTCAGGCCGTCTGCGGCTCGGGCTCCGACTCCGTATCTCGGTCCCGGCTGAAGTAGGCCCGGGTCTCGGCGATCACCACGTGGCGCAGGCCGATGAGGCCGATGAGGTTGGGCACCGCCATCAGGCCATTGACGATATCTGCCAGGAGCCAAATCATGTCCAGATGGAGGAAGGCGCCGCTCGCCACCAGCGCCAGATAGATGAGGCGATAGGGCTTGATCGCCTTGACCCCGAACAGGTACTCGGTGCAGCGCTCGCCGTAGTAGTTCCAGCCGAGGATGGTGGTGAAGGCGAAGAACAGCAGCCCTATGCTCACCAGATACTGACCTATGTGGGCATCCAGCCCCTGGACAAAGGCCTGGCTGGTCATGGCGGCTCCGCTCAAGTCCCCGCTCCACACCCCTGTCACCACCAGGGTCAGGCCTGTCATGGTGCAGATGATGATGGTATCGATGAAGGTGCCCGTCATGGAGACCAGCCCCTGCTCCACGCAGGAGTCCGTCTTGGCCGCCGCCGCGGCTATGGGAGCCGAGCCCAGCCCCGACTCGTTGGAGAAGACCCCGCGCGCCACCCCGGACTGGATCGCCAGCATGATGCCGGCCCCGACGAAGCCGCCGGTGGCCGCATGGCCGGTAAAGGCGCTCTCGATCACCAGCATGAGGGCATCGGGCAGCGCGCTGGCATTGTTCACCAGCACACCGGCGCAGGCGAGTATGTAGAAGATGGCCATGAAGGGCACCACCTTGCTCGACACGCTGGAGATGGACTGGATACCCCCCAGGGTCACCAGGGCCACTATCAGGGTCAGCACCACGGCGGTCGCCTCCCGGGGCACCGAGAAGGAGAGGCTCATGGCATCTGAGATGGCGTTGACCTGGGGGAAGGTGCCGATGCCGAAGAAGGCCACACCTATGCCAAACAGGGCAAACAGCTTGGCCAGCGGCTTGGAGCCGAGCCCCTTCTCCAGATAGTACATGGGGCCGCCCGCCATCTGGCCGTTGGCATCCTGCTCGCGATACTTGACCGCCAGCAGGCACTCGGCGTACTTGGTGGCCATGCCGAACAGGGCCGCCATCCACATCCAGAACAGGGCCCCGGGGCCGCCGAGCTTGATGGCGGTGGCAACACCAACGATGTTGCCGGTACCAATAGTGGCGGAGAGAGCGGTGCAGAGGGCGGCGAAGCTGGAGACATCCCCCTGCTTGCCCTGGCCCTGATCCCGGCCAAAGACCAGCTTGAGGGCGAGCGGCAAGCGCACCACCTGAAGCAGACCCAGACGCAGGGTGAGATAGATACCGGTCCCGACCAGCAGGATCAGCAGGGGCGGCCCCCAGACAAAGCTATCGATGGCGGCGAGCGCCGATTGAATTGATGACATGCATCCTCCTTAAAAAACAACGATTAAGGAGGAGAAGGATGATCTTCCCATAGGTGTCGCGATCCCCAGAGGCGATCGGATGCGGGCCAAGAACGTGTTCACACTCTTACTGCGAGGCCGTGATCAAGGCTCATGTGCAGCTCGCTTATGTGGGACCGAGAGGCTCACGTATGTCTATACGCTCCGGTTCCTGCGCTGCTCTTTACCTTGCTGACGACCTCTCGTTACAGATCGTGAACAGTTCCAAGCTCAGGTACAACCATCCCATCCCCTCTGTCCTTTTGCCTGAGAGTTTCCGGCGCCAGCCAGCCCTTGCGGGTCGTCATGGTGCCTTGCTCCTTCGGCGCCCGATCTAACGGGTCTCTCCAGAGTATCGTCCAGTAGCAGTCCACACCGGTTGCCCGGTACCTGAAAGATTCACTTCTTCGGTGGATGGTCCCCCATCGCTCTCCTGCTACCTTCATCCGAACTAGTTTGGATTAGGAAGCGGGCATGTTAATCCAAAAAATGTGAGCTGTCTCCCACTCGGCCAGCCTCAGCGCCGCTTTTTTCTGCCCCGACCATGAGCGGAACACATGTTAAATGTTCGTTAACTATCAATAGCTTATGAGGACTTCTCTGCCAATGGCGCGCACAAGCAGGGACAGACTGCCCCATATCAAGATGATGTTTCGTCTCGACCAGAAATACTTGCCAACATATCCAATCAAAATGCTTGCACACAAACTCAATAAGTCGATAATCCCGCGCATAACTAAGCACTTTGCAAGGGAGTTATGCATTGTGCCTGGTCGGTCCCTCCGGACCACTCGCCTGAGCCGGCCGTCGCCGATTCAATCGCATATGGCTTGGGCATATCACGCCCCCTAAGGATGATCAAAAGAGAATGAACGAGACCCTGGTCGCACAAGATTACCGTCAGCTGGTTGAACAATTTGGCTCCCCCCTGCTGCTGCTCGACAAGGCAGCCGTCCGCAAACAGTATCGAGCCCTGGCCGCCGCCCTGCCCGATGTGCGCTTGCATTATGCACTCAAGCCCCTGCCCCATGAGGCCGTGGTCTCTGTCTTGAAGGAAGAGGGGGCCTGTTTCGATCTGGCCACCAATGGCGAAGTGGATCTGGTGCGCAGCCAAGGGGTTCGCCCGGGACGCTGCATTCACACCCATCCCATCAAGCGCGACAGCGACATCCGTTATGCGCTGGAATTCGGCTGCACAGTGTTCGTCTATGACAACCCGCTGGAGCTGGAGAAGTTCCTGCCCTACAAGGACGAGGTCAAGCTGCTGCTGCGCGTCAGCTTCCCGAACCCCGAAACCAAGGTCGATCTCTCCAAGAAGTTCGGCTGCACCCCGGAGCAGGCGCTGCCGCTGCTGCAACTGGCCCAGGCCAAGGGGATCAAGGTGATGGGGCTGTCGTTCCACGTCGGCTCTCAGGTGCCCCACGCCCGTCGCCACGTACAGGCCATCGACGCCTGCCGCGAGATCATGGAGCAGGCCTGGGATCTGGGGCTCAAGCCCTGGGTGCTGGACATCGGCGGTGGTTTCCCGGTGGATTATGACGGCGGCGAGTTCGACATCGACGGCTTCTGCGCGCCGATCCGCGAGGCCCTTGCCAAGCTGCCCGCCACTGTGCAGAAGATCGCCGAGCCGGGCCGCTTCATCAGCGCGCCAGCCATGACTTCTGTCTCCAGCGTGATGGGCAAGGCCCACCGCGGCGACAAGATCTGGTACTACCTGGATGACGGCCTCTACGGCAGCTACAACGGTCAGCTCTATGACCACGTCACCTATCCGGTGAGCACTCCCTACGCCCAAGGCCCGCTGCACAATGCCGTGCTCTCCGGCCCCACCTGCGACAGCGTGGATGTCATTCGCGACGGCATCATGCTGCCGGATCTGGCCATCGGCGAGCTGGTCATAGGCCGGGTGATGGGGGCCTACACCTGGGCGTCGGCCTCCACCTTCAACTTCTTCCCCAAGGCGAGCATCCTCATCCTGGACAGCGCCCAGAAGCAGAAGCTGGTGGCGGTGGCCTGAACGCTTTGACCACGCCAGCAGCATAGAGAAGGGGAGCCATTGGCTCCCCTTCTTGTGTGTATCGTCGTGCCTGAATCAGAACTGGCTGGTCAACAGCCAACCTGTATAGGCGACGAAGATGCAGAGCAAGATGCCCCCTTCCACCCTGTTGATGCGGCCCTGTCCCTTGCGGCCCAGGCACATCACCAGCAGCAGCAGGGTCAGCCCCATCATCAGGCTCCAGTCGCGGGAGAGCACCGCCGGATCCACGTCCAGGGGCGCTATGCCGGCTGCTATTCCGACCACCGCCAGGGTGTTGAACAAGTTGGAGCCGAGCACGTTGCCGAGGGCCAGATCGTGCTCCTTCTTCTTGATGGCCATCAGGGAGGAGGCCAGCTCAGGCAGCGAGGTGCCCACCGCCACTATGGTCAGACCGATGACCAGGTCGCTGATGCCAAATGCCTGGGCTATGGTCACAGCGCCCCACACCAGCAGACGTGAAGCGCCGACCAGGAGTACCAGGCCGACGATCAACCAGAAGATGGCCTTCTTGAGCGGCATGGCTTCGCTGTCGATCTCCACATTCACGTCTTCGTCCAGGGCGTCTCCCTTGCCCTTGATCCCGGTCCAGATGGACCAGCCTAGCAGTACGATAAAGACGCCACCCAAAATGAGGGCGTCGCCACGCCCCAGGTGACCATCGATGAGCAAGGCGCCGGTCAGCAGGGTGATGCCGAGCAGTATGGGGATCTCCTTGCGCACCACCTGGGAAGAGACGGCGATGGGGCTGATGAGGGCTGTCAGACCGAGAATGAGGGCGATGTTGGTGATGTTGGAACCATAAGCGTTGCCCAGGGCCAGGCCCGGGTTACCCTGCATGGATGCCAGGGCCGAGACCACCATCTCGGGGGCCGAGGTACCAAAACCGATGATCACCATGCCGATCAAGAGCGGCGGCATGCCGGCATAACGGGCGGTGGCGGCGGCGCCGTCCACAAATTTATCCGCACTCCAGACCAGCAACGCCAGTCCGGCAATCAGGGCAACAAAAGCCAGGGTCATATTCTTCCATCTCATCGGCTGCAAACACGAGAGCCAGGGGTCAGCCTGGCTCCATCCAAAGGTGGCTCAGTGTAGCGAGCCGCCTTGCTATTTCAAGCTGAAATCAAACGATGATTAACAATTCACAAGGCGGCCAGCAGACTCTGCGCATCAGACACCTCGAACTTGCCGGGGGCCTCCACGAACAGCTGCTCGACCACGCCATCATTGGCAATCAGGGCAAAGCGCTGGGCACGCAGACCGCCAAAGGCGCCTGTCTCCTTTGCAAGGCCCAGTGCCCGGGTCCAGCTGCCGTCGCCATCCGCCAGCATGGTGATGGCGTCGGCATTCTGGGCAGCCTGCCACGCCTTCATCACGAAGGCATCGTTGACCGAGAGACAATAGAGGGCATCGACGCCCTTGGCCTTGAACTGATCCGCCAGCACCACATAGCCCGGCAGATGGGCGTTGGAGCAGGTGGGGGTGAAGGCCCCCGGCACCGCGAACAACACCACCTTCTTGCCCGCAAACAGGGCCTGGTTGTCTTGTACCTGCTTGCCCTCGGCGGTGATGAAGGTAAATTCCCCCGCTGGCAGGGATTGTCCGACCGTGATCATGATGTCTCGTCCTTAAGTGACTGAAAGAGGCACAGTCTACTCCAACCCGGAAAGAGACGACACCGGCTCCCCTGTCGCCGCCCGCACCTCGCCTTTATTGCGAGCGCCGCGCCTGCCAGGTGGCCATAACGAACAGGGAGTTCAACCTGCATTCGGCGGCCCGCACCTCGCCCTTATTGCGAGCGCCGTGCCTGCCAGGTGGCGATGGCGAGCAGGAAACCCAGGGTGAACTCGACGTCTCACGTCGCTCCCTCACCCGTGCCGCCGTGCCTGCCAGGTTGCGATGGCGAGGAGGGAATCCGGCGTGAACTCGGCGGCCCGTTCGGCTATCTCGGCCAGGCTCATCCAGTGCACCTCGCTCACCTCCTCCGCCTGGAGTTGCAGCGGCCCCTGATATTGGCAGCTGAACAGACCGCCCCAGACCCGATAGCCTCCCCCGCTCGCCTCCCCCTCGGCGTAGAAGGTGCCGAAGTCTTGCAGGGGCACATCAAAGATACCCAGCTCCTCGGCCAGCTCGCGCCGTGCGGAAGGCTCCATCGCCTCCCCAGTTGTCACCACGCCACCGGCGCAGGCGTCCAGCATGCCGGGGCAAAAATCCTTGCTCGGGGTGCGCCGCTGCACCAGGATTCGACCGGCCTCATCGAGCACCAGGATGTAACTGGCGCGATGGCGCAAATTTTCCTGACGCACCCGGGCGCGCTCGGCCACCCCGATCACCCTGTCATGCTCGTCTACTACGTCCACCCACTCCACGTGCGGTCCCTTTGTCCATACAGCGATGGCCGCAGTATATCGGGGCCGAGGCCAGGGGCTGCACTACTTTTTCAACGCCGGGAACAGGACGCCAGCCCGCCATAACAAGGATTCATACAAACCTTTATAAAGTGTCACATCAGTGTCACGGTGAGGCGGCATAGTGTGCCCTGTCCAAACAACAGGGTGTCTTGCCATGAAGGTGTTCAAGCAGTTGTCTCCTCGTCGAATTGCCCGCTATATCAAAAGCTTCCATCACGGCAGCTTCATGATCGAGGCACTGGGACGATTCGAGTTTCAAGGGGGAGTCATCGATGTGAAGACGCTGGACTGCCGTCAGGCGCTAAGCCTGGCCCGGCAGATCAATCTGGCCGTGCGCGATCTGCGCACCACCACCCTGTTGCCGGGCTGACATACTCCTTTCCGTTTGTAGTCTGCTTTCATGCATGTCTTTGCCCGCAGCTCACCGAGCGTGCGGGCTATTTTCCATGGGACGGGCCGCGTCTTATCCGCATCAGTGCTGCAGGATCTGGGAGAGAAACAGCTTGGTCCGCTCCGACTGGGGATGGTCGAAGAACTGGTCCGGCACGTTCTCCTCGATGATCTGGCCGCGGTCCATGAAGATCACCCTGTCCGCCACCTGCTTGGCAAAGCCCATCTCGTGGGTGACGCAGAGCATTGTCATCCCCTCGTGGGCCAGCTCCACCATGACATCCAGCACCTCACGCACCATCTCGGGATCCAGCGCCGAGGTCGGCTCGTCAAACAGCATCACCTGGGGATTCATGCAGAGACTGCGGGCGATGGCGACCCGTTGCTGCTGGCCGCCGGAGAGCTGGCCCGGGTACTTGAGGGCCTGCTCCGGGATCCGGACCCGACGCAGAAAGGTCATGGCGATCTCCTCGGCCTCCTTGCGCGGCAACTGCTTGACCCAGATGGGGGCCAGGCAGCAGTTCTCCAGCACCGTCAGGTGGGGGAAGAGGTTGAAGTGCTGGAACACCATGCCCACCTCGCGGCGCACCGTCTCTATGTTCTTGAGATCCGAGGTCAGGGCCGTGCCCTTGACCAGGATGTCACCGCTCTGATGCTCCTCCAACCGGTTGATGCAGCGGATCATGGTGGACTTGCCCGAGCCCGAGGGCCCGCAGATGACGATCTTCTCCCCCCTGCCTACCTGCAGATTGATGTTGCGCAGCACATGAAACTCACCGTACCACTTGTTGACGTCCTTGAGTTCTACCACAGCGTCCGTTTTCATCTCGAAACTACTCCTAATGCTTGTGACCGGTGTTGAGTTTGCGCTCCAGATAGATGGAGTAGCGGGACATGCCAAAACAGAACATCCAGAAGATCATGGCGATAAACACATAGGCCTCGGTGGAGAACCCCAGCCAGGCCGGATCCGCCAGCGCCACCTTGGAGATGGCCAGCAGATCGAACAGCCCTATGATCAGCACCAGGCTGGTGTCCTTGAACAGGGAGATAAAGGTGTTCACCAGGGAGGGAATGGTGATCTTGAGGGCCTGGGGCATGATGACCAGTCCCATCACCTTCCAGTAGGAGAGTCCCAAGGCTTCACCCGCCTCGTACTGCCCCTTGGGGATCGCCTGCAACCCCCCTCTGACCACCTCGGCCACGTAGGCCGCCTGGAACAGAATGATGCCGATGAGCGCCCTCAGCAGTTTGTCGAGTTCCACCTCGCTGGTCATGAACAGCGGCAGCATGACGGAGGCCATGAAGAGCACAGTGATGAGCGGCACCGCCCGCCAGAACTCGATGTAGACGGTGGAGAGGCTGGAGATGACCGGCATGTGGGAGCGGCGCCCCAGCGCCAGCAGGATCCCGAATGGCAGGGCAACCACTATGCCCACCACCGCCAGCACCAGGGTCAGCATCAGGCCGCCCCAGCGGTTGGTTTCCACCACCTCCAGACCGGCTCCGCCGTGGATCAGCACGAAGGCGATGACAGGGAACACCAGCAGGGTAAAGAGCGCCAGCCAGCCCTTGCGCGGGGTGCGCGGCCAGATCAGCAGTGCCAGCAGCACGGCCAGACCGGCGAAGGCCAGATTGATGCGCCAATACTGGTCGACCGGGTAAAAGCCGTAGAGGTATTGCCCCAGGCGGCTCTCGATAAAGACCCAGCAGGCCCCGCCCTGGGCGCAGTCGGCACGGCTGCTCCCCTGCCAGTTGGCGGAGAAGATAGCCCAGTCCAGCGCAGACCAGAGCAGTGGCAGCAGCAGGTAGGCCAGCACCAGGGTCAGCAGGCCGTTCCACCAGTTGGGGAAGAGGTTCTGCCTGATCCAGGCGACCAGCCCCCGGCGATGATTGGGAGGCGGCAGCGCCTCCTGCAACTCGTTCACAAACATGACAGCTCCCTAGCGCTCGACCAGCGTCATCCTGCGGTTGTAGATGTTCATCAGGACTGAGGTGGTGATACTGATGATGAGATAGACCCCCATGGTCATGGCGATCACCTCGATGGCCTGCCCGGTCTGGTTGAGGGTGGTGCCCATGAACACAGAGACCAGATCCGGATAACCGATGGCGGTGGCCAGCGAGGAGTTCTTGGTGAGGTTCAGGTACTGGCTGGTCAACGGGGGAATGATGACCCGCATCGCCTGGGGAATGACCACCAGCCGCAGCGTCTTGGTGGGCGAGAGCCCGAGGGCGGAAGCGGCCTCGGTCTGCCCCTTGCTGATGGCCAGTATGCCGGATCTCACTATCTCGGCGATGAAGGCCGCCGTATAGATGGTGAGCGCCAGCAGCAGCGCCGCGAGCTCGGGCAGTACCGTCAAGCCGCCCCGGAAGTTGAAGCCTTGCAGTATGGGCACACTCCAGGAGAGCGGGCTGCCTGCCAGCAGGAAGGCGATGGCGGGCAGCAGGATCACCAGGCCGGCCACACAACGCCAGAACGGGAAGATCCTGCCGGTCAGCGCCTGACGGCGCCTTGCCCAGCGGCTCAGCCCCCAGCTCAGGACGACGGCCAGCAGCAGGGCACAGAGCACATAGCCAAATCCCTCTTCAAACAAGGGTTTGGGCAGATAGAAGCCCCGCACATTCAAGAAGGCGAGCCCTCCCAGCTCCACGCTCTCACGGGGAGACGGCAGGGTGCGCAGCACCGAGAAGTACCAGAAGAAGATCTGCAGCAGCAGCGGAATGTTGCGGAAGGTCTCTATGTAGACGGTGGCTATCTTGGCCACCAGCCAGTTGCGGGACAGACGCGCTATCCCGAGCACGAAGCCGAGCAGGGTGGCAAACAGGATGCCGAGCACCGAGACCAGCAGGGTATTGAGCAGGCCGACCACGAAGGTGCGACCGAAGGTATAGGTCTCGTCGTAGGGGATCAGGCTCTGCAAGATGCCGAACCCGGCGGTGTTGCCCAGAAAATCGAAACCTGTGGTGATGCCACGGGTTGCCAGATTGGTCAGGGCATTGTTGATGATGTAGAACAGAAACGCGAGAACGGCCGCAATGGCCAGGCACTGGAAGATCTGCGCCCGCACCTTAGCGTCATACCACCAGCGGCCCTGTTCTTTCCTATGGTTTGATGCTTGTATCGCCATGAGGATGACTCCGACAAAGCCAGGGCAAGGGGGAAATGGGGGGCCAGGCCCCCCGACTGCAGTCTATTTAGCGGATGGGCGGGGCATACATCAGGCCACCCTTGTTCCAGAGCGCGTTGATGCCACGGTCGATCTTGAGGGGAGAGCCGGCGCCGACGTTGCGATCGAAGGACTCGCCGTAGTTGCCGACCTGTTTGACTATGTTGTAGGCCCACTTGTCATCCAGCCCCAGCACAGCGCCCTTGGGCTCTTCCAGCCCCAACAGGCGACGGATGTCCGGGTTGGTGGATTTGAGCATCTCGTCCACGTTGGCGCTGGTCACACCGGCCTCTTCGGCGTTGAGCATGGCGTAAAGACTCCAGCGCACCACCTTGAACCACTGCTCGTCACCCTGGCGCACCGCCGGGCCCAGCGGCTCCTTGGAGATGACCTCGGGCAGCACCACGGCATCCTCCGGCTTGGTCAGCTTGATCTTGAGGGAGTAGAGCTGGGATTGATCCGAGGTCAGCACGTCGCAACGCCCCGCTTCGAAGCCCTTGACGGTCTGATCCGAGGTGTCGAACACCACTGGGGTATATTTCATGGCGCCGTTGGCGCGGAAGTAATCCGCCAGGTTGAGCTCGGTGGTGGTGCCGGACTGGATGCAGACGGCGGCCCCGTCCAGCTCCTTGGCGCTCTTGACGCCCAGAGACTTGTTGACCAGGAAGCCCTGACCATCGTAGTAGTTCACCCCGGCGAAGGTCAGGCCCAGCGAGCCGTCCCGGGTCAGGGTCCAGGTGGTGTTGCGCGACAGCAGATCCACTTCGCCGGATTGCAGGGCGGTGAAACGCTCCTTGGCGGTGAGGGAGACATACTTGACCTTGCCGGCATCCCCGAGCACGGCCGCGGCGACGGCGCGGCACACATCCACGTCCAGCCCGGTCCAGGTGCCTTTGGCGTCCGGATTGGAGAACCCGGGCAGGCCATCACCGACCCCGCACTGCACGAACCCCTTCTTCTTCACGGCATCCAGAGTACCCTCTGCCCAGACATTGGCTGCCGCCAGCGACAGCACTATCACCATACCCGCCTTGTGTATCTGCTTCATGTCACTCTTCCCTGTGGTTTGATTCGAATTGGCACCCAAACCGAGCAAGATGCCATCGTTTCCCTGCTTTTTTGCAGCTTATCCAGCGCTTCAAAAACCTGTCAATCGGTGCAACCCGGCACAACAGTGGTGCAACAGCACAAAATGTTCACACGGGGCGATATGCACTCTCAGAATCAAAAGTAGACCCTTATTCACCAAATAGCCTGCTGTTAAAAGCCATTCCCACTGTGAGGATTATTTTCGCAAAAAAATGGGACGCACCGGGATGGGGCAGCGAAATCGGACTCCAACTGACTCATCAGGCTCACTTTTCTCTCGGCAAGCCCCAACACGGGTGGAAGTGAACAAATATTGGGCGGCGTCGATATGGCGCTATGGCGTGGGGAGCACAGGCTCAAGCAGCCTATCTTCTGGCGGGAAACGAGGCCGGGATAAGGAGCCTCAAGATCGGGGCGCCGACCCTAGATCGGTACGTGGTTCAACCGCCGCGGGGACCGTCTTCAATCTCGGTGATGACGCCGTTTTCGACGGTGACGAACTGCATGAATTCGCTCCTGCCGAAGTTGTAGGTCCAGCGCTCGGCATACTTGACCGTCATCCGCGCCCCGAAGCCGTTTTCCTCAAAACGGGTCAGATCCTCCTTGAGCATCGGCTGACCGCAGCGGATCAGCAGCTCGGCCGTGGTGTCCCCTTCGGTGAGCAGGGCACTCTTGCAGCGCAGGGTGCCGGCATCCACCGGCAGCGTCGCCACCAGCAGCAACCACAGTATTGGCTTCATTTTGCGCTCCATTTGAATAACGCCGCCCCTAGCGTGATGCACACCAGGGCAAACACCATGACCTGGGCCAGCATCCCCGCCACCGCCTGCCAGCCCGCCCCTTCCAGCATGACGGCGCGGGCCGCCTCTATGATCTGGCTGAGCGGCAAGCGGGCTGCCACGGCCTGCAACCAGGGGGGAGACCCTTCCAGCGAGAACCAGACGCCGGATAAGAACATCATGGGCAAGCTGATGAGATTGAGCAAACCGCTCGCCAGCTCCTCGTTCTGAATGCGGGCGGCGATGAGCAGCCCGAGGGAGGCCATGGCGGTCCCGCCGACCAGGGCGATAAAGAGCAGCAGCCAGCCGGAGCCGAGCAGGGGCACATCCAGCAGCCAGTAAGCCACCAGGAAGACCAGCAGGCTCACCACCAGGGTGATCAGCACCCGCGACAGCAACTGGGCGCAGAGAAACTCGGCCGCCGACAGCGGGGTCGCTCGCAAGCGCTTGAGCACCCCGTTCTTGCGATAGCGCACTATGACGAACCCGACCCCGAACAGGCCGGAGAACATCAGGTTCATGCCGATCACCCCGGGCAGCAGCCAGTCGCCATAGCGAATGGCCCGTCCGCTCAGGGCCTCTCTTTGCAAGGGCTCCTGCACCGCCTGGCGCAGCAGGTATTCGGCCATGGCTCCCTGGGGCGCATCCGGGTTGACCCAGTAGTGGCCGCGCGCCGGTGACAGCAGCAAGTCCAGCTGATGGTGGCGCACCTTGAGGACGCCTCTCGCCTCGTCGTCATAGGGGATGAGCTTGAGCAACGGGATATGGGTCAGGGGCTGATAGGCCGTCGTCAGCTCCCCCACCACCCCTATCTGCACCAGCGGCTTGGGAGGGCCGGAGAAGATGAGGGAGAAGCCAATCACCAGCAAGAGCGGAAAAAGCAGGTTCCAGACCAGGGCCGCCCTGTCGCGCACGAATTCCAGGGTGCGGGCGTAAAAGAGCGCACCTATGCGCTTGAGTGCTCCCTTCATGTTCCGCTCTCAGGTCGAGATGACAAACCCAGTGGCCATGGCAAGGCTCGCGGGTAACAGAGCGCGACGACATTGCGCTTGATGACGCCCTTCATGTTCCCCTCCTCGGGCTCGAACCCAGTAGAGATGACAAACCCAGTGGCCATGACAAGGCTTGCGGGTAACAGAGCGCAACGACACTGCGCTTGATGGGATTTTTCATGCACCGCTCCGGAGGCTATGGCCGGTCAGGTGCAGGAAGAGATCCTCCAGGTTGGGGGAACGCACCTGCATGCCGGTCAGCGGTACCCCCAGACTCAGCAGCCGTGGCAGCAAGGCCGCCACATCGGGACAGTTCAGCTCCACCTGATCCCCGTGGGGCAGCAGCGGATAACCCAGGCTGGCGAGGGCCGGGTGATCGGTCAGGCGCACCAGCACGCCGTCGAAGTGCCGCGCCAGCAGGGCCGCCGGCGTGTCCAGGCTGAGCAGATGACCGTGATCCACGATGGCGATGCGATCGCACAGTTGCTGCGCCTCGTCCATGTAGTGGGTGGTGAGCACCACCGTCTTGCCCTGGGCCTTGATCGCCTCGATCCGCTGCCAGAAGTGGTGACGGGCCTGGGGATCCAGCCCTGTGGTGGGCTCGTCCAGAAACAGCAGTTCGGGGTCGCCGAGCAGGGCCAGGGCCAGCAGCAGGCGCTGACGCTGGCCGCCGGAGAGCTTGCGGCTGTCCCTGTCGATGAACTCGCCAAGGGCGCACAACTCGATGAGCAGCTCCCGTGGCAGGGGGTTGGGATAGAGGCTGGCGAACAGGCGCAGGGTGTCGCGCACCGTCAGAAAATCCTGCAGCGCCGTGTGCTGGAACTGGATGCCGATGCGGGAGCGATAGTCGGGGCCGCGGGGGGCGCCATGAAACAGGATCTGGCCGCTGTCCGGGGTGAGGATCCCCTCGAGCAGCTCTATGGTGGTGGTCTTGCCCGCCCCGTTCGGACCAAGCAGGCCGAAACAGCTACCGGCGGGAATGGCAAAGCTGAGTCCGTCCACCGCCCTGACACCGGGAAAGTGCTTGATGAGATCGACGACTTCTATGATGGCGGCCATGGCCTGTCTCCCTGGGTGGCCGAGAGTGCGACGTCCTGACTATATCCAAATCTCCCGAGAAGACCATGGCTCATCCATCAGGGCGTGGCGGCGCAAAAACAAACGGCGACCCAGGGGTCGCCGTTTGCATCACGCCAGCCGGATCACAGGATGTCCAGCAGCTCCACTTCGAATACCAGTGCGGAGTAGGGCGGGATGGAGCCGGCGCCACGGGCACCGTAGGCCAGATCCTGTGGAATGTAGAGCTTCCACTTGGAACCAACCGGCATCATCTGCAGCGCTTCCACCCAACCGGCGATGACGCCGGTAACCGGGAACTCGGCAGGCTGGCCGCGGGCGACCGAGCTGTCGAACACGCCACCGTGGGTGAAGGTACCGTGGTAGTGCACGCGCACGGACTGACCGGCCACCGGCACGGCGCCCTTGCCTTCTACCATGACTTCGTATTGCAGACCGGAGTCGGTCACTTTCACCTCGGCGCGCTTGGCGTTGTCGGCCAGGAAGGCTTCGCCATCGGCGGCGGCAGCCTTGGCAACGGCTTCCTGCTCTTCCTGCATGCGGGCGGTGATGACCTGGAAGGCATCATTGATATCGTCACGGCTGACCGCGAACTCCAGGCCATTCAGGGCATCTGCCAGACCTTGTTGCAGGGCAGGGATATCCAGACCGGCGAAGGCTTGCTGCGCCAGCTGATCACCCATGTTGCGGCCGATGCCATAGCTGGCCTTCTGTTCGATAGAGTCGTATTGGGACATTGAGATGTTGCTCCGGGTCCTGAGAGTAAAAGAGTCGAGATAATATCAGACTTTTTGGCGAGGTGCTGCCGGCTGCCGTCCTGATTTCCCCGCCCGTGGGAGAGACTTCACATCCCCCTCATCCCCGGCCCTTCTCCCGCGAGGGGAGAAGGGAGAGGAGACGACAACCACAGGCTGACTCAGGCGCGATCCAGCAGGGCCCGCACCGCTGCCACCTTGGCGCCGTCGGTGATATTGACCCGACCGTCGTCCGAAGTGCCCATGTTCACATCCCATAGAGAGGCACCATGCCGCCCGGCCACACCCTGACTCAGGCGCGATCCAGCAGGGCTCTCACCGCTGCCACCTTGGCGCCGTCGGTGATATTGACCCGGCCGTCGTCCGAAGTGCCCATGTTGACGCCGTGGGGCACCATGCCGCCGCGCCAGCCCATGCCGGACATGTGCACCTCGCTCACCCCGGTGAACTCGAGTATGGTGCGCACGTTGTCGGCATTGACCCCGGCGCCGGGCATCAGGCTGGCGCGGCCCGCCAGGGTCTGTTGCATCGCCTGCAGTGTCTCCAGACCCGCCAGGGCGGTCGGGGCATGGCCGGAGCTCAGGATACGCTCACAGCCGGCCGCCACTATGGTCTCCAGATCGGCGCGCCAGTTGGAGCTGAGATCGATGGCGCGATGGAAGGTGCCCCCCAGGGGGCCAGCCGCTTCGACCAGTTGTTGCAACTGAGCGGCAGGCACCCTGCCCCCCTCGTCCAGCAGACCCACCACCACACCTTGCAAGCCTGCTGCCCGGGCGGCGGCGATGTCCAGCAACATGAGTTCGAACTCGGCGGCACTGAAGCAGAAATCCCCGGCACGGGGGCGGATCATGGCGTAGACGGGAATGGTGGCGTGGCGCGCCACCTGCTGCATGAAACCATAGGAGGGGGTGAGACCGCCCAGCCCCAGCGCAGAGCAGAGCTCGATGCGATCCGCCCCGGCTTGCTGGGCGGTGAACAGGGATTCCAGGTTGTCGATGCAGATTTCAAGACGGGTCATGATGACTCCTTATCCGGGGAGATCAGACCCAGTGCCTGATCTCATAAATTCAGCAGGGCGGCGCCACGCACGCCACCGGCGCCGCCGAAGCGGGCCTGGCGGATAGCCGGCAGGGCGACGCCGGGCAGCAGGTGGCCGGGCAGACGCTTGGGCAGCTCTTCATACAGGGCAGGCAGGCCGCTGAGGCCGCCCCCCAGCACCACCACCTCGGGGTCTATCACCGAGATGGCGGTGGCGAGCCCGGCGGCCAGGATCTCCAGCCAGCAGTCGATGGCCGAGAGCGCCGCGGGTTCCCGGGCCTCGGCACGGGCGACTATCTGGTGACCACTGGCGCGCTCGCCGTTGAAGTGGTGATAGAGCCGCTCCAGGCCGGTGCCCGAGGCATAGGTTTCGAAACAGACCAGGCGGCCACAGCCGCAGCGGGGACGGGGCAGATCGGGATACTTCATCAATATGGTGGCCGGCAGCGGGTAATGGCCTATCTCCCCCGCCAGCCAGTTGCGGCCCTGGATGAGCTTGCCCGCCAGATAGACGGCGCCACCTATGCCGGTGCCAATGGTCACCCCCAGCGCACTCTCGGCCTCGGCGGCGGCCCCCTGATGCACTTCGGACCAGAGGAAGCAGTTGGCGTCGTTGTCGACGCTGACGGTGCGTGCCAGTCGTGCGGCCAGATCCGCGCCCAGATGACGACCGTGAATGGCGGGCAGGTTTGCCGCCACTATGCTCCCATCCAGGCGATTGATGATGCCGGGAAACCCGATGCCGACGGCGCCTTTCGCGCCGAAGCGGGCGTCCGCCGCCTCGACCCGCGTCAGGATCAGCTGCAACAGCCCCTCGTAATCATTGCCGGGGGTGCTCATGCGCTCTTCGTGACAGAGATTCAGGCCACCGTCATACACCGCGAAGGCAATCTTGGTACCACCAATATCAAATCCGTAATACATGCCACACTCCCTTGCCGGTGAACCGGGTCACCTCAGTCTGTCCAGATGGGGCACATTGTATTAATTCGCCAAAAAAATAAAGTAACCATGGGCGAAAAACGGGAGCCAGCTCAAAGCAAACGGAACATTTGCCGCTGCAGACAGGGTTGTCCCAGGCTCGTCAGGGTGCGCTCCTGGCCGTCAAACACGAAGCCGCGGCGCAGGTAGAACCCCTCGCCAATGTGATTGCCATCGAGCAGCCATAGCCTGACGCACTCGCAACCGGCCCGGCGCATCTGCACCGCCACCGCCTGCCACAGCCGCTTGCCATGGCCCCGACGCCAGTGATCCGGGTGCAGATAGAGCGCCCGGATGCGCGCCGTCATCAGCCCCTCCTCATGGGCCGGGTGCCAATAGAGCAGGCCGATGACGACCTCGTCCTGGCAGAGCAGCATGGGGATGGGGGCTGGCTCGGCGAGCCGGCGGCGCCAGATCTGCAGATGCTCGGTGACCGCCAGCTGGGCCAGCAGATCCTCACCGAGCACACCGCCATAGGCCGCCAGCCAGCTGGCCCGCTGCATCACCGTCATGGCGGCGGCATCGGCGGGACGGGCCAGACGCAGTGTTATGCCTTGCACTGGGGAGTCAACCCAGCGGCACGGGCCTGCCGATACAGGGGCTCTGCCTGAGCCTGTTGGGCCTGCAACTCGGTAATGCGGTTCTCGTCGCTCGGGTGAGTAGAGAGCAACTGGGGCGGCGCCTTGCCCCCGGCGGCGGCACTCATGTTCTGCCACAGGGGAATCGCCTCGGCCGGGTTGAAGCCGGCGCGAGCCATCAGATCCAGCCCCAACCGGTCGGCCTCGCTCTCCTGAGCCCGGCCATAGGGCAGGGCGATCCCCACCTGAACCCCGAGCCCGAGCGCCGCCATGGTGGCACCGCCCCCCTGGCTGCTGCCGATGGCGGCATCGGCCACCGCCAGCCCTATGCCGGTCAGCTGATCCCGGGAGAGGCGTTCGTTGGAATGCTGTGCCAGCACGTGGGTCAGCTCGTGGCCGATGACGGTGGCGAGCTGATCCTGATTCTTGGCGACCTTGAGCAGGCCGCTGTAGACGCCGATCTTGCCCCCGGGCAGGGCGAAGGCATTGACCTCCTTGGAGTCAAACACCACCACCTCCCAGCTGGCGATGCCATAGCTGGCAGGCACCTGGGCGGTGACCGCCTTGGCCACGCAGGAGACATAGGCATTCACCTTGGCATCCTTGCTTACCTTCTCCTGCTTCTTCATCTGCTCGAAGGAGTCGGCACCCAGCTGGTTCATCTGCTGGGGTGAGAAGAGCAGCATCTGGCTGCGGCCGGTCGGCGACTGGGCACAACTGGCCAGCAGGGCGCTACACAAGGCCGCCAGGCCGAATTTGGACAGGGAAGATGCACGCATGAGAGGGTCCTTTACCGTGAAGTTGCCCTATTCTCGGGAATGCCGCCGTCCGGTGCAAGCCAGGCACCACCCCATGCGACCAAAAAGATCCCGTGGCGCCAAAATAAAAACGAGCCCGCTTGGGCTCGTTTGGAGGCTCGTCTGTATAGAGTGCGAAAGCGGGATTACATGATACCCAGCTTCTTCAGGTCGGCCTGGACAATCTTGGCGGGAACCGGCACATAGCCATCCTTCGCCACTATGGTCTGACCGGCCTTGGAGAGCATCATCTTCACAAACTCCTGCTCCATCGGGGAGAGCGGCTTGTTCGGAGCCTTGTTCACGTAAACGTACAGGAAGCGCGACAGCGGGTACTTGCCGGTCAAGGCGTTCTCTGCGGTCGCTTCAACGAAGGTCTTGCCATCCTTGGAGAGCGGTACGGCACGCACGCCTGAGGTGACGTAGCCGATGCCGGAGTAACCTATGCCGTTCAGGGAAGCGGAGACGGATTGCACCACTGAGGCGGAGCCCGGCTGCTCGTTCACGCCGCTCTTGAAGTCACCGTTGCACAGGGCGTGCTCCTTGAAGTAGCCGTAGGTGCCGGAGACAGAGTTGCGACCGAACAGTTGCAGGTCCTTGCTGGACCAGTTGCCATCCAGACCCAGATCGGACCATTTGGTGGCGGCCTTGGCTTCGCCGCACTTGAGGGTGCTGGAGAAGACAGAGTCAACCTGCTCCATGGTCAGCCCCTTGATGGGGTTGTCCTTGTTCACGAACACCGCCAGGGCATCGACCGCGACGCGGATGGCGGTCGGCTTGTAGCCGTAGCGCTTCTCGAATGCTTCCTCTTCACCGGCCTTCATGGCACGGCTCATGGGGCCAAACTGGGCGACGCCCTCGGTCAGTGCGGTCGGGGCAGTGGAAGAACCGGCGGCCTGGATCTGCACGTTGACGTTGGGGTAGACGCGCTTAAATTCTTCGGCCCACAGGGTCATCATGTTGGCCAGGGTGTCCGAGCCGACAGAGGACAGGTTGCCCGAGATGCCACTGGTCGGGGTGTAATCCGGCAGATCTTTATCCACACCGGCAGCCAGGGCGCTGACAGAAAACAGGGTTGCTGCGGTGAATCCGATTACACCAGCCAGTTTGTTGAGTTTCATCCAATCTCTCCAAAGTTACAGAAGGCAATTGCCAATACATGGCGCCGATTAACACTGTCTTGCGGTGATCAAGCTGACTGCGTCAGTCAGCTTGTTGAGTTGTATTCCGTCCCCTCTTTCCCAAGGTGACGCTGGGTCTGTTCTTAAGACGGCGCCAGTATCTGACCTGGCAGTGACAAATTTATGGAATTTATATGACACTTTGATGACATGGGCCCAGCGCGGAACAAATGCCAAGGGGGCCGCTCTCGCCGCCCCCTTTTTTATTGCTAACCAGTTGTCAATAAAGACTATTTTACCACCACCATCCTGGCAGGAATGAGGAAGCTGAAACGGCTGCCCTGGCCGACCCGGCTCTCTATCTCGAGCTGGGCATCGTGATGGCTCAGGGCATGCTTGACGATGGCGAGGCCAAGGCCGGAGCCGCCGGTGTGGCGGGATCTCGCCTTGTCGACCCGATAGAAGCGTTCGGTGAGCCGCGCCAGATGCTCCGGGGCTATCCCCTCCCCCTGGTCCTGCACCACAAAGAGCGCCATGGCCCCCTGCTTGCGCCACTCCACAGTGATCTTGCGACCGGCGGGGGTGTAGTGAATGGCGTTGTAGACCAGGTTGGAGACGGCGCTGCGCAGCTGGTCCCTGTCACCCTTCACGAACAGATTGGACTGCACCTGAAACTCGATCTGATGGGCACTCTCTCCCGACAGGGCCCGCGCCTCCTGCTCCAGCAGCCCCAGCATGGCGGGCATGTCCACCAGATGGGAGAGATCCACGGTCGGGGCCGCCTCGATGCGCGACAGGGTGAGCAGCTGGTTGACCAGGTTGTCCATGCGAATGGTCTGCTCCATCATCACCTTGTGCGCCTTGGCCCACATGGCGGGGGGCGGCGGCTCCTCGGTCATCTCCAGGTACCCCTTGAGCACTGTGAGCGGGGTGCGCAGCTCGTGGGAGACGTTGGAGACGAAGTGCTTGCGGGTCTTCTCGAGGCTGCGCAGCCGGGTCACGTCCCGCACCACCAGCATGGCCTGATCCTCGGCATAGGGCATGATGCGAAACTCGAGAAACTTCTCCTCGTTGATGGGGGAGCTCATCTCGAACGGCTCGTCATACTGCCCCTTGCCGAGGTAGGCGACGAAACCGGGGTGACGGATGAGGTTGCCTATGTGCTGGCCGGCATCCTCGGGCCAGCGAAAACCGAGCAACTGCTCCGCCAGCCGGTTGCACCATAGGATGCTGCCGTCGGTGCGAAACACCACGGCGGCATCGGGCAGGGCCTCGGCCCCCTCCCGGAACCGACGGATGAGCCCCGCCAGCTCGCGGCGCCGGGCACGGTGGCGCTGCTGCAACTTGTAAATGCCATTGAAGATGTATTCCCAACTGCCGCTGCCATGGGGCGGCACCAGGCTGCGATCGTGCCACAGCCAGTCCGACAGCCGCTTCTGGAAGCGGTAGTGCCAGCCCAGGTGCAGCACGGTCGCCACCAGCAGGCAGAGGGAGAGGTGTTCTATCAACCAACCTACCAAGACGAAGGGGGCGTAGAAGAACGCCATTCGCCACAACTGTCGCCGCCAGGCGTAAGGTTGCAACATGTTATCCCCTAGAGACGGGTTGAGAAGCGGTATCCGGCTCCACGCACCGTCTGGATCAATCTGTCGTGCCCGGTCTCTTCGATCGCCTTGCGCAGGCGACGGATGTGCACGTCCACCGTCCTGTCTTCCACATACACATTAGTGCCCCAGACGTTGTTGAGCAGTTGCTCGCGGCTGTAGACCCGCTCGGGATGGGTCATGAAGAAGTGCAGCAGCTTGAACTCGGTCGGCCCCATGTCCAGCGCCTTCTCCTCGGCACTGACCCTGTGGGAGACAGGATCCAGCTTGAGCCCCTGCACCTCGATCACCTCGTCCACCGAGGTGGGGGAGACCCGGCGCATCACGGCGTGCAGACGGGCGGTCAGCTCCTTGGGAGAGAACGGCTTGGTGATGTAGTCGTCGGCGCCCGCCTCGAGGCCGCGCACCTTGTCCTCTTCCTCACCACGGGCGGTCAGCATCACTACGGGTATCTGGCGGGTCACCTCGTCCTGCTTGAGCTGTTTGATGAACTGGATGCCACTGCCGCCTGGCATCATCCAGTCCAGTACGATGAGCTCGGGGTAAGGTTCACGCACCTTCGCCAGTCCATCGGCATAATCTTCTGCCTCAACCGTCTCATATCCTTTTTGCTCGAGCACGAAGCAGAGCATCTCGCGGATTGGTGCCTCGTCCTCGACCACCAGAATTCGCTTAGCCATATCCCTTCTCTCTCCTCTGTGAAGATGGGTGCGCCAATTATTAGAACTTTCTGTGACACTTTTATGACTTTATGACAGGCGGGATGATAAACGTTTTCAGATTCAGTTGGCAGCAATGCGTTGCAGCAGGTCCCAGCGGTTGCCACTGATGTCCTCGAACACCACCACAGTGCCATAGGGCTCGTGGCGGGGCTGTTCACAAAAATGCACGCCGTACTGCTGCATGCGCTGGTAGTCGCCCCAGAAATCGTCGGTCTCGAGAAACAGAAAGACCCGGCCGCCCCCCTGCTGGCCGATGGCGGCCTGCTGCTGCGCATTGGCAGCCTGGGCCAGCAGCAGGGCCGACCCTGGGGCACCTTTCGGGGCGACCCGCACCCAGCGCTTGCCCGGTTTGCCCGGCTCGTCGAGGGGCGTGTCTTCCAGCAGCTCAAATCCGAGCCCCTGGGTAAAAAAGCGAATGGCCTGATCGTAGTCGGCCACCAGCAGGGTCAGGGCACCTAGGTGTTGGGACATGGGAAACTCCTTGACTGAAGAGGGGGGCCCGCGCCCCGGCTGGCGCGCATCATAACGGCTGGGAGGCCGGGGCTCCAGCTGCAATCACCTTAGCGAAGGCAAGGCCCTTAGTCGGTTGGCAAGCCTGCGCCCTAGCCCACCTCGACCCGGTTGCGACCCCGCTCCTTGGCCTGATAGAGCGCCTCGTCCGCTCGCTTGAGGGTCAGCTCCAGGGAGTCCCCGCGCCGCTCCGCCACCCCGAAGGAGGCGGTGATCCTGAGCCCGAGGGGCCACTCCCTGTAGGCCTCCAGCGCCCCCCTCAGTCGCTCGGCCAGCCGCTCTGCCCTCGCCTGCTCATGGTGCAGGCAGACCAGCACGAACTCCTCTCCTCCCCAGCGCACCAGGCGGCACAGGCTGTCACAATGGCGCAGCAGCTCGCTCACCATGTGCTTGAGCACCTCGTCCCCCATGGGGTGGCCGTGGGTGTCGTTGACCCCCTTGAAGTGATCGATGTCGATATAGATGAAGGAGAGCGGCATCTCCCCCAGTTCGCTCAAGAGCTTCTCGCCACCGAGCCGGTTGAGGGCCCCGGTCAGGGGATCGTAGCGGGCCTCCTCCTCGGTGCGGCGGTACTGCTCGGACAGGCTCTGGCTGAGCGCCTCCGCCGCCAGCCGCGCCTCGCGAGCCTTGCGCAGCTTGTCTCCCATCAGCAGGTACTGGGTCAGAAACAGCAGTATTCCGTATATCAGCCAGCCCAGCAGCAGCTGGCGGTAGAAGTCCCCCGGCTTGCCCCAGCGGCCATAGAACTCCAGCTTTTCCAGGATCAACCTGTAGTCCCCCGGCTGCATCCTGTCGTCGGTGGCAAGCTCGATGGCATAGACATGGTGCAGATCCGCCCCCTGCTGCGCCAGCGGGATCCGGTACTGCTGCACCCACCAGGAGCTGGGGGCGAACACCTTGAGGGGGATGTCCTGGATGCGGCCGTAATCGTCGGGACGAAAGAGCACCTCGTTGAACTTGTGGGAGATCTCGTCCCCGGCTATCGAGTAGGCGGGATCATAGTTGCGCAGATAGAGGCGCCAGCTCTGCGGCTCGCTCCCCTCCACCCTCAGCTTGACCCGCACGCCGTTGAAGTGGGAGAGATCCAGCCCCCACTCGGGGGCAGACAGGGTCAGGATCAGTTCACAGAAGGGGGAGCTGTGGCCCGCGCGCAGCTTGCAGTCGATGGCGGGCTTGTCGCCCCCAGGAATCAGCGTGGTGACCGATTGGCCCCCATTGGCGCGATCATCTTGGGCCCTGACGGCTAGGCTGGCCTGGCTCAGGATGTCCAGCCGCCGCTCTGGCCCGAACTCGAACACCAGTATGGCCAGCAGGCTGCCGAGCAGCAGGCTCCAGAACAACATATTGGTCACGCGGGAATAGGATGGGGTCATGGCGATCACACCTGAAAAAGAGCTTTTACTCTACACCTTGTAATTCTGCACCGTGCTGATCCAGATCCAAGGTTATTACACGCGCCCTCACGGGCGCCGGGGCATTGGTCGGCTCAGCCCGCGAGCAGGGCGTCGCCTGCCATCCGCCGGGCTGTATCCTGTCGGCATTGCACCGCAAGAGGCGGACGCCAGCTCCTGGGGAAACGGGTTCCCGATGTCATCATTCCTTTCACCACTGAGCGCTCCATGCCATGGAAAAATAAAGAAAAATCATCGCAGAGCCCCAGTCTACACAAGCAAGCGGTGCGGCAACACCCCTATCCCTCTTCCCGCAGCGCCCGGTAGAGGGTGGTGCGGCTGATGCCAAGCCGCCGCGCCGCCTCGCTCACGTTGCCGCCACACTCCGTCAGGGTCTGCTGCACCCGCAGCCGGCTCTGTTCGCGCAAGGTGGTGGCGCCCCGGGGAGCCGGCATGGCGGCCACCTCGGGCAGATGCAGGTGGGCGGGTTCAATCCAGCCCTGCCCTTCCGCCAGCACGCAGGCCACCTCCAGCGCCTGCTTGAGCTGGCGCACGTTGCCGGGCAGGGGATGGGCCAGCAGTTGCCGCTCCGCCTGCGGCGTCAGTTGCAGGGCCGGGTCCATCTCCGAGAGCAGGCGCCGGATCACCCCCAGGCGCTCGCCCTGGGGCCAGGCCCGCAGCGGCGCAAGCTGCTGGCGCCAGCCACAGATGCGGTAATAGAGGTCTTCGCGAAAGCCGCCATCCTGCACCATGGCCGTAAGATCCCGGTGGCTGGCGCTGACCAGCCAGAAGTCCACCGGCTCTGGTTTGTGGCTGCCAACCGGCGTCACGCTGCGCTCCTGCAACACCCGCAGCAGCCGGGTCTGGGCCGGGAGCGGCAACTCGCCGATCTCGTCCAGCATCAGGATGCCGCCGTGGGCGGCGCGCAGATAACCCTGACTGCCCTGGCTGCGGGCGCCGCTGAAGGCCCCACCCACATAGCCAAACAGCTCGGCCTCCACCAGATCGGCGGGCAGGGCGCCGCAGTTGACGCACACCAGGGGCTTGCCCCGTCGGCTCGATTGGCGGTGCAGGGCACGCACCAGGTGCTCCTTGCCGCTACCGGTCTCCCCCTCGACAAGCAGCGAGATGCCGCGCTCCAGCATCTTGAGGGGCACCCCGGCGGTAACGGCTGGCTGGGGTTGGTTTTCGGTTTGAATCACCACAGGCTCGGGCTCCAGCCGCAGGCCGCGCCGATCCCGCAGCAGCTGCTTGCCGTCAAACGGGTGCTGGCCGAGCCAGAGCCGTCCTGCCCGGTTGGCCCCGAGCAGCTCGCCCCCCTCCCCCAGCAGCAGGCGGGCGGACCAGAGACTCTGGGGATCGAGATCCACCAGCCAGCCCGGCTGACGCGCCAGCAGGGCGTTTTCCAGGGTCATGGCCAGCAGCCGCACAGTGCCCAGCATGTCGCCGTCGTGGTGGGCCGCATCGGTGGAGATGTCGAGCACCCCCAGCAGTTGCCCGTCCGGCCCGAGCAGGGGGCAGGCACTGCAACTGAGGAAGCTGTGCTGGGCGAAGAAGTGCTGGGCCCCCAGCACCTGCACCTCGCTCTGCTCGGCCAGCGCTGTGCCTATGGCATTGGTACCCTTGCTCGCCTCCCCCCAGCGGGCACCGCTGCGCAAAAAGATCCGCTCGGCGAGGCGGGCGAAGCCATCGTCACCGCTGGCGGCCAAAATGGCCCCCTCGCCGTCACACAGCAGCAGGCGACAGGGCCTGCCCGCCAGCAACTGGGCAAACAGCGGCAACACGAAGCGCTGGAAGCAGGTGATAAGGGTTCTGTGCTGCTCCTGGCGGGCCGACAGCTCTCCCTGGGGCAGCAGATCCAGCTCGGCGCTCTGCTGGCGGAGCAGGCCCTGATGCAGGCAACGCTGCCAGGAGCGCTGGATCGGGCTGGGGCTGGGAATGGACTGAGGTAACTCGCTCATCACGCCTCCTGTTCACAAAGGGCACAGTGTCACGACCACTGTCCAGAAACGGCACAGTCTCATCGCCACGGCCGGGGTCACTGGTTAATCAAGATACGCCGCCGCACCCCGTTTGATAACGTTTTATTAACTTTCGTCCCTCTGGTCAGACCCTCTGGCACGGCCCTTGCGATAGCAGCTGGTCACCGGCCCCGGGCCGGTCAGGACCACACACATAAGGATGATGAGATGATTTACACCGCTCCCGGTCAGGCAGGCGCCCTGGTCAGCTTCAAGTCCCGTTACGACAACTTCATCGGTGGCGACTGGGTGGCCCCCCGCGCCGGCCGCTATTTCGAGAACGTCTCGCCGGTAGATGGCCGGGTATTCTGCGAGGTGGCCAGATCCGACGCCGCCGACATCGAGCTGGCGCTGGATGCCGCCCACAAGGCCTTTGCCAGCTGGAGCAAGACCAGCGTCACCGAGCGCAGCAACCTGCTGCTGCGCATCGCCGATCGCATCGAGCAGAACATAGAGGTGCTCGCCGTCGCCGAGACCTGGGAGAACGGCAAGGCGGTGCGCGAGACCCTGGCCGCCGACCTGCCGCTGGTGGTGGATCATTTCCGCTACTTCGCCGGCTGCATCCGCGCCCAGGAGGGCTCGGCCGCCGAGCTGGATCAGCACACCGTCAGCTACCACTTCAAGGAGCCCATAGGCGTGGTCGGCCAGATCATCCCCTGGAACTTCCCGCTGTTGATGGCAGCCTGGAAGCTGGCTCCTGTGTTGGCGGCCGGTTGCTGCAGCGTGCTCAAGCCAGCCGAACAGACCCCGGTCACCATCATGCTGATGATGGATCTCATCAAGGACATACTGCCCCCCGGCGTGGTCAACGTGGTCAATGGCTTCGGCGCCGAGGCGGGTCAGGCGCTGGCTACCAGCGACAGGATCCAGAAGCTGGCCTTTACCGGTTCGACCGAAGTCGGCGCCCATATACTGCGCTGCGCCGCCGACAAGCTTATTCCCTCCACCGTCGAGCTGGGCGGCAAGTCCCCCAACATCTACTTTGCCGATGTGATGCAGCATGAGAGCAGCTACATCGACAAGGCGGTGGAAGGCATGCTGATGACCTTCTTCAACCAGGGCGAAGTGTGCACCTGCCCCTCTCGCGCCCTGGTGCAGGCCAGCATCTATGACGACTTCATGGACAGGGTGCTGGCCCGCGCCCGCACCATAGTGCAGGGCAACCCCCTGGACACCACGACCCAGGTGGGCGCCCAGGCGTCCCGGGAGCAGTTCGACAAGATACTGAGCTACATGGAGATTGGCCGCGGCGAGGGGGCCAAGATGCTGATAGGCGGCGGCCCGGCCAAAGTGAATGGCCTTGAGGGGGGCTTCTACATCCAGCCCACCATCTTCTCGGGTCAGAACAAGATGCGGGTGTTCCAGGAGGAGATCTTCGGGCCGGCCCTCGGGGTCACCACCTTCAAGGACGAGGCGGATGCCCTGGCCATTGCCAACGACACCCAGTATGGCCTGGGGGCGGGTCTCTGGACCCGGGACAGCAACCTGGCCTGGCGCATGGGGCGCGGCATCCAGGCTGGCCGGGTCTGGGTCAACTGCTACCACGCCTACCCGGCCCACGCCGCCTTCGGCGGCTACAAGAAGTCAGGCATAGGCCGCGAGACCCACAAGATGATGCTGGATCACTACCAGAACACCAAGAACCTGCTGGTGAGCCACGACATCAACCCCCTCGGCTTCTTCTGATCCTGCCACCTCTGATGACAAGGGCGCCTGCAGGCGCCCTCTCTTTTTCCACCAGGCTCATCAACCCCCTGGCTGGCCCAGCTGCTGGCGATAACGCTGGGGGGCACACCCCTGCTCACGCTGGAACATGGCGATAAAGGCCGAGGTCGAGGTGTAACCCAGGCGCCAGGCTATCTCCTGCACCGGCATCTCCCCCCGCAGCCAGTCCAGCGCCTTGACCATGCGCAGCCGGGTGCGCCACTGGCCGAGGCTCATGCCCAGCTCCTTCTGGCAGCGCCGCGCCAGGGTGCGCTCGGTGCTGTGCAAGACCTTGGCCCATTCGGCCAGGGTGCGGTTGTCCTCGGGAGCCGCGTGCAGCGCGGCCAGCAGCGGGGCCAGCAGGCGGTCGCGACTCTGGGGCAGGTAGCTCGGCTGGCAGCGGGTGCGGGCCAGCTTCTCGATGAAGAGCTCCCCCTGGCGCGCGTCCCACTCGTCCTCCAGATGGCCGACCCGGCGCTGGGTAAAATCCTCCAGCAGGGCCCGCAGCAAGGGGGTCAATTCCAGCAGTTGGGGTTCCCTTGGCAGGCGCGGGGCCAGCGCATGGCTCACATAGATGGAGGTGTAGTCCAGGGTCTGCTCGTTGAAGGCGCTGTGGGGCAGGTTGGCCGGCACCCAGATGAGGTAGTCGGCCGGCGCCACCAGTCGCTCTCCCCCGACCTCCACCACCATGACCCCCAGGCTGATGAGGCTGAGCTGGCCCCAGGGGTGGGTATGCTCGGCGCAGGCATTGCCCCCCTGGATCTGGCGGTAGCGAAAATAGAGGGGGTTGGGGTCGCCCAGCAGGCGATCCTGCTCGGCCAGGGTGAGGCTGCCCATGAAGATTGTCCCAAAGCGGTTATGACATGTCTTATTTACGCTACTTGCATCGTTCAAGACAAGGCTAGACTCTCGTCATCGTATCAAGGAGTGCCTATGCCCTTTCTCTTCCCCCTGCTCGCCATCCTGATCTGGGCCGCCAATACGGTGGTCTCCAAGGCCGCCGCCGGCGTGCTGGATCCCGCCGCCATCTCCTTCTACCGCTGGGTGATCGCCGCCCTGGCGCTCTCCCCCTTCTGCCTGCCGCAGCTATGGCGCCGCCGCGCCGAGATCCGTCCCTGGCTCGGCAAGCTGCTGGTGCTGGCGGCCCTTGGCATGGTGCTCTACCAGTGCCTGGCCTACTACGCCGCCCACAGCACCTCGGCCACCAACATGGGGGTCATCGGCTCCCTCATACCGCTGCTGACCCTGCTGCAGAGCGCCCTCTTCTTCGGCCAGCGCCCGGGCAAGCAGGCGCTGCTCGGCATGAGCCTCTCCCTGTTCGGGGTGCTCTGGCTGCTGGGTCAGGGCAACCCCCTGGCCTTGCTGCACGACGGCATCAATCCGGGGGATGGCCTCATGCTGCTCGGCTCCGCCAGCTATGCGCTCTATGGCCTGCTGATCCGCCGCTGGCAACTGCCGTTCGGCCCCTGGCTCAACCTCTATCTGCAGATCCTGCTGGCGGTGCTGCTGCTGATCCCGGTCGCCCTGAGTGCGGACTCCCTGGCGGTGCCTGCCGAAGGCTGGGGTCTGGTGCTGTTCGCCGGGCTCGCCTCCTCCCTGCTGGCGGCCTACTGCTGGATGCGCGGCCTGGCAAGCATGGGGGCGGAGCGCACCTCTGTGTTCATGAACCTGATGCCCCTGTGCACGGCGCTGATCGCCGTCATCTCCCTGGGGGAGCCCATCCATGGCCATCACCTGCTCGGCGGCGGCCTGATCCTGACCGGCGTCATGATCTCCCAGTTCAAGCCGAGGGCACGCCCCGCCCTGGTAGAAGGGGCATAAGCCGGCGAGCGCCGTTGCTGCGCAATGAAAGAAGGGAGCCTCGGGCTCCCTTCTTTCATCAGCGGGTTAGAACAGCCTCAGCTGCTCCGGCGCCAGTGATAACGCCGCTCGGGGCGACCGCGCTGGCCGTAGTTGAGATCCACGTCCAGCTTGTCTTCGGACTCCAGAAACTCCAGGTAGCGGCGCGCCGTGGTGCGGCTGAGTGACAGGCGCAGCGCCACCGTATCGGTGGAGAAGGCGGTGTCCGGCTCCCCCGCCAGCAGCTCCAGCACCTGGCGCAAGGTGATGGCGTCTATGCCCTTGGGGGTGTCGCGCACCTCCCTCGGCTGAATCCGCCCCTTGCCCATCAGGCGATCGAGATCGCTCTGCTCCAGCAGGCCGCGCTCGCACAGGCGGCGGTGCAGGGTCAGGATCTCGTCCAGGCTCTGCTGGATGCGAAACAGCCGCAGCGGCTTGATGATGTAGTCCTGCACCCCGAGATTCAGGGCCTGCTGTATGGTTTCCACGTCGCAGGAAGCGGTCACCATGACCACGAAGACCTCCCGATTGTGGCTGCGCAGCCGGTTCACCCACTCAAGACCCGAGCCGTCCGGCAGGGAGATGTCCACCACCAGCAACTGGGGTTCGGTGGCACGCATCATGAGATCGGCCTGGGCCAGGCTCTCGGCCCGCCCCAGCAGGGAGTAGCCCGGGGTCGAGGAGATAAGCTCCGCCAGGATGGCGCCGATCCGCTCGTCGTCCTCGATAACAAGAGTGAAAATTGGCTTCATGACTCACACCAATTGGTTTTTATTCAAATAGATACCGAACAAGGTGGTCTGTTCGGCGGTGCGGCGCCATTCTATCACACCCCCACGGCGGGCCACCGTCTTCTTGACCAGGAAGAGGCCTACGCCATGATCGCCGGTCTGGCGACTGATCCCATAGTCGAACAGGTGATCCGCCAGCGCCTCGTCCACCCCCTCGCCGCTGTCCTCCACCTCGATCACCAGCCGACGCCCGAAGTCATCCACCGAGATGAGCACCCGGGGCGCGCACCGCTGGCGGTTCGCCCAGGCGGCCCTGATGCCGTTGTCCAGCAGGTTGCCGATGCAGGTGATGAGATCCGCCGACACCTCGGCCGGGTACTCCCCGAGGGCCGAGCCGGGATCCAGCACCAGCTCGACTCCCAGCTCCCGCGCCCGGCTGAACTTGCCGAGGATGAGGCCGGCCACCGGCTTGTTCTCGATGGAGCGCAGCAGATCCTGCAGCATGGTCTGGCAGGCCTCGTTCTCCTGCTGGATCAGCTCCACCGCCTGATCCACGTGACCGAGCTGCAGCAGGCCGGAGAGGCTGCTCAGCTTGTTGGCGAACTCGTGGGTCTGGATCCGCAGCATCTCGGCATACTGGCGCAAGTGAGTCACCTGCATGCCGAGGCTGCCGGTGCCGTCCGGTCGGCTGAAGATCAGCATGCGGCCCGGCTCGCGGCCGCTGAGATCCTGCCAGTGACCGACAAAGGCCTCCCCCTGCACGGTGAAGTTCACCCCCCCCTGCTGGTTCAGGGCGGGCAGAAGGCTGGGGGCCAGCTCGGCCAGGGATTGCCCCAGCAGGGCGTGGCGGCCGGTGCCCGGTAGCCGCAACTGGTAGAAGGCCGCGCTGTTGAGCATCTTGATGCGATGGTTGCCATCGAGGGCCACTATCCCCTCCGAGATGCCCTCCAGCACCAGATCCTGCTGGGCGAAGCGGTTGACTATGGTCTCCGGCTCCAGATCCAGCAGGGTGCGCCGCAGCCGGTGCTGCAACCAGAGCGCCAGCAGCAGGCCGCAGCCCAGCACGGCGCCGATGGCGCTGATGAGCAGGGCTATCCGCTCCAGATAGATGCCCTCCACAGTCCGCATCAGGTAGCCCACCGCCACCGCCCCTATGGCGCGCCCGTCCGCCCCTATCACCGGCGAGAAGCAGCGGATGGCCGGGCCGAGCGTGCCCTTGTCCCTGGAGCAATAGCTGCGCCGCTCCTGGATCGCCGGCCAGATGTCCTCGCCACGGAAGGTCGCACCGACCAGCTCGGGTGACGGATGGCTCAGGCGGCGGGCGTGCTCGTCCGTCACCACCATGTAGGCGGCATCGGTGCGGTTGCAGATCCCCTGCACATAGTCCCGTAGGCCGGGATCATTGCCCTGCTGCAGGGCCTGCACCACCCGGCTGTCCGCCGCCAGCACCCGGGCCAGATCGCTCCCCTTCTCCTCCAGGTTGCTCTCCAGCAGGTGGCGGATAAAGAGGGCGAGCAGCCCTCCCAAGATCAGGATCAGCAGCAGTGACAGCCCGAGGGAGAGGGTGACCAGTTGGTGGCGAAGTTTCATCGATTAACCTTGCAAGCTCAGGAGGCGGACCAATAGTGCGGGCGCCACCAGGTCTGGTCAATGAGCGGCGCGGGATCACCGTCAAAATCCGCCAACCCCTCCTCGCGGGCGGTCAGGGCCACGGCCCTGGCAACCGCGCGGGCCACCTCTCCCACCTGTTCGATAGGGGGCAGCAGCCGACCCGTCACCAGCGGATAGGCACCCACAGCCCGCACCGCGGCCAGCAGCATGCCATCGCTGATACGACGCGCCTTGACCGCGCAGGCCCCCAGGCCAATGCCCGGGAAGACATAGACGTTGTTGCACTGGGAGACCACCCGCGCCTCCCCAGCCACCTCGACCGGGGCGAAGGGGCTGCCGGTGGCGAGCAGGGCACGCCCCTCGGTCGCCTGCCACACCTGCTCCGGGGTCGCCTCGGCGCTGCGGGTCGGGTTGGAGAGCGGCAGTATCACAGGGCGCTCGCACGCCTCCCCCATGGCGCCAAGCACCTGCTCGGTGAAGAGGCCGCCCTGGCCGCTCACCCCGATCAGCACCCCGGGCCTCAGCCGGGCGATGAGCTCGGACAGGGAGCCGCAGGCCTCCTCTGCCGGGCGGGCGAAAGGCTGCTGGGAAGGGGTCAGGTTGGCCCTGTCCAGGCAGACCAGGCCGTCCTGATCGAACAACTGCACCCGCTCTGGGCTGCCCGCCAGCCGGGCCAGCATGGCGGCGATGCCGCAGCCCGCCGAGCCCGCGCCGACGATGAGCACCGGCGTGTCGGCAAGGGTGCTTCCCGCCTGTTGCAACCCCGCCAGCACGCAGGCGGAGGCGACCGCCGCCGTGCCCTGGATGTCGTCGTTGAACATGCAGAGCTCGTCCCGGTAGCGGGCCAGCAGGTTGGCGGCATGCTTGCCGGCGAAGTCCTCGAACTGCAGCACCACTTGGGGCCAGCGTTTATGGATGGCCGCCACTACCTTGTCCATGAAGTGGTAGTAGGTCTCGCCGTCGATGCGCGGGGCCTGCCAGCCGAGGTAGGAGTCATCCTCCAGCAGGGCCGGGTTGTTGGTGCCCACGTCCACGCACAGGGGCAGGGTGCGGGCCGGGTTGATGCCACCGGCGGCGCTGTAGAGCGCCAGCTTGCCGATGCAGATCCCCATGCCGCCGATGCCGAGATCGCCGAGCCCCAGCACCCGCTCCCCGTCGGAGATGACGATGACGTCCACCTCCTGCTCTACCGCGGCGAAGATGGCGTCCAGCTCGTCCCTGTCGTGCCAGGAGAGGTAGAGACCGTGGCTGCGCAGGTAGAGATCGCTGTGCCGCTGGCAGGCTTCCCCCACCACAGGGGTGTAGATGATGGGCAGGAGCTCGGGCAGGTGGTGGCGCACCAGATCGTAAAACAGCACAGGGTTGTCCTCCTGCAACTGGCGCAGCAGCAGGTGCTGATCGAAGGGGCTTTGCATGGCCGAGACTAGGCGGTAGATGCGGCGGCGCTGCTGGGAGAGGGACTCCTCCTTGTGAGGCATGCGCCCCATCAGCCCCTGACGCTTGCGTTCGGCATAGGGCAGACTGGTGCCCATCATGATGTCGTTCATGTCGTTTTCCTGTATCCGGTCGTCACGCGAGCAGAGAGATGAGGGCGGTGGCCAGGATCAGCATCACGGCCCCGCCGAGGCGAGAAGAGATCTGGGCGAAGGGCATCAGCTTCATGCGCTGGGCTGCCGACAGCACGGCCACGTCGCCGGTGCCCCCCATGTTGGCCATGCACAGGCCACCGGTGATGGCCGCCTCTATGGGATAAAAACCTATCATGCGCCCCACCAGGGCCGCCCCCAGGGCGCCGCCGACCACAGTGGTCAGCACCATGATGAAGTAGTTGACCGAGAAGGCGCCGATGAGCTCGGGGATACTGGTGTAGGCCACCCCTATGCCCACCAGCAGGGAGGGGGTGAGGTTGCTCACCACGAACTGATACCAGTCGGCGGCCGCCTGCTCGTAGCGGCGCGGCAGCACGCCGCTCACCTTGATAAAGGCCACCGCCAGTATCATCAGGGCGAAGGGGTGCATGGGGATGAAGTTGCCGAGCAAGGAGCCCAGCACGAACATGCTGGAGCTGATGAAGAGCCCGAGACCCAGGCTCTGCAGGGTCGGCGCCTCGGCCTGCTCGTCGGCGACGCTCTGGCTGTTTTCCTTGACCATCAGCTTGCCGTTGCCGGTCAGGGAGGGGTAACGACGACCGAGGCGCGCCAGCAGGGAGCCCACCAGTATGGCCAGGGTGTTGGCGATCACCACGGCGGGCACCATGCGCGACAGCAGGTCGGCGCTGGACATCTGCAAGGGGCCGGAGAGGATCTCCACCAGGGGCACGGCGCCGGCGCCCATGCCGCCACCCATGATGGGCAGACCGATGAGCAGCACCGCATTCTTGAAGCCGTACCCCATCAGGGAGCCGACCAGGCCGACGCTGACCAGCGCCAGCGCCACGCCCCCCAGGATCACCGGCAGGTAACGCATGGCGGCGTTTTTGAGCAGGGCGCCGCTCATGCCGAACACAGATCCTGTCACCAGGCTGGCGATGAAGAAGTTCAGAAAGCCCCCCTCCTTCATGAAGCGGGTGATCACCTCACCGGCCTCGACCGGCAGAATCCGGTACTCGAACAGCGCTGCGCCGCCGAAGATGGCGAGTATGGTGCCGCCCCCCAGGTATTCCCGTATGGGAGGGATCCGCTCGCCCAGCTCGCTCAGCAGGGTGCCGAGCACAAACATCAGCGCCAGGGCGCCGACCATGCCGAGCGGCAGGGAGCCGTTCCAGCCGGCGTAGAGGACGCAGGTGGCAAGCCCAAGGAAGATCATCATGGGCATGCCGGCGATCTGCTGGTCGCTCCAGGCGCCCTTCATCTGTACTTCGGGGGTAGAGAGGTTTTTCATTGTTATGCTCCAGCTTGTGGTGTGGCGCCACTCTACGTATCCCCTCCTGCGCTGTCGGTTAGCGGGCCTGCAAAGCCATATAAAAACATTGAAACCTTAAGCACCATTGCCCTCCCCGCGTCCCCTGCCCCCGAAACTGAATGTGAGCTGAATCACGCTTTACTTAGCCTGCGAAATAAATATAATGCTTAGCAGGCTAAGTATATGAGGTATCTGCCATGAAAAAGGATCTGGAGATGTTGCGCGAGCTCTCCCTCGCCGAACAACTGGGGCGACTGCACCGGCTGTGGCGCACCGTGGCCGATATCGAGCTGGCCCCCTTGGGTTTGACCCATCCGCGCTGGACCGCGCTCTGGAAGCTGAGCCGCCTCGGCGGCCACCTCAGCCAGAAGACCCTGGCCGAGGCGCTGGAGATAGAGCTGCCCTCCCTGATGCGCACCCTGGGTCAGCTGGAAGAGCTGGCGCTGATCGAGCGCCACTGCTGCAGCCAGGACAAGCGCGCCCGCATCGTCACCCTGACCCCGGCCGGCAAGGCGCTGCTCGACAAGATCGAGGATCGCATCATGGAGGTCCGCCGGGATCTGCTGGCAGGCATCAGCCAGCAGGAGCTGGCCCAGTTTGAAGAGATAGTGCACCGCATCTCCGCCAATGCCCTCGGCAAGATCGGTGCCCAGCATGAAGAGAGAGAATAAGATGACCCCGGATCAACAATTCAAACGCTGGATCAAGTGGGCCATGGCCTGCTTCATCCTGGTGTTCGGCTACTTCCTGCTGGCCGACATCAAGATGCCCCTCACCCCCCAGGCCATGGCCACCCGGGTCGTCACCAAGATGGCGCCCCAGGTCAGCGGCAAGGTGGTCGAGGTCGCAGTGGTGAACAACCAGCACGTCAAACAGGGGGATCTGCTGTTCGTGCTGGATCCGGCCCCCTTCGAGCTCGCGGTCGAGCAGGCCAGACTCGCCCTGGATCAGGCCGAGCAACAGAATCGCCAGCTGGATGCGACCCTGAACGCCGCCGCCGCCGACTTCAGCTCGCTGCAGACCCAGACCGCCCAGAAACAGCGGGAGGCCGAGCGCATCGATACCCTCTATCGCCGTCACATGGTCTCTGAGCAGCAGAAAGATGACGCCGACAGCGCCGCCCGCACCGCCCGTGCCAACCTGCTGGCCAGCCAGGCCCGCATGGAGCAGGCTCGCGTCAACCGAGGCCTGGCCGGCGATGACAACCTGCTGCTGCGCCAGGCGCGCAACCGCCTCGCCCAGGCAGAGCTCAACCTCACCTATAGTCAGGTCCATGCGAGCCAGGATGGCATCATCACCAACCTGCAGCTCAAGCCCGGCAGCGTGGCCACGGCGGGTTCTCCCCTGCTGGCCCTGGTGTCGGAGCAGGTGGATGTGATCGCCGATTTTCGCGAGAAGAGCCTGCGTAACATCACCCCGCAGAGCCGGGCGCTGGTCGCCTTCGACGGCGAGCCCGGCCGCCTCTACCCGGCCCGGGTCGCCAGCCTGGACGCCGGGGTCAGCGCCGGCCAGTTCGACGCCAACGGCCTCTTGGCCAATCCCATCGAGTCCGATCGCTGGGTGCGGGATGCCCAGCGACTGCGCCTGCACCTGACCCTGGATCAGTTGCCCGCCCATCTGCCGGCCGGGGCCCGCGCCACTGTCCAGCTGCTGCCGGACAACGCCCTGAGCGCGCTCTTTGCCCGCGGCCAGATCCGCCTGCTCAGCCTGCTGCACTACATCTACTGAGATGACGACCATGAACCTGTGGCACAGACCCCTCACCGCCAACGAGCTGCGCCAGTGTCTGCGCATCGCCTTCGGCTGCACCCTGGGGTTTGTACTGTGCAAGATCTTCGGCTGGAGCAACGGGGTCTTCTTCACCGTCACCCCTGTATTGCTGCTCGGCATGATCCCGGTGATGAACGGCCACGCCGCCCGCCAGCTTATCGCCTCAGCCGCCATGTGCGGGCTGGAGGTCGGCCTGCTGGGCGGCCTGTTCGGCAGTCATCCCGGGCTGATGACCCCCCTGGTCTTTTTGCTGTTCCTCTACCGCTTCGCCGCCATGTCCCGGGGCAGCCTCTTCCTGTTTGGCGCCAACGGCGTGCTCAGCCTCAGCATCATGCTGCACTTTGCCAGCTACCCCGGAACCGATCTGAACGATCTCATCTTCAGCAACCTCTGGGCCAGCATACTGTCGGTGCTCATCGCCTACCTGATGACGGCTCTGATCCCGGATGTGGAGGCGCGGCCCGCCCCCACCCCCTCTCCCAAGGCGCCCCACCGGATGCGCCACGAGGCCCTGCTCGGTGCCAGCATCGCCACCCTGTCGTTCCTGGTATTCCAGCTGTTCGATCTGCGCGACTCCATGTCCGCCCAGGCGACCACACTGCTGGTGCTCTTCCCCATGCACTGGGACGGGGCCCTGAGCTACGCCCGCAAGCGCGCCATGGGCACCCTGCTGGGGGTGAGTTTCGGCATCCTGGGGCAGCTGGTGCTCTATGACTGGTCTGGTCTGCTGCTGCTGGTCACCCCCCTGCTCTGGCTCGGGGCCATGCTGTTCAGCCATGCCCATGTGAAGGAGGCGAGCGGCTCCGGGGTCGGCTTCGGCGCCCTCACCACCCTCGGCATACTGTTTGGTCAGTACCTGACCCCGGGCAACGATCTGGTGTTCAGCGCCCTCTACCGGGTCAGCAGCATCCTCTTTGCCATCGTCGCCACCCTGCTGGCCTGCTACCTGATCCACCGTCTGCTCAACCGTTTCGAGGCGACCCGCTTCGGTTATTGATCCCCTTTCCAATGGCCAAGGATGTGCTGTCTTTCGCCCCGCAACCCTGCGGGGCGTTTTTTTGCCCGCAGGCTCCACAGTGCGACGGACGCATCCCGACGCAAGGGGGACACACCGAGGTTGCAGTTGATCCTCAGCCTGTTAGGCTCAAGGCCATATGACACCGTTCAAAGGATGCGACATGAAACAGACCAATTTGGCACTACTGGGTCTGGGTACCCTGACCCTGCTGAGCGGCTGCGATCTGGGCGCTGGCAAGCTGGGGGTCACGGGGGGCGATCCTGTCACCTATCTGTGCGAGCAGAACCAGAAGGTGCAGGTGCGCTACTTCACCCTCTCGGACGAGAGCCTGAACTTCGTCAAGCTCTCCCTGCCCGATGGCAAGGACTACACCCTGCCCCAGGCGGTCTCTGCCTCCGGGGCCCGCTACACCGACGATCACGAGGTGGTCTGGTGGAACAAGGGGAAGGAAGGCTTCGTGGAGATGCGCGATGAAGCCGGGGAGTGGCAGAGCCGCTACAACGACTGCAAGGAGCAATAAGCCCCGACAGCCACAGCTCCCCCGCACAATGACAAAGACCCCGGCCAAGGCCGGGGTCTTTGTCATTGGGGCGTCCCCTTGAGCCGGAAGCGCTGCACCACCTGGACGGGGATAGCCTCCGGATTCTGCTCGGCGACCCGATAGCGCATCTTTGACAGTGCCGTCAGGGCGGCCAGCTCCAGCACCCCAGCCGGCTCCGCCGCCAGTATCTCGGGGCTGAACAGATTGCCGTTGGAGTCGATGAGGTAGCGAATATCCACGAACCCCTCAACCGGCGCCTTCATAGGCCGTTTGAGGGGCAGGTTGAATTGCGTCATCTCCCCTTCCTGCACCCAGTAGAGACACAGATCCTCCTCCGAGACCTCCCGTGGCGGCTGGTTCAGCTTCACGGTGGGACTCGGGCTGGCGCAGCCCCCCAGCATCAGGGCGGCCCCCAGCAGCGCTATCTTCAAGTTCATTCAACACTCCTTGTCCTGTAACCGCTCGGCTCCCTGAGCGGTCGGCTTGGCCAGGGGGCAGTGTCAACCAATCAGCCTCATTCAGGAATCCCCCATCTGGCGGGCGAGTCTCGCAGGCAATAAAAAGGCCAACCCTAAGGTTGGCCTCTGCTGCAAGGGAATGACTCAGGCGCGCTTGTCGCTGACCACCAGCCAGAGCGCATGGACCATGCCGGGCAGGCCGCCGAGCAGGGTCAGCACTATGTTGATGAAGAAGTGCAGGCTTAAGCCCACCTGGATAAAGGCACAGACCGGCGGCAGGAAGATGGCCAGCAGGATCTTGAGCAGATTGTTCATCTCATGGTTCCTCATGAAAGATGTCATGTGATTCGGATGGGCTAACCATAAACAGCCTTGCCCACAACTGCAAACCACAGCGGACACCTTTCGCGCCTTTATCACCCGGGATTGAGCCAGGGTTCAGCTGACGGTGGTCGGCGCACTCAGGAAGCGCAATGTTCAGGCCAGCAGCTGGCAGGGGATCCGGCTCTTATGCTCCCGCTCCCGCCAGGCGTCGAGGTCGTGGATGATCTGGTTGCTGCTCCCGCGCCAGAGCAAGCCGGGGTCGGCCAGCTCCTTCTCGAACTTGCCATCCACCAGCACATCCAGTAAGCAAACCAGCTCGCGCTGGGCCGGGCTGAGCTCGCCGAGCAGGTAGCCGGTCCAGCACCAGATGTCCTTGCCGGGGCACTCTGCCCGCACCCGTTTCACCAGCGCCAGCACCTGGGGGACGTTGGCCGGGTGGAGCGGATCACCACCGGAGAGCGACAGACCTCGCCGCTTGATGCGCGTGTCGTTGAGGTCGCTAATGACACGATCGCTCATCGCCTCATCAAACGGCTTGCCCCCATCGAGGCGCCAGGTGCTCTGGTTGTAGCAACCCGGACACTGGTGCTCGCAGCCCGACACAAACAGGGTAGCCCGGGTGCCGGGGCCGTTCACCACATCGACCGGGTAGTATTGGTGGTAGTGCATCTTGTCTCTCGGTTCACTGTTTGGCAGGCAAGTGATGATGGATTTTCAGCCCCCTCATCCCCAGCCCTTCTCCCACTCTTTTTCAACGTGAGCGGGAGAAGGGTGCAGAGCGACGTATTGCGGATAGTCCCGAGGAAACCAGCTTGCCAATCAGAACAAGAGCTGACTGTCGCTCTTCGGCCCCCACAGCTCAGCTATCGGTTCCCTCTCCCTCTGGGAGAGGGCCAGGGTGAGGGCTCGGCTTACATATGTTTGACCCGGCGCTTCACTTCTTCCTGCTTGCCCGCGTTGAAGGGGCGCGCATCCGGGCTGCCGAGGTAGCCGCAGACACGGCGGGTCACCGACACCTTGGCGGGGTCGTGGTTGCCGCAGCGCGGGCAGGTAAAGCCCTTGGAGGTACACTCGAACTCGCCGGTGAAGCCGCAGTCGTAGCACTCGTCTATGGGGGTGTTGGTGCCGTAGTAGGGCACCTTGTCATAGCTGTAGTCCCAGACGTTTTCGAGCGCTTCCAGGTTGTGCTGGATGTTGGGGTACTCGCCGTAGCAGATGAAGCCGCCGCTGGCGATGGGCGGATAGGGCGCCTCGAAGTCCAGCTTGTCGTAGGGGTTGACCTGCTTCTCCACATCCAGGTGGAAGCTGTTGGTGTAGTAACCCTTGTCGGTCACCCCGGCCACCACGCCGAACTCCTTGGCGTCGATGCGGCAAAAGCGGGTGCAGAGGTTCTCGCTCGGGGTGGAGTAGAGGCTGAAACCGTAGCCGGTCTCCTCCTTCCACTCGTCGGTGGCCGCCTTGAGGCGCGCTATGATGGCGATGGCCTTCTCCCGCAGTACCTCACTGTCAAACAGATGGGTGTCTGTGCCGAACAGGGCGTTGATGGTCTCGTGCACCCCGATATAGCCGAGCGAAATGGAAGCGCGGCCATTTTTAAAGATCTCGCTGACGTTGTCGTCGGCCTTGAGCCGCACACCGCAGGCCCCTTCCATATAGAGGATGGGGGCGACCCGCGCCTTGACGCCATCCAGTCGCTCGATGCGGTACATCAGCGCCTGCTTGGCCACGCGCAGGGCCGCATCCAGCTTGTCCCAGAAATCCGCCTCGTCACGGGATTTCAGGGCGATGCGCGGCAGGTTGAGGCTCACCACCCCTATGTTGTTGCGCCCTTCATGAATGAGCTCGCCATTCTCCTCATAAGCGCCGAGGAAGGAGCGGCAGCCCATGGGGGTCTTGAAGGAGCCGGTCACCTTCACTACCTGGTCATGGTTGAGTATGTCCGGGTACATCCGCTTGGAGGCGCACTCCAGCGCCAGCCGCTTGATGTCGTAGTTGGGATCCCCCGGCTTGTGGTTGAGGCCATCCTTGATGGCGAACACCAGTTTCGGGAAGACGGCTGTCTTCTTGTTCTTGCCGAGGCCGGCGATGCGGTTGCCGAGGATGGCCCCCTGGATCATCCGCGACTCCCAGCTGTCGCCCAGGCCGAAGCCGAAGGTGACGAAGGGGGTCTGGCCGTTGGCGGTGTGCAGGGTGTTGACCTCGTACTCCAGGGACTGGAAGGCGTCGTAGCACTCCTTCTCGGTACGGGCCATGGCGTAGGCGTCCACGTCGCTGATGCCCCACTCCTCGGCCACTTCCCTGTGTTTCTGCCAGCTGATGGTCACATAGGGGGCCAGCACCTCGTCGATGCGGTTGATGGTGGTGCCGCCATAGATGTGGCTCGCCACCTGGGCGATGATCTGGGCGGTCACGGCGGTGGCCGTGCTGATGGATTTGGGGGTATCAATCTCCGCATTGCCCATCTTGAAGCCGTGGGTCAGCATCCCCTGCAAGTCAATCAGCATGCAGTTGAACATGGGGAAGAAGGGGGAGTAGTCGAGATCGTGGAAGTGCAGATCGCCGCTCTCGTGGGCCTGCACCACCTCGCGGGGCAGCATGTGGCTGATGGCGTAGTGCTTGGCGACTATGCCCGCCAGCAGGTCGCGCTGGGTCGGGATCACCTTGGAGTCCTTGTTGGCGTTCTCGTTGAGCAAAGCCGCGTTGGTCTGCTCCACCAGGCCGCGGATCTCCTGGGCCAGCCGGCCGCGGGCCTCGCGAGCCTGATCCCGGTCGTGACGGTACTCGATGTAGGCGCGGGCGATGGCCTTGTCGTCGGAAGCCATCAGGTGGTTCTCGACCCGGTTCTGGATCTCGTGGATATCCACCTCACCCCGCCCTTCCAGCTCCTGACTGACCGCGCTTGAGATACGCTCGGCCAGCGCCGGATTGGCCTGATTGACCGCTTCCGCCGCCCGGCTCACTGCCTCGGCGATCAGCTGGCCATTGAATGGTGCGCGACATCCATCACGTTTGATCACTACCGGTTTCATCGATTTTCCCCGCATTAAAGGCCTGGCAGCCACCCTGGGCTCACCCTTGTTGAGTCCCCTTCTCCACACCCTATCCCCGGCGCACATGCATTCAGCCGAGGCGTGAGAGGCCCGGGCTGACGCTGAGAGGGAGACGACTTATGCACAGCTTGATAACACTATATATGGGTATTTTTTTTATGCTAACCCCTATATGTGGTAGCTATTAGGCCCCAAAGCGATTGCCCGTTTCTTGATCCAGGACAGGTTTTGGAAGGAGTGGCGCAGTTCACAACCAGCGTCAAAAGAGGCTATTTCTGTGCATCCCAGACGGGGTGCGGGCTGGCGCCCGATGAGGGGTGCCAAGAAAGAATGGCACCATCTGACAACAATTGACTAAGGCATCAAGGAGCCGGAACGCACATAATGGGTGCAGTGTCCTGCCAATGGAAGATGAACGTGACCAAGGTGTTGCTCCTGCTAGCCCTTTTCCCGCTCCAGTTGATGGCCGCCGAGATCCTGGTGATCAGCAGCTACCATCAGGCCAATCTGTGGGATCAGAGCTACAGCGCCGGCCTGAAGAAGCACCTCAAGGGCGAGCACCACATCAGCCACTTCTACCTGGATACCAAGCGTCAGCCTCACCAGACCCGGGAGCAGCTCGTCAGCCAGGGGATGGCGGCCTATCAGGCGCGCAAACCGGCCCTGGTGGTGCTCGGCGATGACAACGCCATCAACGCCCTCGCCCGCCCCATCGCCGCCCTGGGCACACCTGTGGTGTTTCTCGGCATGAACGAGAATCCCCGCCCCAAGGGACTGGTCGGCCATCCCCAGATCACAGGCGTGCTGGAGCGGCCTCTACTCAAGCGCAACATCAGCGAGATGAGCCAGCTGATGGGGGGGCTGGGCAAGGCGCTGGTGCTGTTCGATGCGAGCGAGGTGTCGCGCACCGCCATCGAGGATGAGTTCACGACCCCCGACGAGCAGCGGGTCGGCCAGACCAGGGTCAACAACCAGCAGATCGATGACTACCGGCGCTGGCAGGAGGTGGTGCTCGCCAGTCGGCAGAACGGCTATGAAGCTATCTTCCTCGGCCTCTATCACACCCTCACGGACGAGCAGGGGCTGCATGTGAGCGAGCAGCAGGTGCTGGCCTGGACCAGCGCCAACAGCCCTGTGCCCCTGTTCGGTTTCTGGGAGTTTGCGGTGGGGCCGCACCGCACCATAGGCGGCCTGGTGCTCGATGGCCACACCCAGGGGGAGAAGGCGGCCGAGCTGGCCAATGCCATACTGGCGGGCACGGCGCCGGGGGCCCTCTCACCCCGCGCCGCCCAGCGTGGCGAATACCTGTTCAGCAAGAGCGAGCTGGCACGCTGGCAGCTTGAGGCGCCATCAAGATGGCAGGGGCGGGTGACCTATGTCGACTGAGCCCGAAAACGACAGACCCGGCCATCTGGCCGGGTCTGTTTTATTGTGTGCCTGCCGACTCAGGGCTGGATCGCCGCCTGCAACTCGGCTTCGGTCCAGACGGTGATGCCGAGCTCCTGCGCCTTGGCAAGCTTGGAGCCGGCGGCTTCCCCTGCCACCAGCACATCGGTCTTGGCAGATACCGAGCCCGCCACCTTGGCCCCCAGGGCCTGCAGCGCCGCCTTGGCATCGTTGCGGGACAAGGTGGTGAGGGTACCGGTCAGCACGAAGGTCTTGCCGGCGAAGGGCTGATCGCTTGCCTCCTTCTTCTCGATGGCCGGCCAGTGGATACCGGCCGCCAGCAGGGCCTCCAGCACTTCGATATTGTGGGGCTGACGCAGGAAGTAGTAGACATGCTTGGCCACTATGTCGCCCACGTCGGCCACCTCGAGCAACTGCTCCACCGAGGCTGCACGCAGGGCTTCCAGGGTGAGGAAGTGGTTGGCGAGATTGAGGGCGGTCGCCTCCCCCACCTCGCGAATGCCCAAGGCAAACAGGAAGCGGGGCAAGGTGGTGCTGCGGGCCTTGTCGATGGCCGCCACCAGATTGAGGGCAGATTTTTGCCCCATCCGCTCGAGACCGGCCAGCTGGATGGCGTTGAGGCTGAACAGATCCGCCGGTGTCTTCACCAGCCCCTTGTCCACCAGCTGCTCCACAATCTTGTCACCCAAACCGTCCACATCCATGGCGCGGCGTGCGGCGAAGTGCTTGATCGCCTCCTTGCGCTGGGCCTCGCAAAACAGGCCGCCGGAGCAGCGGGTCACCGCCTCCCCTTCCAGTCGCTCCACCGCCGAGCCGCACACAGGGCACTGGGTGGGGAAGAGGATCTCCCGAGCATCCGCGGGGCGCTGGGCCTCTACCACGGCCACTATCTGCGGGATCACGTCCCCCGCCCGTCGCACTATCACGGTGTCGCCGATCATGACGCCGAGGCGTTCAATCTCGTCGGCATTATGCAGGGTGGCGTTGGAAACGGTGACGCCGCCGACAAACACCGGTTTAAGCTTGGCCACCGGGGTGACGGCGCCGGTACGGCCCACCTGGAACTCGACATTCTCCAGCAGGGTCATCTCCTCTTCTGCCGGGAACTTGTGGGCCGTGGCCCAGCGCGGGGCCCGGGCCACGAAGCCTAGCTCCTGCTGCAGTGCTATGTCGTCCACCTTGTAGACAACGCCATCGATCTCGTAGGGCAGCTCGCTGCGGCGGGCCAGGATGTCGTCGTGGAAGGCCTGGCAACCGGCCGCCCCCTCCTTGAGCTTCACCTCGGGACTGAGCGGCAACCCCCAGGCCTTGAGCTGGTTGAGGCGAGTGAAGTGGGAGTTCCCCAGCTCGTCGCCGCCCACACCCACGCCATAGGCGTAGAAGCTCAGGGGACGGCTGGCGGTGATGCGGGAATCGAGCTGGCGCAGGCTGCCGGCGGCGGCGTTGCGCGGGTTGACGAACACCTTCTCCCCTGCCGCCAGCGCCTTGGCATTCATCGCCTCGAAACCGGCCTTGGGCATGAAGACCTCCCCCCTCACCTCTAAACGGGCGGGCCAGCCCGAGCCCCGCAGGACGAGCGGAATGGCCTTGATGGTGCGCACGTTCTCGGTGATCTCCTCCCCCGTGGTGCCATCCCCCCGGGTGGCCGCCTGCACCAGCTGGCCGTCCACATAGAGCAGGCTGACCGCCAGACCATCCAGCTTGGGCTCGCAGCAGAAGGTGAAGTTCAGCTCGCGCTTGAGGCGGTCGCGCATGCGCTGCTCGAAGGCCTGCAGCTCTTCGGCGCTGAAGACGTTGTCCAGGCTCAGCATGGGGATCTCGTGGCGCACCTGGCTGAAGGCCGAGAGCGGCTGGCCGCCGACCCGCACACTGGGGGAGGCCGGGGTTTTCAGCTCGGGATGCTCGGCCTCCAGCGCAATCAGCTCGCGCATCAGGCGATCGTATTCGGCGTCCGGCACCGTGGGGTTATCCAGCACATAGTACTGATGGCCGTATTCGGTCAGCAGCTCACACAGTTGACGGTGGCGGGAGAGGATGTCGCTCATGAAGAAGTCTCGAAGTGTGATGGAACAATCAGTCTGGGGCAGAAATGAAAATGCGGCACCGGGGTACCGCACTTTTCATTGCTGAGGCCCCACGGCACATCAGTCGCGGCTGGCCTCGTAGGCCGCCAGCTCATGGCGATAACGGGCAATGTCGTCGTCGCTCAGCGGGCTGCGCGAGGCATCGGTCAGCATGGCGTCGAGATCGCTCGCCAGCTGATCCGCCGCCTGCAACATGTGCTCGAACGCAAAGGCCGCGTTGCTGCGCAGGGGCAGTTGCATGAAGAGGGACACACCCGGGGTGCTGAACTGCTCCATGCGATAGGGGTTGAAGGTACCCGGCTTGACCATGTTGATCATGGAGAAGAGCACTTCACCCTTGCCGTTGAGATCTTCATGGCGGTGGAAGATATCCATCTCGCCAAACTTGAAGCCCAGCGCCAGCAGGGAGGAGAGCAGGGTAGCCCCTTGCAGATCGTGGCCAGGACGGGCCATCAGGTTGATGACATAGACGTCCTGCCAGATCTTCTCGACCGGCGGCAGCTCCTGGACGGGCTCGGCCACCTGGACCGGCTCTTCGTAGGCGGGCTCGTCATCATAATCGGGCTCTTCATACGCAGACACGGGCTGGGCATAGCGGGCTTGCTGCTGCGGCGCGGGTTCGCGGGCACCGAAGGTCGGCGCCTGGGCGTAAGCCGGCTCCACCAGCGGCTCGTCGTCCAATGGCTGCATCATGGGTTCGCGCTGGGGGCGGGAGCGGTGCACCGGGGTACGGCGGATCACCTGGGCAGGCTTGCGTACCGGCGCGGCAGGCACCTCTTCGACAGGCTCGGCGCTCGGCTCGTCATAGTCATCTTCTTCTTCATAGACGGGCGGCGGCGTCACCGGACGAGGGGCTGGCTTGCGAACCACGGGCGGCGGCAGCTCGTCATCCTCGTCGTCATCGAAGGCGGGCACTGTGGCGGCACGGCGGGGTTCCGGCTGATGGGCCTCGTCGCTGCGCAGCTTGGGCTCGGCACGACGGCCGCCGCTGACCACGCGCACCTGGCCAATGCCATCGCTGTCAAACGCATCGCTGTCACGATCCCGTGACTTGGATTCCATCCGACCCAGGGGTTTTTCCTTGATCGGTGCCTGACGGTTCTTTCTGTTGCTCCACAACCCGTGAATGAGCAATGCCGCGATGGCAATACCGCCCAGGGCAACCAAGATGTAACGCAATTCCTGCATTAGCTGCTTCTCTTTCTAGTTTTGCTCAGCCAAAGCGACGGCTTCACCGATGTCAACCGACACGATACGAGAAACCCCGGGCTCTTGCATCGTGACGCCTATCAGCTGCTCGGCCATCTCCATGGAGACCTTATTATGACTGATGTAAACGAACTGTACTGTGCTCGACATCTCTTTGACAAGAGAACAGAAGCGACCCACGTTCACTTCATCGAGCGGTGCATCCACCTCATCCAGCAGACAGAAGGGTGCTGGATTGAGTCTGAAGATGGCAAAAACCAGCGCAAGAGCGGTTAGCGCCTTCTCCCCCCCGGAAAGCAGGGCAATGGTAGCATTCTTCTTGCCCGGAGGTCTTGCCATGATGCTCACTCCGGCTTCCAAAAGATCGTCCGAGGTCAGCTCAAGCCAGGCACTCCCCCCGCCGAACACTTTCGGGAACAGGGATTTTAAATCTTCGTTGACCTTATCGAAAGTGTCACGGAAGCGTATTTGTGTTTCTTTATCAATTCTTTTAATGGCTTGGCTCAAGGTTTCCAGCGCCTGCTCCAGATCCTGGCACTGGTTTTCCAGGTAGCTTGCGCGGGTTTTCGCCTCTTCATACTCCTCCAGCGCCGCCAGGTTGATGGCGCCAAGTGCCTCCACCTGTGTCTCCAGGGTCTGGATCTCCTGGCGCAACTTGCCGCGATCGGCGGCGATAAGCACGGCCTGATCGAGATCCACCAGGCGCACTCCCAGCTCTTCGAACTGCTCGTGCAGCCCCTGTCGCCGGGTCAGGTTGCGCTCCCGCTCCAGTCTGAGCTGAGCCAGCTTCTCCTGCAGGGTCACCAGCTGCTTGTGGTCGGCGCTTCTGGCTTGCTCCAGCTCGGTCAGCTGACGCTCTAGCTCGGCGAGCCGCTGATGGCAGGCCAGCTGCTGCGCCTCCAGGTTGCGTTGCTCCGCCAGCAGGGGCGAGATGTCCTGCACCGCCTGGGCGTCCGGTCCCTTGAGCTCGGCCAGTTCCAGCCCGAGCCGTGCCAGCTCCTGCTCGCGCAGGGCGATGAACTGCGCCAGATTTTGCTGCGCCAGTTGCCAGCGCTGGCAGTTTGCCTGCTGCTGCTCCCGGCGCGCACGCGCCTCCTCCAGCGCCCGCTCGGCACCTGTGACCCCTTCCTGGGCCAGCAAGAGTGCCTCGGCAAGGGGCTCTCCTTGCTCCTGCAGCTCGGCAAGGTGCGCCTCTTCCAGCTCGAGCCGCTGCTGGGCCGCAGCCAGTCGCTCGGCCTCCTCGGCCTGCTCCTTGTCCAGCCGGATCAACTCTTCCCCAAGCTGGCCGAGGCGCAGCAGCCGCTCCTGACGCTGACCCTGCTGCAGGCTCCAGGCTTCCCGCAGTTGCTGCCATTGCTGCTCCTGCTCGCGCAGGGTGCGCTGGCTCGCCTCACAGGCGCTGTGCAAATGGGCACGATCGGCATCTGCTGCCTTCAACTGGGCATCCAGCCGAACCAGCGCCTGCTCCCCTGCGGTCAGTTCGGTGTGTAACCGCTCACGTTCACCGAGCAGCGCCAGGGTGCCGAGGGCGCCACCCTGGCCGAGATCGGCCCAGTTCGGGCCAAACCACTCCCCCGCCGGGGTCAGCACAGACTCACCGGCCAAGAGGGATGACTGGCGGGCCAAGGCAGCTTCCCTGTCATCGGCCAGCCAGATGACGTTGAGGAAGGCGGGGATGTGATCCCCCTCGAGCCGGGCCGCCAGGGTGCCGGGCACCGCAGGGTGTGCCGGGCCTATCCAGAGCCCGCCCTGCTCGAGGTTGCATTGGTCCCCCGGCTGGGCGGTGAGCCAGCGCCCGAGCACCTTGTCCAGCGCCTGGGCCCACTCGGGGGCGACCTGCAGCCGATCCGCCAGGGTGGCGCCCAGCATCTGCTCCCCCAGCATCTGATTAAGAGTGGTGAGGCGGGCGCCGAGCTCGCGCAGCAGGCCGCCCTGCCGATCCCGCTCTCCCTTGAGAGCCTCGTGGCTGGCCACGCTGGCCTGCCATTGCGCCTCCAGCTCCCCGTGGCGGGCCCGGGAGAGCGCCAGCTCGGCCGACAGGGCATCCAGCGCGGGTTGCAGACTCTCACCTTCCCCGCCGAGGGGGCCGGCCTGTTCATCCGCCAGCTTGAGTCGCGCCAGCCGGGTCTTGGCCTGCAGCTCCTGCAGGCCATTCACCTGGGTGCGGGTCTGGTTGAGCCTGCCCTGTGCCTGGCCGAGCTGCTGCTGCCACTGCTGCTGGCGTTGGCGGGCCAGCTCCAGCCGCTCGCCGGCCGCGAGGCGAACGGCCTGCTGATCGGCGAGTAACTGCTCACACTGCTCGAGGCGCGCCGACTCCAGCTCTCCCTGGAGGACGCCCTCGGCCTGCTGCTCCTGCTGGCTGGCCAGCTGGGCCTTGATGCCGTCGATGCGCTCGCCGAGGGCCTGACGCCGCACCTGCCAGTCGCGACCGAGCTCGGTCTGGTGAAGCTGCTGTTGCTCGAGGCGGGCGATGGCCTGGCCGCCGAGGAAGATCTGCTGCTGGCGACTCGCCTGCTCGGCCTGGGCCTCCTGGCGGGCCACCGACAGGGTGACGTGGCGCCCCTCATCCTGGGTACGCTTGGCATCGAGGGCCGCCAGCGCCTGCTCGGCCTGGGCCAGCTCGCTCTTGGCCTCGCCGAGGCGGGTCTCCAGCGCCCACAGCTCGGAGCCGATGAGCTCGGCCCTTGCGGCGCGCGAACGCCCCTTGAGCTGCTTGTAGCGCTCGGCGGTTTCGGCCTGGGATTTGAGGTGCTCGAGGCGGGAGCCCAGCTCGCCACGAATGTCGCCGAGGCGCTCCAGGTTCTCCTGGGTGTGGCGGATGCGCTGCTCCGTCTCCCGGCGCCGCTCCTTGTAGCGGGAGACCCCCGCCGCCTCCTCCATGAAGAGCTTGAGGTCCGCCGGGCGCGACTCCACCAGCCGGCTGACGGTGCCCTGTTCTATGATGGCGTAGCTGCGCGGACCCAGGCCGGTGCCGAGGAAGAGATCGGTCACGTCCTTGCGGCGGCACTTCTGGCCGTTGATCTGGTAGTGGTTGGAGCCGTCCCGCAGCACCTCGCGGCGTACCGAGATCTCGGTATAACGGCCAAATTCACCGGGCACCCGGTTGTGGGGGTTGTCGAACACCAGCTCCACCGAGGCGCGGCCATGGGGGCTGCGATTGATGGAGCCGTTGAAGATGACGTCCGTCATGTTCTCGCCGCGCAGGTGGCGGGCCGAGCTCTCCCCCAGCACCCAGCGCACGGCGTCGATGACGTTGGATTTGCCGCAGCCGTTGGGGCCCACCACGGCAGTCATGTCGGCCGACAGTTCGATGCGGGTCGGCTCGACGAACGACTTGAAGCCGGCGAGTTTGATCAGTTTCAGACGCATGGCGGCCTATGTGGGTAGCGAAATAAAGAGGAGGCGGGCAGGCGACTTTACCAAATTGGAGGCTTGTTTGTAATATGCTGGCACCCTCCCCCCTTCATTGATGGATCTCAGATGAACCAATCCCCTCACATGGTCAAAGATTCGGTCAGCGGCGCAGACTACTTCCTGCGCGGCTTCTCCCTCATCCGCCAGCCGGGCATCCGCACCTTCGTGCTGATCCCCCTGCTGGTCAACTTCGTGCTGTTCGCCGGCGCCTTCTATGCCCTGCTGCTGCAACTCGACGGCCTGTTCGCCTGGCTGCACCAGCAGATCCCGGCCTGGCTCTCCTGGCTCGACTACCTGCTGTGGCCCATCGCTCTGGTCACCATACTGGTGGTGTTCTCCTTCATCTTCAGCTCGGTGATCAACTGGATAGCGGCCCCCTTCAACGGCCTGCTGGCGGAGAAGGTGGAGCAGATCCTCACCGGCGAGGCGGTGAGCGACACCGGCATGCTGGACGTGGTCAAGGATGTGCCGCGCACCTTCAGCCGGGAGTGGACCAAGCTGAAGTACTATCTACCCAAGGCCATCGGCTGCCTGATCCTGTTCCTCATTCCCGTGGTGGGGCAGACCCTGGCCCCTGTGCTCTGGTTCCTGTTCAGCGCCTGGATGATGGCGATCCAGTACATCGACTATCCATTTGACAACCACAAGATAAACTTCATCACCATGCGCGACGCCCTCAAGCAGCGCCGCGGCAAGTGCCTGAGCTTCGGTGCCCTGGTCACCCTCTTCTCCGCCATTCCCGTGGTGAATCTGTTCGTGATGCCGGTGGCCATCTGCGGCGCCACCGCCATGTGGGTGGATCAGTATCGCAGCGAGCAGCTCCGCCGCTGAGCCACGCAGTCATAACCAAAAACGGGGGCATAGGCCCCCTTTTTCATTACTTAATCTAATGCAAAGGTGAGAGTGCTTGTCGTGCCAGACCAGGCTTGTTAGGATGCGGGCCTTTCTCGCACCCTGGGATAACTCATGTTACATGCACTCTTCTTGCTCGGCCTGGTGGCCGAAGGGATGACTGGCGCGCTGGCGGCGGGCCGGCGGCGGATGGATCTGTTTGGTGTCGTCATCATCGCCTCGGCGACGGCCATAGGGGGAGGTACCATCCGGGATGTGCTGCTGGGCCACTATCCCCTGCTCTGGGTGGAGCACCCCGAATATGTGGTGCTGGTGGCCGGGGCGGCCATGGTGGGGGTCATCTCGGCACCGCTGATGCGCTATCTCGGCAAGCTGTTCCTGGCGCTCGATGCCCTGGGGCTGGTGGTCTTCTCCATCTTTGGCGCCGCCCGGGCGCTCGAGATGGGGCACGGGGCCGGCATCGCCTGCATCATGGCGGTGGTGACAGGCGTCTTTGGCGGCGTGCTGCGGGATCTCCTGTGCCAGCGCATCCCGCTGGTGTTCAAGCGCGAGCTCTACGCAGCAGTCTCCCTGGTGACGGCCGCCCTCTACTGCTTCGCACTGGATCAGGGCCTGCCCAATGACTGGGCCGCCTTCGGGGCCATCGGCATCGGCTTCGTGCTGCGGCTGCTGGCGGTGCGCTTCAAGTGGGGACTCCCCACCTTCAATTACCAGTACGCCACCCATTGAGCGCGCCAGTTTCTGGCCAGATTGGCTGGATTGCACGCAACAAAAAAGCGCCGGATGGCGCTTTTTTGTTGCTGATGACAGTGAAAAACTGACTCAGTTGATCCCTTCCGAACTGAAGAAGGTGGCCTTGTCGGCGATGAAACGGATCTTGATGTTCTTGCCGTCCCCACCCCAGACACAGCTGGTGGTGCCGAGCGCATCGTCGCAACGCTCCGCCTTGCCCAAGATGGCGCTCGCCTCGGCATAGGTGATCCCCATCTTCAGCTTGTCGTAGTTTTCCCGGTTCAGCTTGCTGCACCCGGTCAGCAGCAGGGCGATCAGCCCGCCAAGCAAAATATGCTTCATCTGTCTCTCCTCTGGATAGTGTCCAGAGCCTAGCAGCTCGGGGCCACCCTGTGCCAACCCGTTACCAGCTCCGTACCGGCCCGGTATCGAGGTGGACGAAGTTGTCGGAGGGGTAGTAACCCACGCCGCCGACCTTGAGGTTCAGGGCCGCCTTGCGCAGGTGCGCCAGCTGCACGCCGGGGATGCGCACATCCACCGCCTGCCCCAGAGTGTGGTAGCTGTGTTTGGCGACCCCACGGCTGCGCTGGCGCTTCTGGCGATTGGTGACCGGGGAGCGATAGCCCGAGATGAGCTGAATTTCTCCCTTGCGGCCCAGCTTGTGCTGCAGCAGAAACAGCTGATCGAACAGCTTCCTGTCGATGTTGAACACTTCGTTGCGGCGATAGTCGCGGAAGATATGGTTGAGCTCCGCCAGGCCATCGTTCAGATAACGGCCATTCTCCCAATAGCTGGCGTTGACCCGCTCGCCGGTATTGAGGTTGAAGAAGCTGAGTTCACGCCCTGTCGTACTGCGGCTCGCCGCGGCCGGGAACGACAGCAGGCTGGCCCCCATCAGGCAACCGGCCCCCAGCAGCAGACGGCGTCGGCTTATCTCTTGTTCCAGCATCCGTTGTCCGTCCATTCCAGAGTGAAGTAACAGTGGTGAATGAAAATGATACAGAGGCCGAAACTACCCGCCCGTAAAAGTCATGTCAAACCGCAAGCGCCCATGAAAAAGCCCGGCATGAGCCGGGCTCTTCACTCTGTGGCGGGGATCACAGCAAGCGGCTCTGGAAGCTCACTCGATCGAATCCGTAAATGTCATTGCGCAGTTGCTGGCGCCCCTCTTCGTCGATCCAGCTGCTCCAGTAGACGGTGAAGACAGGGATAGGAGTGGTCAACGGCAGCCACTTGGTCTGGGTCTCTTTCAGTATGCTGGCGACCTTGTCCGGCTGATAGCGGGAGTCGGCGAGCAGCAGCTCGGCCAGATCGTCCGCGTGCTCGACCCGGATGCAGCCGGAGCTGAAGGCGCGCGCCCCCTGCTCGAACAAGGCCTTGCGCGGCGTCGAATGCAGGTAGATGGCGTCGTTGTTCGGCAGATAGAACTTGTAGCGCCCCAGGGCATTGTGATCCCCCGGCTTTTGCCGCAACCGATAAGGGAAGCCGGACGCCAGCGCATGGTGCCATCCATCCTCGCTGAACTGCACCGGGTTGCCCTCGCCGTCGATCACCTCGAACTGCTCGCGGTCCAGATAGGCGGGATCCCGACCCAGCTTGGGCAGAATGTCCTTGCTCAGGATGGAGCGCGGCACATGCCAGGCGGGGTTGAGCACTATGGAACGAATTTCGCTGGCGAGTATGGGGGTGGCCCGCTGCTCCTTGCCGACGATGACCCGACTGGTGAAGACCTCGCTGCCGGACTCCACCACGCTCAGGCGGTAATCCGGGATGTTGACCAGCACGTAGCGACCGGCGAGGTGATCCACCAGATCCCGTCGCCACAGGTTGCGCAGCAGCAGGCTGGCACGCACTTGCGGCCCGGTATTGAGCCAGGAGCGGGTCTGGCGACCTATGATGCCGTCTGCGGTCAGGCCGTGGCGGCGCTGGAACTGCTTGATGGCCTGCTCGGTGTCCGCGTCGTAGAGGCTGTCCTGATGGGTGGGGGCACCATCCCCCAGCTCGTTGAGGATTGAGCGGATCTGCCCCAGCTCGGTGGCGCTCTCCCCGGCTCGCAGGGTCGGCATGTCCAGGGTCGGCCAATGCTTGGCCATGGGCATGGCCAGCAGCTTGCGCACTTCGTCGCGCACGGCCTCGTATTCGGCGACCTGGGGCCTGAGCTGCTTGACCTGATCCAGCAGGTTGTCACCCAGGGGCTCGTGGGCCAGGGGCTTGGTCAGATCGAGCTTGAGGGTCTGCATCTGCTCGCGGGCGACCAGGTCCATGGCGCGCCAGGCTTGCTGGAAACGTGCCAGCTTGCCGAAGGCTTCGTCATAGAGGGCGCCACGCCTGTCGGCCGGGGTCTTCTGCAGCTGCTGCCAGAGCCGGTAGAAATCCGGGTGCAACTGGGCAAGCACCGCCTCCTGCAGCTGCAGTTCGAGCTCATGACGCGCCTGCTCTGCGGTGCTGTTCTGATACCAGTCATGCTGGATGCTGGGACTGGCCACCACCATCTGTTCTGTGCTGGCGTGGACCATGCCCGCCGGCCAGCAGCCCAGCCAGATAAGGTTTGCCAATGCCAACCAATACTTCTTACCCATGCTTCTTACCACGCTTACCTCATATCGGTTCACTTCGGCCTGTCAGGCGCCACGGTCAGGTGCCCATGATGCGTGAATGCTGGCGACTTTGCTAGCGGGCGGGCAGGTAACGGCGCCAGATGAGCGCATGCTCCTCGCTCTTGCCAACGGCCTCGAGCGCCTGGTTGAAACGCTGCACAAACTCCCCCGACAAGGTCTTCTTGCTCAGCATGAAGAAGGTCGGCGTCTCATAGACCCCCATGATATGGGGGACGACCTCCTCTGCCAGCCCCTCTCTCTTCAGACCCCAGGGGGTGGCCAGAATATCCCCAAGAAATCCGTCTATCCGTCCCAGCTGCAGCTTGCGATAGTTTTGCACGTCATTGACCTCGCTCACCTGGGCGCGGTAGCGCTGCAGCAGACGGGCTATCTCGGGGCCATAGTTGTAGTCTCTGGTCACCCCCAGCCTGTTGCCTTTGGCCAGCCAGCTCGCCAGATCCTGCTCCCCCTTGTCACCGGACTTGCGCACCCAGAGTGCCGTGCGCCCCGGGTTGTAGGCGTTGGAGAACCAGGCATAGCGCGCCCTGTCTTCAACAAAATAGGCTTCCATGGCGATGTCCAGCCTGCCCTGCTCCAGATCGTGCAGTCCCCGCTTCCAGGGACGCTCCAGATAGACGAGACGACAGCCCAACCTGGCCGAGACGGCGTTGAGATAGTCGACCGCGAAGCCGCGCAGCTCCCGGTGGCCGTTCTCCTGCTGGTAATAGTGATAAGGGGGCCAGTCGTCGAAACCGACGCGCAGGGGAGAAGTACAGAGCGGTTGGGCCGACAGCGAGTGAAGGGGTAGGCAGCAGAGCAGGCACAGAACTAGCAGTCTCATGAGTCATCCTTGACGGCGGGACGGCCCATCTTAATTCTGCCGAAGCGAAATGGCGACAGATCCTGCCACAGCAATGCGCAATATCAGCCATTTGCCTGATGAGGCCATGGGCAGGACGGGGCCCCAGGCCGAGCTGCAAGCCCACCGCAAAGGCAGGATGCACACGACCCCAAAGTCCCTTGGTCTGCAGGGGCATTGGGGGTTAATATGTGAGCAAATTTATTTTTGTGATCCACTATGCTTTTTTTGCAATTGGATTAGCATATGCGCGAATCCAGCCTACCTATCCGTCGGGCGTCGAGTGAGTAATATGACCTACAAAAAGTTCGGTTTTCTGGCTGCCATACTGGCATTGAGCGGTTTTTACCTTTACACCCTCTACCTGGCCGCTCACCCCAACGTGAGCCTGGCTTACAAGCTCTATTACCTGGAAGGCAAGACCCGCTTCTGGGAGCACAACTCCAGCATGACTTACCAGCCGGGCAACGAGCTCAACCTGACCAAACCGAGCCGCTTCCTCTCGAGCGAAGGCTGGGCCAAGAAGCCCAGTGCCGAAGGCACCCAGCTCAGTGGCAAGGGAGGCCTCTATTTCGTGCTGCCCAAGCAGCAGGCGCAACCTGAGCAGCTCACCATCCAGGCCAGGATCAACAGCCCGGAAGCAGGCACCCTGCTCAAGGTGGCCCTGGGTCATGATTTCACTACCACGGTCAAGCTGGCCAAGGCAGGCATCAACGAGATCCGGCTCAACCTGCCGGGCGACTCCCTGACGGCCGATCCCAAGCATCCCAACTTCCTGGCGCTCTCCGCTCCGACACCGCTCAACGTCCAGTCGGTACGTCTGACCGTCGCCCAGTGAATCTAAAAATATAACATATTGTTTTATAACACCATTTTCCAATAAGGAAGTTCCCATGTCCCGTGCCGATTTTCGACTCTCTCTGGTCGTTCCCGTTTACAATGAGGAAGAGAGCATAGACGCCTTCATCAGCGCGATAGATGCCGAACTGGCCCCCCTCAAAGACCGGCTTGAAATCGTGTTCGTCAACGACGGCAGCAGCGACCGTACCCGCGAAGTGGTCGAGCAGGCCATAGCCCGCGACCCGCGCGTGACCCTGGTCAACCTGGCACGCAACTTCGGCAAGGAAGCGGCCATGACCGCAGGCCTGCATCAGGCCAAGGGCGATGCCATGGTCCCCATGGACGTGGATCTGCAAGATCCCCCCTCCCTCATCCTGGAGTTCGTCAAGCTGTGGCAGACAGGTGACTACGACACCGTCTACGGCATCCGGGTCGATCGCAGCGCCGACACCCCGATGAAGCGCCTCACCGCCGGCGGCTTCTACCGCTTCTTCAACGCCCTCTCCACCAGCACCAAGCTGCCGGAGAACGCCGGTGACTTCCGACTCATCGATCGCAAGGTGGTCGAGGCCCTCAAGCAACTGCCGGAGCGCAACCGCTTCATGAAGGGGCTCTTCGCCTGGGCCGGTTTCCGTGCCGTCGGCGTCCCCTACGAGCGTCCGGCACGCCACGCCGGCGAGACCAAGTTCAACTACTGGAAGCTGTGGAACTTCGCCCTCGACGGCCTGATGAGCTTCTCCAGCTGGCCGCTGCGGGTCTGGAGCTACGTGGGGGTCGGCGTCTCCTTCATCGCCTTCCTCTATATCCTCAAGATCATCACCCAGGTGCTCTTCTTCGGCATAGACGTGCCGGGCTACGCCTCCCTGATGTCGGTGATGCTGTTCCTCGGCGGCATTCAGCTGCTGTCTCTCGGCATCATAGGCGAGTACATAGGCCGCATGTTCGTGGAAGTGAAGCAGCGCCCCATCTACCTCATCGAGGGGATCTACGGCCAGTATGCCCAGCAGGACGCGGGCAAGCAGCCTGATGCGGCGGCAACCCAAAGTGAGAAGGCGCAGGATGCGGACAAGCAGGAGCCGGCGTCCCAATGATCTCCCGCGAGGAATTCTGGCGGCTGGTTCGCTTCGGTTTTGTCGGCGGGGGAGCTACCCTCGTCGATCTGGGCACCTCCATCGCCCTGTTCCACACCTGGCCCGCCATCTCGGAACATCTGGTCACGACCCTGGCCTTTGCCATCGCGTTCTGGTTCTCGTTTTTCGGCCATCGCTACATCACCTTCCAGAAGCAAGGTGCCGCCAGCAAGTTTCTGCTGGTCGCCCTCTTCTCCCTGGCGGTGCGTAACCTCATCCTGAGCGGCCTGCTGTTTGCGGGTCTCTCCGGACTGCTGCCGGTGGTGATTGCCACCCTGACCGTTACCGTACTCACCTACATACTCTCTCGCGTCTGGGTTTTTGCCTGATGAATGACATGACCAATACTCCTCCCCTCGCCGGGGATGCACTCCCCTATCGCCCGTCACTGCGCATCAGCAGCCGCGACTGGCTGATGATCATCGCCGCCTTCGTGCTGAGCCGGGTGGCCCTGTACGGCATGGGCTATTTCGGTGTCCAGCTCTACGGCGCCCCCGACATAGGCCCGCTGCAAGCCTATTGCCAGTTCGACTGCGTCTGGTTCCAGCGCATCATAGAGAACGGCTACGACCTCTACCCGCGCTGGCTGAGCAAGGGCAACGCGGCGAACTGGGCCTTCATGCCGCTCTACCCCATGCTCGCCGGCGGTCTCTCCAGCCTGCTCAACATGGAGAGCCTGATCGGCCTGATGCTGGTGGCCAACATCGCCTTCTTCATCAGCCTGCCGCTGATGCTGCTGGTGCTGCGCCAGCTCAAGCTGGGGGATGAGACAGCCCGCTTCGGGGTCTGGCTGCTGGCCTTCTCCCCCTTCTCCGCCTACTTCGTCTCCGGCTACACGGAACCCATGTTCATGGCACTGATGCTGGGCATGTTCCTGTTCGCCTACCGCGAGCAGTGGCTGATGGTCGCCTTCCTCGGCATCTTCATCTCCGGCACCCGCAACCTGGGGGTCATGATGGTGTTCCCCGTGCTGATCCTGGCGCTGCAGGCCTATGGCTGGCGCGAGTTCTTCCGTTTCACCGAGCGGGCCTTCAAGGTGGTGTTCACCCTCTGGCTCATCCCCCTCGGCCTCTTCTCCTACATGGTCTACCTCTATCACCTGACCGGGGATGCGCTCGCCTTCAAGCACATCCAGGTCGCCTGGGGTCGCTACATGGACAGCCCGCTGGACTGGTGGCTGAGCGGCTTCGAGCTGGGCGGTCGCAAGGCCTACCTCTCCATCATGGTGATCTTCGGCTGGTGCCTGAACGGCTACCTGTTCAGCCAGAAGCGCTGGGCCGAGGCGACCCTGATGTTCATCTGCTGCACCATACCGCTGATGACAGGGCTCAACGCCATGCCCCGCTACATGTTCGGCCTCTACCCGACTCTGCTGGCCATAGTGCTGCTGGCCCATCGCTGGCCCGCCATCCGCCCTGCGGTGCTCTGCATCAGCGGCATGGTCGCCTCCTTCATCGCGGTGGCCTTCGTCAACTTCAAGTTCTTTACCGTCTGACGAGCGCTCGCCCGCAGGCGAACAGCCCCACCTGAACATGCCGGTCCATCGACCGGCATTTTTTATGGCCGCGACACCCGCTTCACACTTTTCCATTCTTGAAAACGTAACCATTTGAACTGACGTCACAAATCGGTGTTTTACCGGTCCAACCCCGGCCCTGCGCCCCCTAGAATGAGTGCCTCAACGGACCCCACTCAGCTCAAGGAATGGCCTATGCGTCCCTCGCCTCGTTTCGATCTCCGCCCCTCCTCCCTGTGGCTCGCCCTGCTGGTCACGCCACTGTTCGCCGGTCAGGCGCTGGCCGCCCCCGAGGTCTATCTCCACGTGGATGGCAAACCGGTGGCAGAGGCGCTGACGCTGGACAAGGGCACCGTCACCCTGACCCACAGGCTGGACAAGGGCAGCCACCAGATCCGCATCAGCGATGCCGGCAACAGCTGCGGCACCAGCTTCGGGCCACCTGAGGTCAGGCCGCTCCCCTTCGGCACCGCCCAGCCCATGGACAAGTGCAGCAAGGGGGCCAGCTTCACCCTGAGGGTGATGCTGGCGGGGGACTACGAGTTCACCTTCAACCCTGATACCCCCAGCCTCAAGGTGCTGAGGGCGACCAAGAAGAGCGAGTTCAAACGCCAGCCCCCGGCAGAGCCCTGCATCGCCTGGGATGGCGGCCCGGTGACGGTGTCACTGAAGGGCGTCTGGCCTGACGGCACCCGGCTGCGGGATGCCTACTCCAGGCAGGAGGCCGTGGTCACACAGGGCAAGCTGACCCTGACCCCGAGCAAGGAGAGCGGCGGCCTGCTGCTGCTCGAACCGGTCAAGGCGGCCAAGGCGGCCCCCTTCAGCTGGGATCAGGCGAGCGTCTATTTCCTCCTGACCGACCGCTTCCACAACGGCGATCCCGCCAACGATCACAGCTTCGGCCGCCAGAAAGATGGCCAGGACGAGGTCGCCACCTGGCATGGCGGCGACTTCAAGGGGCTGACCGAGAAGCTCGACTACATCAAGAGCCTCGGCATGAACGCCATCTGGATCACCCCCATGGTGGAGCAGGTGCACGGCTTCATCGGCGGTGGCGAGCAGGGCAACTTCCCCTTCTACGCCTACCACGGCTACTGGGCGCTGGACTTCACCAAAATTGATCCCAACTACGGCGACGAGGAGAGCCTGAGAACTCTGGTGGACGAGGCCCACAAGCGCGGCATGCGGATCATCCTGGACGTGGTGATGAACCACGCAGGCTACGCCACCCTGGCGGATCTGCAGGATCTGGGGCTCACCGACCTCACCCAGAACAGCGGCAAGTTGCCGACCACCTGGAACCAGTGGCGCCCGAGCGGTGGCCTCAACTGGCATGGCTACAACCAGTTTATCGACTACCAATCGAGCGATTGGAGCAGCAAATGGTGGGGCCCTGATTGGGTGCGCGCCGGCCTGCCCGGCTACCCGCAGCCCGGCACCGACGACGTCACCGGCTCGGTGGCGGGGCTGCCGGACTTCCTGACCGAGTCCACCAAGCCGGTGGGCCTGCCCCCTCTGCTCGCCGCCAAGCAGGATACCCGGGCCAAGGCGCTCCCCAACGCAAGCGTCAGCGATTACCTCATCGCCTGGCACACCGACTGGGTACGCCGCTTCGGCATCGACGGCTTCCGGGCCGACACCGTCAAGCACCTGGAGCCCGCGGTCTGGGCCAAGCTCAAGCAGGCGGGCACGGCCGCGCTCAAGGAGTGGAAGGCCGCCAACCCGGGCAAGGCCCTCGACGATCTGCCCTTCTACATGGTGGGCGAGGTGTGGGATCACGGGGTCGCCAAGGATTTCTGGTACCAGAACGGCTTCGATTCCCTGATCAACTTCGACTATCAGCGGGAGTTCGCCCTGCCCCAGGCCCAGTGCATGGCCGGCGCCGAGCCGACCTATGCCAGCTACGCCAGCCGCATCAACCAGGATCCCGAGTTCAATGTGCTGAGCTACATCAGCTCCCACGACACCAAGCTGTTCTTTGGCGACTATCAGGACGTGCCGCTGCAACGCAGAGTCGCCAACAGCTTCATGCTGCTGCCGGGGGGCATACAGCTCTACTACGGGGACGAGTCTGGCCGGGGGCTGGCCAAGGATGGCGGCGTGTTCGATCAGAGCGTGCGATCCGACATGAACTGGCAGGAGCTGGGGAGCGGCGAGAAGGCCGAGCTGGTCAAGCACTGGCAAAGGCTAGGCCAGTTCCGCGCCGCCCACCCGGCGGTGGCGGCAGGCAGCCACAAGAAGCTGTCCGATGCCCCCTACAGCTTCGTGCGGGAGAAGGGGGAGGACAAGGTGGTGGTGGTGTTCGCCGGCCGGCAGCCGTAACCCGGCCCGCACCAGACAAACGAGAGGGGAGCCAGTGGCTCCCCTCTCTCATTGCGCAGGCCCCTTACCTCATGCCGGCTGCCGGGCCATGGCCGGCCACTGCAGCCGCGCCTTGACCAGGGTCTCCTGCCACAGGGGCCAGGCCAGCAAGGCTTGCTGATAGGCCCCCGCCTGACCGGGCAAGCCTATGCCGTAGCTCGCCAGCCGATAGGCCATCACGGCATAGAAGGCATCGAGGATCCCCGCCTCCTCAAAGTAGAAGGGCCCCCTCGCCTGGGACCAGAGCGTCTGCAGCCGGGCCAGCTCCCCCAGGGTCTCTACCGGGGGCTCGCTCTGGGTCGGCGCGCCGAGGAAGAAGGGCAAGCGACTGCGGATCTGGCCAAAGCCCGAGTGCAGCTCGGCGCAGAGGCTGCGGGCCAATGCCCGCTCGGCCCTATCCACCGGATAGAGGTGGCGCGCCGGGCACAGCTCGTGGAGATACTCGGCGATGGCGAGGGAGTCGTGGATCCGCAGCTCGCCGTCATCCAGCCAGGGCACCAGCCCGGCTGGCGCCGTGCGCTTGAGCCGCGCCAACGCCTTGGCATCCTCCAGATCGAACACCTGCTCCTGCCACTCCAGTCCGCTCATGGCGAGCACCAGCGACGCCCGCATCGCCCAGGTGGAACCTGTGCCTACCGTCAATACCAAGGATCCCATTTATTGCCTCCTGCGTTGGGGTTGTTCGTGACCCGGCATCGGCCCCGCGGGCACGACATCTCATGGTCGCCTCACATTTGCACACCTGCGAGTTTGACCCCCTTGGGGAGCAGTGCTAGTTTGATTTTTCAAAACAATCAGTTAGCAAAAATGTGAGCAATGGACAGCCAATTTACCATCGTCATCGCAGATGACCACCCCCTGTTTCGGGGCGCCCTCTATCAAGCGGTGCACATGGCCATCGACGAGGCCAGGCTGCTGGAGGCCGACTCCATCGACAGCCTGACCCACCTGCTCGCGGAGCACCCCGAAGTCGATCTGCTGCTGCTCGATCTCAAGATGCCGGGGGCCAACGGCTTCGAGGGGCTGGCCTATCTGCGCGGCCAGTACCCGGACCTGCCCATAGTGGTGGTCTCCGCCTCGGAAGATGCCGCCATCATCCAGCAGGTGCTGCGCCTCGGGGCCCTGGGCTTCATTCCCAAGTCGGTTCCCATGAAGGAGCTGGTCAGCGCCCTCAATACGGTGATCGGGGGGGATAACTGGGTACCGGAAGGGATCTCCCTACACCCCGAGTCCGAGGATGGCCCCGACTTTGCCAGCAAGCTGGCCAGCCTCACTCCCCAGCAATACAAGGTGCTGATCATGTTGCGGGACGGCAGCCTCAACAAGCAGATCGCCTGGGAGCTCAACGTCTCAGAGGCCACCATCAAGGCACACATCACCGCCATCTTCAGAAAACTCGGCGTCAAGAACCGCACCCAGGCGGTCATCGCTCTGCAGCAGATGGACATCAAGGACAACTGAGCGCCTTGTCTCCACCACAACAACGGTTTGTTGCTCGACAATTAGCACGATCGTACTTTATGCTGCAGGACCCACAAAGGAGAGTGCGATGAGCAAGGGCCGTTTGACCCGCGACAACATTTTGCAGACAGCCTTCGAGCAGGCGAGCCAGCAGGGGCTGGAGAGCCTGACCATAGGCTCGCTGGCCAGTGCGTGCGAGATGTCCAAGAGCGGCCTGTTCGCCCATTTCCAGTCTCGCGACAACCTGCAGATCGCCGTGCTTACCCATTCCGCCGAGGTGTTCCGGGAGCGGGTGATCCAGCCGGTGCGCCAGCAGCAGCACGGCACCCAGCAGGAGAAACTGCTGGCCCTGCTGCAGGCCTGGCTGGCCTGGAACCAGAGTTTTGCCGGACGCTGCATGTTCCTCGACGCCTGGACCTCGGCCCAGGAGGGGGAGGTACAGCAGGCGGCCCGCCAGCTGGTACGCTTCTGGCTCGACTACCTGGCTCGCCAGGTGGTGCAGGGCCAGGAGAAGGGAGAGTGGCGCGGGGACCTGGATCCCTGGCGCGCCGTCTACCGGCTCTATGGCCTCTATCTGGGAGATCAGGTGTTCAACGCGCTGGACTTGTGTCAGGATCCGGGCCGCCACTTCTGGCCCGAGGTGGAAGATCTGCTGACCAGCTGGCGCTGAGGTTTTGGCTCTTCTTTTTAAAAACAGATAAAAAAGCACGACCGTTCGCACATAAAAACCACAGGATGACCATGAGCAGCAAGATCTATTTCAACACCCGCCGCGTCAGCCCGAGCAAGTTGCTGCTGGGGCTTGGCACCCGGTTGCACCACGCACTGGCCCCGGCCCACGCCAAACGCACCGCCAGCAAGTTGCTGCTCACCCCTCAGCGGCCCACCCGCGAGGTCGCAGCCCCCGCCGGGCTGGTGCAGCAGGCCATCCACACCGGCGAGGGCACCCTGATGAGCTATCGCCTCGGCCAGGGACCGGTCTGGCTGCTGATGCACGGCTGGTCAGGCAGTGCCAGCCAGTTCTACCCGCTGATGAGCCATATCGCCGCCCAGGGCTTCACGGCGCTGGCCTATGATCACCCCGCCCACGGCCAGAGCGAAGGCAGCACGGGTCACCTGCCCCGCTTCGTGCGCGCCTTCGACGAGATCCTCGCCCGCGTCGGCCCGGTTCAGGGGGTCATCACCCACAGCATGGGGGGCGCCGTCACCCTCAGCAGCCGCCACCCCGACCTCGACGCGCTGCCGCTGCTGCTCATCTCCCCCGTGCTCGACTACGTACCCCAGCTCTATGGCATGGTGGCCCGCTCCGGCTACTCCATCCGGCTGTTCGATGCCGTGGTCAAGGAGATCGAGCTCGAATACCAGCATCCCTTGAGCACTGTGGACCCCCTCGGCCGGCTCGCCAATCGCGCCGGCCATGCCCTCATCGTCCATGACGAGGAGGACAGGTTTGCCCCCCATAAAGACTCGTTGCGGGCGGCAGAGGACGGCCGTACCCGGCTGGTGAGTACCCGTGGGCTCGGCCATGGCCGCATCCTGGCAAGCCCGCCTGTTTTCGCCGCCTTCGATCAGCTGACCCAGCCCAGAGGCACGGCCTGATCCCGCCGCACCGGTCGCCTCAAAAAATGATGAGGCGGCCCATTTTTATCCGGGATACAACGTCTTATAGTTAAATTGCGCGGTGGCAACCCGCCCTTGCAATCACAATAAGGCGCACCATCATGGCCAGACCCAATACAGCTCTTCTGTTGACCGGTGGTGGTGCTCGCGCCGCCTATCAGGTCGGCGTACTCAAGGCAGTGGCCGAGCTCTATCCCCGCAACCTCGGCATCCCCTTCCCCATTTTGTGCGGCACCTCGGCGGGGGCCCTCAACATCACGGCACTGGCGTGCTACGCCTCCTGTTTTCACCTGGGGGTGCGCAAGCTGGAGTGGGTCTGGCGCCGTTTCGAGACCCATCACATCTTCGACTTCCGCCCCTGCCAGCTGCTGTGGCGCACCCTGTATCAGGGCTCGGCCGGTCTCATCAGCCCCCAGAGCAACCGCGCCTTCCACCTGTTCGACAACGCCCCCCTTCGCCGCCTGCTGGATCAGCTCATCGACTATCACCGCATCGATGACAACATCCTCTATGGCAGTCTGGAGGCCATCGCCATCACCGCCTCCGACTATGACGACGGCCTCTCCACCACCTTCTTCCAGGGGCGGGCCGAACATCTGCCCTGGGAGCGGGCCAGGCGGCGCGGCCTGCGCACCCTGCTTACCTCGGATCACCTGATGGCCTCGGCGGCCCTGCCCTTCGTCTTTCCGGCCACCCGCATCGGCGAGCGCTTCTACGGTGACGGCTCCATCCACCAGCTGAGCCCCTTGAGCCCCGCCATTCACCTGGGGGCGGAGCGGATCCTGCTGGTGACCCTGGACTCCCCCCATCAGGGGAGCGCGGCCCCCCGTCAGGATCACCTGACCAGCTCCAACATCGCCAGCCACCTGCTCAACACCGTCTTTTCCGACACCCTCAATTCGGATCTGGAGCGGCTGGGGCGCATCAACCAGACCCTGTCGCTGATCCCGGCGCGGGAACGTAACCGCCTGAAGCTGCGCCAGGTGGAGACCTGCGTCATCAGGCCGAGCCAGGATCTGGATCTTATCGCCCTCGACTACCTGCCCAAGCTGCCGACCCAGTTACGCCGCCTGCTGCGGGTGCTGGGGGTGAACGGCCAGGAGAGCAGCAGCCTGGCCAGCTTCCTGATGTTTCACCCGGGTTACTGCCAGCAGCTGATAAGGCTGGGGTATCAGGATGCGCTGGATCAGCGCCAGCGCATCGAGTCCTTCCTCGACATCGAAGAGCGGATCCGCGAGGAGGCCTGAACAGGCTTGCTTCCACCAGGGGAGCCGCCACCCGGGCAAGGGCCCCTGAGCGTGTTGAGGGCACAGCCTAGTGCCCCTCCAGCAGACGCTGCTCCGCCTGCTCCATGGCCACGGCCGTCCCAAAGAGCACCAACCGATCCCCCGCCACCAGCCTCAGATCGGCCTTAGGCTCCAGGCTGCGCTCCCCGCGATGCACCGCCTTGATGCGCACCTCCCCCAGGGGCAGTTCCCGCACCCGGCGCCCCACAGCCCAGGCCTGATCGTGCAGCAGCACGGGGTGCAGCCGCTCCAGCAACTGATCCGTCTCCAGGTTGCCCGCACTCTGATCCCCCCAGTAGAAGCCGTGGAGGAAACGGTACTGACTGCTGCGCTCGTGCTCCATGCGCCGGATCACCCGACCTATGGGGATGTCGCAGTTGACCAGCAGGTGGGAGACCAGCATCAGGGCCCCCTCCTGGGATTCGGGGATCACCTCGAAGGCCCCGGCCTGCTTGTAGTGCTCGAGGAAGCTGTCGTCCCGGGTTCGCACCAGCACCTTGAGATCCCCCGCCAGCGCCCGGATCTGCATCAACATGGCATCGACCCGCTTGCGATCGTCGAAGGTGATGATCACCAGGCGGGCCCGCATCAGGCCGGCCGCCAGCAGGATGTCGCGCCGGCTGGCATCGCCGAACGCCACCTGCTCCCCCGCCAGCTTGGCCTCGCTCACCCGCTCGGGATCGAGATCCAGCGCGAGAAAGGGGATCTCCTCTAACTTGAGAAAGCGGGCGCAGGTCTGCCCGGTGCGCCCGAAGCCGGCGATGATGACATGCTGGTGCTTGCTGAGCCCCGACTGGGCGACCCCGGCGCGGGACAGCAGGGTAGCGTCGGTGAGGGAGTGGGCCAGCCCCAGGGCCCGCTGCACCAGCCAGGGGGTGAGGGAAATGGTGATGACGCCGATGCCGATGAGCAGGGAGACCATCTCGTGACCGAGCAGGCCATGGTGGCTCGCCAGCGCCAGCAGCACGAAGCCGAACTCGCCGACCTGGCTCAGCATGATGCCGGCGGCCATGGCATCGCGCTTGCGTTCCCCCATCAGCCGGCCCGCCAGCAGCACCAGCAGCGACTTGCACAGGATGAGCCCGAGCACGCAGAGCAGCACCTGCCACCAGGCGTTCGCCACCAGCGCCCACTCCATGGTCATGCCTATGGTGATGAAGAAGAGCCCCAGCAGCACATCCCGAAACGGCTTGATGTCCACCTCCAGCTGATGGCGGTAGTGGGACTCCCCCAGCATCATGCCGGCCAGGAAGGCCCCGAGTGCCATGGAGAGCCCCATCCACTGGGTCAGCGACGCCGCCAGCAGGGCCACCAGCAGGGTGCTGAGCACGAACAGCTCGTCGGATCGCGCCCGCGCCACCTCGTGAAACACCATAGGCAGCAGCCACTTTCCCACCGCGAGCAGGACGATCAGGGCGAACAGCCCCTTGAGGGAGGCCCAGGCCACCTCCGCCAGCAGGGCGCTGCCCTGCACCTCGGGGCTGGCCAGTATGGGGATCATCACCAGCAGCGGCACCACCGCCAGATCCTGAAACAGCAAGACGCTCACCCCGAGCTGGGCACGTCGGGTATGGAGTTGCTGCAGCTCCCCGAGCTGCTTGATCACCACGGCGGTGGAGGAGAGGGCCAGGGTGCCGGACACCACCAGCGCCTGGGGGAGACTCAGCCCCCACCACCAGCCGAGCCAGAAGAACAGCAATGAGGTGAGCAGCACCTGCAGACCGCCGACCCCCAGCACCAGCTTGCGCATGGCGAGCAGGCGCGGCAGCGAGAATTCGAGACCGAGGGAGAACATCAGGAAGACGATGCCAAGCTCCCCTATGGTCTGCATCATGGCCTGCCCGGTGACTATGGCCGCACCATGGGGGCCGAGCAGCATGCCGACGAACAGATAGGCGAGGATCACCGGCTGGCCCAGGCGTCGGAAGATGGCCACCAGCAGAACGGCGGAGAGCAGCAGGATCAACACATCGGCGTACACACATCCCTCCCTCTTATCTGTCCCCATGGCCCTAAGAAGCGGCGCCTCAGGCCCCTGGCACCCTCCGGCCCTCGTCGCTGCGGGGCAGGATCCCGCCCTTGCCGCGGGCCCGCAGCCAGTAACGCACGGAGTTGTTTGCCCTCCCATTTCATGTTGCTAAGCCTAGCCAGCCCCTTTGTTTTCCATCGAACATATTTTGGGCACGGGGATTGCAAGAAACCGGTCAATGAGTGGAGAGGTGTAAGGCTGCAACGTGGAAAACACATCGTCTTTGAACGGCTTCGGACATGGCATAGAGCAGTGGGTACAGCAGATGGAGCGGCTCACGCCGCTGACCGGGCAGGATACTTATCAGCAGCTTCAGGAGCTGCTGAGGCAACGGGATCTTGACGCCCTGCTGGCAATCTTTGCCGAGCGGGTGGCAAAGATTGTCCGGATCCACACGCTCCACCTCGACTGCGGTCAGCCCCATAGCCTCATCGCCCACGCCCCCCAGGCCAGGCAGGTGCTGCATAGCTACCGCTTCGAGCTGCGCGGCCAGCATGAGCAGTTGCTCGGACAGCTGCAATACGAGCTGGAGCAGCCCCTGAGCGACGGCCAGCGGCGGCAGCTGGGGCAATATCACCAGCTGTTCTGCCTGCCCCTGCCGCTCTATCTGCGGCTGAGCCGGCTGGAGCAGCAGGTGCGGCTCGATCACCTGACCGGGCTTGGCAACCGCTCCTACTTCGACGAGGCCATTGGCCGGGCGGTGGAGCAACACTGCCGGGAGCCCCACGGTCTGGTGCTGGTGCTGCTGGATCTCGACCGCTTCAAACAGGTCAATGACACCTGGGGCCATCCGGTGGGGGATCTGGTGCTGAGCCGCTTCGCCCAGCTGCTGCAGGGCTGCATTCGCGGCACGGATCAGGCGTTTCGCCTCGGCGGCGACGAGTTCGCCCTGCTGCTGCAACCCGCCGATCCCGAGGCCTGGCGCCCGGTCTGGCTGCGGCTGCAACATGTGCTGCACAGCCACAAGGAGCTCAGCGCCTTCTCGGTGGGCTGCAGCCTGGGGGCCGCCAGCTGGCACTCGGGCATGGACGTGCAACGCCTCTATGCCACGGCGGATGCCCACCTCTACGCCCGCAAGAAGGCCGGCGTGACAGGGCCGTCCGAATAGGGCGGCCTGGCAGTCCCTCGGCGGTGTTCAGTCAAGTTCCGGGGTGACGGCTCGCCGCCAGTCTCCCTTGATGCCCCCCTCGGGCGCCAGAAATCCGTCGCAGACGAAGAGTCCGGCCACCAGCGCCACCCGCTCCCCGTAATAGAGGATGGGAATACGCCCCCGTTGCCAGGAGGGCACCCCGTACTCTTGCAGCAACTTTTTCAGGCGCCGGCTGCCAACCCGCCCCACCGGCTTGAGCATGACGCCGGACGCCACCTGAAAACGCACCGACAGGGGCTCGTCCTCCCGTGGCGGGCGCAGCCCTTCCCCCCCATCCGATGACAGCAGCCTGAAGGCCCCCAGTCCGTCCGGCAGGCAGAGCGTCTCCCCCACCCGGATGGGCAACACCTCCTCACGGGGGGCAAGGCCGGGCGGCACCAGGTGGAGTCGTCCCTGAAAGCGGCGGCACTCCAGCCCCTGCAGGCTCAGCCTGGGGTTGGCGTCTTCCCGCGCCAGCGCCACCTCCTGCCAGAGCAGCCCCAGCAGCTCCCGGGACGGCATCTCCCCCCCCTGACGACGGATCCAGTGGCGCAGCAGGTTGTTGCGCCGCACCGGGGAGAGCGGCTGCAGCGCCTCGATGCGCAGCGCCTCCCCCTCCCCTGCCCGTTGCCAGTCCGCCTCCGCCAGCTCGCTGATCAGGGCCTCCTGCTCGGCGCACAGGGCCATGCTGCGCGCCGCCGTCTGGGCCATGGCGGGCCAGCGCGCCTTGAGCTGGGGAATGAGCTGCTGGCGCAGGAAGTTGCGATCGTAGCTCACGTCCTGGTTGCTCTCATCCTCCACCCAGCCATAGGGCAGGGTCTCCGCCAGCGCCGCCAGCTCGGCCCGGCTCACCTCGAGCAGCGGGCGCAGCAAGCGGCCACTGGCAAAGGGCTGGTTCGGTACCATGCCCGCCAGCCCCCGCAATCCGGCGCCCCGCTTGAGCGCCAGCAGCAGGGTCTCCAGCTGATCGTCCTGATGATGGGCGGTGAGCAGCCACTCCCCCTCCCCCAGGCAGGCGGCGAGACGCTGGTAGCGGGCCTCCCGCGCCTGGGCCTCCAGACTGTCGCCGTTGCCCCGTTGCAGTTGCACCCGCTGGATGATGAGGGGCACCGCCAGTTGCTGGCACACCCCTTCACAATGGGCCACCCAGTCGTCGGCATGAGTGCTCAGGCCGTGGTGGACGTGCAGGGCACGCAGGGCAAGGCCCTGCTCCCGGGCAAAACGCGCCGCCAGCACCAGCAGCACAGTGGAGTCGAGCCCGCCGCTGAAGGCTACCAGCAGGCCCCGGGAACCTTCCGGCGCGGGCAGAGTCTGACAAAAACGAGAATAAACACGAGAAATCATAGGCTTCCCCTATACGACCAGGCCGATCTTAGCAGAGTCGGGCTTATCAAGCGCTAACCCGACTGCTAGAGTGAGTTTCCTCCCGACCTGGGCCGGGACGCTGAGTAACCCGAATTGGAATCAGACAATGAACAATAAGAAAAGCATACTGGCTGGCCTCATCGGGCTGGCCTTGCTGGCCGGTTGCAGTCAGGGGCCGGACCAGGCAGACAAGCACTCCGGCCTCGCGCTGGCCAACATGGACACCAGGGTCAAGCCCGGTGACGACTTCTTCCGCTACGTGAACGGCCACTGGCTGACCACCGCCAAGATCCCGGACGACAGGCCCGCCGACGGCGCCTTCTACCTGCTGCGGGACAAGTCTCTGGCAGACGTGCGGGTGCTGGTGGAGGGGCTGGACGGCAAGGCCGCCACCGGCACCCCGGCCCAGCAGATCCACGACCTCTACCGAAGCTATCTGGATCAGCAGACCCGCAACGCCAGGGGCACCACGCCCCTGCTGCCCCTGCTCGGCGACATCGATCAGATCCATGACAAGCAGGGTCTGGCCCAGGCCTTCGCCCGCGCCGGCAAGCTGGGGGGCAGCGCCCCCTTCGGCTTCTGGATAGATGCGGACGCCAAGGCGCCGGACAGCTATGCGGTCTACCTCTATCAATCCGGGCTCGGCCTGCCGGACAGGGACTACTACCTCAAGCAGGATGCCGCCAGCCAGGCACTGCGGCAGAAATACGAGCAACACATCGCCGGCATGCTGAGCCGCTTCGGCGAGGCAGATGCGGGGGCCAAGGCCAAGCGCATCCTGGCCCTCGAGACCCGGCTCGCCCAGATCCAGTGGGACAACGTCGCCCTGCGGGATCGGCAGAAGAACTACAACAAGGCCCCCATCGGCGAGCTCAAACGCCTCGCCCCCAGCATCGACTGGAACAGCTATCTGGATCAGGCCGGCCTGAGCGGCCAGCAGAGCCTCATCATAGGCCAGCCGAGCTACCTGACGGCCCTGGACGAGGTGATGAAGCAGACCCCCATGGGCGACTGGCAGGCCTACCTCAAGTGGCAGCTCATCACCGATTTCGCCCCCTACCTTGACAGCCAGACCGACGCCCAGAACTTCGCCTTCTTCGGCACCACCTTGAGCGGCACGCCCAAGCAGCGCGCCCCCTGGGAGCGTGCCCTCGGGGTACTGGACAACAACCTGGGGGAGGCGGTGGGCAAGCTCTATGTGGAGCGCTACTTCCCGCCAGAGGCCAAGGCACGCATGGAGCAGCTGGTGGAGAACCTGCGCACCGCCTACGGCCAGAGCATCCAGGAGCTGGACTGGATGTCGCCGGCCACCAAGACCCAGGCCCTGGCCAAGCTCGCCAAGTTCAGGCCCAAGATAGGCTATCCGGACAAGTGGAAGGACTACAGCGCCATCGAGATCCGCGCCGATGACCTGGTGGGCAACCTGCAGCGCGCCCGCGCCTTCGAATATGCCGACAGCCTGGCCCGCCTCGGCAAGCCGGTGGACAGGGACGAGTGGCACATGTCGCCCCAGACGGTGAACGCCTACTACAACGCGAGCAACAACGAGATCGTCTTCCCGGCCGCCATACTGCAACCCCCCTTCTTCGACATGAGCGCGGACGACGCTGTGAACTACGGCGCCATCGGCGGGGTGATAGGCCACGAGATGGGTCACGGTTTCGACGATCAGGGGGCCAGATCCGACGGTGACGGCGTGATGCGCGACTGGTGGACGCCCCAGGATCTCAAGGAGTTCCGCTTCCGAACCAGCCGGCTGGTGGCCCAGTACAACCGCTTCGAGCCCATCAAGGGGCAGTACGTCAACGGCCAGTTCACCCTGGGGGAGAACATAGGCGATCTCGGTGGCCTCACCATAGCCCACAAGGCCTACCTGCTGTCGCTGGATGGCAAGGAAGCCCCTGTGCTGGACGGCTTCACCGGCGAGCAGCGCTTCTTCCTCGGCTGGGCCCAGGTATGGAAGGGCATGTATCGCCCCGAGCTGATGCAGATGCTGCTCGCCTCGGATCCCCACTCCCCTCCCGAGTACAGGGTCAACGGCGTGGTGCCGAACATCCCCGCCTTCTATGAGGCGTTCAACATACAGCCGGGTGACAAGCTCTATCTGGACCCGGCCAAACGGGTCAAGATATGGTAAACAGGGGATCGACAGGGGCTGGCCAAGCGCCAGCCCCTGGTCGGCCACAGACAAGGCGGGGGCCAGGCCCCTGCCCACTGACACCGCATCACAAGCAGCAACAAGGGTCACATCCATGAAAGCCTTACTCATTACTCTCGGCCTGCTCAGCCTGCCCCTGACCACCCAGGCGGCGGAGGGATTCTTCCAGCAGCTGACGCTGCCCACGGGCCAGGTGCTCACAGTCGGCGAGGGGCGCGGCGAGCCCGCCTCCACCGGCAGCTACGACGTGCGCCTCTACTCAGGCGCCAACCCCGAGTTTCCCCTGGATCAGTTCATCGACGGCAAGGTGATGCCCCGCGATGGCAGCATCAAGGCGCTCAAACTGCTGGATCTCAACGGTGACAAGCTGCCCGAGCTCATCGTCCTGGTCGAAAGCGCCGGCAGCGGCAGCTACCAGAGCGCCGACGCCTTCACCATCAATGCGCAGGAGGGGCTGGAGAGCTTCAACCACGTGGAGGGGCTGGCCCCCAATGACGATGTGATCCAGGCGCTCAAGACCCCGCGCGACTGATCCCTCTCATCTGATGCACCCGCATACCTGATTCAAGAGCCCCGCCCTGCGGGGCTCTTGTTTTGCCGGAGGCTACGATGAAGGCCCCTTTTCACTGCCAGATGCCCCCATAACAGCCCGATATCCCCCCTATTCCCCGATAGACGGCTATTTTTTCTACGCCTATAATCGCCGCACCTGACCATAACGAAACACAAGGAGGTAAAAAATGGTTATCCAAGCGTGTCCGATGTTCTCGGCTCGCCTGTTCGGCACATTCGCCCGCTCTTGCCTGCATACCATCGCGCTGCGATAGCGGGTTCGAGCAAAGCCGACTCCTTCCACACCGAGACCTTTCTCGACCGTTGTCGCCAGCGCTCCTGATGACAGGGATTTCCGATCCCGCCATTTAAGAGAGCAAGAGCATGACGACACTGATGAGTACCCACTCCCTGCAGATGACTGCGGGACACCTCCCCTTATTTGACAACATCGATCTCGGCATCCAGAGCGGCGATCGCCTGGGCCTGATTGGCGCCAATGGCTGCGGCAAGAGCACACTGCTCGCCCTGCTGGCCGGTGAGCTGCAACCCCATGACGGACGGGTGCAGCAGGCCGCCCCCTGCCGCTGCGAGTTCGTGGCCCAGCACCTGCCCCCAAGGCTGCAAGGGCTAGGCACCCGCGCCGTGCTGCAGGATGCCCTGGCGGGTGATCCCGCCGCCGACTGGCAGGTGGACAAGATGCTGACCGAGCTGCAGCTCGAAGAGCAGGCCGAACTCCCCGTCAGCGCCCTGAGCGGCGGCCAGCACACCCGGTTGCAGCTAGGCCGCGCCCTGCTGCGCCAACCCAACCTGTTGCTGCTGGATGAACCCAGCAACCACCTGGATCTGCCCGCACTGCTCTGGCTGGAGCAGTTCCTCCTGGGCTGGCGGGGCGCCCTGGTGCTGGTCTCCCACGATGCCCGTCTGCTCGATCGGGTGACCAGCGAGACCCTGATCCTGCGGGATGGACGACTCCATCGCTTCGCCCTGCCCTGCAGTCAGGCCAGGGTGGCGCTGGCCGAGGAGGACGAGCAGGCCCGCCTGCGCCGGGCCGACGAGCAGAAGGAGATTGACCGCCTGAGCGCCAGCAGCAAGCGCCTCGCCACCTGGGGGCGGGAGCATGACAACGAGAAGCTGGTGCGCCAGGCCAAGTCCATGGAAAAACGCATCACCCGTCTGCAGGAGGAGCAGAGCCAGGTCGCGGCGCCAGCCCCCTGGCGCCTCGAGCTGCACGGGCAGGCACTGCCCGCCGATGCCCTGCTGCGACTGGAAGCCCTGGAGGTGCGCCCCGCCCCCGGCTTGCCGCCCCTGCTGCGAGCCGAGGATCTCTGGTTGCGGGCCGGCGACAGGGTCGCCCTGCTCGGCGCCAACGGCACCGGCAAGTCCTCCCTGCTGCGCCAGTGCTGGCGCGAGGTCTGCGATCAAGGGCCGGGTGAGGGCTGGTATCGCCACCCCGGCGCCAGCATCGCCTACTACGATCAGTCCCTGCAGCAGCTGGACGGGGACGCCACCCTGAGCGACGCCCTCTATCCCCTGGCGCCCTTGCCGGAGGTGACACTGCGCCAGGCCCTGATCCGCGCGGGCTTCCCCTACTCCCGCCATGGCCAGCGGGTGCACGCCTTGAGCGGGGGGGAGCGGGCCAGGCTGCTGTTTCTCGCCCTCTCCCTGGCGAGCCACCATCTGCTCTGGCTCGATGAACCCACCAACCACCTGGATCTGGCGGGCAAGGAGGAGCTGGCCGAGGCCTTGAACGCCTTCCCCGGGGGCGTCTTGCTGGTCTCCCACGACCGGGATCTGATCGAGCGCAGCTGCAACCGCTTCTGGCTGATCAGAGATGGACGCATCCAGGAGGCCCACAGTGCCGAGCGGGCCTATGCCGAGCTGATCGACCACCAGCAGAGAGTGGTGGCTGAGGGGCCATCCGGGCATGACGCCCGCCAGGCTCCTGCCAGCACGGTGGATGACGAAGAGGCGCTGCTGGCCCGCTGGTATGAGCTCGATGCCCTGCTGGCCGCCGATCTCGCCCGCAAGCCCAGGCATCAGACCCCGCGGCTGCAGCAGGAGTGGCGCCATGAGCTGGCAAGGCTTGCCGGCTTGCTCGGGCTTGTCGAATCATGAGCGCAGCCATAAACCACCTTGGCCATCCACCCCAGTTTGACTCAACACACGCGGCCAGCCACGACTGGCCGCAAGGAGCCACCATGACATCAACTACACCGCCAGAGATCAGGCTGGATCCCGTCATCTATGCCGACCTGCCCCACATCTATCGTGGCCTGTCGGATCCGCGTGTCATCGCCTACTACGGCATCAGCTACGACAGCCTGACGGCGTGCCAGGCCCAGATGGAGTGGTACGCCGAGCTGACCCGCACGGGCCGCGGTGCCTGGCACCTCATTCGCAATCCGCGCACCAAAGAGCCGCTGGGAGCCATCGGCTACAACGATGCCGACCCGCAGCACAAAGGGGCCGAGATCGGCTACTGGCTCTATCCCGAACACTGGGGCAAGGGGGTGATGAGCGCGGCGCTGCGGTTGTGGCTCCCGTTGACTTACCGCACCACAGCGCTGCACCGGCTGCTGGCGGTGGTGGAGGAACCAAACCGTCCCTCCGCCCGCCTGCTGGAGCGGGCCGGCTTTCGCTACGAAGGCACGGCGCGGGAGTGCGAGTGGAAGGGGGATGGCTTCATCTCCCTTCGCCACTACGCCCTGCTGCGCAGCGACCTGCCAGACCTTTGAGCATCACCACATCTGATAGCCAGTAAAAAGCCCCGCACTGCGGGGCTTCTTTTGGGTGGCTACTTGATGGCGCAGATGTTCTCCGTGGCCCGGGTGCGGCGACGTCTGCGCCGCCACAGGGAGAAGCAGCCGTAGCCCGCACTCAGCACCACCGCATAGAGTACCTGGGAGGCGAGCGCCACCAGCACCGCTGCGCAGAGCAAAACGCTTACCCCCGCCAGCCCCTTGCCCATGCCGCCAAGCAGACGCCAGCCCGCCGCCATGCAGAGCAGATAGACCAGCACGAAGTTGCCGTTGGCGTAGCGGATGAGCTCATCGAGCGGCAGCTTGAGCCAGAGGATCAAGGTGATGGAGACGAGGCAGATGGCGAGCACCCAGCACAGGGCATTGAGGGGCGCACCACGGGCCGAGAGGCGGGAGAGGGAGGCGGGCAGCTTGCCCTCCCGCGCCATGCTCCAGATAAGGCGCGCAAACCCTTGCAGGTAGATGTTGATGCTGGCAAAGCAGGAGAGGTAGCCGAGCACCGCCACCAGCCACTTGGCGGTGGGGCCGAACAGCAGGGAGAGCAGGGCCGGGATGGCGGTGGCATTGGTCGCCTCATCCCCATAGAGACCGTATTTCAGCACCACCAGGGAGTGCACCCAGTAGATGAGCCCCGCCAGCAAGACGCCGCCGAGCAGGGCCAGGGGATAGTCCCGCTCCGGTCGCTTGAACTCCTCCCCCATGTGGGCGAAGGCTTCCAGCCCCACGAAGCACCAGAACATCACCGCCAGCGCAGTGCCCATGGCGGGCCACTCGGCGGCCGTCGGCAGCGGCTGGGCCCCGTCACGCCAGCCGAGATCCCCCTTGAACCAGATGAGCATGGTCAGCCCCAATATGGCCAGGGCGATGAGCAGTTGCAGGTTGCCGGAGGAACGCGCCCCCCGCAGGCCGAGCAGGAAGACCCCGAGCAGGGTCAGCAGCTGGATGGCCCACAGGGTCCACTCTCCCATGTCGAACAGGGCGTGCCAGAAACCGGCGGCTATGGTGAGGGCGGCGGGCAGCCCCACCGGCAGCACCGCCAGAAACAGGAAGGCGGAGAAGCGCTCGGCGCCGTTGCCAAAGGCGAGCCCGATGAGGTGCGGCGCCCCGCCCGCATGGGGGTAGCGGCGACCGAGGCGGGCGAAGGTGAAGGCGATGGGCAGCACCAGTACGATGAGCAGCACCCAGGCCCAGAGAGAGGCCCCCCCTGCCAGCGACGCCGCTGTCGCCGGCACCACGAAGATCCCGGTGCCGAGCAATGAGGTGGCGAGCAGCCCCATCCCCTGCCAGAGCCCGAGATCCTTTTTCAACCCAGACATATCCTTTTGTCCTGTCTAGAAAAACATCCCGCCATGTTAGGCCGCCGCCAGGGCTTTGTTAAGCACTCTGCGCCGCAAATAAAGAAGCCGCCTCTTGGGAGGCGGCTTCTTCATTCAACGGCGTAACCGGAATTATCAGGCAATCAACTTGTAGATGATGCCGGACATGGCGATCAGGCCAATCAGGGTCACGAAGCCGTTGCTGAGGTTGCCAGCGTATTTGCGCATGGCCGGGATCTTGGCGATGGCGTACATCGGCATCAGGAACAGCAGCATGGCGATGATGGGGCCGCCCAGGTCTTCGATCATGCCGAGGATGCTCGGGTTGATGGTGGCGATGGCCCAGGTGGTCAGGATCATGAAGACAGCGGTCACCTTGTTCAGCTGCTTGATCTCGACCTTCTTGCCCTTCTCGCGCAGCGCCTTGGCCATCAGGCCGTTCATGCCTTCTTGCGCACCCAGGTAGTGACCCAGGAAGGACTTGCTGATGGCAACCAGGGCGATCAGCGGTGCCACGGTGGCGATCACCGGGTTGTCGAAGTGGTTGGCCAGGTAGGACAGGATGGAGATGTTCTGTTCCTTGGCAGCCGCCAGATCAGCCGGGGAGAGGCTCAGTACGCAGCTGAATACGAAGAACATCACAGTCATCACCATCATGACGTGGGCGCCCAGCAGTATGTTGCTGCACTTCTTCTCGGCACCTTCACCGTAACGACCTTTGTTGTCCACCGCGAAGGAGGAGATGATCGGGGAGTGGTTGAAGGAGAACACCATGACCGGGATAGCCAGCCACAGGGTCTTGATGAAGTCACCGTTGAAGGCCTCGGACAGCGCAGGCGCTTCGGTCACAATGGCACCGTTCCAGTGCGGGATCAGGTAGAGCGCCAGGCCCATCAGGGTGATCACGAAGGGGAATACCAGCACGCTCATCGCCTTGACAATCACCTGGCCGCCGAGGCGAACGATCGCCATCAGACCCAGGATCAGCACCAGCGACAGAATGGCACGGGGAGGTGCAGTCATGCCCAGCTGGTGAACCATCAGGCTCTCGACGGTGTTGGTGATGGCGACCGAGTACATCAGCAGAATGGGGTAGATGGCAAAGAAGTAGAGCAGGGTGATGAACTTGCCTGCGGTCTTGCCGAAGTGCTCTTCCACCACTTCGGTGATGTCGCCATCACGGGTGGAGCCGGACAGCACGAAGCGGGTCAGGCCGCGGTGTGCGAAGAAGGTCAGCGGCAGGGCCAGTACCAGCATGGCCACCAGCGGCCAGAGGCCACCGACGCCGGCATTGATCGGCAGGAAGAGGACACCGGCACCGATGGCGGTACCGTACAGGCCCAGCATCCAGACCAGATCGGCCTTGTTGATGCCACGGGAGGAGGCTTTGCTCAAGCTGCCTTCAACTGCAATATTCATGTCAGACATAGGGATGTTCCTGTCATCAAGGAAGGTGGATTCTTACTAGTCAGTGGGCATGGGCCCGGTTCCTCTCCCTGGAACACCTGCTGTTCGTCCTTTTTTTATTCTCAGGCCCCGGCTATCCGGCCATCACTCCATGTGACAACCAAATTGCAACAAACGAAGGCATGAGATCGTGATGCTGAGGGTGTTGCTCGCGCCATTTAACAAACTGGCAACGGCCACCTCATCCGATGAGCTGACTCTAGTTAAAAGGCCCTATTAATCACAGCGTTTTTTTGAATTAATCAACCAAAGTTTGACTTCAGTCGCCTTTCAAACGAGCAAGATCACATTACAGGCCCTGTGTTGCGAAAATTTTTTAACAAATTAAAAATAGGTGGTGATTTTCAGCCCCCTGGGAATAGCAACAAAACGATTACAATCCCCGCGACAGCGTGCCGATTGTCTCCCGTCCCCCCTTGGCGTACCCTTGGTTTTCCCCCACTGCCCCTTGCTGAACATGACCATCACCCGCACCGATCTTGCCGAACTGGCGGTATTTGCCGCCGTCGCCCGCCACCGCAGTTTCAGCCGGGCCGCCCTCGAGCTCGGGGTCTCGGCCTCGGCCCTGAGCCACTCCCTCAAGGGGCTGGAGAGCCGTCTGGGGGTCAGGCTGCTCAATCGCAGTACCAGAGCCGTGGTGCCGACCGATGCGGGGGAGCGATTGCTGACGCAGCTGCTGCCGACCCTGGGTCAGCTGGAGGAGGCGCTGGAGGAGTTGACGCGTCATGGGGATGAGCCGGTCGGCAGACTGAAGATCTGTGCGCCCAGGGCCGCCATCCAGGAGGTGCTGGCCCCAGTGCTTATCGACTATCTGGTGCGCTATCCGCGCATGCAGGTGGAGGTGGTGGAGCAGGAGCTGATGCCCCGTCTCATCGAGGATGGTTATGACGCCGCCCTCTTCTACGGCGATCTGCTACCCCAGGAGATGATAGCCGTGCCCCTGGGCCCGTTGCAGCGCTATCTGGTGGTGGGTTCCCCCGACTATCTGGCAAGGCGCGGCATCCCCCTGCACCCCTCCGAGCTCAGCCAGCACGACTGCATCGGCTATCGCCTCACCCCTCATCACCACTATCGCTGGGCCTTTGCCGCCGACGGCGAGCTGCTGGAGATAGAGGTGAGCGGGCCGCTGACCACCAGCACTCCCGCCCTCTATCTGGGGGCGGCCGAGGCGGGCCTGGGGCTGGCCTACTGCTATGAGGAAGAGGTGAGCGAGGCCCTGGCGGCGGGTCGGCTGGTGACTGTGCTGGCCGACTGGAGCCCCACCTTTGCCGGCTTCAATCTCTTCTACCCCAGCCGCCACCAGCTGGGCCACGGCCTGCGGGCCCTGATAGACATGTTGAAGGCCCACCATAGCCCGCGAGACTAATGAGCAATACTCATCAATCCATCAAATAAACACCGGATTATCAATGGAAAGCTAAGAATCTACACTGTGGCTTCGATCCCCGACCCGGCAGAAGCACAGATATGTCAGCCTATTTCATTCGCCGTCAGCGGGCCATGACCCGCCGTTTCTGGGGCTATGCCCTCCCCTCCATCATGGCCATGCTGGTCTCCGGCGCCTATTACCTGGTGGATGGCATCTTCGTCGGCCACTATGTGGGGGCCGCCGGTCTCGCCGGGATCAACCTGGTCTACCCGGTCATCATGGTGCTGATCGGCCTCGCCGCCATGGTCGCCATGGGGGCGGCGACCGCCATCTCCCTCCAGCAGGGGGCCAGAAACCTCGCCCTGGCCCGTCAGGCCCTGGTCAATGCGTTCTGGCTGCTGGGGCTGCTGGGGGCCCTGGCCCCGCTGCTGCTGCACCATTGGCACATCGACATCCTGCTGGCCCTGGGCATAGCACCGGATACCGAGACCTGGCAACAGGCCAGCGACTACCTCGGCTGGATAGGGGGCGGCACCCTGCTGCTGGCCAGCAACCTGGCGGTGCCCTATCTGCTGCGCAACGACGGTCGCCCCCGCCTCGCCATGGTGCTGGTGAGCTGCGGCGCCCTGCTCAACATACTGCTCAACTACATCATGGTCGGCCGCCTGGGGCTGGGGCTGGTGGGCACGGCCCAGGCCACCCTCATCTCGGAAGGTGTGGTCAGCCTGCTTGGCCTTGGTTATTTCTTTACCTCCCACGCCAGGCTGCGCCTCTCATGGCGCCAGCTGGTGCCCAGCTTCCCGGCCATGCCCAACCTTTTGTTCACCGGGCTGCCGAGCCTGATCGCCCAATTCAACCTGGGGCTGCTGCTGCTGCTGCATAACAGCCAGCTGATGGTGCACGGCTCGGTCAAGGATCTGGCGGGCTTCACTGTGGCGGGTTACACAGAGGCGGTGTTCATCGTGATCCTGCAGGGGCTGGCCTTCGGCATCCAGCCGCTGATCAGCCAGGCCACCGGGGCCGGGCGCCTGCGGGATCTCAGATTCCTGATGGCCATGGGGCTCAAGATCACGCTGGTCTATGGCATGGGAGTCTGGCTGCTGATCCAGTTGCTGCCCCGCCAGGTCGCCATGCTCTACACCGGGGATCAGGATGCCGAGCTGCTGGCCGCCGCCGTCAGCAGCCTGACCCTCAACCTCGCCGCCATACCGCTGGAGGGGATCATCATGTTCGGCATAGTGCTGCTGCAATCCATGGCGCGCACCCGTCAGGCCCTGGTCATCTCGGCCGCCAAGACGGCGCTGCTGCTGCCCCTCATCTTCCTGCTGCCGCTCTGGTGGGGCCGCGACGGCGTGCTGCTGGCCCAGCCCGCAACCGTGCTGCTGCTAACCCCGCCGCTCTGCTGGCTGTTGTGGCGGGAGTGGCGTCGCCTCGCGCAGGCCAAGCCCCTTCCGCCACCAGCACAGCCCCGCCCTGGCCAGCCGGGCGCTGGCCAGGGGGGAGCGGTTCGCCTCGACCGATCTCGGCTGACGGCTGAGGCGGCGTGGTGAACTGCCCCTCCCCTTATGTACGTTAACGAACAGACAGCCCCCTTCCCCTCCCCCATAGTCTCAGTGTTGCCAGCCCCCTTCCCCTGCGTTTGTCAGGCCGGGGGCGCGGCGACCCATCGCGGTTGCCGGCCCGGGAGCCCATAGCCCCGGCACAACGGCAGCCCCCCCTTGCCCGTGACCAGGGCGGGGTTTTCACTTCATCCGGCATGCCGATGACAGCAGCCCCGTCACCCCTTGCCTGCGAGGATTGCCCATGTCCCAACGGCCATGCAGTGGCGGCTCTGCCCCCGCCCTGAACGAGCAGGAGAGGGCCCATGAATGAGTGGTTAGCCGGATGGCTTGGCGTGCATAGCGCCACCGGTCCCTGGCAGAGCAAGGAGCCCATTCGTGAAGAGCTGTTCGGCATAGAGCGGCTGGAACTCCATGCCACTACCCTGGCGGAGGCGCAGCCGGTGACGGCGACCCCCATCTCTGTGCCCTCCCTGCATCTGCGGCTCAAGGCCAACGAGGCAGTGCTCTCTCGCGCCTACCGGAGCAGCGCCGCCGAGCTCGAGCTGGGTCATGATCTGACCCACGCGGCCGAGTGGTTCCTCGACAACTATCACCTGGTCGAGGCCCAGCTCTACGAGATCCGCAGCAGCCTGCCCGGCGGTTACTACCGTCAGTTGCCCAAGCTCGCCGCCGGCCCCTTCGCGGGCTACCCCAGGGTCTTTGGCATCGCCTGGGCCTTCATCGCCCACAACGACAGCCACTTCGACGCCGAGATCCTGAGCCGCTTCATCCTCGCCTATCAGCGCGTGCAGCCCCTGACCATAGGGGAGCTCTGGGCCGTGCCCATCACCCTCAGGATCGTGCTCATTGAAAACCTGCGCCGCCTGGTGGAGCAGATCACCCTGGCCCAGCAGATCAGAGCCGATGCCGATGCCCTCTGCACCCGGCTGCTCGTGGAGGGCTGCGCCGTCTCGGCACTCAACGAAGACATCGCCTCCCGGGCGAGCGGCCCGCTCTCGGAGCTGTTTGCCGCCCAGCTGGTCAAGCAGCTGCGGGATCAGGATCCCAACACCACACCGGCACTCGGCTGGCTGGAGGAGCGCCTCACCCGGCAAGGCCTGTCGGTGGAGGAGGTGGTGCAGCATGCCCAGCAGCGCCAGGGCGCCTCCAACGTCACCATTCGCAACGTCATCACCAGCATGCGCCTCATCTCCGGCATGGACTGGAGTGAACTCGTCGAGGGGATGAGCCTGGTGGATCATCAACTGCGCGCAGAGAGCCCCTTTGCCGAGATGGACTTCCCCACCCGCAACCTCTATCGCCAGGCCATAGAAGAGTTGGCCCGCTACTCCGACCACGGCGAGCTGGCGGTCACGGCCAGGGTCCTGGCCGCGACCCGGCTCCCACCGGAGGCGCAGCAGGACGAGATCCGGCGAAGAGCAGCGGAGCCCGGCTACCACCTGATCGCAGAGGGGCGACCCGCCCTCGAGGCCGAGCTCGGATTTCGCCCTCCCCTGCGCCTTCGCCTGCACCGCTTTTACGCCCGGCTCGGCATCCAGGGTTACATCGGCATCATCACTTTGCTGACCCTCTTTCTGCTGGCCCTAAGCCATCGCCTGCTCGTCTCCCCAGATGAACCCTGGTCACTCTGGATGGGGCTCTTCTTCCTGTTTACGCTCCTGCCGGCCCATGCCGTGGCTCTCTCCCTGGTCAACTATCTCATCAGCGCGCACCTGGTTCCCAGCCCCCTCCCCGCCATGGATCTCACCCACGGCATCCCGCCCTCGCTGCGCACCCTGGTGGTCATGCCGACCCTGCTGGTGTCGCCATCCGAGCTGCTGGCACAGGTCGAGCAGCTGGAGGTGCATCATCTCTCCGGGGTCAGCGGCGATATCAGCTTTGCCCTGCTCAGCGACGGTGTGGATGCGCAGCAAGAGCGGCTGCCGGGGGATGAGGCCCTGCTGGCGGCGGCACGCCAGGCCATTGCCCGGCTCAACGAAAAATATGGCCCTGGCCCCTCGGGGGATCGCTTCTGGCTGCTCCATCGCCACCGCAGGTTCAACCCGGGCGAGGGGTGCTGGATGGGGTGGGAGCGCAAGCGGGGCAAGCTCTACGAGCTGAACCGCTTGCTGCGCGGCGCGGCGGATACCAGCTTCATGGCGACGGACGGCCAGCCCCCCGCCATCCCCCAGGGGGTGCGCTATGTCATCACCCTGGACGCGGATACCCGCCTGCCAAGAGATGCCGCCAGCCGGCTGATTGGCAAGATGGCCCATCCTCTCAATCATCCCCACCTCGACGCCGGACGCCAGCGTGTCACCCATGGCTACGGCATACTGCAGCCCCGGGTCACCCCCTCGCTGCCGCTGGGTCAGGACGGCTCCTACTATCAGCGGCTCTACTCGGGGCCCGGGGGCATGGATCCCTATGCCGCCACCGTCTCCGACCTCTATCAGGATCTGTTCGGGGAGGGCTCCTTCACCGGCAAGGGCATCTATGACGTGGATGCCTTCACCGCCGCCCTGGCGGGGCGCGTGCCGGACAACAGCCACCTGAGCCATGATCTGTTCGAGGGGATCTTCGCCCGGGCGGGGCTCGCCTCGGATATCGAGGTCGTCGAGGAGTTTCCCTCCCGTTATGACGTCAGTGCCAAGCGCCAGCATCGCTGGACCCGAGGGGACTGGCAGTTGCTCGCCTGGATCTGCCGGCGCAGCCGCGGACAGGACGCCCTGCCGCTCATCGGGCGCTGGAAGATGTTTGACAACCTCTGCCGCTCCCTGCTGGCACCCAGCACCTTGCTGGCGCTGCTGGCCGGCTGGCAGTTGCCGCTGGGCACAGCAACAATCGCCAGCCTGTTGTTGTTCGCCGCCCAGGCATTGCCCCTCTTCCTGCCGCTGCTCTTCACCCTGATCCCTCGCAAGCGGGATATCCTGTGGCGCCACTACCTGGGGATGGTCGGCCAGAGGCTGCAACGGGCCTTCATGCAGGCCCTGCTCAGCCTGGTATTTCTGGCCGATCAGGCCTGGCGCATGACGGATGCCATAGTGCGCACCCTGTTTCGCCTCTTCCTCTCCCATCGCCACCTGCTGGAGTGGACCACCTCGGCCCAGAGTTCGGGTTCACCGCGCCTGGCCTGGACCGGGTTTTATCGGCTGATGACGGCCGGGGTGGTGCTTGCCATTGGGGTCTGCGGCCTCACCCTGCTGGGAACCCCCACCGCCTGGCCCCTGGTGCTGCCGGTCAGCCTGCTCTGGCTGCTGGCCCCGCTGGTGGCCTACTGGACCAGCCGCCCCCCCGACCTCGCCAGACAGATGAGCTGCACTCCCGCCCAGGCCGCCGAGCTGCGCCTGGTTGCCCGCCAGACCTGGCGCTATTTCGAGACCCTGGTCACCGATCTGGACAACCAGCTGCCGCCGGACAACGTGCAGGAGAGCCCGCAGGAGGTCATCGCCCATCGCACCTCCCCCACCAACATGGGGCTCTATCTGCTCTCCGCCCTGGCGGCCAATGATTTTGGCTGGACCGGGTGCTGCGCCACCCTCACGCGGCTGGAAACCACCCTGGCCGTGATGCAGCGTCTGCCCCGTTTCAAGGGTCACTTCTTCAACTGGTACGATACCCGCAGCCTGCTCACCCTGGAGCCAGCCTATGTCTCTTCGGTGGACAGCGGCAACCTGGCCGGCCACCTGCTGGTGGTCGCCACCGGCTGCGAGCGCTGGCAGCAACAGGCGGGGGACGGCGCCATTTGCAGCGGCATCCTGGATACCTGCCTGCTGGCGGAGCAGGCCCTGCAGGCTTACGCCATGAAGGAGAGCGGCCAGGTGCAGGCCCTCGGCGCCAACCTCAAGGAGATCCGTGGCCAGCTCGCCCGCCCCCTGTCGGCAACCCACCAGCTCCCGGTGCTCGCCCGGCTGACGGTGCAAGCCAGCAACACGGCGCACCAGCTCGATCTGCAGGCCTGTCAACGGGAGGGGGAGGAGCTCCTCTTCTGGCTGGAGGCCCTCAAGCGGGTGGTGGCCGAACATCTGCAGGACCAGGCCGCCGACCCCGAGATGCGCCAGCGACGGCTGCACGCCCTGGCAGCCCAGGCCCGCGCCCTCGCCATGGGGATGGACTTCGGGTTCCTGCTCAATGAGGAGCGCCGCCTGCTCTCCATCGGCTACTCCCTCTCCGACAACCGGCTAGACGGCAGCTGTTACGATCTGCTCGCCTCGGAGGCGAGGCTGGCCAGCCTGTTTGCCATCGCCAAGGGGGATATCGTCACCAGCCACTGGTTCAGGCTGGGACGGGCCGCTACCCCCCTGGGCACAGGGGCCGCCCTCATCTCCTGGTCCGGCTCCATGTTCGAGTACCTGATGCCCGCCCTGGTGATGCGGGCCCCGGTCGGCTCGCAGCTTGAGCAGACCAGCAGGCTGATCGTCGACGCCCAGATCCGCTACGGCCACGCCCTCGGCATCCCCTGGGGCATCTCGGAGTCCGCTTACAACGCCAGGGACATGGAGTTCACCTACCAGTACTCCAATTTCGGCATCCCCCAGCTCGCCCTCAAGCGCGGGTTGGCCGAGGACAAAGTGGTCGCCCCCTATGCCACCGGGCTGGCCGCCATGATCAACCCGGGGGCGGCTCTGGCAAACTTCCAGCGGCTGGCCGCCATGGGAGGCCGCGGCCGTTACGGCTTCTACGAGGCCCTCGACTTTACCCCCTCGCGCCTGCCCGACAGCCAGCAGGTTGCCATAGTGCAGAGCTTCATGGCCCACCACCAGGGGATGACCATAGTGGCCCTCGCCAACGCCCTCCACGGGGGGCAGATGCGCGCCCGTTTCCATGAAGACCCCATGGTGCAGGCCTGCGATCTGCTGCTGCAGGAGCGGATCCCCCAGGACATGGCCATCGTTCGGCCCCACGCCGCCGAGATCAAGGCCTCCCTCACCCAGAGCGGCTTCGAGGTGAGCTCGGTGCGCCGCCTCTCCTCGGCCAGCCTGGGAGCCCCTGTCACCCACCTGCTCTCCAATGGCCGCTACTGCGTCATGCTCACCGGAGCGGGGGCGGGCTACAGCCGCTGGCGCCACATCGCCATCACCCGCTGGCAGGAGGACGCCACCCGCGACCACTGGGGCTCCTTCCTCTTTCTCCATGATGTCCAGAGCGGTGAGACCTGGTCCCCCTGCGCTCATCCTCTTGGCAACTCGGATCCGAAGGGAGAGGTGGTTTTCTCCGAGGATCGCGCCCAGTTCGTTCATCATCACGATCGCCTGACCACCACCCTGGAGGTGCTGGTCTCCGGTGAGGCGGACGGGGAAGTGAGGCGCATCTCCCTGAGCAACCGCGGTCGCCGCCTTCGTCATATCGAGCTCACCTCCTATGCCGAGCTGGTGCTGACCACACCGGAGGCGGATCGCGCCCACCCGGCCTTCAGCAAGCTCTTTGTGGTCACCGAATACCTGGCAGAGCTGGGGGCCCTGATCGCCACCCGGCGGCCCAGATCCCCCGAGGAGGAGGAGGTGTGGGCCGCCCACTTCATCATCGTCGAGGACCATCTGGCCGGGACCCTGCAATATGAATCCGACCGTGCCCGATTCATCGGCCAGGGGCGCACCCTGGCCACCGCCCACGCCTTGCAGCGCCATGTCCCCCTCTCCAACACCACGGGAACCGTGCTCGACCCCATCTTCGCCCTGCGCCAGCGGGTCCATGTCCTGCCTGGCAGCAGCACCCATGTCGCCTTCTGGACCCTGGTGGCCCCCTCTCGGCCGGCACTGCTCGATCTCATCGATCAGCACCACAACCGCCACGCCTTCCAGCGGGCCAAGACGCTGGCCTGGACCCAGGCGCAGGTGCAGCTGCACCATCTCAACATCCAGCCCTCCGACGGGGCCAACTTCCAGCGGCTGGCCGCCCCCCTGCTCTATGGGGATGCCCGATTCCGCGCCGCCTCGGCCACCATAGCCCGTGGCCTGACACGGCAATCGGCCCTCTGGCAACAGTCCATCTCGGGGGATCTGCCCATCATGCTGCTGCGCATCGACGATGTGGAGGATCTGGCCCAGGTGCATGAGCTGCTGCTGGCCCACGAATACCTGCGGATGAAGCGGCTGGCCGTGGATCTGGTGATCATGAACGAGCATGTCTCCACCTATGTGCAGGATCTGCAAAACGGCATAGACACCGCAGTGCGCAGCAGCCAGTCCCGGCCGCGCTTCCATGCCGAGCTGGCCCAGGGCTCCGTCTACACTGTGCGCCGCGACCTGATGAGCGGCGAGCTGTGCGAGCTGCTGTACGCCGCGGCGCGGGTCGTGCTGATAGCGCGCCGCGGCCCCCTGCAAGAACAGCTCGCCCGCCTCAAGGAGCCGCCACCTCGGCCCTTCCCGGTCACCCCCGCCAAGGCCCACGGCCAGGCGCCCATCAAGCCCCCCCATCACCCGGAGCTGGCGTTCTTCAATGGCCTGGGGGGCTTTGCCAGGGAGGGGCGCGAATACGTCACCCTGCTCAGCGGCGAGCAGACCACGCCGGCCCCCTGGATCAATGTGATCGCCAACTCCGGCTTTGGCTTCCAGGCCTCCGCCCTCGGCAGTGGCTACACCTGGGCCGGCAACAGCAAGGAGAACCAGCTGACCCCCTGGTCCAATGACCCTGTGACGGACCCCGCCGGCGAGGCCATCTACATTCGCGACGAGGATAGCCTGGCGCTGTGGAGCCCCACAGCCCAGCCCATCCGCGACGGGGGTCAGTATGTCGCCCGCCATGGCTTTGGTTACAGCCACTTCGAGCACCAGGCCCACGGCATCCACAGCGAGCTGCTGCAATACGTGCCGGTGGCGGACCCCGTCAAGATCTCTCGCCTGACGCTGCACAATTTGACCGGCAACGCCCGCCGGCTCTGCATCACCTGCTATGCGGAGTGGGTGCTGGGGGCCTCCCGCGCTGCCAGCGCCCCCTTCATCACCACCCGGATGGACGAGCAGACCGGGGCCATGCTGGCCCGCAATCCCTGGAACGCCGCCTTCCCCGAGCGGGTGGCCTTCCTCGACCTCGGTGGCAGACAGACCAGCTGGACCGGCGATCGCAGCGAGTTTCTCGGATACCAGGGCCAGCTCGCCGCCCCGGCGGCGCTGCAGGGCGGCCGGCCCCTGTCCGGCAGAACCGGGGCCGGCATAGACCCTTGCTCGGCGCTGCAGACTCACGTTGATCTGGCGCCAGGCCAACGGCTGGAGATCCTGGTGCTGCACGGTCAGGGGGAGTCGGATGAGAAGGCCTCTGCCCTCATACTGCGCTATCGCCAGGATCTCGATGAGGTACTGGAACAGGTCGAAGCCCAATGGCAGGGGCTGCTTGGCGCCGTGCAGGTCAAGACGCCCGATCTGGCCATGGACTTCATGCTCAACGGCTGGCTGCTCTACCAGACCCTGGCCTGCCGGCTCTGGGCCCGCTCCGCCTTCTATCAGGCGGGAGGGGCCTATGGTTTTCGCGATCAGCTGCAAGATGGCATGGCCCTGGGGTTCGCCGCTCCCCGGGATACCCGGCAACACCTGCTGCGGGCGGCGGCTCGCCAGTTCGTGGAAGGGGACATGCAGCACTGGTGGCTGCCGCACTCCGGTCAGGGGGTGCGCACCCGGATCTCGGATGACAGGGTCTGGCTGGCACTCGCCACGGCCACCTATGTGCGCAGCAACGCCGATGACGCTGTTCTCGAGGAGCAGATCCCCTTCCTGGAGGGCCCCTCCCTTGGGCCGGATCAGCAGGATGCCTTCTTCCTGCCCCAGGTCTGCGAGGAGGTCGCCTCCCTCTATGAGCACTGTGCCCGCGGTCTGGATCAGGCCATGGCGCTCACCGGCAGCCTGGGGCTGCCGCTCATGGGATCGGGGGACTGGAACGATGGCATGAACCGGGTCGGCAGTGCCGGCAAGGGAGAGAGCGTCTGGCTGGGCTGGTTGCTGCTGCGCACCATCAGTCTGTTCGCCCCCCTGGCCCGGGCCCGTCACGACGGCCGTGCCGAACGCTGGCTGGCTCACGCCGAGCGGATCGGGGCAGCCCTGGAGCAGCATGCCTGGGATGGCGCCTGGTATCGTCGGGCCACCTTCGACGACGGCACCTGGCTGGGAGCGAGAAAGAGCCCGGAATGCCAGATAGACGCCATCGCCCAATCCTGGGCCGTTCTCTCCGGCGCCGCCGATCCGGCCCGGGCCAGGATGGCCATGCAGTCCCTGGAGCGGCATCTGGTGCGCTACGAGGAGGGCCTCTCCCTGCTGTTCAGCCCGCCATTCGACACCCTGACCCAGGACCCCGGCTACATTCGCGGCTATCCCCCGGGGCTTCGCGAGAACGGCGGTCAATATACCCATGCCGCCGTCTGGGCCGTCCTGGCTTTTGCCCGCCTGGGGGAGACGGACAAGGCCTGCCGGCAATTTGCCCTGCTCAACCCCATCAACCACGCCCTGAATGGCTCGGCCATGGCGCGCTACAAGGTGGAGCCCTATGTCATGGCGGCGGATATCTACTCGGTCGCCCCCCATCAGGGCCGGGGTGGCTGGACCTGGTACACGGGGGCGGCAGGCTGGATGTATCAGGCAGGGCTCGACGGCATACTGGGCATCACACGTGAGGGGCAGGCTCTGCTCATCACCCCCAGGCTGCCCAGCCATTGGCCCGGATTCAGCGTGGAAATCTCCCTGGAGAACTGTCACTACAGGATAGAGGTGAGTGCCGAGCCCCCATCAGGGCAGCAAGAGGGAAGCGTTCGACTCGATGGCGTGCTCCTGGCGCCAACCCCCCTGCCACTGCGCATCCCTCTTCAGGAGGGGCAGCACAGGCTCGAGATCACGCTGGCGCGCTGACGGCCACCCCATGGCCGTCAGGGGAGGCTATCGGAGTCCGGGTATGGGGTGTATTCAGGGCTTGGGGACTATGGGCAGATAGGGCAGCAGCCGGTCCGTTTCGGCCTTGACCACCGCATAGCATTCGCAGCTGAGCTGCTCCAGCTTGGGCCTGTCCAGCACTGTGATGTGGCCACGGCGGTACTCTATCACCCCCAGCTTTTGCAGCTTGCTCGCCGCATCCGTCACCCCCTCCCGCCTGACCCCCAGCATGTTGGCGATCAGCTCCTGGGTCATGGAGAGCTTGTCGCCCGAGAGCCTGTCGAGGGAGAGCAGCAGCCAGCGGCAGAGTTGCTGATCGATGGAGTGGTGACGATTGCACACCGCCGTCTGCGCCATCTGGGTCAAGAGCGCCTGGGTGTAGCGCAGCACCAGGTGCAGCATGTCGCCGTGCAGATTGAATTCGCTTTTGAGCAACTGCCCTTTCAGTCGGTAGGCATGGCCAGCACTCTGTACCAGGGCGCGGCTGGTGGTGCTTTCGCCCCCCATGAACAGGGCCACCCCGATCAACCCCTCGTTGCCCACCACGGAGATCTCCGCCGAGGCGCCGTCTTTCATCACATAGAGCAGGGAGACGATGCAGTCGATGGGAAAATAGACATGGCGCAGGGCGTCGCCCGATTCGTACAAGACCTTGCCCAGGGGTAAATCTATGTATTCGAGGTGCGGCAGCAGACGCGTGTAGACCTCGGGGGGCAGGGCCGCCAGCAAATGGTTCAACCGCGGATGATGCTCAGGCATGTCTCTCTCTCCAGGTGGCGACTCACACGACAATTCAATCAAGGCTAAAGATAGGGCAAACCCACGACCTGGGCTAACGTATCGGCGCCATCACCACCGAACCGCCCGCAATACCCGAGCGGCCATATGTCCGTCATTCACACACTCCCTGTTATGTGTCCTAACGTACCGACACAACAATACGGATGAGGCATATTGAGGTCGTTCTGACACCCACAGACGCAGTGGGCGGCATGCTTGTTCGGGTGCCACTGCATCGCACAGCCAATCGCAGTCATTGCTCGACATCAGGGCGCAATGGGACTGCCACCCCATCCACCTAGAGATGCCAGAGGGAGCGCCCCTCCCCCGGCACACAGCGGATATGGAGAAATATCATGAGCCCAGCTGAAAAAAGCGCCTCAGTCACCAAAGAGGACGCCAGCGTCATCCCTGCCGGGGAGAAGAGAGAGGCAGACCATGCCGCTCACAACATCAACTCCACGGTGAAGCAGATGACCGAGAACACCCACGGTGCGGTCGACAAAGTCGCCAAGGCGGTCAATTCAACCGCCAACGTCTTGAGCGAGAAAGGCAATGAGATAAAGGAGGCCAGAGCCTCCAACCTCAAGGAGCTGCGCGGCAAGATCAAGAGCAACCCCATGGGCAGCATCGGCATAGCGATCGCCATCGGCTTTATCGCCAGCTGGCTGCTGGCCGCCATTTTCTAGCAAAAAGCCCCCGGGCCCATCTCCTGGGTCCGGGGGCCATTTCATTCAGCCTGTGGCGCAAGCAAAAGAGATCCCTGCAGCGGCAAGGGGACAGCAGGGATGTGTCTGGGGATCTATGTGGATCAGGGGCGGCTATACCCGCCCCTTGTATTTTTTGGTGGCTGCGTTTATGGCATCACTTCAAACGCAGGTCATTTTTGACTGATGTGACGCCATTAACCCCGCTGGCCACCCTGCTGGCTCTGTCGATACTCGCCTTGGAGCTGACAAAACCGCTCAATTGCACCACCCCTTTGAAGGTTTCTACATTGATTTCTGCCGATTTAAGTTCGGGGTCGGAAAATATCGCAGAAATCACCTTGGTGGTGACCACAGAATCATCGATATATTCTCCCGTTCCTTCCTTGCTGGCCGTTGAAGCACAACCCACGGTGACGACTGACAACAACAGGGCGGCAACGAATGTCTTGGTAAAGCTGTTAGGTTTTTTCATAACGAGCTGACTCCATTTCGAGTAAACATGACGCTGGCAATATCTGGATGATTGCCAACCATGGCGCCCTGCCTCTCACACCACAGAGCTGTCATCGTTGATGCAGGCTGAATGAATGGAATATCGGCGGCAACCTGTATACCTGATACCCACGCTATTCCCCTTCTCCCTCCCCGTCTGTACGCTGGCGAACAAAGCCGTCCTGCTTTTCCACCTGGGTTCCGCCGAACCCACCCCACTCAATGCCACGCACCATCAAGGGCGATAAGGCACCCCGCCAGCAAGGCCCCAAGGTTCAGCCCAAAAAAGAAGGCCCCCGCATCAGCAGGGGCCTTCCGGCACTTTTCAGGCACTCTTCAGGGCACAAGGCCGGGCATCAGCAGTAGCCGTAACCCAGCAGGCGCTGGTAGCGCTGCTCCAGCAACTGGTCGCTGTCCAGCGGGCGCAAGGCCGCCAGGTCTTGCTTGATGCGATCCTTCAGGCGCTGGGCCATCAGCTCCACGTTGCGGTGGGCGCCGCCGAGGGGCTCTTCGACGATGCTGTCGATGAGTTTGAGCTCCTTCAGGCGCTGGGCCGTGATGCCCATGGCATCGGCGGCCACCGGTGCCTTGTCGGCGCTCTTCCACAGGATGGAGGCGCAACCTTCCGGCGAGATGACGGAGTAGGTGGAGTACTGCAGCATGTTGACCCGATCGCCGACACCGATGGCCAGTGCGCCGCCGGAGCCGCCTTCACCTATCACGGTGCAGACCACGGGCACTGTCAGGCCGGCCATGACTTTCAGGTTGCGGGCGATGGCCTCGGACTGGCCACGCTCCTCGGCACCCACGCCGGGGTAAGCGCCCGGGGTGTCGATGAAGGTGATGATCGGCATCTTGAAGCGTTCGGCCATCTGCATCAGGCGCAGGGCCTTGCGGTACCCTTCCGGGCGCGGCATGCCGAAGTTGCGACGGATCTTCTCCTTGGTCTCGCGACCCTTCTGCTGACCAATCACCATCACGGGCTCGCCGTCCAGGCGGGCTATGCCGCCGACGATGGCCTTGTCATCGGCGTAGGCGCGATCACCGGCCAGTTCGTCGAAGTCGGTGAAGATCTGCTCGATGTAGTCGAGGGTGTAGGGGCGCTGGGGATGACGCGCCATCTGGGACACCTGCCAGGCACCCAGATCGCCGAAGATCTTCTTGGTCAGCTCTTCGTTTTTCTTCTCCAGCCGACGGATATCTTCGCTGAGATCCACGGCACTGTTGTGCTCGCTCACATGGCGAAGTTCATCGATCTGAGCCTGCAATTCGGCGATCGGCTGTTCAAAATCCAGAAAAAGACTCATAGGGACAATAGATCCTCTAATCAAAAACCAATTCAACCCGCTCTCGTCCAAGCAGGACTCGCAAGTCATCTATCAGTTGATCGGTGGGCGTCACCCGCCACTCGGTACCGAGCGTCAATCGCGCCCGGGAGCCGGGCCGACGATAGTTTACCTGAACCGGACAGACTCCGGCACGGGCGGGCTCCAAAATCTCGCACAAACGCGGGAAAAAGCGTTCGTCAATGCGTTGTTCATCGAGAGAAATGCGGATCGCCCTGGCGAAACGCTCCCTCGCATCGTTGATATCCAGCAATTCGCGGGCCGACATTTTAAGGCCACCGGAGAAGTCATCAAAGCTGACCTGTCCAGAAACCACTAAAATACGGTCTTTTTGCATCAATTCTTCGTATTTTTCCAGCGCTTCACTGAACAGGGTCACATCCAGACGGCCGGATCTGTCGTCCAGGGTGAAGATCCCCATCTTGTTGCCGCGCTTGGTCACCATGCTGCGGGCCGCGATCACCAGCCCGGCTGCCGTGGTCACCGTATCCCGGGAGGTGGGATGCAGATCGCACAGACGGCCCGAGGTGTAGCGACGCAGCTCGCTGCTGTACTGGTTGATGGGGTGACCGGTGAGGTAGAGCCCGAGGGTCTCGCGCTCCCCTTCCAGCCACACCTTGTCGGGCCAGTGCGGCACGTTGGCGAACGCCTTCTTGACGTCGTCTATCTCCTCGGTGAGCACCCCGAACATGTCGACCTGCCCCACCGCCTGGGCCTTGGCGTGCTGCTCGGCGGCGCGCATGGCCTCTTCCAGCGTCGCCATCAGGGCGGCACGGTGCGGGCCCAGTCGGTCCATGGCGCCGGAGAGGATGAGTTTCTCCATCACCCGCTTGTTGAGCTTCTTGATGTCGACTCTGTTGCAGAAGTCGAACAGATCCCGGAAGGGACCGTCCTGATCCCGGGCGCTGAGAATGGCATCTATGGGGCCTTCGCCGACCCCTTTCACCGCGCCTATGCCATAGACGATGTGGCCATCTTCGTTGACGCTGAACCGGTAGCGACCTGTGTTCACGTCAGGGGGTATGACGGTCAGCCCCATGCGCTGACACTCGTCCACCAGCGTCACTATCTTGTCGGTGTTGTCCATGTCGGCGGTCATCACCGCCGCCATGAACTCGGCCGGGAAGTGGGTCTTGAGCCAGAGGGTCTGGTAGGAGACCAGCGCATAGGCGGCGGAGTGGGACTTGTTGAAGCCGTAGCCCGCAAACTTCTCCACCAGATCGAAGATCTTGATCGCCAGCTCGCCGTCGACGCCGTTCTTGACCGCCCCTTCCTCGAAGCCGGAACGCTGCTTGGCCATCTCGGCGGGGTTCTTCTTGCCCATGGCCCGGCGCAGCATGTCCGCGCCGCCCAGGGTGTAGCCCGCCAGCACCTGGGCTATCTGCATCACCTGCTCCTGGTAGAGGATGATGCCGTAGGTGGGCTCCAGTATGGGTTTGAGGCTCTCGTGCTGCCACTTCTCGTCCGGGTAGGATATGGCCTCCTTGCCGTGCTTGCGCTCGATGAAGTTGTCCACCATGCCGGACTGCAGCGGGCCCGGACGGAACAGGGCCACCAGGGCGATCATGTCTTCGAAGCAGTCGGGCTGCAGCCGCTTGATGAGATCCTTCATGCCGCGGGATTCGAGCTGGAATACCGCCGTGGTCTCGAAGCGCTGCAGCAGCGCGAACGACTTCTTGTCATCGATGGGGATGGCGGCGATGTCGATCGGCGGCTTGCCCTCCTTGGCCAGGCGCGGGTTGATCATGCCGAGCGCCCAGTCGATGATGGTCAGGGTGCGCAGCCCCAGGAAGTCGAACTTCACCAGACCCGCGTACTCCACGTCGTTCTTGTCGAACTGGGTAACAGGGTGATGGCCGGAGTCGTCGCAGTAGAGCGGCGCGAAGTCGGTGATCTTGGTGGGGGCTATCACCACACCACCTGCGTGTTTGCCGGCGTTGCGCACCACCCCTTCCAGCCGGCGCGCCATGTCGATGAGATCCTTGACCTCCTCGTCCTGCTCGTAGAGCTCCGGCAGCTTGGGCTCGGCTTCGAATGCCTTGGCCAGCGTCATGCCCGGATCCGGCGGAATGAGCTTGGAGATGCGATCCACGAAACCATAGGCGTGGCCCAGCACCCGGCCCACGTCCCGCACCACCGCCTTGGCCGCCATGCTGCCGAAGGTGATGATCTGGGACACCGCCTCCCGGCCATACATCTCGGAGACGTGCTCGATCACCTCGTCCCGTCTGTCCATGCAGAAGTCGACGTCGAAGTCGGGCATGGAGACCCGCTCGGGGTTGAGGAAACGTTCGAACAGCAGATCAAACTCGAGGGGATCCAGATCGGTGATCTTGAGGGCGTAGGCCACCAGGGAGCCCGCGCCAGATCCCCGGCCTGGGCCGACGGGGATGCCGTTGTCCTTGGACCACTGGATAAACTCCATCACTATGAGGAAGTAACCCGGGAAGCCCATCTGGTTGATCACCTTGAGCTCTATGTCGAGGCGCTCGTCGTATTCGCCACGCTTGGCGGCGCGCACTTGCGGATCCGGGAACAGGAAGGCCAGACGGTCCTCCAGCCCCTCCTTGGACTTCATCACCAAGAAGTCTTCGGTGCTCATGTCGCCGGTCGGGAAGTTCGGCAGGAAGTATTCGCCCAGACGCACAGTCACGTTGCAGCGCTTGGCGATCTCCACCGTGTTTTCCAGCGCCTCGGGAATGTCGGCAAACAGCTCGCACATTTCCTCCTGGCTGCGCAGGTACTGCTGCGGGCTGTAGCGGCGCGGACGGCGCTTGTCCATCAGGGTGTAGCCGTCGTGGATGGCGACCCGGATCTCGTGAGCATCGAAGTCATCGGCCCCGAGGAACACCACCTCGTTGGTGGCCACCACGGGCAGCTCGAACTCGGCGGCGATGGCCACCGCCATGTGCAGGTAGACCTCTTCATCGGGTCGGCCGGTACGCAGCAGCTCCAGGTAGTAGGCATCCGGGAAGTGAGTCCGGTAGAAGGCGAGGCTCTGCTCCACCATCTGGCGGTTACCCTTGAGCAGGAACTTGCCGAGATCCCCCTCGCGACCGCCTGAGAGCACTATCACCCCCTTGGCATGTTCGACCAGCCAGCCCTTGTCGATAACAGGGCGCCCCTGCACGTGACCGCGCTGGTAGCCGCGGGAGATGAGCAGGGTGATGTTCTGGTAGCCGTCGTTGTCCATGGCGAGCAGGGTGAGGCGGAACTGCTCGTCGCCGAGCTCATCGCTCTGCACCCAGAAATCCGCCCCGACCAGAGGCTTGATCCCCTTGCCATGGGCCGAGCCATAGAAGCGCACCAGGCCGCACATGTTCATCTGGTCGGTCAGGGCCAGGGCCGGCATGTTGTTGGCCGCGGCTGCCGAGACGATGGGGCCAATCTTTTGCAGGCCATCGACCATGGAGAAGTCGGAGTGGACCCGCAGGTGGACGAAGCGAGGATCGGCCATGGTTATTCGATCCCCAGCGCCCGGCGCACCGGTTTGAAGCTCTGCCGATATTCGGGCAGGGGGCCGCGCTCGGCCAGAATGGCGAGGTGTTCGGCGGTGGGATAACCCTTATGGCGGGCGAAGCCGTACTCGGGATGACGGCTGTCCAGCTCTGTCATCTCGGCGTCACGGGTCACCTTGGCGAGGATGGAGGCGGCACTGATGGCGGCCACCAGGCTGTCGCCCTTGACCACGGCGCGCGCTTCCATCGGCAATGCCGGGCAGCGGTTGCCGTCGATAAAGACCAGCTCGGGGGTCATGGAGAGGCCCGCCACGGCGCGCTGCATGGCCAGCATGGTGGCGTGCAGTATGTTGAGCTGGTCGATCTCATCCGGGGTGGCGCGGCCAATAGACCAGGCCAGGGCCTTTGCCTTGATCTCGCCATACAGGGCGAGGCGCTTCTTCTCGGAGAGCTTCTTGGAGTCGGCGAGGCCTTCAATGGGATTGGCGGGATCCAGGATCACCGCGGCGGTGACCACGTCACCCACCAGGGGGCCACGGCCCACCTCGTCAACCCCTGCTACCAGCTTGTCTTGTGGAATATCGATCGTCATATCACAGGCCTTGAATCAAAACCGGCCCCGCAGGGCCAGTATCAGCACAACATAACGCCAAAAGCGCGCCGCCAGCCACCCTAGCTGTCGAGCAGCTCGGCCACCGCCTCGGCGGCCTGCACATCGGCGTTGCAGCGGATCTTCTGGTGCAACTTGGTGAAGGTGGCGATGAGCTCGCTGTTGTCGTGCTCCAGCAACTTGCTGACCTCTTCCACCAGATTGGCCGGGGTGCACTCATGCTGGATGAGCTCGGGCACCAGCATCCTGTCTGCCAGCAGATTCGGCAGGGAGACGTACTCCGTCTTCACCAGCCACTGGGCCAGCCAGTAACTGAGCGGCTTGAGCTTGTAACCCACCACCATGGGCCGCTTCACCAGCATGGCTTCCAGCGCGGCCGTGCCGGACGCCAGCATCACCACGTCGGCGGCTATCATGGCCTCACGGCCCTGACCGTCCAGCAGCACCATATCGAGATCCGGCGCCACTTCGGCCTTGATGGCGAGGAACTGCTCGCGCCGCGTCTCGTTCACCAGCGGCACTATGAAGCCGAGATCCGGGCAGTGCACTGTCAGGTGCTTGCACGCCTCGAGGAAGACGGGGGACATGAAGCCGACCTCGGCGCTGCGGCTGCCCGGCAACACCGCCAGCCAACGGCGGCCCGGCTCCAGGCCGAGTGCCTCGCGCATCTCCTGCTGATCCGGCACCAGGGGAATGTCGTCCGCCATGGTGTGGCCGACGAAGCGACAGGGGGCATCGAAACGGTCGTAGAAGGCTTTCTCGAACGGCAGGAAGGCGAGCACCATGTCGGTGGCGGCCTTGATCTTGTGAATGCGGCCCTGACGCCAGGCCCAGACAGAGGGGCTGACATAGTGGACCGTCTTGATACCGGCGCGGCGCAGTTTCAGCTCCACCCCGATATTGAAATCAGGTGCATCCACCCCGACGAAGATGTCAGGAGGGTTGGCAATAAAATGGCGCAGCAGCTCGCGGCGCACCTGGAGGATCCGGGGCAGACGTCCCAGCACCTCGCTGATGCCCATAACGGAAAGCTCTTCCATCTCGAACAGGGCCTTGACGCCCAGGGCCTGCATCCGCGGCCCGGCGATCCCTTCGAACTGGGCATCGGGATAGCGAGCCAGCAGCTCGCGCACCAGACCGGCAGCCAGGATGTCGCCGGAGGTCTCTCCGGCGACTATGCCGATGCGGATAGGCTTAGGCACGGATGATCCCGCGCTCATTGCCCTTGAGGAAATCCACATAGAGCTGGACGGCCGGCTCGGTGGCCGCCATCTCGCTCAGTACCGGCAACACCTCTTCGATGGTCTTGCCGGAGCGGAAGATCTCCTTGTAGGCACGCTTGACGGCCGAAATGGCTTCAGCGCTGAAGCCACGACGACGCAGCCCTTCGGAGTTGACCCCGAACGGCTTGGCGTAGTTGCCGGCGGCCATCACGTAGGGCGGCACGTCCTTGTTCAGGGCGGCGCAGCCACCGACGAAGGCGTGGGAGCCGACGCGGCCGAACTGGTGAATGGCGGACAGACCGCCGAAGATCACGAAGTCACCTATGTGAACGTGGCCAGCCAGGGTCGCGTTATTGGCGAAGATGCAGTTGTCACCGATCATGCAGTCATGGGCCACGTGGACGTTGACCATGAAGAGGTTGCCGCTGCCGACCCGGGTCAGGCTCTGATCCTGGGTGGTGCCGCGGTGCACAGTGCAGTTCTCGCGAAACACGTTGTTGTCGCCGATCTCGAGGAAGGTGCGCTCACCGGCGTACTTCTTGTCCTGGCAATCCTCACCTATGGAGGTGTGCTGGAAGATCTTGTTGCCGCGGCCGATCTTGGTCGGGCCCTTGATCACCACGTGGGAAGCCACCCAGGTGTCGTCACCTATCTCCACCTCGGCACCAATGACGGTAAAGGGGCCGATTTCCACCCCTTTGCCGATCACGGCAGACTCATGGACGATGGCGGTATCGTGGATGATGGCAGTCTGGTCGATCACGGTTACACCTCGCGTTTGGCGCACATCAGTTCGGCGGTACAGACTACTTCACCGTCGACAGTGGCAACGCCGGTGAACTTGGCGATGCCGCGACGCTCCTTCAGGAACTCTACGTCGAGCACCAGCTGATCGCCAGGGCCGACCGGACGCTTGAAGCGGGCGTTGTCGATGGAGGCGAAGTAATAGAGCTCGTTGGGGGACGGCTTGCCCACCATGGTAAAGGCCAGGATACCGGTCGCCTGGGCCATGGCCTCCAGGATCAGCACGCCGGGGAACACCGGCTTGGCCGGGAAGTGCCCCTGGAAGATCGGCTCGTTGAACGAGACGTTCTTGATGGCGCGCAGGGTCTTGCGCTCATCGCTGATCTCATAATTTTCCACCTTGTCCACCATCAGGAACGGATAACGGTGGGGCAGCAGATCCATGATTTCCTGGATCCCCAGGCTTTTCTTTTCAGTAGTCAAAACAGTACCCTATACCAATCGTGATTATTCTTGATCCAGCTTTTTCTCAAGTCGGCTCAACCGCTTGTGCATCTCTTCGATACGCATCACCCGGGCGGCGGTCTTACGCCACTCTTTATTGGTTTGCAGGGGGATGCCGGAAGAGTAGATGCCGGGCTCGGTAATGGGTCGCATCACCATGGCCATACCGGTGACGGTGGCCTGGTCGCAGATCTCCATGTGCCCGTTAAAGACGGAAGCGCCGCCAATGATACAGTATTTGCCGACCTTGAGACTACCGGCCATCACGGTCGAGCCCGCCACGGCAGTGCCGTAGCCAATCTCGACGTTGTGGGCGATCTGGCACTGGTTGTCGATGATGACGTTGTCCGCGATGCGGGTGTCTTCCAGGGCACCGCGGTCTATGGTGGTGCAGGCACCGATTTCCACCCGGTTGCCTATGGTCACGCCACCGAGCTGGGGGATCTTGATCCACTCGCCACGCTCGTTGGCATAACCGAAACCGTCGGCCCCGATCACGGTGCCGGCTTGCACCAGACAGTCCGTGCCCAGGGTCACGTTATGATACAGGGTGACGTTGGCCCACAACCGGGAGCGTGCTCCCAGTCGGGTATTCTTGCCAACGAAACAGCCCGGACCTATGCGGACATCATCCCCCAGCACGACGCCGGATTCGATGACCGCATTGGCGCCGATGGCCACTCTCTCGCCCAGTTGCACATCCGCCGCTATGACGGCACTCGGATGTATATCCGTGGCCGGCTGCGGTGTGGTGTCCAGCAGTTGGGCTACCCGGGCAAACCCCACATAGGGGTCTTTGAGCACCAGGGCATTGGTGGGGCAAAACGGCAGGTCCGCCTCAGTGATGAGCACGGCAGTCGCCTTGCTCTGCTCCAGGAAATGCCGGTACTTCTTGTTGGACAGGAAGGCAATCTCCCCCTCCCCGGCTTTTTCCAGTGTCGCTACCTTGCGGATTTCCCGGGTCCCATCCCCATGGACCTCGGCCCCCAGTTGCTGGGCCAGCTGTGCGAGAGTGAATGCCATCAATTAGTTGCTCTTGCTTACCTGAGAGATAACCTGGCTGGAGATGTCCAGCTTGCTGGCGGCATAGGGAGCAGCATTGCGCTCCAGCACCAGATCATAGCCATTGCTCTTGGCGATGGAATCGATGGCAGCCTGCACCTTGGTCAGGATCTTGTTGCGCTCTTCAGCCTGACGACGGCCGTTGTCCTGCTCGAACGCCTGACGCTTCTGGTTGAACTCCATCTGCAGCTTGGCCAGCTTCTCCTGGTTCTGCTTCTTCTGCTCGTTGCTCATGAAGGCTTCGTCCTTCTTGAACTTCTCGACCAGAGCCTGACCGTCGGATTCCAGTTTCTGCAGCTCGCGCATGCGCGGCTCGAACTCACCCTTCAGCTTCTTGGCCACGGCTTCACGCTGGGGCAGCTTTTGGAAGACTTCGCCCATGTCTACCACGGCGATCTTGGTCTCAGCCCAGGCGGAGCCCATACCGGCAGCCATCAGTGCAAAACTCAAACCAGCTACTTTCAACGCTTTATTCACACTTACTCCTTGGTCCCTCGGTCGAGGGCTACCTGATTTACCTGATTGTGCAAGCGATCTCTGGGACCGGCTTGTTACCTGGTGAGGCACGCAAGCTGCGCGTCCCATCATTGAATACCCCCACCGAAGTGGGGGAGCGTCCGCGCCCTTAGAAGGTACGGCCGATGTTGAAGGAGAAGACTTCGGTATCGTCCCCTTCGTATTTCTTGAGCGGTTGTGCAATCACGAACACCAGGGGGCCCATGGGGGAGAGCCACTGCAGTGACAGACCCGCCGACATCCGGATATTGGTGGGGTCAGAATAGTCCATCAGATAGTTACAGCCACTGAAGCAACGGTTCTGGTACTGACCATATTCGAAGGTGGTGTCCCACACTGTACCGGCATCGATGAAGAAGCTGGTCCGCAGTTGGGGCTGGTAGCTTTCAGACGCGAACGGCGTCGGCACTATCATCTCGAGGGAGGCTACCGCCAGGGCATTGCCCCCCACAGAGCTGTCGGTACCCTGGATCACGTCGTTACCGCCCAGGTTGTAGTAGTAGAGCGCCTTAGGACCGACTGTGTTGCTCTTGAAGCCGCGCAGGGTATCGAAGCCACCGGCATAGTAGTTCTCGAAGAAGGGCAGCACGTGGTCGTAGTCACCGTTGCTGCCGTAGCCATTGCCGTAAGAGGCGCGGGCCTTGGCCAGCATGACCCACTGGTGGTCCGCATCAAACGGGAAGTAATGGGAGTCTTCGGCGTTGAGCTTGAAGTACTGCAGGTCCATGCCAGGCACAGTCACCTTGGCGTTCACCCGCTGACGGTCACCCGCGGTCGGGAACTGACCCTTGTTGAGGGTGGAACGGGTCCAGCCGGCGGTGACATCCACAGTGTTGAACACCATGCGGTTGTCGCCGTCCAGGTTGGCCTGGTACACCTTCCAGAACTCATCCACCTGCACATAGGGGTTGGGCTGGGACAGCTTGTTGTTCTCGTAGCCAAGGCTGAAGTCGAGACGGTTGTTCTCGTTGACCGGGAAACCACTGGAGAGGCGGAAGCCTATGGTGGTGTTCTCGTAGTCGACTATGTTGGCATCGGCCGCGCTGAACTTGTTGTAGTAGAGGCGGCCGCCCAGGCTGACGCCATCGACGGTGAAGTAGGGATCGTTGTAGCTGAGATCGATGTTCTTCGAGTAGTCGTTGGTGCTGGCGTTGATGCCGATCTTCTTGCCGGTCCCCATGAAGTTGTCTTGCTGCAGGCCCGCCTGCAGGCTCAGACCAGACTCGGTACCGTAGCCGATGCCGGCGTTGATGGAGCCTGCCGGTTGCTCCTTGACCTTGAAGTCCAGATCGACCTGATCGTCGCTGCCCGCCACCCTCTTGGTGTCCACTTCCGCGGTCTCGAAGAAGCCGAGGCGGTTGAGACGGGTCTTGGACTGCTCGACGTTGTCGGAGGAGAGCCAGGTGCCTTCCATCTGACGCATCTCGCGACGCAGCACTTCGTCCTTGGTGGTGACGTTGCCGCTGAAGTTGATGTTGCGCACATAGACACGGGGGCCCGGCTCTATGTTGACGATCAGCTCCACTTCCTTGGTCTGGTCATTGACCTGGGGGAAGGTGACCACTTTGGGGTAGGCGTAGCCATAACGGCCGAGGAACTTGGAGAGCACCTCTTCGGTGTGGGTCACCTGGCTGGCGGAGTAGACGCTGCCTGCCTCTATGGGGATGAGCCCCTTCATATCGCCGCCACGGTCGATGAGATCGCCCTTGAGCTGCACGCCGGAGACCTTGTACTGATCCCCTTCCTTGATGTTCAGGGTGACGTAGACGCCCTTCTTGTCCGGGGTCATGGAGACCTGGGTGGACTCCTGAGCGAAACGTATGTAACCGCGGTCCATGTAGTAGGAGCGCAGCACTTCGATGTCACCGGCCAGCTTCTGCTTCTGATAGCGCTGATCGCCGGTGAAGTTCCACCAGGGCACATCGTCCTTCAAGGAGAGCTGGGCCAGCAGTTTCTCTTCCGGGAACACCTGGTTGCCGACTATGTTGATCTGCTGGATCTTGGCCGCTTCCCCTTCCACGAAGGTGAACTTGAGGTCGACCCGGTTGCGAGGCAGCGGGGTGACGATGGCCTTGACCTTGGCGGAGTACTTGCCCACGCCGTAGTAGAAATCTTCCAGTCCCTTCTCGAGGGAGCTCAGCACGGTGCGATCCAGGGGATCACCGACGCGGATGCCGGAGGACTCCAGGCTCTGGGTCAGCTGCTCCTCCTTGATGTCCTTGTTGCCGGAAAACTCGATGCTGGAGATGGTCGGGCGTTCCTTCACCACGACTTGCAGCACCTGGCCGTCACGATAGACCTTGACGTCCTCGAAGTTGCCGGAGGCATAGAGCTTCTTGATGGCGTTGGCCAGGGCCACCGAGTCCACGGAGTCACCGACCCGGACCGGCAGATTCAACAGGGCGGCGCCCAGGGTCACCCGCTGCAGACCCTCGACCTGAATGTCTTGCACCACAAAAGAGGCAGGGGCCGCCTGAGCCAGGAAGCTGGCTCCCAGCAGGCAACTCAACACCAATGCTTTTTTAACAGCCATTTTGTTCTTATGTGTCCTTGTTGATGCTCTAGCCTCAGAGGCGAGCGAAATCATTAAACAGCGCAATGCCCATCAGTAACATCAGAATGGCGGCGCCTATCCTGAACCCAATTTCCTGAATTTTTTCTGGTACCGGCTTGCCGGTGACTGCCTCGATGAGGAAGTAGACCAAATGGCCCCCATCCAGCACCGGCAGGGGGAACAGATTGATGATCCCCAGATTGACGCTGATGAGCGCCAGGAAACCGAGGAAATAGACCAACCCGTAATCTGCGCTGCTGCCAGCCCCCTTGGCGATGGAGATGGGGCCGCTCAGGTTGTCCAGGGAGACGATGCCACCGATCAGCTTGCCGATCATGTCAAAGGTCAGCGTGATCAGGCTCCAGGTCTTCTGGACCCCATGCCACAGGGCTTGCAAAGGCCCATACTGTAACAGAACTCGATACTCATCCGGTAATGGAACCAGTTGCGGCGACAAGCCGACGAAACCGACCAGCTGGCCCCGTACTTTTTTCACATCCGGGGTCAGGGTCAGAGTCAGATCGCTGCCCTCGCGCTCCACCGTCACCTGCAGTGGCTGCTCCGGTGATTGCTGCACTCGCTCGACAAACTCGGTCCATTCGGTGATCGCCTGATCACCCACGCCCTTGATGCGATCCCCCACCTGCAGACCCGCCTTCTCGCTGGCGCTCGAGGGCACTATGGCCTGTACCACGGGCAGCACCTTGCCGCCGAGAGGGACTATCCCCAGGCTGCCGATGGGGGACTCTTTGTCCGGATCGAAGGTCCAGCTATCCAGCATCAGCGTCTTGTCGACGGCGTAGCTGGCGCCTGGCGCCTTCAGCTTGAGCTGTACCGATTTGTCACCCAGATGGCTGATGAGGGCATAGGTCACGCTCTCCCAGTCTCCGGTGGCCTCGTCGCCGACACCGACGATCTCCATGCCAGGCTCTATGCCGGCCTGGGCCACTATGGACGCAGGGCGCACCTCGCCGACCACCGGCTTGACGCTCGGCACCCCTATCATGAACATCAGCCAGAAGGCGAACAGGGCGAACACGAAGTTCGCCATGGGGCCGGCCGCGACTATGGCCATCCGTGCCCAGACGCTCTTGTGGTTGAAGGCCTGTGCCTCCTCCCCCGGCTTGAGTTCATCGACCCGGCCGTCCAGCATCTTGACGTAGCCACCCAGCGGGATCAGGGCCAGCACATATTCGGTGCCATCCTTGCCGATGCGGCGCCAGATAGCCTTGCCAAAGCCGATGGAGAAACGCTCGACCTTGACGCCGCAGCGGCGGGCTACCCAGAAGTGGCCAAATTCATGCACCGCCACCAGCAGCCCCAGGGCCACGATGAAGGCACCAATATTCCATAACAAGGCGCCCATCAGCCGATCACCTCGGGGTCATGTCCAGTTCGGCGCTCGAGGGCGTAGAGAGCGGCACCAGGCCACCACAGTCCGTTCATACGGCAAGCTCCTCTATCAGTTGCTGGGCATGGGCACGGGCCCTGCCATCCAGCGCAATCAGATCCTCCAGCGAACCTGCGGCACTGGTGCCCAGTGTCGTCATGATGGATTCGTTGACTCTGGCAATATCCATAAATCCAATGCGCTCTGCAAGAAAAGCCGCGACGGCCTCTTCATTGGCGGCATTGAGAGAGGTGGTCGCCGCCTGTCCTTGCTGGCAGGCCGCCATGGCCAGTGCCAGGCAGGGATAACGGGCGTAGTCGGGGCGGATAAAGCTGAACTCTCCGACACTGAAGAAATCCAAAGGTTCCACACCGGACTCAATCCTGGCCGGGTAGGCCAGGGCGTGGGCTATGGGGGTACACATGTCCGGGTTGCCGAGCTGGGCCAGCACTGACCCGTCCTTGTACTGCACCATGGAGTGGATCACCGACTGGGGGTGGATCACCACCTGGATCTGCTCCGGGAGGGCGTTGAACAGCCAGCGCGCCTCTATGTATTCCAATCCCTTGTTGATCATGGTGGCGGAGTCCACCGAGATCTTGGCCCCCATGGACCAGTTGGGGTGCGCCACCGCCTGGGCCGGTGTGACCCTGGCCAGCTCGTCGATGTCGGTATAGCGGAAGGGGCCGCCTGAGCCGGTCAGCAGTATCTTGCTGATGCCCGCCCCGGCCAGATCGCAGAAGCCAGGCTCGCGCTGAATAGCCTCGGGCAGGCACTGGAAGATCGCATTGTGTTCGCTGTCGATGGGCAGCAGCTCGGCCCCATGGTGGCGCACCGCCTCCATAAAGAAGGCGCCGGACATCACCAGGGCCTCCTTGTTGGCCAGCAGGATCCGCTTGCCGGCACGCACGGCGGCCATGGTGGGTGCCAGACCCGCCGCACCGACGATGGCCGCCATGACGCTGTGGGCGTCAGGGTGAGCGGCCACTTCGCACAGGGCAGCCTGACCACAGAGCACTCGGGTGGCGCAGCCATGGGTCTTGAGGCGACCGGCCAGATCGCTGGCGGCGCTCTCATCCACCATGACGGCGAAACGGGGGGAGAATTCGAGACAGTCCCGCACCATGGCATCCACGCTGCGAGCCGCGGTCAGCGCCAGCACCTGCCAGCGCCCCGGATTCTGCCGCAGCACCTTGAGGGTGCTCTGACCGATGGAGCCGGAGGCTCCCAGAATGACCAGATTGCGCATCAGAACTCCTGACCGAGTAGCAGATAGCTGAGCAGGAAGACGGGCAGCGCCGCCGTCAGGCTGTCGATGCGATCGAGGATGCCGCCGTGACCCGGCAGCAGGGTGCCGGAATCCTTGATGCCGGCCTCCCGCTTGAACATGCTCTCGGTCAAATCGCCGAGCACGGACGCCAGCACCGCCAGCAGGGAGCAGAGCAGCACCACCCCCATCTTGGCCGGCACGAAGCCCATGAACCAGGTCACGCCTATGGCCAGCACGCTGGCGGTAAAGAGGCCGCCCAGCATGCCCTCTATGGTTTTACCCGGGCTGACGGCCGGGGCCAGCTTGTGCTTGCCGAACGCCTTGCCGAAAAAATACGCGCCAGAATCTGCCGCCCAGACCAGGCCCATCACGAACAGCAGGATCCAGGCCCCCATCATGGGGTCGTGATAGAAGTTGTACCCACGGATGGCCACCAGAGACCAGAAGAAGGGCACCAGGGTCACCAGACCGAACAGGGACTTGAGCCAGACGGACTCTTTCCACAACCTGGCGCTGCGGGGGTAGCGCAGCACCAGCAGCAGCCCGAGCAGCCACCAGCTGATGGCGGTCCAGAGCACGCCCATCACCAGCGGATGCAGCTGGGGGATCCAGAGTTGCTCTACCGGCACCCAGAACAGGCTGGCACCGAGCAACAGGCAGAACACCAGCGGCAACCATTGTTGCGGCTGGGCAGAGACGAAGGCGCTCCACTCACGGCTGGCCAGCAGAAAGACCAGGGCAGCGAGCAGGGCAAAGAATTTCAATGGCAGGAAAAACAGTGCCCCCAACACCAGGGGTACTAACAGTAATGCGGTAATAATTCGTTGTTTTAGCAAAAGAAACCTCTCTCTTGGGAGCGGGGTTTAGCCGGTCTGTTGCGCGGCGATCAATTCCCGTATCTGTTCACCCGTACACCCGAAGCGACGCTCGCGAGCAACGAAGGAGGCAACTGCCCCGCTGAACTCGGCCTCGTCAAAGTCGGGCCACAAGACCGGGGTAAAATAGAGCTCGGCATAAGCAAGCTGCCATAACACAAAATTGCTGATGCGATGATCCCCGCCGGTACGGATCAGCAGATCCACCGGAGGCAGATCGGCCATGCAGACCTGACGTGCCAGAGCCTCTTCATCGACCGCCTCTGCATCCAGCTCGCCCGCTGCCACGGCGCGAGCCAGCCTGCGGGCCGCCTGGGCTATGTCCCATTGACCGCCATAATTGGCGGCGATGTTGAGGGTGAGTCCCTGGTTGCCGGCGGTCAGGGCCTCGGCCTTGGCGATCTTGGCCTGCAGCCGTTCACTGAAACGGGCGGTATCGCCGATCACCTTGAGCCGGATGCCATTGCTGTGCAACTTGTTCACCTCGCGGCCAAGCACCGTCATGAACAGCTCCATCAGGGCATTGACCTCCCCTTCCGGGCGGCGCCAGTTCTCACTGGAGAACGCGAACAGGGTCAGCGCCTCCATCTTGGCACGGGCGGCAAAGGCCACGGCCTCACGCACGGATTTCACGCCCGCCTTGTGGCCAGAGACCCGCATCTTGCCACGGTTCTGAGCCCAGCGACCATTGCCATCCATGATGATGGCGACGTGACGAGGCAAGGACGAGCTGGCGCTATCGCCTAGCGCTGCCAAAAGCGACATTCATTTCTCCCACAAAGACAAAAGCGCCGTGCAGGGGCACTACACGGCGCTCGTAATATACCTGTCGGAGGCTTAGATTTCCATTAGCTCCTTTTCCTTCGCGGCCAGGGCGTCATCCACCAGCTTGACGAAGGCGTCGGTCAGTTTCTGGATCTCTTCCTGGGCGCGACGGTCGTCGTCCTCGGAGATCTCCTTGTCCTTCAGCAGCGCCTTCAGGTCGGCGTTGGCATCGCGACGGATGTTGCGCACGGCAACCCGGGCACCTTCGGCCTCGGCACGGACTATCTTGGTCAGATCGCGGCGACGCTCTTCGGTCAGCGCAGGCAAGGGGACGCGCAGAGTCTGGCCATTGCTGGACGGGTTCAGGCCCAGATCTGAGGTCAGGATGGCTTTTTCCACCGCCTGGATCATGGAGCGATCGAAGATGGAGATGGACAGGGTGCGGGCATCTTCTGCCACTACGTTAGCCAACTGTTTCAGAGGAGTGGCGGCACCGTAATACTCCACCTGGATACCGTCGAGCAGGCTCGGATGAGCACGGCCGGTACGGATCTTGGACATCTGGGTCTTGAGCGATTCTACGCTCTTGGCCATGCGGTCCTTGGCGTCGTTTTTAATCTCGTTGATCACAGTGGTTTTCCTTTTGGCGAACGAGCCGGCATGCGGCCCGTATCTATCTTGTTTACTGGCGTAATGGACAAGCGCGCCAGGCGGCTCAGGCTTGTCTTACTTGCTGACGTGGTGGATCAGGGTACCTTCCGGCTCACCCATGATAACCCTACGCAATGCACCCGGTTTGTTCATGTTGAACACCCGGATCGGCAGATCGTGGTCGCGGGCCAGGGTAAAAGCAGCAAGATCCATCACTTTGAGTTCTTTTTCAAGAACTTCATCATAACTCAGTTCTTGATAGAGCACTGCATCCGGGTTCTTGACCGGATCATCGGTGAACACACCATCGACCTTGGTGGCCTTGAGCACCACGTCGGCTTCGATCTCGATGCCGCGCAGGCAGGCTGCGGAGTCGGTGGTGAAGAAGGGGTTACCGGTACCGGCGGAGAAGATCACCACCTTGCCGGCACGCAGCTGGCTGATGGCCTCGGCCCAGCTGTAGGAATCGCAGACACCCTGCAGGGAGATGGCAGACATCAGACGGGCATTCACATAAGCACGATGCAGGGCATCACGCATGGCCAGGCCGTTCATGACGGTCGCCAGCATGCCCATGTGGTCACCCACCACGCGGTTCATGCCCGCCTTGGCAAGACCGGCACCACGGAACAGGTTGCCGCCGCCAATGACCAGACCGACCTGAACACCCAGCTCAACCAGCTCTTTGATCTCTTGGGCCATCCGCTCCAGCACCGCTGGATCAATGCCAAAACCCTCGGATCCTTGCAGGGCTTCACCACTCAACTTCAGAAGAACACGTCTGTATGCAGGCTTGGGATTGGTACTCATGTCACTGATTCCTGGTCATATAAAGACCGCGACATAAGTCGCGGTCTGGGGAAACGGAAAAACCGGTTCGATTAAGCCTTCTGAGCGGCCGCGATCTGGGCTGCAACTTCAGCCGCGAAATCGGTCTCTTGCTTCTCGATGCCTTCGCCCACTTCGAAACGGGTGAAGGAAACAACGTCAGCGCCTTCTTTCTTCAGCAGCTCAGCCACAGTGATGGACGGGTCCTTCACGAAGGGTTGACCAGTCAGGGAAACCTCACCGGTGAACTTCTTCATGCGGCCTTCAACCATCTTCTCGGCGATGTCTTTCGGCTTGCCGGAGTTGATGGCGATGTCGATCTGAATTTCGCGCTCTTTGGCAACGACTTCAGCAGACACGTCTTCAGGCTTGACGAACTGCGGGCTGTTGGCAGCGACGTGCATGGCCAGATCTTTGGCCAGGTCGGCAGTACCGCCGGTCAGCTTGGTGATAACACCGATACGGGAACCGTGTACGTAGGTACCCAGGTTGTCACCTTCAACCAGCATCACGCGACGCAGGTTCATGTTCTCACCGATCTTGGCGATCAGGTTGGTGATGGTCAGCTCGACGGACTCACCGTTACCGAAATCGGCGGCCTTCAGGGCGTCGATGTCAGCAATTTTCTGGGTCGCGGCGATGTCGGCGATCTTCTGGCCCATGGCCATGAAGCTGGCGTCTTTGGCGACGAAGTCGGTTTCGCTGTTCAGCTCGATCATGGCGGCAATGTTGCCTTCGGTACGGGCGAAGATCACGCCTTCAGCGGCGATACGGCCCGCTTTCTTGGCGGCCTTGGCCTGACCGGATTTGCGCATGTTCTCGATTGCCAGCTCGATGTCACCAGCGGCTTCTTCCAGCGCTTTTTTGCAATCCATCATGCCAGCGGCGGTGCGCTCGCGCAGTTCTTTTACCAGGGCGGCAGTAACGTTAGCCATGTCCAGTATCCTCGGTCTTGAATTGACAAGAAACAGGGGCCACAAGGGCCCCTGCTAACCAATTACATCAGCTTGGTTAATAAGGGCTTTACAGTCCTTATCAATTACTCAGCTTCAACGAAGCCATCTTGTTCGGCTTGAACAACGATGTCCTGAGCGCGAGCTTCCAGTACGGTGTCAGCAGCAGCATTCAGGTACAGCTGTACGGCACGGATAGCGTCGTCGTTACCCGGGATGACATAGTCAACGCCGTCCGGGTTGGAGTTGGTATCAACGATGGAAACTACCGGGATACCCAGGTTATTGGCTTCTTTGATAGCGATGTGCTCGTGGTCGGCATCGACAACGAACAGAACGTCAGGCAGGCCGCCCATGTTCTTGATACCACCCAGGCTCTTCTCCAGCTTGTCCATTTCGCGAGTACGCATCAGCGCCTCTTTCTTGGTCAGCTTGTCGAAGGTACCGTCTTGGCTCTGGGTTTCCAGATCTTTCAGGCGCTTGATGGACTGACGAACGGTTTTCCAGTTGGTCAGCATGCCGCCCAGCCAGCGGTGGTTAACATAGAACTGGTCGCAACGCTCAGCGGCTTCTTTTACGGCTTCAGACGCGGCACGCTTGGTACCTACAAACAGGACCTTGCCCTTCTTGGCAGCTACGGAGCTGATGAAGTTCATGGCATCGTCAAACATCGGAACGGTTTTTTCCAAGTTGATGATGTGAACCTTGCTGCGGGCGCCGAAGATGTAGGACTTCATTTTCGGGTTCCAGTAACGAGTCTGGTGACCGAAGTGAACGCCGGCTTGCAGCATGTCGCGCATAGAAACTTTAGCCATTTTATACCTCTGTATTGGGGTTAGGCCTCCACACATCCCATGTAACCGACCCCAAAGGGGCACCCCGGTACAGGTGTCGATGTGTGTGTGTTATTGATTAAGGGTGATGGCATGAGGACACAAGTTCCCCATTCCGGCGCGCTTTATACCATAACTTTGGTCAGGACACCACCAGATGGACCGCTAAAAATGGATCCCGGCGAGGGCTGCGACCGCTGGATGACGTTGCGATGACGATCACACTGGAAGTAAACGGGGGTTGGGGATAAAATTTTGCCCTGATTGCAAACGCATCTATTTTTCATTACCTGATTGTTGGGCATCGGCAGGATGCGCAGTCGGGCCCCAAGAGAGATCCCATGTCCATTAAAATCAAGACACCGGAAGAGATTGAAAAGATGCGCATTGCCGGCCAGCTGGCCGCCGATGTGCTGGTCATGATCGCCCCCCATGTCAAGGCTGGCGTCACCACAGACGAGCTGAACACCCTCTGCCACAACCATATCATCGAGGTACAGCAGGCCATTCCCGCGCCGCTCAACTATCACGGCTTCCCCAAGTCCATCTGCACCTCGGTCAATGATGTGATCTGCCACGGCATCCCCAATCACAAGAAGCTGCGGGAAGGGGACATCATCAACCTGGACATCACCGTCATCAAGGATGGCTACCACGGCGATACCTCCGCCATGTTCATCGTGGGCCAGACCACCCCCCTGCGTCGCCAGCTGTGCAAGGTGGCGCAAGATAGCCTGTACGCCGCCATCAAGCAGGTGCGTCCCGGCATGTGCATCACAGAGATAGGCGCCGTGATCCAGCCCATCGTCGAGCAGGCCGGTTTCTCTGTGGTACGTGACTACTGCGGCCACGGCATCGGCAGCGAGTTCCACGAAGAGCCGCAGATCCTGCACTACCGCAATGGTGGCAAGCTGGAACTCAAACCGGGCATGTGCTTCACCATAGAGCCCATGGTCAACAGCAAGAAGTACCACTGCCGCATCAATCCCAAGGATGGCTGGACCGTCACCACCAAGGACGGCGGCGACTCCGCCCAGTGGGAACACACCCTGCTGGTCACCGAGGATGGCTGCGAGGTGCTCACCCTGCGCCCCGACGACACTATCGACCGCGTCATCAAACACAGCTAACATCGAACCCCGGCCCTGACCTCAAAGCGCCGGGGTTTTTACTGTCCGTTCCAGCCGTTTGCCTGCCACTTGTGTGTGAGATGCCATGGATGCCAGTCTGCTTTCCCCCCACCTGTTACCCGACGACCAGCTCACCCGTGACAACTGCAAGGAGTATCTGAGCCGCTTCCTTGTCTGGCTGCACGAGCGCTTCGATGCCGGCGACAACATCATCGAACTGGTGGCCACCCGCTCCGAATACATGGATGCGCTGCTGACAAGGCTCTGGCACAAGTTCGGCTTCGACAAGACCAGCCTGACCCTGATCGCGGTGGGCGGCTATGGCCGGGGCGAACTGCACCCCCACTCCGACATCGACCTGCTCATCCTCTATGAAGGGGACGAGCTGGACGAGGTGCTGGGGCTGCGCATCGGCGAGTTCATCACCTTGCTGTGGGATCTCAAGCTCGAGGTCGGGCAATCGGTGCGCAACGTGAGCGAGTGCATCGAGCAAGGCCGCAACGATATCACTGTCGCCACCAACCTCATTGAGGCGCGCTACATCACCGGGCGCCAGGCGGGGTTCGAGCAGTTGCAGGCCGCCACCCAGCCCCAGCACTTCTGGCCGAGCGAGGCCTTCTTTCGTGCCAAGCGCGAAGAGCAGAGCCTGCGCCACCAGCAGTTTCTCGGCACCGCCTACAAGCTGGAACCCGATCTCAAGAGCAATCCCGGCGGCCTTCGGGACATCCAGACCCTGGCCTGGGTCGCCCGCCGCCACTTCGGCGCTACCACACTGTTCGAGATGACCAGCCACGGTTTTCTCAACCGGGCCGAGTACCGCGAGCTGCTCGACTGCCAGAACTTCCTGTGGAAGGTGCGTTTCGCCCTGCACATGGCCATCAACAAGGGGGACAACCGCCTCTTGTTCGATCGCCAGCGCACCGTGGCCCAGATGCTGGGGTTCGAGGGGGAAGGCAACGGCCCGGTCGAGCAGATGATGAAGCGCTTCTATCAGACGGTCAGACGGGTGGCCGAGCTCAACGAGATGCTGCTGCAGTTGTTTGACGAGGCCATCCTCGGCAACACCGCCATGGATGTGCGCCGCATCAGCGACGAGTTCCAGCTCCGTGGCCGCCTCATCGATGCGGTGGATTCCGAGCTGTTTGGCCGCGACCCCGCCGCCATACTGCGGCTCTTCTACCAGATAGCCCAGCACCCGGACATCGCCGGCATCCACTCCGCCACCCTGCGCCAGCTGCGGGAGGCCAGACGCACCCTCAGTTGCTGGCTGCAGGACTTGCCCGAATGCCGTCGTCTGTTCATGGCGCTGCTGCGCCACCCCAACGGCATCGGCCAGCCCCTCACTCTTATGCATAAGTACGGGATCCTCGCGGCCTATCTGCCCCAGTGGAACCTCATCGTCGGCCAGATGCAGTTCGACATGTTCCACGCCTACACGGTCGATGAGCACACCCATCGCCTGCTCCAGAACATCCATCGCTTCCCCAACACGGCCAGCCGCCAGACCCACCCGCTCTGCCACGAGGTGTTCACCCAGTTGCGCAAACCGGAGTTGCTCAGCATCGCCGCCCTGTTCCACGACATCGCCAAGGGGCGGCGGGGGGATCACTCCGAGCTCGGCGCCGTCGATGCGCTGGAGTTCTGCCAGTTGCACGGGCTGGATCGCTACGAGAGCCGCCTGGTGGCCTGGCTGGTGCGCCATCACCTGCTGATGTCGGTCACCGCCCAGCGCCGCGACATCTACGATCCCGAGGTGGTTACCGACTTCGCCCACAAGGTGCGAGACGAACTGCACCTGGATCTGCTCTATTGCCTGACCGTGGCCGATATCTGCGCCACCAACGACACCCTGTGGAACGACTGGAAAGGTACCCTGCTGCGGGAGCTCTACTTCGCCACCCAGAAGGCGCTGCGTCAGGGGCTGGAAAACCCGCCGGACATGCGCCTCAAGATCCGCGAGAACCAGCGTCAGGCCAGGCAGATCCTGGCCCAGCGCGAGGTGCCAGAGGAGGCAGTCAACGCCCTCTGGAACGACTTCAAGGCCGACTATTTCCTGCGCCACAGCCCGGAGCAGATCGCCTGGCACTGCCGCAAGATCATCGCGCACGGCGACAACCCGGCCCCCCTGGTGCTCATCGGCAAGCACCCCATCCGGGGCGGCAGCGAGGTGTTCATCTATTGCCGCGACACCCCGAATCTGTTCGCTACCGTGGCCTCGGCGCTGGATCAGAAGAACCTCAACATCCACGACGCCCAGATCATGAATTCCCGCAACGACTATGTGCTGGACACCTTCATCGTGCTCGAGCCCAATGGCGAGCCCATCAGCCCCAACCGCACCGCCACCATCAAGAAGGCGCTGGAGAAGGCGCTGCAGGAGCCGGGCAAGCTGGTGCTGCGCAACAAGCCCCTGTCACGGCGCCACCGCCAGTTCAGCGTGCCGACCCGGGTGGTCTTCCTGCCCCGCACTTCACCCACGAAGGGGGAGAGCCGCCACACCCTGCTGGAGCTGACCGCCCTGGATACCCCGGGCCTGCTGGCCCGCATCGGTGCCGTCTTCCAGCAGTGCGGCATCGAATTACATGCCGCCAAGATCACCACCATAGGCGAGCGGGTAGAAGACTTCTTCAGCCTCACTACCCTCGAAGGCGAGCCGCTGAACCAGGCCGAACAGCAGGCGCTGGAGGAGCGACTGGTCAATCAGCTCAACCCGCAGGAGCAGGGGGACGAGGAGGGGCGATAAGGCCCGGGAAAGGCTTCACAAGACGCCGTTTATTGTTTTGATTTATCAATCAGAACAAGTGGTTGGGCCACTCAAGTACAATAAACCGCCTTTCTTTTGAAGAAATCGGCCAGAGCCCTTAAAAACGATTGGAAAAGTGTGATACAACAAACAGAATTTTTTAAAGGAAACCTGTCATGACCCAGTTGCAACAGACCATCGAAGCGGCCTTCGAGCGCCGTGATTCCATCACCCCCGGCTCCGTCGATGCCGCCACCAAGGCCGCCATCCTGGAGGCCATCGATCTGCTGGACTCCGGCAAGGCCCGGGTCGCCGAGAAGATTGCCGGTGAGTGGGTCGTCCACCAGTGGCTGAAGAAGGCCGTGCTGCTCTACTTCCGCATCAATGACAACGGCATCATCAAGGGTGACGACGCCCAGTACTACGACAAGGTTCCCCTCAAGTTCTCCGACTACACCGCCGAGCAGTTCAAGGCGGCGGGCGTGCGCGTGGTGCCGCCGGCCACCGCTCGCAAGGGCTCCTTCATCGCCCCCAATACAGTGCTGATGCCCTCCTATGTCAACATCGGCGCCTTCGTCGATGAAGGCACCATGGTCGATACCTGGGCCACAGTGGGCTCCTGCGCCCAGATCGGCAAGAACGTGCACCTCTCCGGCGGCGTCGGCATCGGCGGCGTACTGGAGCCGCTGCAGGCCAATCCGACCATCATCGAGGACAACTGCTTCATCGGTGCCCGTTCAGAAGTGGTTGAAGGGGTGATAATCGAGGAAGGTTCCGTCATCTCCATGGGCGTCTTCATCGGTCAGTCCACCCGCATCTATGACCGCGAAACCGGCGAGATCCACTATGGTCGCGTGCCAGCCGGTTCAGTGGTGGTCTCCGGCTCCCTGCCCTCCAAGTGCGGCAAGTACAGTCTGTATGCCGCCGTCATCGTCAAGAAGGTGGATGCCAAGACCCGTGCCAAGGTCGGCATCAACGCCCTGCTGCGTTCCATCGACGAGTGATCGACCAGCCATCATGGTAAAAGGGGCCTTTTGGGCCCCTTTTGATTTTGGCGCTCCTGTCACAGGCAAGCCACTGTGACTCGGTTAAGATAGATGGGTCAGGATCGTTTCAAACCGAGGAAGCCCGATGTACGAGAATCTGAAGAGCCTGGGGATCCAGGAGCCCACCTCAGTGGACAGCTATACCCTGCGCCAGGAAGCCAACCACGACATCCTCAAGATCTATTTCAAGAAGCAGAAGGGAGAGTTCTTCGCCAAGAGCGTCAAATTCAAGTATCCCCGTCAGCGCAAGACCATGCTGATAGACTCGGGCACCCATGAGTACAAGGATGTCACCGAGATCAACGCCAACCTCAAGTACGTGGTGGATGAACTGGATAACCTGACCCAGGGCGTACACGTCGAGATCGATCAGGACATCAAGCAGAAAATCCTGCGTGACCTGCGTCATCTGGAAAAAGTGGTGCAGAACAAGATAAGCGAGATAGAGCGGGACCTGGAAAAACTCTAGGCAGTTTCCCACCCTGTACAAGGCGCCATCAGGCGCCTTTTTTAATGCCGGTCCACAGGGAAGCTACCAACACCCTCCCCCCGGATCTGCTCAGCCCCGCCCAGCGGGCTGACAAGCGCCCAGCAAAAAGGGAGGCTTGCGCCTCCCTTTTCAAGAACTCTGATATTCAGGCAACAGGATTAGTTGCTCTTCATCCAAATGTCCATGTCGGTTTTCAGGTTGTCGGACTTGGTACCGAAGATGGCCTGTACACCGGAGCCAGCAACCACCACACCGGCGGCGCCCAGCTTCTTCAGACCAGCCTGGTCAACCTTGGCCACATCCTTCACGCCGACACGCAGACGGGTGATGCAGGCATCCAGGGAGGCGATGTTCTCTTTACCACCGAAGGCAGACACCAGGGCTGCAGACATCTCGTCTTTGCTTTGACCAACTGTCTCTTCGGCAGCTTCGTCTTCGCGACCCGGGGTTTTCAGGTTCATGGCACGGATCACCACGGTGAAGACCACGTAGTAGATGACGGCGTAGACCAGACCCAGACCGACCAGCAGCAGCATGTTGTCGGCACGGGGCGATTGCACCACGAAGTCGATGAAGCCGTTAGAGAAAGTGTGACCGTGTACGACACCCAGGGAGTTGGTCAGGACGTAAGCCAGACCGGCCAGCAAGGCATGAATCGCATACAGTACAGGTGCCACGAACAGGAAGGAGAATTCGATAGGCTCGGTGATACCGGTCAGGAAGGAGGTCAGGGCAGCGGAGGCCATGATACCAACAATCTTGGCGCGGTTTTCCGGCTTGGCAGCGTGAGCGATGGCAAACGCAGCAGCAGGCAGACCGAACATCTTGAACAGGTAACCACCGGCCAGTTGACCGAAGCCGTTACCGGCAGCGCGGGAAGCGTCATCAGCAGTCAGGAAGCAGGTCATGATGCCGTGTACGGTTTCGCCAGCGGCGTTGACACAGGTACCCGCCTGATAGAAGAAGGGGACGTTCCAGATGTGGTGCAGACCGAACGGGATCAGGGAGCGCTCGACCACGCCGTAGATACCGAAGGCCAGTACCGGGTTCTGGTTGGCAGCCCAGTCGGAGAAGGCACCAATGGCACCACCGATCGGCGGCCAGATGAAGGAGAGCACAACACCCAGGCCGATGGAAACGAAGCCGGTGATGATGGGCACGGCACGCTTACCGGCGAAGAAGCCAAGGTACTCGGGCAGCTGGATCTTGTAGAAACGGTTGAACGCCCAGGCAGCGACACCACCGGCGAGGATACCCCCCAGCACACCGGTATCTATGCTCTCGACGCCCATCACAGGTGCCATGACCTTCAGGGTCGCGACCATGATGCCGTAGCCGACGATGGCAGACAGACCGGATACACCGTCGTTATTGGTAAAGCCAAGTGCCACGCCGACGGCGAACAGCAGGGCCATCTGGCCAAACACTGAACCACCGGCCTGCTCCATCAGCTGGGAGACAATTTCCGGCAACCAGCTGAAGTGAGCAGCGCCCACCCCCAGCAGAATACCTGCAACGGGCAAGACCGATACGGGCAGCATCAGCGCCTTACCGACCTTTTGCAGATTAGAGAAAGCATTTTTTAGCATGTGTGCGCTCCTGAATGGATTTTTTCCGTCAACGACTCAGTGCAGCTATAGATGACGACCTTCTTCATCTGACGTTGTACTGGATGCGTTTCCCGGGTTGCTTATTTTGACCAACAGAATATAACCCAGCAGCTTTTAAAATGCCTGCACCGCACCCAAGGGAATAATAAATTTGGAGGAGAGATCACAAGATAATTAAATAAGGGGAAGGGAGGGAATCTTGAATATTATTTCGTATTGTTATAGTCACGCGGCAAAAAGAAAAGAATCACTTCAAAATAAATCACAGAGAAACTATATAATGCTAAAGGAAACTTATTGTAACTCAATGTAACGCATTGATGTTTTATATTATCCAGTCTACCGATTAAAAAGGCCTCCAACAAGGGAGGCCTGAAATAAATATTAGTCTACATATATTCAGTCATTCAGTTTTTTTGTGAACGCTTCACCGCGTCAATAAAGACAGATTTCGCCTTGGTTGAACCGGCACGCTCGGCTTCACTCACGAGCTGCATCGCCTTGTCGATGTCCCCGGCCTTGACCGCTTTCTCGATCTGGCTGTTGTAGAAGGTCTCGGTCTCGCTCAGCATGGCGGGGGCCGGTGTGCTGGGGGTCGCGGCAACAGCGGCAGTGGTCGCCGCCGTCGCAGCCACGGCCGTCGTGGCCGGCTTGGCCTGACTCATCGCGACCTTGTCCGAATACTCGGGCTTGAACACGGCTTCCAGGCCCTGCCCCTTGGCCATATCGACAACCTCGAGTTGCAGCAGGCCCCAGGGGGAATGTGGGATGACGGGATCCTTGATATCCGGCTCGACAGTGCCATTGGCACGGGCAAACGCCTTGGCGGGATGCAATATGGTGGTGCTGCCGGACAGCTCGTCGGCCGGGGCATAGATCACCATGTAGGTTTCGGTCGCGGGATTGCCCGGCATGCTGCGGTCCACGAACACCTTGCCTTCGATCCTGTCATTGTCGAGCAGGTGGGCTGGCTGATACGTGAAGACAGATTCACCCAGCACGCGGGTTACCTTGAACTGGGCATCCAGCATGATCACCTTGGGCACGAGTACCGTCTTGCTCACCTGGGAGGCCAGGGTGATGGCCAGATTGCCGGTATTGGCCGGCAGACGATAGGCGGCAAAATAGCTCATCCCCTCGTCAAACTGATAGCTGGGTTGCTTGCCATCCAGGGTCAGCAGCGTGTCCCCCTCCGGCAGGGAGACATAATTGAATTCGTTGAATGCCTTGCAGCAGCTCGTCGTCTGAGCGAGCGCCTGCTTGGCTTGGTCGGCATTGCTCAGGATGGAGGCGTGCTCTTGCACGGGCACTACCATGCTACCGGAACAACCGGCCAACAGCGCGGTAACCACGGCCGCGATAGACATCTTTACCAGTTTCATTCTTCTTATCTCCATAACCCGGTTGCCAAATCCTGCTAAACAAAACTGCCCCCATCAGGGGGCAGTGACTAACTTAACTGAAGATATTGCTTACCACCAGGCTTCTGCCTGGACGCCAACTTGCCAGGTGTCATCGGAGGTGCCACTTTCGAAGCTGTTCTTGCTACCGGAGCCATCGGCTTCGGTATCAGCCAGATAGGAAGCGAACACACGGATTTCCGGACGGGCCCAGAAGCTGGAGCCGGCAGACCAGGCCTGCGCCAGGGTCAGCTTGTAACCGCCATCCTTGTCGCTGCCACCACTGGTGTAGCTGGTCTTGTCCTTGAAGATACCGCCTTCAAAGATGGTCTTGTTGAAGTCATCCCACTTGTACATAGGACGGACAACGGCGGAGAAGGTTTGAGTCTCGTCGTGACCACTCCACATCTCGTTGCCTACACCGTAGACCAGCTGGTGACCCATTTCCCAGGAGTTGCCCATCGGGATGACGCCCCAGTTGATGATACGGTAGCCATCGGCACCGCCCTTGGCTTCGGCACCGTACCAGGAGCCGTCACCGTAGTAGGCCATGGTCTTGGAGTAGCCTTCGGTACCGTACTGCAGCACAGTCTTGTTGAAGCCGCCAAAGATGCCCTGGGTCAGTTCGGCAGTCAGCATGACGCCGTCTTTCATGTTGTCGTTTTTCAGATCTTTCTGGGCTTCGGTCTCGTTGACGATGGCATAGTCAACGCCCAGTTCCAGAGAGCCGTCTTGCCACAGCGGGATACCGGCATAACGCAGGTCCAGAGTATTGACGTTCAGATCTTCGTTCTTCTGATAAGTCGGATCACCGTTGGCATCTACACCGGTCTGGGTGTACTGACCGAACACATCGGCCGCGCTGCGGTCGTTGCGAACCCAGGCGAAGGAGACCTTGCCAGGACCAGCCTGGATGCCTTCGATACCGGCGCCGGCACCGGAGATGTTCCAGTAGTAGAAGTCAGAGATGTGGATGTCGTGACGTTGGTAGTAACGCTTACCGGCCCAGAGGGTGGCTTCCGGTGCAAAGCCCAGCAGGCCCTTGGCTTGTACGTTGAACTGACGCAGTGCGAAATCGGAGTCGCCGTTGCACTGTTTGGCATCGAAGTTACAGACGGTACCGGTGCCTTCCCAGTCATTGGAACCGTTGGATGCCATGGCAAACATGGAATCTACATAGAAAGTCTTGCCATCTTTGTTGAAGACTTCCTGACCCAGTTGCACTTCGCCGTAGGTATCATTTTCGTTACCCAGACGGCCAACCTTGTTGACGTTGTATTTAACCATGTCCCCGTCACCGGAAACACCAACACCTGAACGGAAGTAGCCGTGGAAATCAACGGCGAAGGCGGCTTGAGAAGCCAGGGCAGCGGTTACTGCTGCTGCAATCGGGAGCCACTTTGCTTTCATTTTCATTTTCCTTATTCCCGCTGGGAGTGTGATCCTGATATTCAAGTTCTTATCACTGAAAAACGTTTCAGCGATAACCGGGGTCGATTATATGTAGCCAATTTCGCGACAAACATGAGCTGATTCACAAAACGGTGACAAATCGCGCGCCCCCACCCCAGAGGACGTACATCAAGGCAAATAAAGCAAAAACAAGCAACAAAACACCAATAATCACCATAGAAAAGAAAAACAACACCAAAGAAAGCGCTTTCAACTATTAATTTGCGATGAAGATTAAGTGATTAATCAGTCGCGCCGTGACGAAAACATGATTGAAATCGCTTTCAGTGCGGAACTTTTAATTTTCTGATGTGTCGCCGTTCTGATGAATATGGGTCTGAGGAATCCGATCTGGCGGGGGAAAATAACCGGATAAAGTGCGGGATATATTTCAAGGAAGGTTAAGTGAGTCCCAAAATAACACTCCCCCGTCAGCACGCTCACGGGGGAGAAATTTAAAATACGAAGGCAATCCGGCTAGAGCCTATTTTCCCAGCTTTTCAACCAGACCAGCGCCGCGACCTCAGGCTCATCCTCCAGTGTCGCGTCTATCTCAAGGCGCGGTACCAGGGCGTCGGCGGCCAGCTCCTGCAGCAGCTCATCGAGCCTGCGTCCGGCCCCGCAGAAGTGTTCATAGCTGCTGTCCCCCATGGCGATGAGGGCATAACGCCATCCCTTCATATAAGGAGCGCGATCGGCCAGGGCCGTGGCGAAGGGTTGCAGATTGGGAGGAATATCCCCCTGCCCCGTGGTGGCGCTGACGATCAGCAAGAAGCGGGATGGGTCTATGTCGGTCAGCTCGGCTTCGTCGAAGAGCTGGCAGACATGCCCCTGGGCTTGCAGGTGATCCCGCAGTGTCTCGGCCACCAGCATAGCCGAGCCGTAGACGGTGCCGACCAGGATATCGATGTCGGCCATCAGCGACTCCTCGAACGAGGGAGAGGGCCCGACTCTGGCACAGAGCTCTGAGTCTGGGCGCGCGGGGTTGCTGGCGGGGTATCTCGTTGAGTCATAAGTGGTTCCTCTGACGGGCGTTGCCTACAGCATGCCACAGCCCGGTCAGAGGCCACAAATGATGACGGGTATCAGGCGCCGTAGTCGCTCTCGCTGGCGGGCCATCCCAGCCTGGCGAACAAGCCCAGCACTTCCGGGCCGAGTGGCGCCTGGATCCGCATCGGCACCTTGAGCACAGGATGCTCGAAGCTCAAGCGGTGGGCGACCAGCAGCAGCCGCTCGCAGCCATAGTGCTCGCGAAAGAAGCGATTATGCCGGCCATCACCATGGGTAGTGTCACCGACTATGGGGTGGAACAGGTGATCCAGATGACGACGCAGCTGATGCTTGCGGCCCGTCTTGGGGAAGAGCCGAACCAGGCTGTAGCGGCTGGTGGGGTGCTTCTTGGAGACGGCGTGGGGCAGCTCGACCTGATGCAGACGACGAAACGCCGTCACCGCCTCCTGGGCGGGGCGATCGGGGCTGCTCATGGCATCGGCTATCTTGTCCAGCTGCTCCTTGAGGGGATAGTCGATCAGCCCCTGCTCGGGGGCCCAGCCCCGCACCAGCGCCAGGTACTCCTTGTGTACCCGACGGGCGGCAAAGGCCTCGGTCAGGGTCCGGGCCACGGCGGGATCCAGCGCAAACAGCAACACCCCTGAGGTGGGCCTGTCGAGCCGGTGCACGGGGTAGACATGACGCCCCCCGATAAGATCCCGGGTCATCTGCATGGCGAAACGGGTCTCGGCCTTGTCGAGCCAGCTGCGATGCACCAGCAGGCCCGACGGCTTGTTGACCGCCACCAGCCACTCATCCTGATAGAGCAGGGTCAGTTTCATGCCGCCACCCGGGTATCGCCAATGAAATACGCCGCGGCCAGGGCAGGCAGGGGATTAATCATTGCTCCACCACTTTTCCGGTCAGCAGCAGATCGAAACGACCGATGAGGCGCAGCAACCCGGCCACCTCGGCCAGCTCGTCCTTGTAGGCTTCGCTCGCCATGGGATAGAGGGATACGCTGGTGGGCAGCGGCGCCTGCAGCAGCACCAGTTGCTCCATGCGCGGGATCAGCACGAACTGCAACCATTGATCGAAGCTCAGGGTATCGACGCAAAACGGCAGCTCGCTCGCCAGCGCCTCGGCCCCCGGATGCTCGGCTTGCCAGCGTTCGAGGCGTTGCAACTCGGCGGTGAGTTCACCCAGCAGACCGGCGACCAGCAAATATTGATTCATCTCGTCCTCTTCCTCGTCTCGACGATCATCCCGCTGCCAGAGGGCAGGGATCCCGTCTTCTTCAAACACGCGTGCCAAAAAGGGGCGTTACTATACACCGCCCCCGGGGTGGCTGCCATGCTGCCATCACTTTCATGGCCCGCACCTGCACCACTGGCTATCTGATGCGGCCTCCTTATAATCGCCCGCATCACATTCAGCCGGATGCCTTCATGTCTGCCATCAATACCCTGACCGAATTTCTGACCCAGGCCGAGACCCAGTTCCAGCTGTTCGACATGGGCCGCCAGGTGCGCCCGCTGGCGAGCGATCTCTTCGTTCGCATCGAACAGCAGCAGGAGCCCTACCCCTGGCCACTGCAACAGCATGCCTGGCTCGGCGTGCACTTCTTCCAGCCAGCCGAATCCAGGCACTACCTCTGGTTCCTCAAGTTTGCCCTCGACGAGCATGGCCTGCTCATCGCCAGCGGCCCCAAGCACTTCATGGATCAGGTGGTCGAGACCCTGGGCTACAAGCTCACCGGCGATCTGGATGAGGAGAAGGCGCAGCGACTGGCCGACAATCCCTACACCTTCCGGCCGGCCGAGGCCAAGATGGCCAGCCTGCATGCCAAGCTGGCCCGTCAGCTGGAGCAGGCGCCTTCCGCCTACTACGAGGCCCTCTGCCACTACCTGGCGGCACCGGGGGAAGAGGGGTGGCAGGCCCTGGGGCTGCAAGGCTTCGCCGATCTGGCGGAGCGGCTGCAAGATGAACGCAATCTGGCCCTGGTGTGCAAGGCGCTGCCAAGGCTGCCTCAGGAGCCGCTCTACGCCCTGTGCCAGAGCCTGGAAAACGCCCCCCTGCCCCCGGCGCTGCAAGGTGCCCTGCTCGAGCGCATCGGCAAGGAGCAGGAGTGCGCCGACCCCAGTGCCGAGACCCTGGCCTACCTGTGCCGGGCACTGGCCTCCTGCTCAGGCAATGCCTTGCGCAGCAACAAGCTGCTGACCCTGCTGCACACCCGGCCGAGCCCGGCCCTGCTGCTCGCCATCGCAGGCCGTCTCTGGCCCGATCTGAAAAACCCCGAACTGCTCGGACTGTTTCTGGAGCAGCTCGCCCTGCAGCCCACCCAGTTCTTCAATCAGGTCTTTGCCGAGCTGGTGACACTGCCCGCCCTGCGCAATGATATGCTGGCAAGACTGCGTGACCCCGAGCGCAGCGAGGCCCTCGGCCAGGCCATAGGCCGGCTGTTCGCCTCGGTATAACCACTCTAGGTGCGGCCGTGCTTTCCCGGGGAAGCACGGCCCAGGCCATACATCACAGAAGGAACCCGCTGATGGGAGAAATGCTTGGAATCTTGCTGCTGGGAGCCATCGGCTGGGCCTTCTGGCAACAGCGCCGCCAGGCGGAGCTGGCCTGGCAATATATGCGGCGCTACTGCCAGCATCACGATCTGCAACTGCTGTCGCTGGCTCGCACCCATCGCGCCCTGGGGCACAAGCCCCTGCGCCTGCTGACCTATTACCAGTTCGAGTTTTCAAGCGACGGGGAGAGTCATTACCAGGGTCAGCTCTGCATGCAGGGCTTGCATGTCGCCGGGGTCGAGCTGCCGCCCCATCGCCTCCCCTCCTAGCCCATAAGGGCAAGGCCGTGGCGGCTGGCTATAATTCTCGACAATCGCCCTTCAAGGAGACACGAGATGGAATTGCTGACCCATGACATGCCTGCCCTCTTCGCCCAGCTGGGCCTGGCCAATGACGAGATAAGCCTGCACCGCTTCATCCGCGAGCACCATCTGGACAATCAGACCCTGTTGCCAGAGGCCAGCTTCTGGAGCCCCTCCCAGGCAGTGTTCCTGCGCGACGCACTCTGGAACGACTCCGACTGGTCCGAAGCCATCGATCAACTGGACGTGATGCTGCGCCAGGCAAACTGAGCGGCCCGCGTCCCCCGCTTTCCCGAGGGCCGGGGTTTGAGCTTTGTGCCACTTATCAGATCTCAACCGCCCTGGCTTCCCCCACCTCAACAAACTGAGCCACCCCCCTTGGCGCCGCTTTCCTGATGGGCAGGCTTTGATTAAGCTCTGTGCCACCATCCGCAAGCAGCAAGACAGCAGCGCAGGAGCCAAGATGTCAGCCCAAGAGATCATCCAGATAGCCAACGAACTGAGTGCCAGGGGGATCACCCCCTCCACCGCCATGGTCAAGGCCCGCCTCAGTCACCCAGTGCCCATGGCGGAGTTGCTCAAGGTGTTGAGCCAATGGAAGCAACAGCCCCAATCGGCAGACCCTGTCCCGGCCAGCGCCCCCGCCGCTGCCGCCCCGGCCCAGGCCATCGATCTGCAACAGCTGAGCGAGCAGCTCAACCGTCTCGAGCAGAAGGTCGATCGCCTGACCGCCCTGCTGCTCAAACAGCAGCCGGATTGATGCCTCCCCATGTATATCCTCGAACTCAACTTTGAATGTTACCGTGACACCTCCCTCGGCGAGGCCGAGCCGGCCATAGTCAACTACCTCGACATGCTGCGCTACCAGGGGCAGATCCTGGGACGGGAGTTTCCCACCAGCATGCAGGATGGTGGCTTCGTCAGCCGGGTGGTCTGCCCGGAGCAGGACAGCCTGCACCCGGACAACCAGAGCGAACAGGTTGCGCTGGCCGAACAGGGCCTGCACCAGGCGGGGCTGCTGGCCCCCAAGCCCCATCTGCTCGGCATGGATCTGCTCTCCGACAGCACGGATCCTTGCGGCCAGGAGGGCGAGCGGCCGAGCTGGATGCTGCTCTACACCAGCTTTGTGCACACTTGCTCCCCCCTGCGCTGCGGCGATCATTTCGCCCCCATTCCGCTCTACCGCCTGCCCGCCATCGCCAACGGCGACCACAAACAGATCATCAAGTGGCAGGAGGATTGGGAAGCCTGCGATCAGTTGCAGATGAACGGCTCCATCGCCGAGCACGCTGTGCTGCACGAAATCAGCGAGGTGGGCAGCCGCCTGCAGCGCCGGGGCAGCGATCTGGCCAGACGGCTGGAGGGGCTCTGCGGGATCCCGACTTACTACTACCTCTATAGGGTCGGCGGCCTGAGCAAGGCGGCGGAGTTGGCACGCCCCTGCCCAGGCTGTGGCGGCGACTGGGCACTGGCAGCGCCATTGCACGAGATCTTCGACTTCAAGTGCGATCCCTGCCGGCTGGTCTCCAACCTCTCCTGGGACTTCAAGGACTAGTTCCTGCGCCGCCCCCCCATGAAAGAAGGGCCTTGCCATCTGGCAAGGCCCTTCTCGTTCATACAGGAAGAGGGAAAACGGGTCCGCTTATTGCGGCAAGGTTTCCAGCCGCGCGAGAAAATCGGGCAGCGAGGGGGCCAGCACCAGACGGCGACCGGAGTCCAGCCACTCCAGCCACACCTGGCCGCTCTCGTTATCGAGCGACACCAGCGTCATCTCGTTGCGGGTGGTGGCGATGAAGAGCGAAGGGGTGCGCTTCAACTTGCGCAACATCAGCAGGTGGCCGATGAGGTTCTCCCTGAGCAAGTCCAGATCCGCCTCGTTCCACGGCAGTATGAGTTCGATGCGCAGCCCCTTGTAGGAGCAGGGGAGCGGGCGGCTGAACCAGTGGCCAAACAGGGCAAGGGCGCTCGGGTGCAGGGTCAGCTCCAGGGCATCGGCCATGGCCGCAAAGTCGGCGGGCACAGGGCGCCGGTGCGGGCGCCAGGCTACCCGCCCCTCTCTGGGCTCATCCAGCTCGCAAGGGGAGCGCCAGTCGGCCTCCCACTCACACAGAGGCAGCCCTCGCCTCGCCTCGCCATCGCGCTGCCAGCGTAAAAAGAACTGCTCCAGGGCAGACAGGACTTGATCCGACATCGATATTCCCCACAATAGCGGCCTCTGATCGCCGCAAGAACCTGACCGAAAAATCCGGGCATTGCACCATCAAACCCTTTATCAGACAAGCGTGAGCAAACAAGCATGAGCAAACAAGAGAGATACGCAGGCGCCAGCGCGTTGCAGGGCCTGAGCCTGGGGCAGCAGTCTGCCTACATCAGCCAGTACACCCCGTCCCTGCTGCAACCCGTGCCACGCAGTCTGAACCGCGATGATCTCGGCCTTGGCGAAACGCTGCCCTTCCAGGGCTGCGACGTCTGGACCCTGTACGAACTCTCCTGGCTCAACGCCAAGGGCAAGCCCGTGGTCGCGCTCGGCGAAGTGGCCGTACCCGCCACCAGCCCGAACCTCATCGAATCCAAGTCGTTCAAGCTCTACCTCAACTCCTTCAACCAGACCCGCTGCGACTCCCTGGCGGCGGTGCAGGCCTTGCTGGTACAAGATCTGAGCGCCTGTGCCGGGGCGGATGTGAGCGTCACCCTCTTCCCTCTCGATCAGGCTCCCCACCAGATAGCGCTGCTGCCGGGTGAATGCATCGACGAACAGGACATCGAGATCGACGGCTACGAGTTTGACCAGACCCTGCTGCAAGGGGCCGCAGAGGCGGACATAGTGGAAGAGACACTGCACAGCCATCTGCTCAAGTCCAACTGCCTGGTCACCAGCCAGCCGGACTGGGGATCCCTGGTGATCCACTACTGCGGCCCGCGCCTCAATCGGGAGAAGCTGCTGCGCTATCTCATCTCCTTCCGCCAGCACAACGAGTTCCATGAGCAGTGCATAGAGCGCATCTTCATCGATCTCAAGCACTTCTGCGCCCCGCAGCAGCTGACCGTCTATGCCCGCTACACCCGCCGCGGGGGTCTGGACATCAACCCCTTCCGCAGCGACTGGGAGCCGGTGCCCGCCAACCTGCGCCTCATCCGCCAGTAAGCCCGGCGCCACAACCCGGGGGATCAGGCCCATCACCCATGTCATCAATGAACTCTGGACGGGCGGGGGTGGGCTTGGATAACATGCCTGCACCTCGGTGCCGTTCTTAATCCAATGAATCAACTGTTTTTTCTGGCAATGATGATGTCCTCCCTGTCGGCTCCGGATCTGGATCTGGCCAAGGAGCAGTTGTCTATCGATCTGCAGCAGGCACAGACCCTGGTGCTGACCGATCCCGCCAGATGTGTCCAGATTGCCACCTCCTTCCTCGAACGCACGGCCAATAACCCCAAGCAAATCATCAGCAACCGTCAGGAATACGGCTATCGGGAGCCGATCCTGAGCTATGGCACTGCGACCCAGACCACGGGTGCCTATCTGCTTCAGGGCGAGTGCCTGCAACAGCTGGGACAGAGCCAGCCGGCCCAGGACTCCTTCGACAAGGGCATCGCCATGGCCGAGAAGGAGCAGCAGTTCGAGCTGCAGGCCCATGGTCTCTACCTCAAGATCCGCAGCCGGGAGATGCAGGAGCATGCCCCTGGTGCCAGCACTATGGCGCTCGAACAGCTGGACAAGCTGCTGACCAACCCCGGTCTCAAAGAGAGTCAGCTGCAGGTCTACAGTCGCCTGTTGCACGTCAATGCCAGCATGGAGGGGCGCCAGTTCGATCTGGCCAAGCGCCAGCTGACCGAAGCGCGCCAATGGGCGGAACAGGCCAAGAACCCCCTGGCCAGGGCCTGGGTCAGCGCCGTGGGAGGGGATCTCTATCAGGCGCTCGGACAGCCCCAGCTCGCCCTCGGGGAGTATATCGACGCCCAGCAGCAGGCCAAGAATCTGCAGGATCCCCTCTTCCTCGGCCTGCTGTCGAACCAGATGATCAGCCTCTATGAGGCGGAGCAGGAGCCGCAAAAAGCGCTGCAGTATGCCAACGAGGCGGCCAACTACTTCCATGCCCTCGGCAACCCCTCCCTGCTGAGCGACGCCCTGATAGTGCTCGCCCGGCTCAACCGGGATCAGGGGGAGATGAACATGGCGCTGGTCTACTTCTTCAACGCCCTGGATCTGCTGGACGAAAGCAACAACCGCACCCGCATCGCCCACCTCAAGTTCGAGATAGGCAAGACCTATCTGCAGACCGGCAACCTGACCCTGGCCCGCAACTACCTCAATGCGGCGCGCCAGTCCCACGAGCTGGGGGACGACAAGGAGTCGCTGATCGATACCCTGTTGCTGCTGGGAGAGCTGCACCTCAAGCAGCAGGAGGCGGGCATCGCCATCCTGCAGCTGGAGAATGCCCTGACCCTGGCCAACCGGATTGGCGACATCCGCCGCCAGTTTGAAATCTTCCGGTTGCTCGCCATCGCCTACGAGCAGAAGGGCTACCTCCAGCAGGCCCTCGAAAGCTACAAGAATTATCACCAGCGCAGCGAGCTGGTCCGCCAGCAGCAGCTCGATCTGGAGCAGGAGGCGGTCCGCGACAACTACGCCCAGGTGGAGCGGGTCCAGCAGGTCAAGGAGCTGGAGCAGCGCCTCGACCAGAGCCAGCATCAGCAGGAGCGCTATCTCTGGACCAGCGTCAGCACTGGCCTGCTGCTGGTCCTGTTCATCTACCTCTTCTTCACCCTCTGGCTCAAGCTGCGGGTCGCCCGCCTCAATGCCAGACAGCTGGGCGAAGCCCTGCTCATCGAGCCGCGCAGCGGCCTGGCCAACTGGCAGCGACTGATGAGCCGCTGGCCTCGCGAGATGGCCAAACGCCAGCAAAAATCCGATCGCTGGTACCTGAGCGAACGCCCCACCAGCGAGTTTGACGACAAGCTCCACTACCTGCTGTTCCGGGTGCCCTTCCTGGTCAACAGCCTGGAGCAGCATGGATATCAGGTCAGCCGCGAGATTGAGCAGGCCTTCGGCCGCTACGTCAATCAGCTGACCCCTCAGGATGGCCGCATCTACGACCTGCGCGAGGGACACCTGCTCTATGTGGTGCCTCAGCGCCACGTGGCCCAGCTGCACCAGCTGGCACAGGAGCTGCTGGAGACCCTGGCCGCCTTCCCCTGCGAATACCCGCTGGACAGGCACATCAGCCTCGGCATCGTCAGCCATCCCTTCCTGCCCAAGGCGGCCATGGCCCTCGATCATCACGGCCTCTTCGACCTCTGTTATCTGGCGCTCTCGGGGGCCATGCAACTCAGCGACAAATACCAGCAGAGCGTCTGGCTGGAGCTGGCGGCCATCGATTGCCAACAGGCCGCATTTTTTAATGGCGATGTGTGGCAATGCTGCTTGATGGCAATTGACAAGGGACTGGTAAAAGTAAATTCTTCTCATGAAAAGCAATGGGTTAATTGGCTTTTGCTTTCACGGACGAAAGTGCCGGATAACCCATAACAAAAAGGTACTCAACGGGGTCTTTCATTGGCTTACTGTTGCTGGACGACACAAAAACGATAATGACAACAGGGCGACCTGCACAATGAATGATATCGCTGCCGTAACAGGACAACTGGCAAGACTCAGGGAATCCCTTCAGCAAAAACAGCAGGAGCTCGATGGCATGGCCACGTTCTCCGATGCCGAACGCACCCGCAGCATCCAGTTTATCGGCAAGCTGATGCAGGCCTGCCGTGGTCACGATCGTGAACTGGACAGCCGGCTCGCCAAGCTCAAGCAGAAGCTCGATGGCAATCCTCCCCTCTCCTCGCTCGATGCCGATCTCGCCGTCATCGAGAAGCTGTTGCAGCAACATGGCCACGCCATGGAGGAGTCCATCAGTCTGACCCGGGCCGCCATCGATCTCGGCAGCAAGCAGCTCAAGTCATTGAAGGGCTTTCCGGAAGATACCCGTCGCTCCCTCAAGGAGTTTCTCGCGAGCCCCGAGGGCTACGGCATAGGCGATCACCAGAAGAAGGTGATCCGCTTGCTGGAGTTCTACCAGCAGGCCATCAAGATCCAGCTGCTGCCACGCCAGCCGCTGCTCGCCCCCGAGATGGCCACCGAGCTCTCCAACCCGGCGCCCACCGACTCCTTCGATATCAAGGCCCACGCCCAGATCTCCGATGAGCTGCAGCGGCTAATCACCGAGCTCGACTTTGCCGGCGCCGTGGGGGAGAGCCTGGCGGACATCCGCCGCCAGCTGCTGGGGGGCATCACCCCGCCCCTGCTGGCGGAGATCTGCCTGCAAATCATCGAGCTCATCATTGAGGGGACCCGGGAGGAGCGTAAATCCTCCCAGGCCTTCCTCAGCTCCCTCAACGAGAGCCTCTCCGCGGTACATTTCAACTTTACCGAGTCCCTGGACGAGGGGCGGGCGCTGCAAAATGCCACCCACCTCAGCGGCCAGGCGCTGGAGCGGGAACTCGCCGCCATCGATCACACCATGGCGACCCACAATTCCCCGCTGTCCCTCAAGGGGGCCATCTCCAGCCATCTGGACACCATACGCCGCCTGCAGCAGGAGCGGGAGGCCATGGCCAGCCGCGAGCGTCACCTGCTCACCCACCTCTCCAACATGGAAGCCAAGCTGCGACTGATGAAGGAGGAGACGGCCGAGTACAAGAAGCGGCTCACCATCCAGAAGCACAAGCTGTTCCTCGACAGCCTGACCCAGGTGCACAACAGGGCGGCCCTCGACGAGCGGCTCGAGCTCGAGTACAAGCGCTGGCTGCGCTACGGCACCCCGCTGTGCCTGGCCATCATCGACATAGACCACTTCAAGAACATCAATGACAACTACGGCCATATGGCGGGTGACAAGGCGTTGAAAGTGGTCGCCAAGGCGCTGCAGAGCGCGCTGCGTGACACAGATTTCATCGCCCGCTTCGGTGGGGAGGAGTTCGTGGTGCTGCTGCCGAACATCAATCCGGACAAGTACCAGAAACCCCTGGAGAACCTGCGCCAGACGGTCAAGAGCATTCCGTTCCGGTTCAGAGACGCCAGGGTCGAGATCACCATCTCCATCGGCGCCACCCTGTTTCGCGAAGGGGACCACACCACGGACGCATTCGAGCGCGCCGACAAGGCGCTCTACAGCTCCAAGAATCTGGGCCGGGATCAGGTCAATCTGGCCTGAACCCGGGTTGAACTGCGGCTAAAAAACAGGCAAACGCACCGCCCCCCTATTCCCCTGCCCCACTCCTTGCCTCTACTATCGAAATCGAGGGATGCCATGGCATCCCGTTTTCTCCCCAGGGAAAGCACAACGATAACAAGCGAGTGAAAGGGGAAATTATGATTACACACATCAATCCCGTGGGCAGCATGGACCTGCTGTCCCAACTTGAGGTGGATCGCCTCAAGCAGACCGCCTCCAGCGATATCTATCAACTGTTTCGCAACTGCTCGCTGGCGGTGCTCAACTCCGGCAGCCACACCGACAGCTCCAAAGAGATACTGGAGCGCTTCAAGTCCTTCGATATTCATGTGATCCGGCGCGAGCGCGGGGTCAAACTCGAGCTGTTCAATGCCCCCGAGCACGCCTTCGTCGATGGCGAGATCATCCGCGGCATTCAGGAGCACCTGTTCTCCGTGCTGCGCGACATCCTCTATGTCTCGACCCAGCTGGAGTCCAATCGCCTGGTCAACCTCACCAGCTCCACCCATATATCCAACGTGGTGTTCGCCATACTGCGCAACGCCAAGGCGATCCTGCCCGGCGCCGATCCCAACCTGGTGGTCTGCTGGGGCGGTCACTCCATCAACGAGGTGGAGTACCAGTACACCCGTGCCGTGGGCAGCGAGCTGGGCCTGCGGGAGCTCAACATCTGTACCGGCTGCGGCCCGGGTGCCATGGAAGGCCCCATGAAGGGGGCCGCCGTCGGCCACGCCAAGCAGCGGGTGCGCAACGGCCGCTACATAGGCCTCACCGAGCCCTCCATCATCGCCGCCGAGCCCCCCAACCCCATAGTCAACGAGCTGGTGATACTGCCGGACATCGAGAAGCGGCTGGAGGCCTTCGTGCGCCTGGGCCACGGCATCATCATCTTCCCGGGCGGGGTCGGTACCGCCGAGGAGCTGCTCTATCTGCTCGGCATCATGATGCACCCGGCCAACGAGCGGCAGCCCATGCCCATCATACTGACCGGTCCGAAGGAGAGCGCCGACTACTTCCGCGCCATCGACGACTTCGTCAAGGCCACCCTGGGTGAGCCGGCCACCAGCCTCTACCGCATCATCGTCGGGGATGCCCCGGAAGTGGCGCGGGTGATGAAGGAGGCGATGCCGAAGATCCGCGAATACCGCAAATCGGTAGGAGATGCCTACTCCTTCAACTGGTCCTTGCGCATAGAGCCGGAGTTCCAGCTGCCGTTCGAGCCGGATCACGCCAGCATGGCGAGCCTGGATCTGCACCGCAACCAGCCGCCTCAGCTGCTGGCGGCGAACCTGAGGCGCGCCTTCTCCGGCATAGTGGCCGGCAACGTCAAGGAAGGGGGCATTCGCGCCATCGAGAAGAAGGGCCCCTTCAAGCTGCACGGCGACAAGGAGCTGATGCACCTGATGGACAGGCTGCTGGAGAGCTTCGTCAGGCAGCAGCGGATGAAGCTGCCTGGCAGCCAGTACATTCCCTGCTACGAAATAGTGAAATAAGGGCGCTGCGCCCGTTATGACAGGAGGGGCCCCAGGCCCCTCTTTCACTTCCCGGCCCTGTCGGCCGGGGTTAGCACGGCGCCCATCCCTTGTTACAATGGGCCGTCCCGACCGCCAAGAGTGCTCCCTGCCATGCCACACCCCAGGCCACACCTGCTCATCATCGATGCCCTCAACCTCATCCGCCGACTGCACGCGGTGCAGGCCCAGCAGGCGCTGACCCCGGCCCAGGCCCTGATCGCCACCCGCGCCAACCTCATCAACACCTGCAAGAAACTGCTGGCCGGCAGCGAGCCGACCCACGTCATCGCCGTGTTTGACGGCGAGGTGCACAGTTGGCGCAAGGAGATCTATCCGGCCTACAAGGAGGGGCGCACTCCCATGCCACAGGAGCTGAGGGAGGGACTGGCCGACCTGCAGGACGCCTTCTGGGAGTGCGGTGTGGATGCCCTGCTCTCCCAGACCGACGAGGCGGACGATCTTATCGCCACGTTAGCCAGTGGAATTGCCCAGCACGGCGCCAGGGCCACCATCATCTCCACCGACAAGGGCTTCTGCCAGCTCATCTGCCCGCAGATCCGGGTCCGCGACTACTTCAACAAGCGCTGGCTGGATGAGGCCTTCGTGCAGCAGCAATATGGCGTCGTCCCGGCGCAGCTGGTGGACTTCTGGGCCCTGACCGGCATCGGCGGCTCCAACATCAAGGGAGTGCCGGGCATAGGGCCAAAGACGGCGACCCAGCTGCTGCTGCAATATGGCGATCTGGCCGCCATGCTGGATGCCTGCCAGCAGGAAGACGCGGGCAAGCCTCTGCTCAAGCTGCGCCAGCACAAGGATGAGGCCCTGCTGGCCCAGCGGCTGGTGCGGTTGCAGCAAGACATCCCCTTGGGCTTCAACCTGAGAGAGATACGCTACCCGCCCGAGCCCGACTCGGGGGCGTGATCCCCGGCACACTATTCCCCGAAACAGGCCGTACCTGTTGACATAAATGGGAAAAATGTAAAGAAACATGGAGGAAGTGGTGCAAAAATGGTATAAAACCGCCGAATCCTCCCCCTCTGTTCCCTAGAAGTGGATACGTCTCATGTCAAAAAGAAAAATTACCGTCATTCCGGGCGACGGCATAGGCCCCAGCATCATCGAATCCGCCATTCAGATCCTGACCCACGCCGGCTGTGATTTTGACTATGATTATGCCGATGCCGGTCTGGTCGCGCTGGAGAAGCACGGCGAGCTGCTGCCCCAGTCCACCCTCGATTTGATTGAGAAGAACAAGGTCAGCCTGAAGGGCCCCCTCACCACCCCGGTCGGTGGCGGCTTCACCTCCATCAACGTCTCCCTGCGCAAGAAGTTCAACCTCTACGCCAACGTGCGCCCGGTGATCTCCTTCAAGGGCACCAGGAGCCGTTACGACAACATCGACATCATCACTGTGCGTGAAAACACCGAGGGCATGTACTCGGGCGCCGGCCAGAAGCGCAGCGATGACAACCAGAGCGCCGAGGCGATGAGCATCATCACCCGCGACGGGGCTGAACGCATCGTCACCTTCGCCTTCGAGCTGGCGCGCCAGGAAGGGCGCAAGAAGGTCACCATCATCCACAAGGCCAACATCCTCAAGTCCACCTCGGGCCTGTTCCTGGAAGTGGCGCGCGAGGTGGCCGCCCGCTATCCGGATATCCAGAACGAAGAGATGATAGTCGACGCCGCCTGCATGAATCTGGTGATGTACCCGGAGCGGTTCGATGTCATGGTTACCACCAACCTGTTCGGCGACATCCTCTCGGATCTCTGCGCCGGTCTGGTGGGGGGCTTAGGCATGGCCCCAGGTGCCAACATAGGTGAGGGCGCCGCCATCTTCGAAGCGGTGCACGGCTCGGCGCCGGACATCGCTGGCAAGAACATCGCCAACCCGACCTCGGTGATCCTCGCCTCCATCCAGATGCTGGAGTACCTGGGCATGCAGGACAAGGCCGAGCGCATCCGCGAGGCAGTACGGGCGACCATCGAGTCCGGCGATCGGGTGACCCGGGATCTGGGGGGCACTGCCTCCACCAGCGAATTCACCCAGGCCATCATAGACCGTCTATAAATCATATCTAACTGATTGATTTAAAAAGGGAGCTTCGGCTCCCTTCGTTTTATACCGGATCCCCCTATCTCCCTTGTCAGATGAATACTATGTTCATATGAGGGATAAGGAGATCCATCATGCGTGCTACTTTCATCGTGCTGATCTTCAGCAGCAGTACCATGGCATTAGACAGGCCCATCGACAACGCCTGGTTGACACCGCCCCCTCAGTACGAGCCGCCGGCCAAGCAGACCTGGCAGTCCAATATCGATACCAACGACCTGCTCAAGAGCCCCAAGCCGCTCTCCCTCGGCGTGGACATCATGACCGACAGCAATGGCACCCAGCGGGTCACCCCCTACCAGAAACTGAACCTGACGGCCGAGAAGAGCGTGAGCCTCTCCTTCGAGAAGCACAAACCCAGGATCAAGTTCAACGCCGGTGGCATCCATACCTCGGTCAAGCTCAGGGGGGACGGCGTCAAGATGCAGTTCAACCCCACCGACAAGACAATTCCGCTCCAGATCGAGCTCAAGATCACCGATGACGAGTCCATGATGCGCTTCGACTACCGCTTCTGATGGCGCCAGAAAGCAAAAAACCGGACGGGGCTAGCCGTCCGGTTTTTATTTGGCGTCACACCAGGTGACGCGGGTGCCCTGCTTAGGACTTGGGTTCGAGCTTGGAGACCCAGAACTTGTTGTAGACGTGCACGGTGATCTCTTCGCGATCGTGGTAGAGCTGCTTGGCCTGGATCACGAACGCATTGTCGATCTCCTTGAGCATCTCCCGCAGCACCTCTATGTTGTGCACCGCCTCGGCATAACGCTTCTTCATCGGCAGCTTGAGGTTGAACATGGCCTCCTGGCAGTCGTTCTCGCGGAACCAGTCGGCAATCATGTGGACCACCCGCGCCGGCTTGTCCACCATGTCGCACACCAGCCAGTAGGTGTTCTTCTTGCCTGGCCGCCAGACGAAGCCGTCGTCGCGAATGTGCTTGACCTGGCCGGTATCCATCAGGGACTGGGCCATGGAGCCGTTGTCCACCGCTGTCACCATCATGCCACGGCGCACCAGCTGATAGGTCCAGCCACCCGGGCAGGCGCCCAGATCCACGGCCTTCATGCCGGAGGTGAGGCGCAGTTCCCACTCTTCCCGCGGCACGAACACATAGAAGGCCTCTTCCAACTTGAGGCTGGAGCGACTCGGGGCGTCCGGCGGGCAGCGCAGGCGCGGAATGCCCATGTGGAATTCGGAGTTGTTGAAGGAGTAGGAGTACCCCAGCAGCAGGTGATCATTGGCCATGAAGAAGGCGTGGAACACCGGACGGTGCGGCGTCTCCTTCTTGGTCAGGATCTCGTTGCTGCGCAGCGCCTGACGCAGCGGCACCGTGAACTTACGGCAGAAGGCAGAGAGCTCCTTCGCCTCGTTGGTGTCGGCCGTCTCCACCCGCAGATCGCCACAGATGGCATAGTCACGGGTCGCCTCTATGATGGGGGAAACCCGATCGGAGAGGTCCAGATCCTTCAGCTCATGGGTCACCACCAGCATCTGGCGGATGAAGATGAGCTCACGGAACGGCAGCTTGCGGGCCAGCAGATCCGCCTGCTCCTCGTCATACAGTTCGAAAATCACGTAACCGCTGTCGTCCTTGACCCGGGCGAAGCCGTAGCACTGCATGTTGCTGGCTCGTTCGGTGATCTCTGCCGCCGCCTCTTTCTCAAAACCCGGGCGGCAATAAAGCAGCAGATTATTCATTTTTTCCTCCAAGACGACAGCCGGCCCATATCAGAGCCGCCCATCCCAACATAAAACAGAGGCCACCGGCCGGAGTGATGAGCCCCAGCCCCTTGCTGCCAAGCAGCACCATGGCGTAAATACTGCCGGAGAATCCCAGGATCCCCAGCACAAAGGCGGTGCCCGCGAAGGTAATCACCTTGCTGCGCACGCCGCACCACCCCAGCACCAGCAGGGCCAGGGCGTGAAAAAACTGATACTGCACCGCTGTGTTGAACGCCGCCAGCAGTGAAGGGGCTATGCCTGTCGCCGCCAACCCGTGAGCCCCATAGGCTCCCAGCATGGTGGCCGTCAGGCCGAAACAACCCGCCAGCACCAGCCAATGTCGATGGACTTGCATCCTCTCTCCTCGTTCTCTGCGCGCGGCCATCCCTTCAGGCACACCGGGACGGGGTCGCCGCGATAAACCCCTTGATCCGCTCCGCAGCCTGTCGCAGGTTCTCCTGCTCGCTCACGCCGCTGGCCTTCCTCGGCTTGAAGCCATGATCCCCATCGGTCAGCCAGTGGACCGATACGGCGGGGGAGAAGGGGAAATCGGCCAGCTCGGCGCGAGAGCCAAAGGTGTCGCGCTCCCCCTGCAGCAGCAGGGTCGGCGTCGTGATCTGCTTGAGCACGTCACCCCGCCAGCGGTCGGGGCTGGCCGGGGGGTGGAAAGGATACCCGAGAATGAGCAATCCTGCAGCATTCATCTCGTCGCCCCCGTCATGATATAGCTCGGCCGCCATCCGCCCCCCCATGGACTTGCCCGCCAGGAACAAGCGGGGATGGGCAAACGCGCGCACCATCTCGCGCCAGTGGGCGAGCAGCACGGGTTGCCTGTCCGGCGGCCTGCGCTTGCCATCCTGGGCCCGCTTGCTCATGTAGGGGAAGTTGAAGCGCACCACCTCGATATCCGGCCCCGCCAGCAGCCGCGACAGCTCGGCGAGAAACCCATGATCCATGCCGGCGCCCGCGCCGTGGGCCAGCAGAATGCGAACGGGGGCGTCGCTCGCCCCCTCTCTTGTCACATCCATCCCCTCAACCATCGGCGAGACGGGCCCGGCGACGGGCCTCCTCCTGCTCCACCAGCTCCAGCATCCAGTCGCGGAAGGCCACTATCTTGCCCTGATCGGACTGCTGCTCCTGGCACACCAGGTAGAAGGCGTTCTTGCTCACCAGCACCTGCTCGAACGGGCAGATGAGGCGACCCGCCTCGATCTCGGGCTGGGCCAGCACGCTGTGACCGAGCGCCACCCCCTGACCGTGGATAGCCGCCTGGATCACCATGGTGGAGTGGCTGAAGATGGGCCCCTGGTTGACGTTCGGTGCGTCGATGTCGAGCTGGCGGAACCAGGCCTTCCAGTCGCGCCGGGAGGTGTCGTGCAGCAGGGTGTGCCTGGTCAGATCCTCCGGGGTGCGCAGGGGCTTGGGGCCGGTCAGCAACAGGGGGGAGCAGACCGGGATCAGGTACTCGGTGTGCAGCTTGTCACAGCGCAGCCCTGGCCAGTTGCCACGGCCGTAGTAGATGGCCACGTCCACGTCGTCGGTCAGGGATCCCTCGTCCATGTCCACCGCCTTGATCCGCACATCGATGTCGGGGTGGCGCTCGCTGAACTTCACCAGCCTGGGCACCAGCCACTGGATGGCGAAACTCGGCTGCAGGGAGACGGTGAGCGCCCCCTTGGCGCTGCGGGCCAGCAGCTTGTCGGTGGCCTCTGAGATGGAGGCGAAGATGTCCTTGATGTCGAGGAAGTAGCTCTGCCCCTCCTCGGTCAGCAGCAGGGAGCGGTTCTTGCGACGGAACAGCTTGATGCCGAGGTACTCCTCCAGCGCCTTGATCTGGTGGCTGATGGCGGCCTGAGTCACAAACAACTCTTCTGCTGCGCGGGTAAAGCTTAAGTGGCGAGCCGCTGCTTCGAATGCTTTCAGGGCATTGAGCGGGGGTAAACGACGAGACATGACACCAGCCGACGATGAGTTTTTCTAATGGGGCGCATTATAAATTGTCGGTTGCGGGTCGACCAGTGAATAAACATAATTCGCCACGCAATCCGTTGCCATATGGCTCACACCTTCTCTTCCATGTTGGTTTACATGTGGTTTTTGTGAGTGGGCCGACAGCGATTGTGGTGTTGTGTTTCTTCCTCTGCGGGAAGAAGGGCTAAATCGATGCGATTTAACCCAGTCTGTCATCTGAATGTGTTTGGCGCCTCCGGTTGGATGGCGCCTTTTTTCTTATCTCTATACCCTGAACTGCCCCACCAGTTGCTGCTGCTTGTCTGCCAGTTGCGACAACTCGCGTCCGTTGTCGGCCGAGGTGGCCGCCTCGGCCCTGATGGTGTGGCTCACGTCGCGGATGTTGCTGACGTTGCGGTTGATCTCGTCCGCCACCCCGCTCTGCTCCTGCGCCGCACGGGCAATCTGCTCGTTCATCTGATGGATGGTGGCCACCGCATGGATGATCTGCTCAAGCACGCTGACCGACAGCTCCACCTTGCCAAGGGTCAGATCCGCCTGGCTGTGGCCCGTCATGATCGCCTTGACCACGGCCTCTGTGCCCGACTGCAGCTCGGTGATCAGCGTCTGGATCTCGACGATGGCATTCTGGGTTCGACCGGCCAGGTTGCGCACCTCGTCGGCCACCACGGCGAAGCCGCGGCCCTGTTCACCGGCCCGCGCCGCCTCTATGGCGGCATTGAGCGCCAGCAGGTTGGTCTGCTCGGCTATCCCCTGGATCACGATGAGGATGTCGTTGATGTTGTCGCTGTTGGCGGCCAGCCGCTCCACCACCGGCTTGGCGTCGCTGATCACCGCCATCAGCCTGGACATGGCCTGCTGGGTATCGGCGACCACGGACTTGCCCTCCTGCGCCGCCATGTCCGCTTGGTTGGCCGCGCTCACCGCCGAGCTGGCATTGCCCGCGACCTGCAGGGCGGTGGCGCTCAGCTCCTCGAACGCCGTCGCCACCAGATCCACCTCCTGATACTGGGACTGCATGCCGGCGCTGGTGCGCTCGGCCCCCTGCGCCGCCAGCGACGCGCTGGCCCGGGTACCGGCGACCGTATCGATCACCTGGCTGATGGTGGATTGCAGCTTGTCCAGGAAGTTGTTGAACCACTTCGCCAGCTCGCCGATCTCGTCATCACGGTGCAGGTCGATGCGCTGGGTCAGATCCCCCTCGCCGCTGGCGATGTCCTTGAGGCGGGCCACCACGGTGCGAATGGGGGCGACGATGCGCTGAGCCATCAGCCAGATGCAGAGCAGGGCCAGGGCCGAGATGGCCCCGCCGATCAGCAGCTGGGTGGCGACGCTGCGCTGGGACTGGGTCTCGAGCTCATCCTGCAGTTGCAGGGCAGAGGCGAGCACCACGGCGCGGGGCAGTTCGATGTAGATGCCCCACTGGCGATCCGTCCCGCGCATGCTGACCGGCACGAAGGTCTGCAGCAGGGCGCCATCCGGGCTCCAGCGCGTGACCACCTCCCCCTTGGCGAGCCAGCCGTTGAGATCCGTCGACAGCCCCTGCTGATCCAGGGTATCCCCAAGAGCGACCTTGAACCCTTCGACCCCGGCCACCCGGCCCTCGTGACTGAGCAGCAGCACCTTGCCCTGACCGTCATAGAGCGTCTTGTCCATCTCCTCCACCAGGCTTTGCAAGGTGGCCAGCGAGATGTCGACCCCGACCATGCCGAGCAGGGTCCCCTGATCCAGCAAGGGGGCCGTTACCGAGGTCATCAGCACCTGCCGGGTGCCCACCTCGTCCACATAGGGATCGAGCAAGCAGAGGGCACGGCTGCGAATGCTGCAGCTGTACCAGTCATTCTCCAGGCCACCGTGCTCGGACGGCTTGTCGTTGGCCAGCAGCGCCTCGTCCATCACCTCCAGGGTCACCTTGCCGTCGACCCTGGCCCAGTAGCTGGAGAAGCGCCCCTTGTCGTTGGCCCCGAGCGCGGTCGAGCCCTGATAGTTGTCGTCTTCGCCGTCGAGCTGATTGGGTTCGAATACCGCATAGACCCCGAGCAGATTGGCCGATGACTCCGCCGCGTCCTGCAACTGCTGGTTCACGGCATTGCGCAGCGCCTCGGAGTGAACGAAGTTGTCGGCCGCGTTCTTGCGCTGGAACAAAATGCCCTCCGCCAGCAGAGTGGCTCTGAAATAGGCCTCGTCGAGGTAGCTGGTCACTCTGGCCGCCTGGGTGGACCCCATGGCCTTCATCCAGTTTTCTGCCGCGTGCTGCCCCTCCAGGGTGGTGGAGGTGAGCACCTGCTCCTGCATACGGGCCGCATTGAAGAGGGAAGAAGCGACCAGTGCGGCGGCACTGGCCAACAGGCAACAACCGGCAATCAGGGTGATCCGTCCCTGAACAGAAAGAGAACTCATGCCACGATTTCCTAACGTCTACAGATGTGAACACTGTATCGGTTTTGGACACAAAAACTTAACTAAATCAGCTGAGATCCAGGCTCAGTTGATTGATTTCCCCGGCCCCGGGCAGTCCTACCACCAGACCGAGCAGGCGAATGGGTTTTCCTTGAGCCCGCAGCAACCCCTCGTGCAGCAGATCGTGGAAGCGGGCGGCCTGATAACTGCCCTTGCGATAGACTGTGGTCTGCTGAAAATCGGCGAATTTCAGCTTGATCCCCTGCCCCATCAGCGCCTCCGCAGGGCAGGCCCTGGCAAAGCGCAGCTCCAGCTCGGGGATGAGCCGGCTGAGCACCTCCCAGCAGGCGGCTTCATCCAGCACGTCGCTGGCCAGGGTCGTCTCCACCCCTATGGTCTTGCGGGTCCGCTGGGCCTGCACCGGCTGCTCATCGTGCCCCCAGATGCGACCGGCGAGCATCTCCCCCAGCTTGCCGAAGCGGCTCACCAGCTCCTCGTTGCCGAGCTGGCGCGCATCCTCGCAGGAGTAGAGCCCGAGGGACTCCAGCCGCTGGGCCGTCTTGCGGCCTATGCCGGGTAGTTTGCCGAGCGGCAGCTGGCGCACGAACTCGTCCACCTCCCGGGGCCTTATCACGAAGAGGCCGTCCGGCTTGCGCTGTTCGGAGGCGAGCTTGGCCAGAAACTTGTTCGGCGCCACCCCGGCCGAGGCGGTCAGTCCCAGCTCGAGGGCGATGGCGGCGCGGATCTCGGCCGCCATCAGGGTGGCGCTGCCGCCGCAGTGGGGGCTGTCCGTGACATCGAGGTAGGCCTCATCGAGTGAAAGCGGCTCCACCCTGTCGGTGTAGCGCAGGAAGATGGCCTGCAACTGGCGGGAGGTCTCCTTGTAGACGGCCATCCGCCCCGGCAGCAGCACCAGCGGCGGGCAGAGCTTCCTGGCCAGGGCGCTCGGCATGGCGGAGCGCACCCCGAAACGGCGCGCCACATAGTTGCAGGTGGAGATGACGCCGCGCCTGTCGGCCGAGCCGCCGATGGCCAGCGGCACCTCCCGCAGGGCCGGGTTGTCCCGCATCTCCACCGCGGCGAAGAAGCAGTCCATGTCGATGTGAATGATCTTGCGCATGCCAGAGTCTGTTGAGCTGTCGGCGCCTGCCGCGTGGTTGGGTGCACCCGCCGCTGTCATGACGACGCGGCAACACTACTGTATGAATAACCAGTCAGGACCCCATGCTACCCCAGCCCTGTCATTTCTGCCAGCGCACGGGAGGAGACGGGCGGATAGACTCTCAAGGCACCATCCACATGAGACTCAAGGAGGAGAGAGATGAGAGCAATCTGGCCGGGACTCTGCCTGCTGCTGTTGCCGCTGACGGGCATGACCAAGGACCATCCGACCGCCGAGTGCAGCTGGCTGTTTGAGCGCATAGAGATACTGGAGAAGGCCATCAAGCAGGGGGACGAGCTGGGCACCCGGGAGGAGCTGGCGCAGAGGAAAGCGGAATTTAGCAAGAAATCCTGCCACAAATACGATTACTGAGTGCCATGAAAACGCGAGCCGACCCAGGGTCGGCTCGCGTGCATTCGATGCACCCGCACTCGGGTGCTCGCCCTCAGAGGATGCGGTTGTCCACCAGCATCTTGCGACGGGCCTCTTCCTTGGCCATCTTCTTCTTGCGGTTGTCGCAGGGCTCCGGGCAGTCACACTCCTTCTCGATCCCTATGGTGCCAAGGCCGCCACAGGAGCCGGAGATGGTCTTCTTCTGGAAGATGTAGCCGATGGCCATGGCCACCACCACCACCAGAAACACCCCGAAGGTGATCAGAAAGATCTGCATGGTATTACCCCTTTACTGTTTAACCAGATACGGCTCAACGGCATCCGGCGACAAGATTCTCAGGCACCGCCACCCCGGTGAGTGATGGCGGCGCCTGCACTGTTAACCGGGCTGCTTGGCCAGGTAGGGCTTGAAGGCATCCGAGTAAGCCTCCTCGAAACCCTGGTCCGTCTTGGTGATGACGAAGATGGCCAGACCCCGCTCCTTGGCATAGGCCAGACTCTTCTGCGTTCCCATGACGGTCAGCGCCGTGGCCAGCCCGTCTGCCGTCATGCAGGAGGGGTGGATCACGGTGACCGACACCATGCGATGGGTAATGGGCTTGCCCGTCAGCGGATCTATGGTGTGGGAGAAGCGCTTGCCATCCAGCTCGTAGTAGTTGCGATAGTCCCCCGAGGTGGCGACGCCGTTATCCCCTGGCACTATCACTTCCTGCACCGAGCCGGCATTGGCGGTCGGCTTCTCGATGGCGACGCGCCAGGGGTAACCCTTGCCGTTGACGCCATTGATCCGCAGCTCGCCGCCGATCTCCACCAGGTAGTTGCGCGCCCCCAGGGATTCCAGGTACTCGGCCACCTTGTCCACCCCGAAGCCCTTGGCGATGGCGGAGAGATCCACGTAGAGATCCGGAATGTCCTTTTGCAGGGTGTCGGCGTCGACCGAGGTTACCACATGCAGATTGCCGAGGCCCGTCTTCTGCCGGGTCTGGGTGATCAGCTCGTCGGATGGCACCTTGGTCGGTTTGGCATCCGGTCCAAAGCCCCACAGATTGACCAGGGGGCCCACGGTGACGTCCAGCGCCCCGCGGCTCTCGCGGCCAATGTGAATGGCCTCGGTCACCACCCGGGCCGTGTCACGGGAAACAACCAGCGGGGTATTGCCCTTGTGCTGGTTGAAGCGCGACAACTCGGAATCCGGGCGGTAGGTGGACATCTGATCGTTGACCCGCTCCAGCAGGACATCCACCTCGGCCTGAAGCTTGGCGGCATCCGTGACGGCGGCATCCGCCACCTTGATGGAGTAGTAGGTGCCCATGGTGCTGCCGGTGATGTGGATCTCCGGCTTGGATTGGACCGATTCCTGACCGCACCCAGTCAAGAAAAAGGCTAGCCCTAAGGCTAGCCAGGTCTTTACAACACTGTGCATGGATTAACCACCAAAGTCATCCAGGAGGATGTTCTCGTCTTCAACGCCGAGGTTTTTCAGCATGTTGATGACGGCAGCGTTCATCACGGGAGGTCCACACATGTAGAACTCGCAATCTTCCGGTGCCTCGTGGTTCTTGAGGTAGTTCTCGAACAAGACGTTGTGGATGAAGCCGGTGTAGCCATCCCAGTTGTCTTCCGGTTGCGGATCCGACAGGGCGACGTGCCACTGGAAGTTGTCGTTCTCGGCGGCCAGCATGTCGAAGTCCTCGACATAGAACATCTCGCGCTTGGAACGGGCACCGTACCAGAAGCTCATCTTGCGCTTGGTCTTCAGGCGACGCAGCTGATCGAAGATGTGGGAACGCATCGGCGCCATGCCGGCACCACCACCGACGAACACCATTTCGGCGTCGGTGTCCTTGGCGAAGAACTCGCCGAACGGACCCGAGATGGTCACCTTGTCCCCAGCTTTCAGGCTGAAGATGTAGGAGGACATCTGGCCGGGAGGCGCGGTCCAGTTGCTGGGCGGCGGAGTCGCGATCCGCACGTTCAGCATGATGATGCCGAACTCTTCCGGATAGTTGGCCATGGAGTAGGCACGAATGATCGGCTCGTCGACCTTGGACTCCAGCTCGAAGATCTTGAAGCGATCCCAGTCCCCGCGATACTCCTCGGGAATATCGAAGTTCTTGTACTGCACGTGGTGAGCAGGGGCTTCGATCTGGATATAACCACCGGCGCGGAACGGCACGCTCTCCCCATCGGGGATCTGCAGCTTGAGTTCCTTGATGAAGGTGGCCTTGTTGTCATTGGAGATGACGGTACAGTCCCACTTCTTCACGCCGAAGATCTCTTCCGGCAGCTCGATGTCCATGTCGGAACGAACGGTGACCTGACAGGCCAGACGCTCGCCATGACGGGCTTCGCCCTTGCTGATGTGATCCAGCTCGGTCGGCAGTATGTCGCCGCCGCCGGCTTTCACCCGCACCTTGCACTGACCACAGGAGCCACCGCCGCCACAGGCGGAGGAGACGAAGATACCGCTGCCGGCCAACACGCCTAGCAGCTTGCCACCCGCCGGGCTGGTCACAGCCTTGGCCGGGTCGCCGTTGATGCTGATTGTCACGTCACCTGCGGTCACCAGCTTGGACTTGGCGAACAGAATGACTGCCACCAAGGCCAGCAGGATCACGGTGAACATGACCACACCCAGAATAATTTCCATCTATATTTCCTTTCCGATTACAGGGAAATACCAGAGAAGGACATGAAGCCCAGCGCCATCAGACCCGCGGTGATGAAGGTGATGCCGAGGCCACGCAGGCCTTCCGGAACATCGGAGTACTTCATCTTCTCGCGGATCCCTGCCATCGCGACTATGGCCAGCATCCAGCCTGCACCCGACCCCACGCCATAGACCACAGACTCCACGAAGTTGTAGTCACGCTGCACCATGAAGGAGACGCCACCGAAGATGGCGCAGTTCACCGTGATGAGCGGCAGGAAGATGCCCAGGGCGTTGTAGAGCGCCGGGAAGTACTTGTCCAGCGCCATCTCAAGGATCTGCACCAGGGCCGCAATCACCCCGATGAAGGTGATGAAGCTCAGGAAGCTGAGATCCAGGCCGGAGACCAGGGCACCGTCTTTGAGCACGTAGTTGTAGATCAGGTTGTTGGCCGGAACGGCAACGGTCTGAACCACGATAACGGCAATCCCTAGGCCCATGGCTGTCTTGACCTTCTTGGACACCGCCAGGAAGGTACACATCCCCAGGAAGAAGGATAGCGCCAGGTTTTCGATGAAGATCGAACGAATCAACAGACTCAGATAGTGTTCCATACCTTAATCCTTTGCCTCCACCTGCTTGGGATCCTTGGTGCGTACGCCCCAGATGATCAGACCAATGATGAAGAATGCACTCGGCGGCAGCAGCAGCAGGCCGTTAGGCACATACCAGCCACCATTGTTCACCAGCGGCAGCAGCTCGATGCCGAACCAGGTGCCTGACCCCAGGATCTCGCGCACTGTGGCCACGGCCAGCAGCACGGCACCATACCCCAGACCGTTGCCGATGCCGTCCAGGAAGGAGGGCAGCGGGGCGCTCTTCATGGCATAGGCTTCGGCACGACCCATCACGATACAGTTGGTGATGATGAGGCCGACGAACACCGACAGCTGCTTGGAGATGTCATAGGCATAGGCCTTGAGCACCTGGTCAACCACGATAACCAGCGAGGCAATCACCGCCATCTGGGCGATGATCCGCACGCTGTTCGGGATCTGGTTGCGGATCAGGGAGATGAACAGGTTGGAGAAGGCGGTGACCGCGGTAACGGCCAGCGTCATCACGAACGCCGTCTTCATCTGGCTGGTAACGGCCAGCGCGGAACAGACACCCAGCACCTGCAGTGCGATGGGGTTGTTGCCGAGCACAGGCGTCAACAGCAATTTTTTCATTTCGCTCTTGTCAGCCATTGTTGATTTCTCCTGCACGTACCTTGGCCAGGAAGGGACCGAAGCCCTTGGGGCCCATCCAGAAGTCGAAGGTGTGCTGTACGCCATTACCGGTCAGGGTTGCGCCAGACAGGCCGTCGATTTCATGCTCGGAACCAGCCGGAGCATGGCCCTTGATCACCCGCAGCGCAGGCTGACCGTCCTGATCGAACAGCTTCTTGCCGACGAACAGCTCGCGCCAGGCCGGGTTCTCGATCTCGCCGCCCAGACCCGGGGTTTCACCGTGGTCATAGTAGGTGATGCCCTTGATGGTCTGACCATCGGCCGCGACCGCCACGAAGGCATACATGGTGGACCACAGACCCTGGCCGTAGATCGGCAGAATGATGTTGTCGACCTTGCCTTCTGCATCCTTCGCGAAGAACACCGGGATCAGCTTGGAGATCTGACGCAGACCGGCCTTGTCGTCGGCAGGTGCCAGACGAACACTCTTGGCCGGATCTTTGGCCGCCAGCTTGGTGTCGAAGTTGTCGGCATCGCCGTCAACGAACTCACCGGTGGCCAGATCCACCAGACGCGCTTCAATCTTGTCGCCATACAGCTGGGCCAGGTCACGCTTGGCCACAGAGCTGACATCGACACCGGCAACGGACAGTATGTTGCTTTGCTTGTCCAGCGCCTTGTTTTCCAGCTGAGCCGGACGCAGACCCACGGCGGCCACGGAGACCACGATGGAGCAGACCAGACACAGACCGGTCACTACGGCGAGAGTGCCGATGGTAGAGTCTTTATTAAACGCCACGTGCGATCCTCCGCTTGATGTTCGCCTGCGCCACGAAATGGTCAAACAAGGGGGCAAACAGGTTGGCAAACAGAATGGCCAGCATCATGCCTTCCGGGAACGCGGGGTTCACGACACGGATCAGCACGACCATGACGCCGATGAGGGCGCCGTACCACCACTTGCCCTTGTTGGTAAAGGCGGCGGAGACAGGATCGGTCGCCATGAAGGCCATGCCAAAGGCGAAGCCGCCCAGCACCAGATGCCAGTGCCACGGCATGCTGAACATGGGGTTGGTATCTGAACCTATGACGTTGAACAGCAGGGAGGTCGCCACCATGCCGATCATGACGCCGGCGATGATGCGCCAGGAGGCGATCCGCATGTAGACGATCATGGCCGCACCGATGAGGATCATCAGGGTGGAGACTTCACCGATGGAACCCGGCAGGTTGCCGAGGAAGGCATCCATCCAGCTGATGGCTTCGCCGGTGGCACCGTTGATCAGCGCCATCTGGCCGCCCTGGGCCCACTGGCTCAGGGCAGTCGCGCCTGAATAGCCGTCAACGGCCACCCAGACGGCATCGCCGGAGATCTGGCCCGGGTAGGCGAAGAACAGGAACGCACGACCCGCCAGGGCCGGGTTCAGGAAGTTCTTGCCGGTACCGCCGAACACTTCCTTGGCCAGCACCACGCCGAAGGTGATGCCGAGCGCGGCTTGCCACAGGGGCAGCTCGGGCGGCACTATCAGGGCGAACAGGATGGAGGTCACGAAGAAGCCTTCGTTGATCTCGTGCTTGCGCACCATGGCGAACAGCACTTCCCAGAAGCCACCGACCAGGAACACGGTCAGGTAGATGGGCAGGAAGTGGGCCGCACCGATCAGCATCTTGCTGCCGATGCCGGCCACGGCCGGATCCAGCGAGGCACCCAGCAGGGTCGCTATGGTGTATTGCCAGGTATCGGCACCGGCCGCGCTGCCCAGATGGGCGATGGCGGCGATGGACTGGTTGCCGACGTTGTACATGCCCCAGAACATGGCCGGGAACACGGCCAGCCACACCATGATCATCATGCGCTTCAGATCGATCGCATCACGGACGTGGGCGGCATTGCGGGTCACTGACCCGGGGGTATAAAACAGGGTATACGCCGCCTCGAACAGGGCATAGTACTTGGCGTACTTGCCACCCGGCTCGAAGTGATGTTCCATATTTTCAAGAAGTTGCTTGAAACTCATCGCTTAACCTTCCAGTTCTATCTTGGTCAGGCACTCACGCAAGACTGGGCCGTACTCTGTCTTGCCTGGGCAGACGAAGGTACAGAGCGCCAGATCTTCCTCATCCAGCTCCAGGCAGCCGAGCGCTTGTGCGCTGTCGGTGTCGCCGGAGACCAGATCCCGCAGCAGCAGGGTCGGCAGGATGTCGAGCGGCATCACGCGCTCATAGTTGCCGATAGGCACCATGGAGCGATCACTACCGTTGGTGGTGGTAGTGAAGTTGATGAGTTTGCCCTTCATCAGATGAGAGAGGGTGGTACGGGTGATGGAGAACTTGTCGGCACTGGGTTTGACCCAGCCGAGGAACTCTTTCTCACGACCTTCACCCAGTACGCTCACCTGATTGTGGTAGCGACCCAGGTAGTCATGAACCCCTTCGGCCTTGGCACCGCTGAGCAGGGAACCGGAGATGACACGGTTTTCATCCGCACGCAGCTCGTTGTTGGTCAGCTGGCTGATGCAGGCGCCCAGACGGGTGCGCAGCAGGCGCGGCTTGATCACGTTCGGGCCGGCCAGGGCGATCACCTTGTCGGTGAAGATCTGACCCGTGGTGAACAGCTTGCCGTAGGCGATCACATCCTGATAGTTGATGTGCCACTGCACTTTCTTGGCACCGACCGGGTCCAGGAAGTGGATGTGGGTACCGGGCAGGCCGGCAGGGTGCGGGCCGACAAACACGGCTTCCTTGACCTGGGCCAGGGAGGCGTGCGGCAGGCTGGCTTCGCCCTTGCAGACGTGGACTGTGCCATCGGTCAGGCGGCTCAGCACGGCCAGACCGTCGAGGAAGGCCTGGGCCTGTTCCTTGATGATGATCTCGGCGTTGGCGGCCAGCGGGTTGGTGTCCATGGCGGTGACGAAGATGGCACGCGGGGCAGAGCCCACTGCCGGCACCTTGCTGAATGGACGGGTACGCAATGCGGTCCATTGGCCTGATGCGACCAGGATCTCCTGCACCTTGCTGCGCTCGAGCTGTGCCAGCTCGGCAGACGCAAAGTGTTCAAAGGTCACCTGTTCGTCAGAACCATCGATGTCGATGACAACGGATTGCAGAACACGCTTGGCACCACGGTTGATCTCAGAAACCACACCGGTGGCAGGGGCCGTGAATTTAACGCCGGGATTCTTCTTATCTTCGAAGAGCTCCTGACCTTTAATGACGCGATCACCTACTTTGACGAACATAGTAGGACGCATCCCCACGAACTCTTCGCCGAGTGTAGCAACACGGGTGATGGCCGGGCCATCGTAGATTACTTGCTCCGGAGCACCCAGCACGGGGATGTCCAGTCCTCTTTTAATTGTAATCATACTCACTTGCACTACCGTTAAGGGAAGACAGGTTGGTTAGCGCCGAGAAATACATCACGACGAGTTGTTGAATGAGCCCGTCAACATCGCGGTAAAATGTCGATAAAACAAACAAATCAGCAACATACAGGATCATTCAAAAGCGACTGAGTTTACCACCTTAGACAAGTCGGTCGCCACGCCAAATGGGGAAAATCCCCGTCCTATCACAAAATTAACCTCCAATGAATATTTCCCTTCCATCCCTGCAACCCGTGGTTTTAAAGGATTCTTTGTTTTACTACCCATATGGAGGTAATTTCACTTGCCCCAAAGGTTGATTAGAAAAAGTAATCATTATCCCGATCCAATGCGCTCGGGGCCGGGGGCTAGCGCCCCGGCCCTGTCGTGATAATTTTGTTAATTAATCGACAATTGGGTAATGAAAAGGTCAATGGCTCAGGCAAAGGGGGACTTGCTGACACAGCCCGGAGTCTTGGGGGCCTGCTCCCGGGCCTGCCACTCCGCCTCGGTATAGGTATGCAGCGCCAGCGCATGGATGGCCCCTGCCAGCTCCTCTGCCAACACGCCGTTGACCTGACGATGGCGCCCCAGCAGGCGCTGCCCCTCGAAGGCCTGACTCACCACTATGACCTTGAAGTGGCTCTCGGATCCCGGCTCCACCCTGTGCATGTAGCTCTCGTTGATCACTTCCAGATGACTGGGGGACAAGGCGGCGGCCAGTTTGGCCTCTATCTGTTGTTGCATGCTCACGGGCAAGACTCCCTCGTTGGATATCCGGCCATTGTAGCCAGGGTTGCATGCCGGATGCATCAGGCCCGCTTTAAATAGAGGCAGGCCGGCACCTCCTCGCTGCGGGCTGGTGAAATTCTCCGTCGCCGCTAGAATAGCGCCACTTTCCCTGCCTGCCGGGTAACACGGTGCGGGCGGGCGTCATCTATCAGCAACACGTTGGACTCTCTCTTATGCAAACCCTGCTCGACACTGCCCATTGTCGTCTGACCCTGTATCGCTACCCACGGCAGAACCAGGATCCCCTGCAGGCCTGGGATGCGGCGGACGAGTACCTGATCAACACCCTGGCCGAGGATCCGCTCGAGCAGGATGGCCCCGTCATCATCATGAACGACGGCTTCGGCGCCCTGGCCGCTTATCTGCACGGCCATGGCCCGGTCTGCGTGAGCGACTCCTATATCAGCGAGCAAGCCACCCTGGCCAATCTGGCGGAGAACGGGCTTGAGGCGAGCGGGATCACCCTGCAGGATGCCCTGGCCCCGCTGCCTGCTGCCCCTGCGCTGGTGGTGATCAAGGTCTCCAAATATCAGGCGCTGCTGGAGCAGCAACTGCTGGCCCTGCGTGCGGTGGTCACCCCGGCCACCCGCATACTGGCCGCCGGCAAGGCCAAAGACATTCACAGCTCCACCCTCAAGCTGTTCGAGAAATACCTGGGGGAGACTCGCACCTCGCTGGCCTGGAAGAAGGCGCGCCTCATTCACTGCGAGCCGCAGGCCGATCGCCCTGCCCTGACCAACCCCTTCCCGACCGTCTGGCCACTGGAGGGCAGCGACATGCTCATCCACAACCATGCCAATGTCTTCTCGCGCACCAGCCTGGATATAGGCGCCCGCTTCATGCTGGACAATTTGCCGATCCACAGCGCCCGCAAGGTGATAGACCTTGGCTGCGGCAACGGGGTGCTGGGTCTCTCGCTGCTGGCAAAAGACAGCGAGGTGGAGGTGACCTTCATCGACGAATCCTATATGGCTGTCGCCTCGGCGCGGCTCAACGTCGAGCACAACCTGCCGGACGCTCTGCCGCGGGCCCACTTCATGGTCAACAACTGCCTCGACGGCGTGGCGGTCGGGGCAGCGGATCGGATCCTCTGCAATCCTCCCTTCCATCAGTTGCAGGCGATCACCGATCACATTGCCTGGCAGATGTTCACCGACGCACACCGGGTGTTGCCTCAGGGGGGTGAACTCTGGATAGTAGGCAACCGTCATCTGGACTATCACAACAAACTCAAGCGCTTGTTTGCCAACGCACAAGTCGTTGCGTCGAACAGCAAATTCGTTATTTTGAAAGCCATCAAACGCTAAAGATAAAGCTAAAGGAAACCCATGATGAAAAAGTCACTCTTGCTGCTGGCCGCCCTGATACTGGGTGGTTGTGCCACCCACTGGCCAGAGACGGCGTTGCTCAATCCGCAAGTCATCCCCTCCAACCAGCAGTACTACTCTGGCAACCGCATCACCATGGAAGGAGTGGACAAGCGCGAGGCCGCCTATGTCTTCTCCATCAAGAAGAAAGAGAAGGCTCCCGTGCTGGTCAACAGCAGCCAGCCCCTCAACAATCTGCTGGCGGAAAAACTGGCGGAAGGGTTGCGCAGCCAGGGCCTCGAAGTGGGCAACAGCGGCACCACCAACCTGACCCTGGCCATCTCCACCGCCGCGGTCACGGTCGAAGAGAAGACCTTCACCTATGTCACCAAGTCCAAGGTCAGCCTGCAGGTGATCGCCGACTTCCAGGGCAACAAGCTGACCAAGCAGTTCAACATGTCTTCCAGCAAGGAAGAGCCGGGTGAGCCGACCATGGCCGATCTGGAGTCCACCTTGAACCAGCAACTGGGCAGCGTACTGCAACAGATCATGGCCGACGAGGCACTGCGCGGTTATCTCAAAGGCCAGCCTAGCTGAGCAAGGAGCATATAAATGAAGAAACTCTGGTTACTGGTCACCCTGATCGCCCCCCTGGCGTTCGCCGGACAAAAAGTCCAGATGGAGACCAACCACGGCAACATAGTGGTGGAGCTGGCCCCCAAGCAGGCGCCGCAGACGGTGAAGAACTTCCTGCGCTACGTGGCGGATGGCAGCTATGACGGCAGCCTGTTCCACCGGGTGATCCAGAACTTCGTGGTGCAGGGCGGGGGCTACAATCAGCAATTCCAGCCGCTGCCGACCTTCGACCCCGTGGTCAACGAGTCCAGGGGCGGCCTGCCCAACAAGCGTGGCAGCATCGCCATGGCCCGCACCCAGGCAGTCGACAGCGCCACCCGCCAGTTCTACTTCAACCTGGTGGACAACGACAACCTCAACGCCAATGCCGGCGCCGGTTATACGGTGTTCGGCCAGGTGGTGCAGGGCATGGAGGTGCTGGACAAGCTGGCGCAGGTCCAGACCGGCTACAGCTCCATACTGCGCGCCAATGACGTGCCGACCAGCCCCATCATCCTGAAAAAAGTGGTGCTGCTGGCGGACAAATAACGCGGGACGGATCACATTCCACCACTGCGTTGCCCGGGTCACCGGCGCCCCTTTCTATACTCTGGCCTTGTCCGATGTGCGCGGGACATGGCCAGGCAGAGAGAGGAGGTTCCGGTGACTTGTCACGATTACATTGCCCAACACGCCATTGAGCTGGCTCAGGCGGTTCGTCACTTTCTGGCACGAGAAATGCCCTATCGGCAGCTCGAGGATCTGAGCTGGCAACTCCTCTCCCGCTGGCAGGCGCTGCCCGCCATCCCCATTGACAAAGTACCCGCCACCGAGCAGGAGGGGGTGTTCTGGCACCTGCTCCACAGCCTGCACCTGTGGGACGAGCATCAGCTCATCACAGACACCTGGCTGCGTCAGCAACTGATGGCCTGCGCCAGCTTCCTCGTGGCCGAAGGGCCCTGTCCGCGTCACTGCATCGGCTCACGACCCTGAATCCCGGGCCGCCCCGTTCGGCTTGCCTTGGCTATCCCCCTCGAACCTGACAAAATGACCCCCTTTTCTCTGAGGAGTCAGGCAGTTGAACAATCTCCGCCCGCCCAGCCAAACCCCGGACCGCGCCACAAGCTGGCGAGACGCCCTCGCCGTCTATCTGGAAGCGCGGGTACTCACTCTGTTTGCCATGGGCTTCTCCTCCGGCCTGCCCTTGCTGCTGGTCTTCGGCACCCTCTCGTTCTGGCTGCGCGAAGCCGATGTCAGCCTGACCGACATCGGCTACATGAGCTGGGTGGCGCTGGCCTATGGCTTCAAGTGGCTGTGGTCCCCCCTGGTGGATCGACTGCCGCTGCCGCTGCTCTCCCGGCTGCTGGGACGGCGACGCAGCTGGATGCTGCTCTCCCAGGTGCTGATCGCCCTCTCCCTGGTGGGCATGGCCTATTGCGATCCCAAGACCCAGCTCGCCCAGCTCGCCCTGTTCGCCCTGCTGGTGGCGTTTTGCTCCGCGACCCAGGATATCGTCATCGATGCCTACCGCATCGAGTCGGCACCTGAGCGCCTGCAGGCGGCCATGGCGGCCTCCTACATGACGGGTTACCGACTCGCCATGATAATGGCAGGGGCGGGCGCGCTGGCGCTGGCGGCCTGGCTTGGCAGCAACGACAGCTACGACTACCGCGGCTGGCAGCTCACCTACCTGCTGATGGCGGGACTCATGTCCCTCGGCGTCATCACCACACTGCTCAGCCACGAGCCGGATATCGACCTCCATCGCCAGAACGAGCAACAGATGGAGCGCAAGGCGCTGCTGCTCGAGCGGGGCTGGCCCAAGACCCTGGCCGGGCTGGGCGCCTGGACTTATGAAGCCATCTGGTGCCCCTTTGCCGATTTCTTCCGCCGTTACGGCGGCTCGGCCCTGCTGATCCTCGGGCTCATCGCCTGTTATCGCATCTCGGATGTGGTGATGGGGGTGATGTCCAACAGCTTCTATGTGGACCTGCAGTTCAGCAAGACGGAGGTGGCCACCATCACCAAGGTGTATGGCGTCATCATGACGCTGGTGGGGGCGGCCCTGGGGGGCGTATTGGTGATGCGCTTCGGCACCCTGCGCATCCTGTTTCTCGGCGCCGTGCTCACCGCCAGCACCAATCTGCTGTTCGCCCTGCTCAACGAAGTGGGTCACGATCTGGAGCTGCTGACCCTGATCATCTCCCTGGACAACCTCAGCGCCGGCATTGCGACGGCGGCCTTCGTGACCTATCTGTCGAGCCTGACCAACGTCGCCTTCTCGGCGACCCAGTACGCCCTGTTCAGCTCCATCATGTTGCTGATGCCCAAGCTGCTGGCGGGTTTTTCCGGTCAGGTGGTCGAGCAGATCGGCTACAGCAGCTTCTTCGTCGGCACCAGTCTGCTCGGCATCCCTGTCATGATACTGATCATCATGGTTGCCAAACGAGGCGATGCCTTGTTACCACAAGCGGACAAATAGCAAGCGTTTGCGCCATTTTGGGGGTGATTAGATTCACAAAACCGGACAAAGTTCCCTGGCTCTTGTTTATCCGATGAATTTATTTGGCTAGAATCCCTTCCGCTCCTTGTGGGCAGGCTACGGAAAACCTCAACTAACGCACAAGAGACCAATAAAATGGCCAAATTTACCAAGACTCTGATCGCTGCCGGTCTGCTGGCTGCATCCGCCACTCCGGCCCTTGCTGCCGATTACAGCGGCGACATCCACAAGAACGACTACAAGTGGTTCCAGTTCAACGTGATGCACACCATCGATCAGCTGCCCTACAGCGAATCTGAAGGTGGTTACAACGATACCTACTTCGAAATGGAGTTTGGTGGCCGCTCTGGTATCTTCGATCTGTACGGTTACGTCGACGTCTTCGACATCTTCCAGAACCGTCACGACGACAAGCACAACCAAGACAACCTGTTCATCAAGTTCGCACCGCGTATCTCCATTGATGCCATGACCGGCAAAGATCTCTCCTTCGGCCCGGTGCAGGAAGTCTACATCGCCAACCTGATCAACGTGGGTGGTCCGGATGGTCTGTTTGAAGCCATGACCGGTCTGGGTGCAGACGTACAGGTGCCCTGGTTCGGCAAGGTTGGCATGAACCTGTATGCCCGTCACGTCAACGAAGGCGGCGGCGAGCAGGGCTGGAACGGCTATCAGTTCTCCATGAACTGGTTCAAGCCTTTCTACACCTTCTCCAACGGCAGCTTCGTAGCCTATCAGGGTTACCTGGATCACCTGTTTGATGCCAAGGACACTTCCACCGACGGTACCGCCATGTTCAACGGCCTGTACTGGCACTCCGACCGCTACGCCGTCGGTTACGGTCTGAAGTACTTCAACGACATCTATGGCATCCAGAACGGTTCCTACGGTCTGAAGACCACTGGTTTCGGCCACTACTTCTCCGTGACCTACAAGTTCTAATCGAACTCGTCACACGGACACAAAAAACCGGAGCAGCTGCTCCGGTTTTTTTATGGCGCTTCCTCGATGAGGGGAGTGGCCAAGGCACTCCCCCTTCATCATCAATCGCGGAAGTTCTGGAACTGCATCGGCTGACCCAGCTCGGCGCCACGCACCAGTGCCATGGTCTCCTGCAGATCGTCACGCTTCTTGCCGGTGACGCGCACTTCGTCACCCTGGATGGCGACCTGCACCTTGATCTTGGAATCCTTGATGAGCTTCACCAGCTTCTTGGCGATCTCTTTCTCGATCCCCTGCTTGAACTTGACGTTTAGGTGGAAACGCTTGCCGGAGTGAACGCTGTCACCCACGTCCATTGAGCTGTTCTCGATGTTGCGCTTGAGCAGGGCTGCGCGCAGGATCTCGACCATCTGCTTGAGCTGGAAATCGGCGTCGGCTTCCAGCTTGACCTCTTCCTTGTTCAATTCGAAGCTGGCTTCCACACCACGAAAATCGAAACGGGTCGCCAGTTCACGATTGGCGTTATCGACGGCGTTCAACACCTCGTTCATTTTGACTTCAGAGACAATATCGAATGACGGCATAGCCGGGCTCCTCATGCTGTACTTCAGGTTGTGCTGACAAAGGGGCAAATCTACCAGAAAACCGGCAAATTTGCTGATTTCAATGGGATTGCTCTGCTAGAATCCCCTGCGCACAGGAATGGCGAGACCCGTTAGTGTCCGCCGAGCGACATCTTCACTTATCCCCGGTAGCGAGTTGCTCGGAACGCAGCCACTACCCTGATTGAGCCTCTCCATGCCAAGCGGATTACGCGACAACAACCTGAAAAACAGCCGACACCCCTCCTCCCCTCACTGGTCATTGCTGGGCTGCGGTGCCCTGGGCGGCGTCTTCGCCTCCTTGCTGACCCAAAGTGGCCAGCCGACCCGTGTCTTGCTGAGCGAGCGGCACCGCGCCACCCTGCACCCCGGCATCGATTTCACTTCCCTCGAGGGCCACACCCAGTTGCTCGCCATCGAGCGGGGTTTCATCGACAAGCCCGGCACCATCCAGCGACTGCTGGTGATGACCAAGGCGGGTCAGGTGGTGTCGGCCCTGACGCCCCTGGTAGGCAAGCTGGCGGCAGGGGTTCCCATAGTGCTGCTGCACAATGGCATGGGCATAGCCGAACAGGTGGTGCAGCTGTTTCCGCATAACCCCGTCATTGCCGGTGTCACCAGCCACGGCGCCATGCAAAATGGCCACTTCGTGTTCCGCCATACTGGCAAGGGCGAAACCTGGCTCGGCCCGATCAATGAGGCCGCCAAGGCCCATTCCGCCCTGGCAGACCAGCTCGCCACCGCTCTCGGTCAAGCCGGCTGGGATGAGCAGATCCTGACCCGCCAGTGGCAGAAGCTCGCCATCAACTGCGCCATCAATCCGCTCACTGCGCTTTACAAGCTCAAGAATGGCGAGCTGGCCGGCCCGCGCTTCGCCGATGTGCTGCAACAGATCTGCGTGGAAGTGGCTGACGTGATGCAGGCCGAAGGCCAGCCGACCGGCAGCGACGAGCTGCTGCGCCGCGTCATGACTGTGGTGGAACTCACCGCCGACAATTACTCTTCCATGTATCAGGACATGGAGCAGGGGCGTGAGACCGAGATCGAGGCCATCACCGGCTTCCTGCTCGGCAAGGCCGCCGCCCACGGCATAGCGGTGCCGGTCAATCAGGGCCTCTATCAGGCCGTCAAAGAGAAGCGCTGAGCAGAGCGGCACTGCCGGCGACTAAGGAGCACAGGATGACAGTACTGGTATTGGTAGCCCCGGGGTCGGAAGAGATAGAGACGGTCGCCATCGTCGACACCCTGGTGCGCGGCGGCATAGAGGTGGTGCTGGCCTCCTGCTGCCCCACGGGAGCGCGCCAGATCCGCGCCTCCCGCGGGGTGCAGATCGTCGCCGACTGCCATCTCGATGAGCTGACCAGCCGTGACTTCGATGCCATGGTCGTGCCGGGCGGCCTGCCCGGCAGCGAAGCTATCCGCGACACTCCCCTCGCCATCGACCTGCTGAGAGAACAGGCGGCCCTCGGCCGCTGGCGCGCGGCCATCTGCGCCGCCCCCACCGTGGTACTGCACCATCACGGCTTGCTGGGGGATGCCAGCGTCACCTGTCACCCGGGCTTTCAGGCCCGCCTGCCCGCCGCGCAACTGAGCACGGCCCGGGTGGTGCGGGATGATGCCCATCGTCTCATCACCAGCCAGGGCCCCGGCACCGCCATCGAGTTCGCCCTCGAGATAGTGCGGGTGCTGCGCGGTGATGAAGCCGCCCGCGCGGTAGCCGGGCCCATGGTGCTGCCATAACCCATGCTGGATAATCAAGAATGCCCCATGCGTTGCAAGGGGTATTCTTGTTTTCATGTATGTAGCCCCTCCCCATACACACTGAAGAAAGGTCCGGGCTTTCCTGCCCCCACCTTGACTGCTAACATGCGCCCCCTATGCCTGTTTTGCGCACTGGCGTGACCGTCACGCCGCCCTAACCCCGCCCTTTGCGGCACCTGCCGCCTGACTCTGGTTGTCACAACCGGAGCCTTTTTGTTCATCTGTCATATACCAATACAACAATGTGATCCTGCCAGAATGCCACCTGACCCCGGGTCTGTGGCGACTTGCGACCATGGATCCTCAACAAGCGAGAAAATCCCCCCATGCTGGAACGTGCAAGACAAGAGTGGTTCTCCAACATCCGTGGTGATCTGTTAGCCGGAATCGTGGTTGCCCTGGCGCTGATCCCGGAAGCCATCGCCTTCTCCATCATCGCGGGCGTCGACCCCAAGGTCGGCCTCTATGCCTCCTTCTGTATCGCCGTGGTCATCGCCTTCGTCGGCGGTCGCCCCGGCATGATCTCCGCCGCCACCGGCGCTATGGCGCTGCTGATGGTGACCCTGGTCAAAGAGCATGGCCTGCAATATCTGTTGGCGGCGACCCTGCTCACCGGCCTCTTCCAGATAGCGGCGGGTTACCTGAAATTGGGCAGCCTGATGCGGTTTGTCTCCCGCTCCGTGGTCACCGGCTTCGTCAATGCGCTGGCCATCCTCATCTTTATGGCCCAGTTGCCTGAGCTCACCAACGTCACCTGGCAGGTCTACGCCATGACGGCGGCCGGCCTTGGCATCATCTATCTGTTCCCGCTCATCCCCGTGGTGGGCAAGCTGGTGCCCTCCCCGCTGCTCTGCATCGTCATACTGACGGCGGTGGCCATCACCATGGGGATAGATATTCGCACCGTGGGCGACATGGGCGAGCTGCCCGATACCCTGCCCATCTTCCTGTGGCCCGAGGTGCCGCTCAATCTCGAGACCTTGGTCATCATCTTCCCCTACTCTGCGGGTCTGGCCGTGGTGGGTCTGCTCGAATCCATGATGACGGCGGCCATCGTCGATGACCTGACCGATACCCCAAGCGATCGCAATCGCGAATGCAAGGGCCAGGGGATCGCCAACCTAGGCGCCGGCCTGATGGGGGGCATGGCGGGTTGCGCCATGATTGGCCAGTCCATCATCAACATCAAATCCGGTGGCCGTGGTCGCCTCTCCACCTTTGTGGCGGGCACCCTGCTGATCCTGATGGTGGTCTTTATGGATGAGTGGATCCGCCAGATCCCCATGGCGGCCCTGGTGGCCGTGATGATCATGGTCTCTATCGGGACATTTTCCTGGGAGTCGGTGCGCAACCTCAAAAAGCACCCGCTCTCCACCAGTATCGTGATGGTGGCCACAGTCGCCGTGGTAGTGGCTACCCATAACCTGGCGCTCGGAGTATTTGTCGGGGTACTGCTCGCCTCCCTGTTCTTCGCCAGCAAGGTCGCCCGCTTCATGCTGGTCAAGAGCGACAGCGAGCGAAAAGGAGAAGTACGCACCTATCTGGTACGGGGCCAGGTGTTCTTCGCCAGCGCCGAGCAGTTCTTCGCCGGCTTCGACTTCAAGGAGGTGGTGGAGAAGGTGGTGATCGACCTCACCCATGCCCACTTCTGGGACATCACCGCCGTCACTGCGCTGGACAAGGTGGTCCTCAAGTTCCGCCGCGAGGGCACCGAGGTGGAGATCATCGGCCTGAACGAGGCAAGTGCCACTATCGTTGACCGCTTCGGGGTACACGACAAACCGGAAGAAGTGGAAAAGCTGCTGGCTGGCCACTGATCACAAGACGGGATCCATCATGACAAGCATTGTTGCCGGGATCGACGGCTCACCTGCCCAGGCGGCGCCGCCTGGGCCTCGACCGGCACGGCGCTGCCGTGCTCCTGCTGAGATAAAGAGCGAGGGGGTGGCCATGGCCACCCCCTCTTTCCTTATACAGGGCTCATGCCCCCTCACTCGATGCGCCTGCCTTGCGCATCCACCACCCGCACCCCGTCTTCCTTGGTGAAGGCCCCTTGCTGAGGGCTCGGCAGTATATCCAGCACCACCTCTGACGGACGGCACAGCCTGGTACCAAGCGGGGTCACCACTATGGGGCGGTTGATCAGGATGGGATGAGCCAGCATGGCATCGATCAGCTGGTCGTCGCTGAATCTCTCCTCGGCCAGCCCAAGCGCCTCGTAGGGGGGCACGTTTTTGCGCAGCAGCCCGCGAACCGGCATCCCCATGGCAGCAATCAGTGCGACCAGGGTCTCGCGGCTCGGCGGTGTCTCCAGATAGTGGATGACGGTCGGATCCACACCTGAGTTGCGGACAAGTGCCAGCGTATTGCGCGAGGTGCCACAGGCCGGGTTGTGGTAGATGGTGATAGCGGTGTCACTCATGCTTGCGCCTCCGCTTTGCCATAGTTTCGCTTCATGCGCAGGGCCACGTTGACCAGGGCGATCAGCACGGGCACCTCTACCAAGGGGCCGATTACACCGGCGAAGGCCTGATCCGAGCTCAGCCCGAACACGGCGATGGAGACAGCGATGGCCAGCTCGAAGTTGTTGCCGGTGGCGGTAAAGGCGATGGAGGCGTTCTTGTCATAGGGAATGCCCAGCTTCTTGCCCACCAGGAAGCTGGTGAAGAACATCAGCACAAAGTAGATCACCAAGGGCACGGCGACCCGCAGCACATCCATGGGCAGCTCGACTATCATCTCCCCCTTGAGGCTGAACATCAGCACTATGGTGGCCAGCAGGGCGATAAGCGTGATGGGTGAAATAGCTGGGATGAAGCGCTCGCTGTACCACTTCTCCCCCTTGGCCTTGACCAGATAATGACGGCTCAGAAAGCCTGCCAGGAAGGGGATGCCGAGATAGATGAGCACGCTCTCGGCGATATCCAGCATGGTGATATCCACTGCGAAGCCCTGCAGCCCGAACAGGGGCGGCAGCACTGTAATGAACAGCCAGGCCATGAAGCTGTAGGTTAGGATCTGGAAACCGCTGTTGAGGGCCACCAGACCCGCACCGTACTCCTTGCTGCCGCCGCCGAGATCGTTCCACACCAGCACCATGGCGATGCAGCGCGCCAGGCCGATCAGGATGAGGCCCACCATGTAGCCCGGCTGATCATGCAAAAACACCAGGGCGATGACGAACATCAATATAGGGCCCACCAGCCAGTTCATCACCAGGGAGAGGGTGATGGCGCGGCGATCCCGGGTCATGGCGCCCATGGTGCCGTAATTCACCTTGGCGAGCGGCGGGTACATCATCAGGATGAGTCCTATGGCCAGCGGCACATTGGTGGTGCCGACCGACATCGCCTCGTTCCACTGGGCCACCTGGGGGAACAGATAACCAATCCCCACCCCAATCGCCATGGCGACGAAGATCCAGAGGGTGAGATTGCGGTCGAGAAAACTCATTTTTTTGCTGACGGACAGATCGCCGCAGGCTGTTGTACTCATCACGAGACTCCATGAGGATTGGATGAAACGGGCGGCTGATGGCGGGGCAAACCGATTGAAATCAACGCCGCCAACAGGATAAAGAGGGTGGAGATCCAGAGGCAGGCCTCGAGACCATAGAGCTGGAACACCAGCCCAGAGAGCAGGGTGCCGAGCAGACGCCCCAGGGCATTGGCCATGTAGTAGAAGCCCACATCCAACGATACCCCGTCAGAGCCGGCGTAGCTGACGATGAGGTAGCTGTGCAGGGAGGAGTTGATGGCAAACAGGGCGCCGAACACCATAAGTCCCCCCACCAGGCTGATGGCCGGATGCACCTCATAGTGGAGCGCCAGGGCAATCAGGGCTGGGGTCAGTGCCAGCACCAATGCCCAGCGCATTGCCGCCTTGCCATCGGGTACCCGCCCCTCCCGCTTGCCGGTAAAGCGGGGCGCCTGGGTCTGAACCACGCCATAAGCAATAATCCAGAGCGCCAGGAAGCCCCCCACATACCAATGATCCCAGCCAAAGCTGGATGCGAGGTAGACAGGCAGCGCCACCACAAACCAGACATCCCGGGCCCCGAACAGGAAGAGACGGGCCGCCGACAGGTAATTGATGGCGCGGCTCTTGGAGAAAATTTCGCTGAACTTGGGCTTGTTCTTGGCCTTGCCGAGATCCCGTTTCAGGGTCAGCAGGCTGACGCACCACACCAGCGCCAACGCCAGGGCCATGACCAGCACGGCCCCCTGAAACCCGAGCAGGGTCAGCAGGGCGCCACCGAGGAAAAAGCCCATCCCTTTCAGAGCATTCTTCGAACCCGTCAAGAGTGCCACCCACTGGTAGAGCTGACCCTGCGCCTCTCCCGGCACCAGCAACTTGATGGAGCTTTTGGCGCTCATCTTGTTGAGGTCTTTGGCTATCCCCGAGAGCGCCTGCGCCCCCATCACCCAGGGCACCGTCAGCCAGAGCGGCGGCACCAGCAACATGCCCAGTGCCAGTACCTGGAGGGCCAGGCCGATGTTCATGGTGCGGTTAAGCCCGAGGCGAGCCCCGAGCCAGCCCCCCACCAGATTGGTCACCACCCCGAAGATCTCGTAGAAGATAAACAGGGAGGCGATGGCCAAGGGGCTGTAACCCAGCCCATGGAAGTAGAGCACGACCAACATGCGCAGAGCGCCATCGGTCAGGGTGAAGGCCCAGTAGTTGCCGGTCACCAGCAGATACTGGCGAGCCTCGGGGGAGAGTCGGGTCAGTGCCATGGCCGGGTTATCCTTGCGCCTTGTCCATCTGGCCGACCATGCGCATCAGCTCGGCGGTGCGGTTGGCATAGCCCCACTCGTTGTCATACCAGGCGTAGATCTTCACCTGGGTGCCATTGATCACCATGGTGGAGAGCGCATCTATGGTGCAGGAGCGCGGATCCGTCTTGTAATCCACCGACACCAGGGGGCGCTCCTCATAGCCCATGATCCCCTCGAGCTCACTCATCGCTGCCGCCTTGAGCAGGCCGTTGACCTCGGCCTCAGTGGTGGGACGGTTCACCTCGAACACGCAATCGGTGAGGGAGGCGTTGGCGAGCGGAACCCGCACCGCGTGACCGTTCAGCTTGCCCTTGAGCTCGGGGAAGATGTGGGTGATGGCGGTGGCAGAACCCGTGGTGGTGGGGATCAGGCTCAGGCCGCAGGCGCGGGCACGACGCAGATCGCTATGGGGGGCATCCAGAATGGTCTGGGTGTTGGTGATGTCGTGAATGGTGGTCATGGAACCGTGCTTGATGCCCAGTTGTTCGTGGATCACCTTCACCACGGGCGCCAGACAGTTGGTGGTACAGGAGGCCGCCGTCACTATAGGGTGCTGCGCCTTGTCGTAGAGGTGGTGGTTGACCCCCATGACGACGTTCAGGACACCCTCTTCCTTGACCGGAGCTGTCACCACAACACGCTTCACCCCTTGCTCCAGATAAGCATTGAGCAGCGCCTTGGTTTTCATCTTGCCAGAGGCCTCGATCACCACATCACAACCAGACCAGTCTGTCTGACCGATCTCTTTGTTGCGAGTGCAGAGGATGCGATGGTTACCGATCACCATCTGGTCCCCATCGGCGCTGGCTTCATGATGCCAGCGGCCATGGACTGAATCGAAGGTGATGAGGTGTGCCAGAGAGGCGGCATCGCCAGCCGGGTCATTGATGCGCACAAACTCCACATCCGCCCAGTCGAAGGCGGCGCGAAATGAGAGACGGCCCATGCGGCCAAAACCGTTGATACCCACTTTGATAGTCATGCTGTTTTCCTTAACCGGCGAATGAATAGTGGCTGTTGAGGTAGTGAACGTGGGGCGCCAGGGTCAGCGCCTTGGGACGCAGCCCTTGCACCAGCGACTTGACCTGTGTGGGGGCATAGCCCGATTCCAGCAGCAATATGGCCGCCATCAGCCCGGTACGACCCGAGCCGCCACGGCAATGAATGGCCAGGGTCTGGCCCGCCGCCAGGCGAGCCAGCAGCGCCGTCTTGTGGTTGGCAAAGGCGGCGGCAAAGGGCGCCTCGGGGGCGCAATCGTCCTCCACCGGCAGCTGGAACCAGGCCAGCCCCAAGGCGGCGCACTCGGCGGGCAAGGCATCGGCCTTGAACTGCGTCAGCTCGGCATTCGGCATCAGGGTGATCACGGCATCCGCCCCGGCGGCTTGCAATGTCTTGAGGGAGGCTTGCAGGGAAGCCTCCCTAGTGCCGGGGCAGGGGGTGAAGATAAGGCGGGCGCCATTATCCAGGTTCAGGATGTCAAAGGGGTGCATGATAAGCAGCGGCTCCATGTCTCATTGAGAACATCAGATTGGTTGATGAAAACAGGTTGTTGGTACCCAGTGCTGGTGGCCGCAAGCCGCGACCACGCAAGCATCGTCTCACCCCTCCTTGTGGGCAGGGTGACATAAGTCTTGCAGAGCCTTGACGCCGACCGGCTCGACCGCCAGCAGGGGCACCACGGCATAACGCTTTCCATGCTCCCCCTTGATCGCCTCGATATGGGGCTGCTGGCGATAGGCTCGCTGGGCAAGCAGGGGGGAAGTGACGCTGGCCGGGGACAGCATGTGATTGACTACCCAGGCCCAGGGCTCGATACCGGCACGGCGCAGGTCGGCTTGCAAGTTGGCCGCCTCCTGTACCGGAGTGGGCTCCGGCAGGGTGACTATCATCACCTTGGTCTGTTTCGGGTCTTGCAGTTGCATCATGGGGGTGGTGAAGTGCATCCCCTTGCCCCCCATCTGACGGGCAATCTCCCGGTGATAGGCACCGGTCGCATCGAGCAGCAGCAGAGTATGGCCAGTCGGCGCGGTATCCATCACCACGAAGCGCTTGCCCGCCTCACGAATGATCCGCGAGAAGGCCTGAAACACGGCAATCTCTTCGGTACAGGGGGAACGCAAATCTTCTTCCAGCAGGGCGCGACCCTGGGCATCCAGACTCGCCCCCTTGGTGGCCAGCACCTGAGCACGGTAACGCTCAGTCTCGGCGTGGGGATCGATACGGCTGACCTCCAGGCTGGGCAAGGCGCCAGCCAGGGTCTCTCCTAGATGGGCTGCGGGATCCGAGGTGGTCAGGTGAACCGGCAGCCCACGGCTGGCGAGCTCAACGGCCACTGCTGCTGCCAGGGTGGTTTTACCCACACCGCCCTTGCCCATCAGCATGATGAGCCCGTGGCCATCGCTGGCCAATTCATCGACCAGTTGCTGCAATCCGAGGTGTTGTTCAGTAGCAGCGCATTTGATCTCATTCACCCCACTGACGGGGCTTGCACCGAGTAGCTGGCGCAGGCTCTCCACGCCCACCAGGTTGGTCGCCAACAGCGGCACTCTGTCTTGTGGCAGCCTTGCCAGCAGTGCTGGCATATCAGCCATTGCCTGTTGTTCACGTTGCCATACGGCTGTCGCCAGGGGGTCATCCGCCAGCTCGCTTTGGGGGAAGATGCCATTGATAACCAGTTGCTGGTTGGCAAGGCCGATGGTCGCCAGCTCATCATGGGTACGCGCCACTTCCCGCAGGGTTGAGGCTTGCGCTCGGGCAACCAGAACAAGCCGGGTTTTCTTTGCATCTGACAGGGCTGCAACGGCCTCTGCGTATTGGCTGCGCTGTTTTTCCAGCCCAGCCAATGGCCCCAGACAGGAAGCATCGCCCTTGCCCTGCTCCAGAAACTCGCTCCATGCCCCCGGCAGTTGCAACAGACGGATGGTGTGGCCGGTCGGTGCTGTATCGAACACGATATGGTCGTATTCCCCGACCAGCTTGCTGTCGGTCAAGAGGGCAGTGAACTCGTCAAAGGCGGCGATCTCTGTGGTGCAGGCACCTGAGAGTTGCTCCTCGATGCTGCGCACCACGCTCTCGGGCAACTTGCCGCGCACCGGGCCAACGATCCGCTCCCGATAGGCTTGTGCAGCGGCTTGCGGGTCTATCTCCAGTGCTGACAACCCACTGACTGCCGCTATGGCGGTTATCTTGTTGCCTATCCGGGTATCGAACACCTGGCCGACGTTTGAGGCCGGATCCGTGCTGACCAGCAGTACCCGTTTACCACTGTCACACAAGGCAACCGCACTGGCACAGGCCAGAGAGGTCTTGCCCACCCCGCCCTTGCCGGTGAAGAAGAGAAACGGCGGCGCATCATGGAGAAACGAGTAGTTCAGAAACGGGGACATGAGAGACTCCTATCAGGAATAACGAGGCAATTGACCGAACAGAGAACTTGCCAGCCAGGCGATGACGCTTAGCAGCAACCACTGCTGCCGGAGCAGCAGCCACTCTTGACGATCCCCTTGATGGCGCCCGCTTTGCTTGGCTCGACATTTGACGGTTCGACTTCTGTACCATCACTTCCCGGGGCTTTAGGTAATGCCAGTCCCGCATAGCGCGCCAGTTCAGCGCGGCTGGGATAACGACCGGTGAGCACCACTTGGCCATCCACCAGGGTCACAGGCAGTCCTTCTTCCCCGGTCAGTTCCAGAAAGGAGGCCACTGCCGGGGTCTCGGCGAAGACCAGGGGCTGTTGTGCCAGGTTGAATCGGTATAGAGAGCCACCCTGCTGCTTGATCCACTCGGCATCGCCGGCAAAGGTCACCAGGTTTTGGTCAACCTCTGCGCCACATACCCCGCTGGAGCAGCACAGGGCCGGGTCGAATACTTGTATCAGTCTCATGATCTACTCCTCATTGCAGCAAGGCTGCGCAGGCAACACATGGGGCGAGCAGCCGGATTCGGCCCTCATCACCCCGCAGGCTTCCGGATGGCCGGCGCAGCACTCCTCGGTGAGGTAGCCGATAAGACTCAGCATCAGGGGAATGTTGGCGCGATAGCGCAAAAAGCGCCCCTCCTGCTCCACCGAGAGCAGACCCGCGTGCAGCATGGCTTTCAGGTGAAACGAGAGGGTGTTGGGGGCTATGTCGAGCTCGCTGGCCAGCTGGCCGGCAACCTGACCTTCCAACCCGGCCTTGACCAGCAGACGCCACACATCGAGGCGAATGCCGGATGCGAGGGACTCGAATACCTTGGTGGCGATCTCTTTGTTCATGGAACTTCCCCTTCATTCACTTCATGATTTCAACTATACAAGAATTATTGAAATGATCAACATGGCCAGAGCCTATCGTCGATCTCCTCACTCCCTCTTGTCGTTCACACAGCACTCCTCGCGGAAAAACGCGATGATCTCTTCCAGCACCTCGTATTGAGAGACGCACAGCAGGGTGCGGCTCTCCCGGTTCTGCTTGACCAGGCCAACCGAGACCAGGGCCGCAATATGATGGCTCAGGGTCGAGGCGGGAATGGCGAGCTGCTTTTGCAAGTCTCCCACGGGCAAGCCTTGCTCCCCGGCCTTGACCAGGTGCTTGAAAATAAACAAGCGAGTCGGGTGACCCAACTCTTTCAATGCCTTGGCGACCGCTTCCAACTCCATGCTCCAACCCTCTTCATAGATGACATTTCGATACTACCAGAAATATCTTGACCACCCATACACTTCGATTATTTTAGAAATATAGTCAAACCCAAGAGGATATGAAGATGAATGACTGGTTAACCATGTTGACGGATGCATCTCGGATGTTTGTGTTCCTGGCCGTCGAACTCTCGGTGCTGTTCCTGGTGATCAGTGCCGCCGTCAGCCTGATCCGCCAGAAGATCCCCGATGCCAAGATCCAGGCCATGCTGGGGGCTAGAAAAGGCAGAGGTTATTTGATTTCGGCTCTACTGGGTGCCCTGACCCCCTTTTGCAGTTGCTCGACCATCCCCATGCTGCGCGGACTCCTGTCCGCCAAAGCCGGTTTCGGGCCAACCCTGACTTTCCTGTTTGTCTCGCCGCTGCTCAACCCGATCATCGTCGGCCTGATGTGGGTCACCTTCGGCTGGAAACTGACGGTCCTGTATGCCGTTATCGCCGCCGGCGTCTCTGTACTGGCGAGCATGCTGCTGGACATGCTGGGATTCGAGCGTCATGTGATTGACCCCAAAGAGGCCAAGCAAAGCAGCTGTGGCAAAGGTTGTGGCACCACGACGAGTGAACCTGCCAGCGTGAGCGCAACAGCTTGCTGCTCAAACAAGGCTATCAAGTCAGTCACACCGCTAAAGGCTCAGGTATCTTGCCGGCCCTCACAACCCGAGGCCACGCCAGCCATCTCTTGCTGCGCAGACGGCACTGGGGCCCTGACTCAGGCGCCGGTGAGATCCACGGCCTTCGCCAAGGCGCGGGCGGATGCCTGGCAACAATTCAGGGAGGTGCTGCCCTACCTGCTGCTGGGGGTACTCGTCGGGTCATTTATCTACGGCTTTATTCCGGCAGAGTGGATAGCCGCCCACGCCGGGGCTGACAACCCGCTGGCGATCCCATTCAGCGCCGTTGTGGGCATTCCGCTCTATATCCGGGCAGAGGCCGTGATCCCTCTGGCATCTGTGCTGCTGGGCAAAGGGATGGGCATGGGGGCTGTGATGGCACTCATCATCGGCAGTGCGGGGGCCAGCCTGACCGAGCTGATCCTGCTCAAGTCGATGTTCAGAACCCCCATGATGGTGGCATTCCTCACCGTTATCCTGGGAATGGCCATCCTGATGGGTTACCTGGCACAAGGACTGTCTGCGGCCCTGGCCTGAGATCGGCCGCACCGACGCTGTGAGATGGAGCAAGAGAATGGCGTGGGCGAAGGGACGGGAGCTGAAAACTCACAGACCAGAAAAAGCCATCCCAATCAATCGGATGAACTTGGATATGTGGAGAAGGGCATAACCTCGATCATTCATCGCTGCGGATCAGGCTTCCTGCACCACACCCGCAACAGATAAAGGAGGAGGCTGGCAGGAGTCATGGCCTGTCGTCAGCGGCCAGGATGGGCCAGGAAAGCAGGAATGTGGTGCCGCCCCGCCCGTTGGGCTGGCAGAGGGCATTGCCGCCGTGGGCCTCGGCAATGGCCTTGACCACGGCGAGCCCGAGCCCGCTGCCGCCGCTCTTGCGCGAGCGCGACGGATCCCCCCGGCGAAACGCATCGAAGATATAGGCAGCAACCTCCTCGCCGATCCCTGGCCCCTCGTCTTCCACGCTCAGAGCGCACAGGGCACCCGAGCGTTGCAGGCGCACTGTCAGCATGCCAGGCACGGCGTGCTTCTGGGCATTTTCCAGCAGCGCCATCAGGGCCTGACGGATGCGAAGAGCATCGCAGCAGACAGGGAGTTCGGCATCGAGCTCCCGCTTCAGCATGAAACCGCTCGCGGCCAGGGGGCTGGCAAAGGCGTCAAGCACCACACTGAGCTCGTCTGCCAGCCTGACCTCTGAGCGTTGCAGCTCCAGGTGGCCGCTGTCGTTGAGGCTCAATACCCGCAAGTCTTCGATCAGGTGGGTGAGGCCCTCCACCTGACGCAGCAAGCTTTCGAAGAGCTCGCGCTCTGGCAAAAATACCCCTTCGGCCAGCCCCTGCAGGCGGCCGCGCAAAATGGTCACCGGGGTGCGCAATTCGTGGGCGATGGCGGCATTCCAGAACTCCCGCTCGCGGGTCATGCTCTGCAGCCGCTCGGCCATGGTGTTGAAGTCGCGCACCAGTTGCGCCGTCTCCCCTATTGCCTGTTCATCGATCGGCACGCGGGCGTCGAGCCTGCCCTCTGCCACCTCTCGCAGGCTGTTTGCCACCGAGTTGAGGGGGGTCAGGATGCGGCGAGAGAGGCGCGCCGCCACGTACAGCGCCATCCCCAATGCGATGAGAATGGTAGAGCCGACCCAGATCATCTCCACCCTCGAGGGTATCCAGCTCTCGGAGATGCTGCCGGGCAGGTAGGTCACGGCGATGGCATAGAACACATAGGTGCCGATCACCGCGAGGGAGATGATGCCGAGCGCCATCAGGCCCAGGGCGTGGATGATCTGCCTGCGCAGGCCTGGTGCCGGTTTCATGCGTCGCCACCGAAGCGATAACCGACCCCCCAAACACTGGCAGGTACCCCCTGGATGCCGTGGGCCTCGAATTTCTTGCGCAGCTTGCTGATGTGGCTGTCCACAGTGCGTTCCTGGGTATCCCCTTCGGGCAGGCAGTGGGTCAGCAGTTCGGCGCGGCTGAACACCCGCTTCGGCGCCCGCATCAGGGAGGCGAGCAACTTGAACTCGGTCAGGGTCAGCTCCAGCCGCTGTTGTCCGTCATCGCGGAAAATGCTGGCTTCGTGACTCTCCAGATCGATCTGGAAGGGGCCGACCCGCAGCACCCGTGCAGTGGCGGGGGTTGCGGCCTTGGTGCGCCTGAGCACCGCCTGAACCCGGGCCACCACTTCGGCCGGGTTGAAGGGTTTGACCACATAGTCATCCGCCCCCATGCGAAGCCCCATCAATTTGTCGAGATCCTGATCCAGGGCGGTCAGCATGATCACCGGCGTGTCGCCACGGGCCCGGATCTCGCTGAGCACCTGCCAGCCATCGAGCCGCGGCATCTGTACATCCAGCAGCAGGAGATCGGGCTTGAATGCCTGGTGCATGGCCAGGGCTTCGCGGCCATCGGCGGCATGCAGGGTGCGCAATCCGTGACGTTGCAGGTAAGCGGCGAGGATGTCGGCGATCTCGGCTTCATCCTCTGCAATCAGTACCAGTGACTGGGCCGCCGGGCTGGCGGAAGCATGAAGATACGACATGGTCGGACTCGAAAATGGTGGGCTTGAACTTTATCACCGCCTCCATGGATTCTCCACAAAGCCTCGAATCATTCGCAATAGCCCCTCTCCATAATACCCGCTCGATGTGCTCTCGCGGCAACACCATTCCGGGGAGACGGTTTAACGAGGTGAGTATGATGTTTGTCAGACAGCGGTATGCGGGCACCCTGCTTGCAGTCATTGCCGCATTCGGGTTGGCGGGTTGCGATGGGGCGCCGCAAGCGCAAGATGCGCCGGCCCCCCTTCAGGTGTCGGTGATGACGCTGGCAGGAGAAGATCTTGTCATCAGCGAGGATCTGCCCGCTCGGGTGGCGGCACTGCGCAGCGCCGAAATTCGCGCCCAGATCAGCGGCATAGTGCAGCGTCGCCTGTTCGAGCAGGGCGCCGAGATCAGCGCGGGTACAGTGCTGTTCCAGATAAACCCGGCCCCCTTCAAGACAGACGTCGACAGCGCCGCCGCGGCATTGCAGCGGGCCGAGGCCGTGCTGGCGCGCGCGCGCATCCAGGTTGACCGCCTGGTGCCGCTGCTGCGCACCGACGCCATCAGCCGCCAGACCTATGACGATGCCCTCTCCCTGCGGGATCAGGCTGCCGCCGACGTGGCTCAGGCCAGGGCGACCCTGGCCCGGCACCAGCTGAACCTGCAATTTGCCAGCGTGGAGGCTCCCATCGCCGGGCGCATCGATCAGGCGCTGGTGAGCGAAGGGGCCCTGGTGTCGCCCACCGATACCACCCCCATGGCCAGGATCCAGCAGATCGATCAGGTCTATGTCGATGTCCGCCAACCGGCCTCTGTGCTGGAAACCCTGCGCCAGCAGGCAGGGTCGACGGCACCTGAACTGGCGGTGGAGATCCTCGGCAGCGATGGCAAGCCGCTCGGCATGCAGGGGCACATCCTCTTCTCCGGCATCGAGGTGGATGCCGGAACCGGCGACGTGCTGCTGCGAGTACTGGTGGATAACCCGGAGCGGCGGCTCTTGCCCGGCCTCTACGTGCAGGCCCGCATTCCCCGGGCTCACTACGCCAGCGCCCTGAGCGTGCCCCAGCAGGCCCTGGTGCGCACATCGGGTCAGGCCTACGTGTGGGTGGTGGATGGCCAGGGGCAGGCACAGCAGGTGCCGGTCAACACCGCTGAACTGGTGGATCGCCAGTACCGCATCGCGTCCGGACTCAACGCCGGGCAACGGGTGGTGATCGAAGGGATCGACCGCCTGACCCAGGGGGTTCAGGTCATTGCCCATCCCTGGCAACCACCCGCCGTCAGCCAGCAGGCTGACGCAGACATCCGCTGAATCGGAGAGTTTTCCATGCCGCAGTTTTTTATTCATCGCCCGGTATTTGCCTGGGTGATCGCCCTCTTCATCGTGCTGGCGGGGGTCATCGCCATCCCCAAGCTGCCCATCTCCCGCTACCCCTCGGTGGCGCCGGTGTCGGTGACCCTCTATGCCACCTATGCGGGCGCCACGCCGCAGACCCTGAACGATGCGGTGGTGAGCCTTATCGAGCGCGAGCTGTCTGGGGTGAAGAACCTGCTCTACTTCGAGTCTTCTGTGGATGCCTCGGGCAGCGCGCAGATCACCGCCACCTTCAAGCCGGGCACAGACCCGGAGCTGGCCCAGATGGACGTGCAAAACCGCATCAAGGCGGTCGAGCCTCGCCTGCCGCAAGCGGTGCGGCAGAACGGTCTGCAGGTGGAGTCCGCCTCGTCGGGTTTTCTGATGATGGTCGGCATGACCTCACCGGATGGCCGCTTCGATGAGGTCGCCCTCAACGACTACATGGCGCGCAATATCGTTCAGGAGCTGCGCCGCATCGAGGGCGTGGGACGGGTGCAGCTGTTTGGCGCCGAGCAGGCCATGCGCATCTGGGTGGATCCGGGCAAGCTCGCCGCCTATGGGCTGACCATAGGCGAAGTGGCACAGGCCATCGAGCAGCAGAATATCCAGATAGCGCCGGGGCGCATCGGCGACGAACCAGCCCTGCCGGGGCAACGGCTGACGGTTCCCCTCACGGTTCAAGGGCAGCTGACGGCGCCGGAGGAGTTCGCCGCCATAGTGCTGCGGGCCGGCGCCGATGGCGCCAAGCTGGTGCTGGGTGATGTCGCCAGGGTCGAGCTGGGGGCGCAATCTTACACCTTTTCCAACCGGGAGAACGGGGTGGCCGCCACCAGCGCCGCCATCCAGCTCTCCCCTGGCGCCAACGCCGTGCGCACCGCCGATGCTGTGCGCACCCGTCTCGCCCAGCTAGCCCCTACCCTGCCGGCGGGCATGGTCTACTCGATCCCGTTCGACTCGGCCCCCTTCGTCAAGGTCTCCATCGACAAGGTGATCCACACCCTGCTGGAGGCCATGGTGCTGGTGTTCCTGGTGATGTTCCTCTTCCTGCAGAACCTGCGCTACACCCTGATCCCGGCCATAGTCGCCCCCATAGCGCTGCTCGGCACCTTCGCGGTGATGCTGCTTGCCGGCTTTTCGATCAACTCCCTGACCATGTTTGGCATGGTGCTGGCCATCGGCATCATAGTCGACGACGCCATAGTGGTGGTGGAGAACGTCGAGCGCCTGATGGCCACCCAGGGGCTATCGCCCAGGGAGGCAACATCGCGGGCCATGAAGGAGATCACCGGGGCGGTGATCGGCATCACCCTGGTGCTCACGGCTGTGTTCATCCCCATGGCATTCGGCAGCGGCTCGGTGGGGGTCATCTACCAGCAGTTCACCCTGTCGATGGCGGTGTCTATCCTCATCTCGGCCTTCCTCGCCCTGACCCTGACGCCAGCACTCTGCGCCACCCTGTTGCGTCCGGTCAGCCCGAGCCATCATGAGAAGCGCGGCTTCTTCGGTGCCTTCAACCGGGGGTTCGAGCGGCTCACCGCGGGTTACGGCGCCCGGGTAACCCGGCTGGTCGGGCGCAGCGGACGCATGATGGCGGCCTTCGTCGCCCTCTGCGCCGTGCTGGCCATCGCCGCCGCCCAGCTGCCCTCCTCTTTCCTGCCGGACGAGGATCAGGGCTACTTCATGACCTCCATCCAGTTGCCGACCGGCGCCACCACCGAGCGCACCCTGGCGGTGATCAAGGAGTTCGAGGCCCACGTCGCCTCTCGAGAGGCGCTGGACACCAACCTGGTGGTGCAGGGCTTCAGCTTCTCAGGCGCAGGCCCCAATGCCGCCATGGCCTTCACCATGCTCAAAGGCTGGGATCAGCGCCATGGCGCCACAGCCGCCGAAGAAGCAGAGCTTGCTCAGGCGGCCATGGCCAACAGCAAGGAGGGTACTGTGATGAGCCTGTTACCGCCGGCCATCGACGAGTTGGGCACTTCTTCGGGTTTCACTCTCTTCCTTCAGGACAGGGCCAATCGGGGGGAAGCCGCACTGCTGGCCGCCCAGGCGCAACTGCTGGCGCTGGCTGCCCAAAGCGAGGTGGTGAGCGATGTCTACCCTGACAGCCTGCCCCCCGGCGAGAGCATTCACCTCGAGATCAACCGGCAGAAAGCCGAGGCCATGGGGCTCTCGTTCACCAATGTGAGCAGCACACTGTCGACCGCGATGGGGTCGCTCTACGTCAACGACTTCCCCAACGGCGGGCACATGCAGCAGGTCATACTGCAGGCCGACGCCCCGGCACGCATGCAGCTCGACGACGTGCTCGGTCTGCGGGTGCGCAATGCCAGCGGTGGCATGGTGCCCCTGCGGGAGGTGGTGACACCGGTATGGAGCGAATCCCCGCAGCAGATGATGCGCTTCGAGGGCTTCCCCGCCGTGCGTCTCTCCGGGAATGCCGCACCCGGGATATCCAGCGGCGCTGCCATGGAGGAGATGGAGCGCCTGGTGGCGCAATTGCCGCAAGGCTTCGCCCTGGCCTGGACGGGGCAGTCGTTGCAGGAGCGTCAGTCGGCGGCCCAGGCCCCCATGCTGATGCTGCTGTCGGCACTGGTGGTCTTCCTGGTGCTGGCGGCGCTCTACGAGAGCTGGTCGATCCCGCTGTCGGTGATGCTGGTGGTACCCCTGGGGTTACTCGGCACCGTCGCCGCCGTGATGCTGCGCGATATGCCCAACGACGTCTTCTTCAAGGTGGGCATGATCACCATCATCGGTCTGTCGGCCAAGAACGCCATCCTCATCGTCGAGTTTGCGCGCCAGTTGCACGGCGAGGGGCGCACGCTGATAGACGCGGCTGTGACTGCCGCACGCCTGCGTCTTCGCCCCATTCTGATGACCTCGCTCGCCTTCACTCTGGGCGTGATGCCGCTGATGCTCGCCAGCGGCGCCAGCGCGGAGACCCAGCATGCCATCGGCACCGGCGTATTCGGCGGCATGATCAGCGGCACCCTGCTGGCCATCTTCTTCGTGCCGGTCTTCTTTGTCTTCGTCATCGGCACCCAGGAGCGCTTTCAGCTCTGGCGGGCCCGGCGAGTGCACAGGGGGGAGCAATGATGCCAGTGTTGCAGCCCCTCTTCCTGCCCTGCGGCCTGAACGAGGGCAGCCAGACAGCGGGGGTTGAGGTCAGCGCAGCCAGCCCCCATTCATTCATCATTACGGAGGAGTCAATTCATGTTCTCTGACATCCAACGCCGCTGGCTGGTGCTGCTGGCTGTCATACTGGCCTTCCTGCCGGTGGTCATCGACATGACCATATTGCACATAGCCGTGCCTTCCCTGACCCAGGCCCTGGGCGCATCCGCGACCGAGGTACTGTGGATCATCGACATCTATCCGCTGCTGATGGCGGGGCTGCTGGTGCCCATGGGCACACTGGCGGACCGCATCGGCAACCGGCGTCTGCTGCTCACCGGGCTGGTCATCTTCGGGGTCTCTTCCCTGCTGGCAGCCTTTGCGCCGACGCCCGCCATGCTCATAGGCGCACGGGTGCTGCTGGCCCTGGGAGGCGCGATGATCATGCCCTGCGTGCTTGGCACCATACGTCGCACCTTCGAAGACCAGGATGAGCGCGCCATGGCGCTGGGTCTGTGGCACGCGAATACGAAAAATCCCATCTCAATCAATGATTGAGATGGGCCGTATAAATGGCGGAGGAGGTGGGATTTGAACCCACGGATGGTCGCCCATCGCCGGTTTTCAAGACCGGTGCATTCAGCCGCTCTGCCACCCCTCCGCAGCAGTGCGACGCATATTACCCATGACGATCCCCCTTGTAAATCCCCGCTCTGTTCGTTTGCCGATTTATTGGGCTAAATGGCCAACAAAACCCGCAGACTCGCCCCAAACCGTGCTTTTTCAACCGGATGGCTTGACTTGAAAACAGACTCACCCACTATAGTGGCCTCCACGATATTCCCAGCAAGATGGACTTATGAGAATCAAACATGCCCTGTTCGCCGCCCTGACCGGCGCGACCCTGCTTGCGGCGCCGGTGCAGGCGAGCGAGCTGACCAAGAGCGACGTCGAGCAGATCGTGCGCGACTATCTGGTCAAGAATCCGGAAATACTGGTCGAGATGTCCAATGCCCTGCGCGCCAAGCAGGAGAGCCAGCAGGCCGAGAATGACAAGACGCTGATCGAGGCCCATGCCAAGCAGCTCTTCGCCAACCAGGATCCCGAGACCGGCAACCCCAAAGGCAGCCTGACCGTGGTCGAGTTCTTCGACTACAACTGCGGCTACTGCAAGCGGGCCCACCCCCTCATCCAGCAACTGCTCGCTGAAGACAAGGACATCCGCTACATCTACAAGCAGTTCCCCATACTGAGCGAGACCTCCTACTATGCCGCCCGCGCGGCGCTGGCGGTGAAGCTCGGCCAGCCCGATAAGTACCAGGCCTTCCACGACAAGCTCTATGCCCATCAGGGCCCGCTCTCCGACGAAGCCCAGGTGAAGCAGCTTGCGGAGGCGGCTGGCGTCAACTGGAGCAAGGTCGAGGCGAAGATCAAGGACGGCAGCATAGATCAGAACCTGGGTACCAACCGTGCGCTGGCCGAGGCCATGAGCATCTCCGGCACCCCGGCCTTCATCATCGGCGATCAGATCCTGCGCGGTGCCCCCCGCGATCTGGCGAGCCTGAAAGGCTTCATCAAGGACGTGCGAGCCGGCAAGAGCATTCAGTAACCCGCTCTTCGCTCGTAAAAAAAACGCCCCGGCATCTCGATGCCGGGGCGTTTTGCCATTCAGGCTCCAGTCCCTCAGGACTGATGGGCCGTCGCGAGCAGCTGTCAGCAAGGCGAGGAGCTGCGCAGGGACCGGAGTTTATATGAATAAATGAGGCTCCCGAGCAGCGCATGATCCTTGATCACGGCTTCGTAGCAGGACCATAGCCGTTCGGGTTCTGGCTTTGCCAGCGCCAGGTGTCCACCATCATCTGCTCGAGTCCGCGCTCCGCCTGCCAGCCCAGCTCATCCCGGGCCAGGGTAGGCTCGGCCCAGCATTCGGCGATGTCGCCGGGGCGGCGGGGCTTGATCTGGTAGGGAATGGGGCGACCACTTGCGGTTTCGAACGCCTTGACCATCTCCAGCACTGAGTAACCCTGACCTGTGCCCAGGTTGTAGGTGAAGACCCCGGTGTCGCTCCCGATGCGGGCCAGCGCCTTGAGGTGACCGATGGCGAGATCCACCACGTGGATGTAGTCGCGCACCCCGGTGCCGTCCGGCGTCGGGTAGTCGTTGCCAAAGACCCCCAGCTCCTTGAGCTTGCCGACACCGACCTGGCTGATATAGGGCAGCAGGTTGTTGGGAATGCCGTTGGGATCTTCGCCGATGAGGCCGCTCTCGTGGGCACCGACCGGGTTGAAGTAGCGCAGCAGCACTATGGCCCAGCGGGGATCGGATTGGGAGAGATCCCGCAGTATCTCCTCCACCATCAGCTTGGAGCGGCCGTAAGGGTTGGTGGCGCTGGTGGGGAAATCTTCCCGCAGAGGCACAGAGGCGGGATCGCCATAGACGGTGGCAGAGGAGCTGAACACCAGGCGGAACACGCCGGCCTTGGCCATCTCCTCACACAGCACCAGAGTGCCGGTCACGTTGTTCTGGTAGTAGGTGAGCGGGATCTGGCTGGACTCCCCCACCGCCTTGAGGCCGGCGAAGTGGATCACAGACTCAATCTTGTGGGCGGCGAACAGCCGTTGCAGGCAGTCCCTGTCCAGGATGTCCCCCTCGACGAAGGTGACGGCCTTGCCGGTGATCCGCTCGACCCGCCTGAGGGATTCGGGGGAGGAGTTGGAGAGATTGTCCAGTACCACCACCTGCTGGCCGGCGCCCAGCAGCTCAACCAAGGTGTGGGAGCCGATATAACCGGCACCCCCCGTGACCAGAATTGTCATTTTTTATCCCGTGCTTTGCTGAAACTGAAGCTGAGTCTACCCGCCCTGCCCGCGCGGGAAAAGCTCGGGATACCTATGACGCCCTCAGTAGTCGAGGCCGACATCCCCCTTGGCGGTGCAGGAGCAGGCGAGCGCCACCCCGCTCTCCAGATCCTGGGGGCTGAGAGTCACCACGCTCTGGCGCTCGATCTCGCCGGTCGTGGTGCAGCGGCAGGCCCCGCACACCCCGGCGCGGCAGGCGGCCATCATGGTCTCGCCGGCACCCTCGAGCGCGGCCAGCAGGGTCTGGCCCGGCAGTATCTTCACCTTCTTGCCGCTCTTTTTCAGGGTCAGCCAGAAATGGTCACCCCCGGCGGCAACTGGCGCTGCGTCCGATGTAACAACAGGCAGGCCGAAGGACTCCTGATGCAGTTGAGTGGCCGGCAGCCCCAGCTCTGCCAGCATGGTGCTCACCGCCGCCATATAGGGCGCGGGCCCACAGAGATAGACGTGGCGGTCGAGCAAATCCGGCGCCAGTTCCTTCAGCATGGAGGGTGTGAGACGCCCCAGCCAAGGATGAGCCGCCGGGGCCTCTTCCAGCACTCTCTCCAGTACTAGGGCATGGCGCAGCCCGGCATGAGCCTCGGCCAGCGCGGCCAATTCATCCGCGAAGATCACGTCCTCGGGAGAGCGGGCGCTGTGAATGAAGCGAATGTCCACATAGGGTCGCTTGGCGAGCTCGTCTCGCAGCATGGCCCACATGGGGGTGATGCCGGAGCCCGCGCTCAGCAGCAGCGGCCGCTCGCAGGGCAGCGCAGTCAGATTGAAATCACCGAAGGGGCCGTCGGCCCGGATCTCGTCCCCTACCTGCATGCTCTGGTGCAGATGGTGGGAGACCAGGCCCACATCCTTGATGGTGACCTGCCAGCAGGCATCCTGCGGGCTGGAGGAGAGGGTGTAGGCGCGGCACAGGGGCTGGCCGTCTATCTCTGTGTGCAGGGTCACGCACTGGCCGGCCAGCACGGGGGGCAGCGTGCCCTCGGCGGCGACAAACTGCCAGCTTGTCACGTCGTGGGTGTCCGCACGACGGCCAATGCAGCGCAGGGAAATAGAGGTGGAGGTCATCGCAAGGCTCCTCTTTTATAAAAGGCATCTCAGTGAAAAAAGGCGAGCCGGAGGCTCGCCAAAGGCTTACAACATGGTGGGCCAAGCCCGGATCAGGCCGCCAGTATCTCGGCCAGATCCGCTTCGGCCGTAGTGGTTCCCTTGAGACCGGACTATGTCTCCAGCACCTTGATCAGGCCGCCAGTATCTCGGCCAGATCTGCTTCGGCCGTGGTGGTTCCCTTGAGACCGAACTGCTCCTCCAGTACCTTGAGCAGGGCCGGGGTGAGGAAGGCCGGGGCGGTCGGGCCGGTGCGAATGTCTTTCACCCCGAGTGCCAGCAGGGTGAGCAGAATGACGATGGCTTTCTGCTCGAACCAGGAGAGCACCAGGGTCAGCGGCAGATCGTTGACGCCGCACTCGAACGCCTCGGAGAGCGCCAGGGCGAGCTGGATGGCGGAGTAGGCATCGTTGCACTGGCCCACGTCCAGCAGACGGGGAATGCCGCCGATGTCGCCGAAATCGAGCTTGTTGAACTTGTACTTGCCGCAGCCCAGGGTGAGCAACAGGCTGTCTTGGGGGGCGGCCTTGGCAAATTCGGTGAAGTAGGCGCGCTCGGCCTTGTCGCCGTCACAACCGCCCACCAGGAAGAAGTGGCTGATTTCACCTGCTTTCACCTTGTCGATCACCGCAGGTGCAGCCTGCATCAGGGCGTTGCGGGCAAAGCCTATGGTGATGAAGTGCTCGAGCTCTGTGTGCTTGAAACCGTCCAGCGCCAGTGCCTTCGCCACCACGGCGGAGAAATCGTCCCCTTCCAGGTGAGTCACCCCCGGCCAGCCGACGATGGAGCGGGTGAAGATGCGATCGCTGTAGTCGCCCACGTTGGGATCTATGATGCAGTTGGAGGTCATCACCACGGCGCCGGGGAAGTTGGCAAACTCTTTTTGCTGGTTCTGCCAGGCGGAGCCGTAGTTGCCCACCAGATGGGGGTACTGCTTGAAGAAGGGATAGGCCAGCGCCGGCAGCATCTCGCCGTGGGTGTAGACATGGATGCCGGTACCAGCGGTCTGCTCCAGGATGAGCTTGAGATCCATCATGTCGTGGCCTGAGACCAGGATGCACTTGCCCGGCACCGGAGTAACACGTACCTGGGTCGGTTCCGGGTGGCCAAACGCCGTGGTTTCGCCGAGATCCAGCATCTCCATGATGCGGAAGTTGAGCAGGCCTATCTCCATGGCGCACTTGAACAGGGGATCCAGATCGCTCGGATCCGTGCTGAGCCAGCTCATGATGCGGTGGAATTCGGCCGCCACGGCACTGTCTTGCTGACCCAGCACCCGGGCGTGCTCCATGTAGGCAGCGGCGCCTTTGAGGCCGTAGAGGCAGAGCAGACGCAGCCCCATGATGTCTTCGTTGACCTCGCTCTTGCCGCGATTGACCGCGGTCTGGGGCGCATGGGCCAGCTGTTCCAGCAGTTCGGCGCCCGGCTCGAAACGGGCGGCGGCGGGCAGCTCGCTGACCTGCACCGCCAGCGCGGTCAGACGGTCGGCCAGTTGCTGACGATAAGCGATCGCCTGGTTCACATAGCCAACGATGCGGATGGAGTCGAAGTTGACGTTGGTGAGGGTGGCGAAGAAGGCCTTGGGCACGAAGGCATCGATCTCGTCATCGATGACGCCGTGCTCGCGAGCGGCCAGCGCCCAGGCGCTGAGCCCCTGCAGGGCATAGATCAGCACATCCTGCAGATCCGAGGTTTCAGCCGTCTTGCCGCACATGCCCTGTGCGTAAGCGCAGCCGTTGCCTGCCGGGGTACGAATTGTCTGTTCACATTGCACACAAAACATCATGCCTCTCCTAATTGGACATTTCAGTTACTTGTTTTGTGCCGATTCTATGCCCCTCGCGAAAAACTTAATAGGCATTCAATTTACCAATTAAGTTTTCATTGATGCAGATCAAAAACAAAAAAGCCGCCCAGACAGGGCGGCAAGCGGGTGGATAACATCAAAGACAATTCAGGATTGCAGCAACAAGGGATAAGGGAACGGCTGGGCCGGCGCCACTCGTGGCATCCGGCCCTGCATGTCATCAGTCCAGGTAGGCCCGCAGCATCCAGACCAGCTTTTCCTGCTGCTGCACATAGTCGGAGAGGATAGAGGCGGTACCCTCGTCACCGGCTTCGGCAGCCTGCGCCAGGATGCGGCGCTGGGCTACCAGCAACTCGCGGAAACTCTCCAGCAGGGATTCGACACAGGCGCGGCCGTCGTGCAACCCCTTCTGCTCCGGGATGGCGGAGACTTTGATGTAGTCGCTGAAACTGTGCAGGGGCACCCCATCCAGGGTGAGGATGCGCTCGGCCAGGGCATCGACTTTCAGCAGCAGATCGTTGTAGATCTCTTCGAATTTCAGGTGCAGCTCGAAGAACTGGTTGCCGCGGATGTTCCAGTGGAAGCCACGGACGTTCATGTAGAGGATCTGGTAGCTGGCCAGCAAGTTGTTCAGCTCGGCGGCCAGGGCTTGTGATTGAACGGTATCAAGACCAATGGGGCTCTTCATCATTCACCTCCAGGTGGTAAACATTATTGGGAACGGAGTCAGCATATCCCCGCACAGACTCAAAGGACAATTGCTTATACCTTGTCCATTGATAGCGACTGGCTATCGTCAGCGGGAAAAATACCAGCTTTCATCGCTCAAGCCGCTCGATATAGAGGATCACCTCCCCCAGATGAATGCCGAACTTGCTGATCTCGGCGCGATTGATCAGGCGATCTTGATCCAGCAGATACATCCAGTCATCGAAGCTCACCCGCACCACCTCTCCGTCCGGCAGGGCCAGATCGAGTTGATAGCGCCAGTTCAGGGCAAAGCCTGCCGTCTTGCCCACCGCTTCCCCCACCACGTCCGAGGCGGTGCCGCGCCAGTGGCCATCCGCCCCCTTGCTCAGAAACCAGGTGCGTGTCTGCTTTCGACCATCATCGAAATAGAACTGCTCGAACAGCTCCCCTTTGCCCTCTCGCCAGCGCCCCTGCATCTCGACCCGAAAGCGACTGGTCACTTCGCCGCTACGGTCTGTCACCAGGCCATGGGCCACCAGCTTGCCATTGAAGAAACGGGCGAGATCCCAGTTCGGGCCCTGCCCTCTGTAGTCATCTAGGCTGGTGCCACAACCAGCCAGCAGCAGAAGTGGCCACAGCAGCAACATGCGCCATGTGCGGTAGATAGGCATGAGGGACTCCAGTGTCAGGGTTGGCCGCGCAGGCGGCGGGTAAGGGCGGGATCGCGACTGTTGTCGGCGAGCCAGATGGCCAGAAAGGCAGCGGAAAACTGCGGATCGGCAAGGGAACCCAGGGGCTTGTCCTGCCACCAGAAGTGACCTGCTCCCGCGCTGTCCACATAGAAGGTGAGTCTGTCCCCCGCCCCGACATCGGGCCAGAGGGCGGCGAGCCGGCCGAGCCAGCGCTGGCGATCCGTCTCGCTGCCGAGCCCGAGTCGCTGCCATTCGGCGGCGGTGGCGCTCAGCAGATCTTCCCGTTCTATGGCTCTGGCATAGGTCAGGGTGAGGGCCTGCGGATAGCGGCCAAGCTCGTAGCGGCCGCTCTCGCTGTAGAGGGTGGCGTCATAGAGCTTGAACCAGAGCCAGCTCATCTCCCCCTGCCCGACCGGGCGCAGCTGTTGCCAGGGGGCGGCAGAGCCCTGCACGGCAGTGGCCACAAGCAGCGTCAGCGCCGCCAGCAAGGTGCTAATTCCACCCCATGTGCCAATGGGCGGGATCTTCCAGTTCATGCCAGTCCATCTCCTGTTCCTGCAGGGTATTGATATCCTGCATCACCACGCTCGCCAGTTGACCTCGCGCATCCCGCTGGCAGGCCACCACCAGGTAGAAACGGTCGGCCAGCTCGTACTGGCTCTCCTTGGTCCATTTGGAAAACAACAAGGCGTCGGTCGAAAAGGTGTTCATCTCGGCTCACCCTCCAGCGTCACCGTTACCCACAGCAGTACGGGTAACCACCACATCCAGATCACCGCCAGCAGCGCCGTGCTGATCCAGATGCCCCAGGGTAAGTGTACGGCCCCCATGGCAGCCCCCGCCACATAGGAGCTCGCGCCCCCCGCCATGCCAAAGAGCGCCTGCTGCCAGCGGGGCAAGGGCCGAAGCCAGCGCAGACCGTGGGAGAGGGTCAGGGCAAAACCGCACCAGAGCAGCAACAGCCAGAGGGGGAAGCCGGACGGAAACTTGAACAGGCCCAGCTGCCAGAGCAGGATGTCGAGCAGACAACCTGCCAGGGCAACGGGAATGAGCCGCCAGTCTTGCCGGCGACGAGGAGAGAAGAGGAAATGAAGCAACAACATCAGCAGCAGCGGGCCTGGTTGCTGCCATTTCACCGCCAGCAACCAGTAGAGGTTGAACCCCAGCAGGTGGGCCCACTGCCACATGGTCAGTGACTGCTCACTGGCAGATCACCGGACCAGCCGAGCGGGCCCGGCTTGGCCGCCTCCAACTGCACCAGGCTGATGGCCCGCTCCCAGAAGCCCCCCTCGCAGTAGGCGAAATAGAAGTGCCACAGCCGGATGAAGTCCTGGCTGTAACCGAGCCTTGGCAACTCCGGGGCCAGCGCCAGAAAGCGCTCGCACCAGTGGGCCAGGGTGCGGGCATAGTGGTGGCCGTGATCGTGCAACCGCACCAGTTGCATGTCGGTCTCCCGCGCCAGCAACCCCGCCATCTGGGAGACGCTCGGCAGGCAGCCGCCGGGGAAGATGTAGCGCTGGATGAAGTCGACACCGCGCACATACTGGGCGTGGCGCTGATCGGCTATGGTGATGGCTTGAATGAGCAGGCGGCCGCCGGGTCTGAGCAGACGCGACAGCTGGCGGAAGTAGTCCGGCAGGAAGGCGTGCCCCACCGCCTCTATCATCTCGATGGAGACCAGCTTGTCGAAGCTCCCCTCCAGCTTGCGGTAATCCTCCAGCAGCAGGGTGATGCGATCCCCCAGCCCCTCCCGGGCAATCCACTCTTTTGCGTAATCATGCTGGGCCTGGGAGATGGTGGTGGTGGTCACCCGGCAACCGTAATGGCGGGCGGCATAGACAGCCAGGCCACCCCAGCCGGTACCTATCTCCAGCAGGTGATCCTCCGGCCTAAGCTCAAGCCGCTCGCAGATGGTGCGCAGCTTGGCCTGCTGCCCCTGCTCCAGGCTGGCCTCGGCGCTCGGGTAGATGGCGCTCGAATACTGCATGTGGCTGTCGAGGAAACCCTGATAGAGGGTATTGCCGAGATCATAGTGAGCGGCGATGTTGGATCGCGAGCCGGTAAGAGTGTTTCGATTGAGCCAGTGGCGCACCTTGTTGAAGGGGAAGCTGAGCCAGCCGAGCCGCCGCTCCAGGGTGTCGAGCAGCGTCAGGTTGCGCGCCAGCAGCCGCACCAGGGCCACAGGATCCGGGCTGGTCCAGAGTCCCTCCACCCAGGTCTCACCGGCGGCAATGCTGCCCCCCAGCAACAGGCGGCGATAGAAGGCCGGATCCTGCACTATCACCTCGGCATGGAGATCTGTGCCCGCCACCCCGAAGCTGTGGCGCTCGTTGCCGTCCCGCAGCAGCAGTTGCCCCTGTTCGAGGCGTCCCAGCAGGCTGAGCAGCAGTTGCCTGGCCCCCTTGTCGATGAAAGAGGCTGAACTTGTTGATTGCACCAGTTCCATTAGCGAGTCTCCGGATGGCTGAAGATAGGTGTTCGTTTGATAAAAAGACGCAGGGCCTGCCAGTAGATACCGAGCAGCACCTTGAGGGTCATCCAGGGCCAGCGGGCGAGCAGGGCCACCAGCCCCTGGCGCGACAGCGGCTCGCGGCGCAGCGCCAGGGTGGCGTCGAACAGCTTGGCCTCGCCGGACGTCGGATGACTCTCGATATGGATCAGCGTCTCCTGCGCCGGCGCCCGGATGCGCCAGTGGTAGCGCATGGCCAGCCCCATGAAGGGGGAGACGTGAAAATCCTTGTCATGGGGCGCCAGGGCCGCCAGATCCAGCAGATAGTAGTGGCGCTCGTTCCAGGGGGTGTTCGACACTTCCGCCAGCAGATAGCGCGCCTCCCCCTCCCGGTAGCAGAAGTAGAAGTTGACCGGGCTGAAGTAGAAGCCCAGGCATCGCACGTTGCCAAGCAGCAGCACCCGACCGTCCGGCTCGGCACTGCCGCCAAGGGCGGCCACCTTGTCCCACACCGCCTGCTTGAGGCTGCCCTCGCTGCCACTCAGATAGTCGCTTCGGCGAAAGGAGAGCAGCCCCGCCCGCTCCACGCCAAACCAGCGCCCCTGGCTGAGCCCCGGCAGTTCGTCCAGATCCAGCCCCAGCATGAAGAGGCCGTAAGAGAAGGCGTGGCTGCGCGGCGCGAAGCGACGGTGGCGCACCGAGCCCTGCCAGATGGCGCTGATGGTGTCCATGGTGTCGCCGGCGGCCTTCACAGGCTGGCTCCGAAGCGACTGGCCACGTCCAGGGCGCTGCGCACCCCGTCCTCGTGAAAGCCGTTGTACCAGTAGGCGCCACAGAAATGGGTGTGCTGCCGGCCGCAGATCTCGGCCCGCCGCTGCTGGGCGGCGATGGAGGCCTGATTGAACACCGGATGGTGATAGACGAAGCGGCGCAGCACCTTGCTCTCGTCCACCCGGCCCTGGGGGTTGAGGCTGACGCAGAAGGGTTGCGGCGAGCTTATCCCCTGCAGGATGTTCATGTTGTAGCTCACCAGGGGGCGTGCCTCGTCGTCATCCCCAAGCTGATAGTTCCAGCTGGCCCAGGCCTTTTGCCGCGCAGGCAGGCAGCTCACATCGGTGTGAAGCCAAACGTCGTTGGCCTGATAGGCCATGTCCCCGAGAATGGCCTGCTCCCCTTCGCTCGCATCCGTCAGCAGGGCCAGCGCCTGATCGCTGTGACAGGCGAGGATCACCTCGTCAAACTGCTCCTCCCCGTAGCCGCTCTGGACCAGTACCCCCTCGGCCGTACGCCTTATCCCCTGCACCGGGCAGGCCAGCCGGATCCGCGGCAGCCAGCCTGCGGTGAGCGGGCCTATGTATTCCCGCGAGCCTCCCGGAATGACGTACCACTGGGGGCGGTTGGCCACATCGAGCAGGCCGTGGTTGGCAAAGAAACGCAGGAAGAAGCCCAGCGGAAAGGCGCGCATGTCCGCCAGGGTGGAGGACCAGATGGCCGCCCCCATGGGCAGTATGTAGTGACGGGCGAAGTAGTCGCTGAACTCCCCCAGCTGCAGGAAATCCCCTAGGGTAGGTTCGCTGCCACCGCCGTGGCGCCCAAGCTCCGCCAGCCAGGCGCGAGCCTCCCGGTTGAAGCGCAGTATCTCCGCGACGAAGCGGTAAAAGCGCGGGCTCAACAGGTTGCTGCGCTGGGCAAACAGGGTATCCAGGTTGTGGCCGTTGTACTCCAGCCCCTGGGGGCTCTTGACCGAGAAGCTCATTTCGGTGGGCTGGCGCGCCACCCCGATCCGCTCCAGCAATTTCAGGAAATTCGGGTAGGTGCGATCGTTGAAGACGATAAAGCCGGTGTCGATGGCATAGCTGCGACCGGCCAGGCTGACATCCACTGTGGCGGTATGGCCGCCGAGCAGGGGGGCCGCCTCGAACAGGGTGATGTCGTGCAGCTTGTGGAGCAGAAAACCGGCGCTGAGACCCGAGATCCCGGAACCTATGATGGCGATCTTTTTCTTCATGAAGGGGATCCTTTCGAGATGAGAGTGCGCCCCAGCCGCAGCCAGAGCCCGGTCGGCAATGCCCCCAGCAGGCGCAGCAGCCAGATGAAGCGACGGGGGAAGTGGATCTGGTGACGACCGGCGGCCAGCCCGCCCATGATGGCGCGGGAAGCCTCCTCCACCGTCACCAGACAGGGCATGGGAAAATCATTCTTCGCGGTGAGTGGCGTTTGCACGAAGCCCGGGCGGATCAAGGTCACCCCTATGCCCAGAGCCGCGAGATCCAGACGCAGGGTGGCGGCCAGATAGTCGAGGGCGGCCTTGGAGGCGCCATAGGCCTCGGCCCTTGGCAGGGGCAGCCAACTGACAGAGGAGCTGACGATGGCGAGCCGTGACCCTGCCGCCAGCCGCGGCAGGAAGGCGGCCAGGGTGTGACCGGTGGCGACGAGGTTGGTCTCTATCACCCGGGCAAACAGCGCGCTATCAAATCCCTCGGCTACATCCATGTACTCACAGTTGCCGGCGTTAAGGATCAGCAGATCCAGCCTGGGCAGGCCGGCGGCAACCTCTGCCAAGGCGGCGCTGTCCCGTGCATCGAACTGCAGGGGGGTGATCCCCTCATGCGCCAATGCCTGCAGCCGCTCGCCGTCGCGGCCACAGCCCCACACCTGCCAGCCAGAGCGTCGGTAGTCAAGCGCCAGCTGGCGACCTATGCCGGAGGTGGCGCCGGTGATCAGCACACGTCCGCTCATGTCCCCAGCCTCCCCTTGATGGCACGCACCACGGGCCCGAGCAGCGGCAACTGCTCGTAGAGCATGGCGCCGAGATCGAAGTAGTCCCGATGCAGGCAGACCTTGCCCCAGGCATCGAACTGCAGCCGGGTAGCCCCCTCCACCCGCACGGGTCGCCCGCCGGCGATCCTGGGATGGGCGAAGATCATGACCCAGCTGAGCCAGGCCTCATTGCCCTGCTGCTGCCGGCTGGTGATCTCGAAACGGCACTCCTTGAGGCGCCCGTAGAGGGAGGAGAAATAGCGGGTGAGCGCGGCCAGCCCCTCGATGCGGTGGGCCGGATCGATGAACACCACCTGATCGGCATAGATCTCCGGCAGGCGGTGCAACTGATGCTTGTCCAGTTGCAGATAGAGGACGATGAAGTGGGCCAGCGCGTCGTTCATGTTATTTCTTCTCCAGGTCACGGAACATCTCGATGGCCCTCACCCGTGCAACGGCATGATCCACCATGGGCGCCGGGTAGTCCTGCCGCCCCTTGAGCCGCAACCAGTCGTGGGGCTGGTGCACATAGGTGGCTGGCAGATCGGCAAGCTCAGATACCCAGGTACGGATAAAGTCCCCTTGTGGATCAAATCGTTGCCCCTGAGTCGTCGGGTTGAACACCCGAAAATAGGGGGCCGCATCGGCGCCTGTGCCCGCCGCCCACTGCCAGCCGCCATTGTTGGCTGCCAGATCCCCGTCAATCAGCCGGCTCATGAAGTAATCCTCCCCGAGCCGCCAGTGGATATGCAGATCCTTGGTGAGGAAGCTCGCCACTATCATCCTCAGCCGGTTGTGCATCCAGCCGGTGGCGTTGAGGCAGCGCATGGCGGCGTCGACTATGGGGTAACCGGTACGCCCCTCGCACCAGGCGGCGAAGGCATCCGGATCCCAGCTCCAGGGCAGGGCCGCCGTCTCGGGCTTGAAGGGCCGGTTCATGGAGAGGCTTGGCACCAGCACCAGCAGGTGGCGATAGAACTCGCGCCAGATGAGCTCGTTGAGCCAGACGAAACCGGGCTGCGCCTTGGACTGGGGCCGGCCGCCGAGCCGCTGCTGCAAGGCTGCCACGCACTGACGGGGGCTTATGATGCCCGCCGCCAGATAGGGAGAGAGAACGGAAGTGCCCGCCATAGCCGGAAAATCCCGGGTCTCGCCGTAGTCCAGCACCCCCTGATCCAGGAAGGCATGCAGTCGCCGCAGGGCCTCGGCCTCCCCCACGAGCCAGCGGGGATCCGGGGTCGTCTCCCCAAGCGCCTCATCGATAAAGGCCCTCTCGGCGAGCGGCTGCCAGGGCAGGGAGTCGCCCCGCGGCGCCGGGGCTCTGTGGATGACGAAGCCATCCTCATCAAGGGCCTTGAGCCAGGCGCGACTGAAGGGGGTGAAGACCTTGAACATCTCCCTCGAACCGGTCAGCACCCGCCCCGGTGGCAGCACGCAGCAGCCGTTGAGCCAGTGGCAACTCACCTCCTGCTCTGCCAGCGCTGCGGTGACGCCATGGTCCCGGCGCTGTTCGTCAAGCTCGATGGCCTGATTGGCGTAGAGCCGGGTGACGCCGAGCTCGCGGCAGAGGCTCGCAAGCGCGGCAGGCACCTCGGCAAAGGTCTCGACCCGCAGCAGATGAAGCTCTATGCCGAGGGCCGCCAGTTCGAGGCCCAGCGCATCGACCTGGGCCAGGATGAAGCGCTGACGTATGGGGGCCATCTTGTGCTGCCGCCACTGGGTCGGCGAGATGACGAAGAGGGCAGCTACCGGCTCCTCATCGGCGCTGGCATTCCCGCAGCAAGAGCGCAGCGCCGGGTTGTCGGCCAGGCGCAAGTCATTGCGAAACCAGACCAGCCTCATGATTTCTTGCTCCCGCGCCCGCTCAAGCCGCGCGCGGCAGGCTTGTCTGCCATCACCTCGGCCAGGGTCGCCCGCCAGCCGTGGGCGGCCAGCCACTCAGCGTCATAGAGTCGCCCCAGCTCGCCAAAGAGCCGGGTACCGGCAGGCCAGTCGGCGGCCAGCGCCGGCTTGCCCAGCCCGGCCCCCAGCAGCACCCGCCAGGGGGTGGCGGCCCGCCCCTCCAGCAGGGCGACGTGGCGCGGCTCCACCGCCCCCAGCAGTTGCACCTCATAGCCCTGACCTATCAGCTCGTAGGCGCACCAGACCAGATCGAGCGGGCCTACCTGGCCCCAGCTTGCCAGGGTGACCGGCACGCCTTTCTCCTGCTCGATGAGGTGGCGGGCGAAGCGGGTGTGAAGCCAGCCCAGCCACACCTGTTGCAGCAGTTCGCCATCCGGTCGCTCGCGCCACAGGCCCAGCAGCCGCTCCACCAGCGGCTGCAGCACCCGGCTGCGCACCAGCTCGAAGGGGTAGCTCGCCAGCAGGTCGTTAAGCTCGGCCTCCGCCTTGCGCTGGTTGAAGGCGAGCAACGCCTGGCTAAATTGCTCCAGGGTCTGCTGCCAGTGATCGCTCACCGGCTGGAACTGGGGCTCGCTCAAGAGCCCCTTGACCTGGCCTATGCTCACCCCCCGCTCCAACCAGCTCAGGATTTCGCCTATCTGGCGGATATCCTGCTCGCTGTAGAGGCGGTGCCCCTTGTCGGTGCGAGCGGGCTGCACCAGGCCGTAGCGGCGCTGCCAGGCACGCAGGGTGACGGCATTGACCCCGGTGAGGCGGGAGACCTCGCGGATGGGGTAGATCCCCTCGTCCGGCAGAGGAGCAACTTCTTGTGGCAAATCAGACATGACAACGTCCATCAAACAGAGGTATGAGGCTCCCCGACGCAGGGCTTGCGTCGGGGCACAAGCGAATTCATAGCCCGTAACGCAGCTTGAGCGTATCGGGATGGGGATTGAGATAGACCTGCTCCGCGAGATAGGTATTGGGGTATTCCCGCAGGTAGTGGCGGATCAGGGGGAGCGGCACCAGCAGCGGGAAGATGCCGGTGCGGTACTTGTCTATTGTGTCGGCAAGCTCCTGCTTCTGGGCCGGGGTCAGCACCCGCTTGAAATAGCCCTGCAGGTGCATCAGCACATTGGTGTGGCTGCGGCGGTTTGCCCGCAGGGTCAGCGCCGCCATCAGGCCCTTGATGTAGCTGTCGGCCACCTCCTGCAGGTTGGCCTTGCCGAGGTTGCCGAGCAGCTTGCCGAGGGTGCGGTAGTGGGTGGTGGCGTGTGAGAGCACCAGATACTTGTAGCGCGAATGAAAGCGAATGAGGGCGGCGGCGGTGATCCCGCTGGCGCAGAGCTGCTGCCAGTCGTGATAGGCAAAGACCCGCAGCACGAAGTTCTCCCGCAGTATGGGGTCGCAGAGACGCCCGTCCTCCTCCACCGGCAGCAATGGGTTGGCCTCCATCAAGGCCTTGGCAAAGAGACCAATTCCCTCCTTGGCGCTCCCTTCGTTGTTGGCGCCATAGATGCGCACCCGCTCCATGCCGCAGCTGGGAGACTTGGCGCAAAGGATGTAGCCGGAGAGGAAGTCGAGCTGACGGGCTTTTTGCTCACTGAAGGCGATAAGCTTGTCGGTGACGTCGAAGCTGCCGTTGCTCGCCTCGGCCCGCACCTCCCCATGGCGCTTGACCAGGCGGATGGCGGCGCGGGGGGCGCCGAGGCCGATGGCCATCTCGGGGCAGACGGGGTGATACTCGAAGTGAGCGCCAAGATCCCGTTCGCAGAAACTGGAGCGCTTGTGGCCCCCGTCGAACCGCACTTCCTGCCCCAGCAGACAGGCACTGATACCGACCTTGATCTTGTACATGATGACGCCCCTTGTATAAGCATTGAACCAGTTATAGCAGTTATACAAAGAAATGAAAGTTGTATAACTATTGAGGACCGATACGACACAAGGGGGGAAACAGGATCACCGGAAAATAAAAAAGCCCATGACCGGGGTCATGGGCAAGATGGAGGTCACGACAGACAGGGAAATCAGAAGCTGTATTTCACACCCAGGCTGGTGATGGATCCTTTCTGCAGATCCCAGTTGCGATAGGTGTAATCGGCGGTGAGGGCCAGGTTCTGGCTCACCTTGTAGGCGGCACCCGCCTTGAAGTCGTGCATGTCGTCGGTCATGTTGGCGTAGCGATAACCGGTGGAGAGCTCGACGGCGCCGATGTCGTAGCGCAGACCCACTTCGCCGTAGAGGCTGCCGCTGCTCTTGCGGGTGATGTTGTCCCAGCCGCTGTCGTTCACGTTGGAGGCGAGCTCACGCTCCATGCTGTAGCCCATCAGACCCGCTTCACCATACAGGTTCAGGCCGGTGCTGAGGGGAGTGAAGACCCCCATCCCCAGATTGGAGATGGCCATGCTGTCATTGCCGCTGTTGCGGGAGCTGTATTCGGAACCGAAACGGCCGTAGAAGTTGGAGCCGAAGCTCTTGGAGAGATCCAGGCTCAGACCACCGAAATCGCGGTTGTTGCTGTCCTTGCCGCCAACGTAGTCGGACTTGGTGTGTGCCCAGGTGGCAGCACCCTTGGCGTAGCTGAACGCATCTTGCGCCAGAACAGAGGTGGAAGAGAGGCCGGCCAGAACCAGAACAGACAGTGCGAGCTTTTGCATTTTGTTGACTCCGATTGTTGAGTTAGGCGGAACCTAACTGGAATGGAGTCATTGTGACGGGCAAGGGGGGAGGTGCCGAGCGGCAAGCTGTTGCCAAACCATGTCAGATGTAAGCAGATATTGCTGGCGGTTACCGGAGCAACACTCCATGGGGGACGGGCCTGCCCGTCCCCGCCGCGATTCTAGCGGAATTCCACTTCGTCGATCTTCACCCGCACCAGCGGCTTGCCGGTCAGATTGGCCGGACGGGCCAGCTCGATGGCTCGCGACGGACGCTGCTCGCCCTTGCGCAGATAGGATTCCGGCAGACGGTTCTCCCCGACCCAGAAGCGCACCGGCTGGGTCGAGAGCTGCACGCCCTCGGCGCTGAACAGGGTCAGGCTGCCGTTGACCCGCACCACGTTGCGGCTGCCGGTGTTGCTCACCATGAATTGCAGGCGCAGCGGATCCTCGCCCTCCACCTGGTTCAGGGTCACAGTGATGCCGTCCCGGGTCGCCTGGGCGAGCAGGTCGGGATTGGCCAGAGCCTGCTCGGTCAGCACGGGCGCCGCCACGCTGGCCGTCACCGTCTTGCCTGGGCTCGCCTCGGCGGGCTTGACCAGCAGGTATTCCCAGGTGAAATCATCGTTGAGCTGCACCTGACGGCCATCGGCCAGGGTGACCTGGGTCAGGGGCGCGGCCTGGGCCAGCATGGGGGAGAGGCAGAGGGCAAGCAGCAGTCTGGACAAGGGTTTCATGGGCAGATGACTCGATAGGGATGCAGAGGGAGCAGTATAAAGAGTCGGGCTGCCCTTGCCTATGACCCGACTCACGTTACGGGCCGGGCCCGGGATCAGATGACCAGCAGCTGGGGATCTTCCCCCGATACCATGTCCAGGGTCACCAGATCGAACTGGGCGCTCTGCAGCGCCTTCTGGATGCTCGGCTGCATGTCGAACACCAGGGCCCGCATGCGCTGGGGCACCCTGACCCTGGCCAGGGTGGTGACCCTGTCCGCCAGGGTATGGAAGAAGACCTGGGCTCCGTCCAGTCCCATGTCGAACAGCATCTGCTCGGCCATGTCGACCATGCGCAGGTGACGCCGGTCCAGGGATTCGATATCGGAGAAGCGCTGGCTCAGGCAAGCCTCTCCCCCCGCCCCCCACAGGGCCAGCTGGCGCTTGTGGAAGCCATAGCGAAAGTCCCGGTTGGTCATGCCCTGCTCGGCAAAGATCCAGAGGGTATTGGCCGGCACGCTGTCAAAACGCCGCAGATACTCCCGCATCTCCTCCGCCGAGGCCGACATCAGGATAGGGGGGCCGTCATCGTGTTCGAGCTGCTGACAGAGGTAGCGCACCGGATCCGTCACCTCGGCGAGGTGGCCGAGGTGCACGCTGAAGATCATCTCGTCGGTCTTGATCAGCTGATGGGCTATGCCGTAGTGCTTGCAGTAGCGCTTGGCCCGGGCCACCGCCTTGCGGCTGAGGGTCGGGTTGTCCAGGGTGATGGCCCGAAAGCGGACCCCGCTGGCCCGGCACAGATCCATGCTGTAGCAGGACTCCAGTCGGCCGGAGAAGGAGACAAGCAGTTCGCCGTAACCGGCCAGGGTATTGATGAGCCTCTGTTCCCTGGCCTGAAATAGCTGATCGTATCCCCGATTCAGCGCGACTACATTGGCATCCATAACAACGGCTCCGGATGATGAATAGGATGTTATTTTGCGATGACAAAGCTGAATAGACACTTAAAGAATGGGGACAAAGTTGTTCTTTATTCGCTCAAGATGCAAATCAGCCCCCTTAATTCTCCGGGCCCGGCGCAGGGCCCCATCCCCCTCAGGCGGGCAAGTATCCTTGCTCGACCAGCTGCCGACGGCATCCGGGGGCGTCGGTGAACACCATGCCCTGCAGGCCGAGCGCCCGGGCCGCCGCCACATTGGCCGGGCTGTCGTCGATGAAGAAGCACTCCCCAGCCTTGAGGTCGAACGACACCAGCAGATAGCGGTAGATGTCGGGCTCGGGCTTGAGCATCCGCACCCGGGCCGACACCACCTTGCCGCTGAAAAAGCGCCAGAACTCCTGCTGCTCCAGCCAGTCGATGCTGGCATGGCCCATGTTGGAGAGGGCGTAGAGCCGGTGACCGGCACTGTGCAGCGCCTCGATAAGCGCCACCATGGCGGGATCCGGCAATAAAGAAGCGGGCACCGCCTGCAAGATGGCGAGGTTCTGTGCCATAGGCAAGCCGGTGCGCTCCTCTGCCTGGCGGGCCATGGCGTGCAGGGAGAGGGTGCCCCTGTCCACCTCCAGCCAGTCGGGGTGGTTGAACAGCAGCTCCGCCAGGGCCTCGGCGCCATCCGGTCCCCGCACCGAGCGCACTATGCCAACCGGGTCCCAGCTCACCACCACCCGTCCCAGATCGAAGATAATCGCCATCCTCTCGCCTCCCCTCTCATTGACCAGAAAAACGGGACCGGTGTGGCACTCATTAGGCCATGGATCCCGACCACCTACCCTGCCCCGTTCAACGCCCCCGGGCAAGTTTTACTTGCATCGGCGTGCCAAATCCCTTAATGGTTATGACGTTACCTTCAGGACAACATCATGCACACACCATTCTTCTTTGCTTTCTCGTTTATCCGGCCCTCATAAGGGAAGGCCCTGTCGTCGCATCAACAGAAAGCAAAGACGAATCGAGCCTCCCCCAGCGGAGGCTTTTTTTTGCAGCAACCACCACAGAAGATTTGGATAGGGAACCACAATGGCTACGCTCGACGAGATCAGACAAGACATCACCCAGTTGGATCAGGAGCTGCTCGCCCTGCTGGCCAAGCGCAAGACCCTCAGCATCGAGGTTGCCCGCGCCAAGCAGGCCAATCCCCGTCCCATCCGCGACACCCAACGGGAACAGGACCTGCTGGTTGCCCTGATCCAGAAAGGGCGTGCCCTCGGGCTGGATGCCCAGTACATCACCCGCATCTACCACACCATCATCGAAGATTCCGTGCTCTCCCAGCAGGCCTATCTGCAGAGCCTGCTCAACCCCCAGCAGCAGGAGCCCATGACCAGCGTCGCCTACCTGGGCCCGCGCGGCTCTTACTCCAGCCTGGCCGCCCGCAAGTACCTGGCGCGCTACAAGGATCAGGTGATAGAGGTGAACTGCCAGAACTTCCGCGAGGTGCTGGACACCGTGGAGTCGGGGCGCGCCGCCTTCGGGGTGCTGCCCATAGAGAACACCAGCTCGGGCTCCATCAACGAGGTGTATGACGTGATGCAGCACACCACCCTCTCCATCGTCGGTGAGCTGACCTACCCCATAGAGCACTGCATCCTCACCGCAGTGCCCACCGAGCTGTCCCGGATCAAGACCTTCTACGCCCACCCCCAGGTGTTCCAGCAGTGCTCCCACTATCTGAGCAAGCTGGAAGGGGCGCGCCACGAGATCTGCGACTCCTCCTCCAGCGCCATGATGAAGGTCAAGGAGCTGGGGAGCCCGGATGCGGCCGCCATCGGCAGCGCCGCCGGCGGCGAACTCTACGGCCTGGACGTGCTGGCCGAGCAGCTCGCCAACCAGAAGGAGAACTACAGCCGCTTCATCGTAGTGGCACGCAAGCCCATCGACGTGGCACCGCAGATCCCGGCCAAGACCACCCTCATCATGTCCACCTCCCAGAAGCCGGGTTCCCTGGTGGAGGCGCTGCTGGTGCTGCGCAGCCACGAGATCAACATGACCAAGCTGGAATCCCGTCCGGTGCAGGGCAATCCCTGGGAAGAGATGTTCTATCTGGATGTCTCCGCCAACCTGCAGACCCCGGCCATGCAGGCCGCCCTGCTGGAGCTGACCAAGATCACCCGCTACGTCAAGGTGCTGGGCTGCTACCCAAGCGAAGACGTCAAGCCGACCGCAGTGCCGCCGGTACTGATGGGCAGCTAAGCCACCCCGAACGGCAAGAGGCGAGCATCAGGCTCGCCTCTCTCTTTTCTGCCGCCCCACCCCCGCGGGAGGCGCCACAGCCACATTTACCGCCATCGGCCACCCCAGTCCCCCCGACTAATCGTTTGATAAAACTGAACGATATACTTCCATCATTCACTCTAATTATACGACTCAGGCCGCCAACCGGGCCCCAGACTCAAGCTGACGGGGAGCCACCCCTGGTCCTGCCCCCAACCGACCCGGCCCCCGGACAACAAAAAGGCGAGCCCATGGCTCGCCTTTGTCTGTGCTGTGATGACCGCCGGGCTCATGCCGGCGTCCGCTCGGACCCGCCCTAGAACTGACCTGCCATCAGCTGGTTCAGGTGATAGAGGTTGCGGGTATCGAGCTCCAGCTCGGTGGCATAGGTGTTGCCACGGGGATAGGTCGCCACCACACGGGCACCGCGCACCATACCGGCCACAGACACATCCAGGGAGTTGGAGGTCTGGGTCAGGTCCTTGTAGCTGCTCTGGCCGCGCACCTGCTGGCCGTTGAGCTGCTCCGCCAGCTCCCGGTAGGCATCCATCTTGGACGCCCGGATCGCCTGCAACATCTTCTCCGACTGGGAGGGGCCTGGCTGGATGTCGATCACCGCGTAGCCCACCGCCTTGAGCACAGGGAAGTCATCTGGCTTCTCGGCCACGTCATAGTTCACCACCCGGTTGCCGCTGCACGCCGTCAGCAAGAGGGCCATCATCAGGCCAAACACGATTCTCATGGCTGTCTACTCCTCAGGGGGTCAGGTTGACCAGATGGCCGGACGCGCTCTGGCCGCCACGCATCAGATAACCCCGGTTGACCGATGCCCGGCCAAAGGAGTTGCTGGCGCCGGACAGATATTGTTGCGGGATCAGGCTCTGGGCCGTGGTCTCCACCATCTTGGTACGCAGATCGATGATACGGGCATTGACCAGGATCCCCTGCTGATTGCGGCTGAAGGTGCCGGTCAGGATCCGGGAGATGGGCAGGCGGGCGGAGAGATCCCGGTAGTTGCGGCTCATCACGAAGTCGCCACTGGGGGTCACTTGAATGCTGCCCGTGGTCTTGAAGTCCACCACCACTTCCCCGCGCCTGTTCAGCTCGTAGATGAAGCTCTCCTCGATCTGCAGACCCATCCAGTTGGTGTCTTTCAGGGTGTCGAGATCGACGAAGGAGGCGACGGCGATGGGCTCGCTCAGGGTGGTGAGCGACTTGCGCTCCATCAGCTGATCCGTCATGCGGGCCACCAGCCAGTTGAGCTCCATCCCCTTGGCCGCCTGCCGGGGATCCCCTTGATCCCGGTTGATGGGGTCGGCCGAGCCGCAGCCGGCCAGCGCCAGCGCAACCGCCAGCGCCGTGATAATTCTGTTCATGGATACCTGTTCCTGTATCTACACCTGACTTGTTATCGGTCGCAGCGGCCAACACTTGAGACGGGAATGCGCGAAGGATCACCCGATGATCCGCCAGAGGGCCCTGGGCGGCGCCAATAAAGAGGCTGGGACCGGGCAATGCGGCGACCCGCGCACTCTTTCACCGGAACAAGGCATGGATCTTGCTTTTATTTGCGCACCCGGTGCAAACCAGGCCAGTGTCCATGAAGCCGCTCACCCGCCCCCTCGGGCGCAAGAGGGGTTCGTCTATTCAAGGTGTACGTTATGAAAGTTGTGCTGCTGTCAACCCTGTTGCTGGCCAGTCTGTCGGCCCGCGCCGAGCTCATCGAGGCCCAGGGCAGTGCCGCCATTCTGGGAGGCGACGAGGTCTATGCCCGCGAGCAGGCGACCCGGGATGCGCTGCGCCAGGCCCTGCTGGCCAGCGGCGCGTCCGTCTCCAGCATCCAGCGCCTGGAAAACGGCAGCCTGCGCTCGGAGCAGATCCAGATCCGCTCCGGCGGCGACATTCGCCAGTACCGCCTCAAGCGCGAGGAGGTGCGCAACGGCCGCATGTACATCACGCTGGTGGCCGACATCCAGGCCGAACGCCAGATCTGCCAGACCCAGCACTACGCCAAGGATTTGACGCTGGTGCGCCTGCGCATGCGCTACCCGGATCAGGCGAGCACCGGCGCCCTCGACGACATGCCGGCGGATCTCTCCCGCCGCCTGTTCGAGACCCTGGCGGCGGCGCCCCAGGGGGTGGTCGCCCGCCAGTGGCTGGACGAGAACCTGCGAATAGATCCGCTCCACCTGCAGCAGGGGGATCGCAGCGCCCTTGAGGAGATCAAGGCCCTGAGCCTGCGCACCGACAGCCAGTATCTGGTGCTCGGCAGCATCGACGATCTCTCCCTCGAGCCCCAGGGCAACCAGCTGACCAGCTGGTATAAGGATCCGATCCGCAACTTCCGCATGCAGCTCTACCTGTTCGACGGCATCAACGGCAGCCTGCTCGGGCGCAAGGAGTATCAGGGCCGCGCCAACTGGACCTTCTCCAAGCGGGAGCTGGTGGGCAGCAACAGCGGCCAGTTCTGGCAGTCCAGCTACGGCCAGGAGGTGAGCTACCAGCTGAAGGAGGCGGCCCAGGACATCATCGCCGAGCTCGCCTGCGCCCCCGTCACCGCCCGCATCGTCGCCCAGCACGAACGGGGCCCCCACATCAGCCTGGGCCGTCGCAACGGGGTCAAGCTCGGGGATCAGTTCCGGGTCCAGCACAGCGCCGACTTCATCGATCCCTACGGCAAGTCCAGGGTGATGCGCAACCCCGCCGACGGCCTGTTCGAGGTGGTGCAGGTGTTCGAGGATGGCGCCATCATCAGCAGTCAGAACAAATATTCGCCGTTTAATGTCCAAATCGGCGATCTGGCCGTATTGGAATAGGAATCAAGGGTTTAAAAGCACAATGCTTCTTGTATAATGCCCGCCACAAGGTTCCCGTAGCTCAGCAGGATAGAGCGGTCCCCTCCTAAGGGACAGGCCACTGGTTCGACTCCAGTCGGGAACGCCATATAAAACAAGGGGTTGGCATCATCATGGTGCCAACCCCTTGGTCGTTCTTGGCTCTGGCGTACTTGTTGGCGTACTTGTTTAACTAGCCATGCTTTTTAGCGTACTTGCACCACCCAATGCAGAGCCATGATCCACAACAAACCCAACCACAGAGATGATACGTAAATGGAGTGCTCCGTTATCCCCTCGGACCCTCGATATCCTGATGGGGTTAAGGGGATTGCATGATGAACTGGTATTCCCTTCTCCCAGAGATCAAGTACCGCTCTGTGACACTGTGCTGACGATGTTCCTGAGAAGAGCCAAGGCACAAAGCTGTACCCTAGGCCAGCATAGCAACAGCACACGGTTTTCGTTCCAGCTTCCGGGATTGGTGTAGTGAACAAGGTTAATGCACAGGATTTGTGCCGAACGAGCGCTAATCCATACGGTTCAGAATAAGGTCGAAGCGGCATACCATCGCACTGGCTTACTGGATCAGCGTCGAGCCATGATGGATGCCTGGGCGAAATTTGGTGTTGGTGATTTACAGACCGAATAAGTAGGAAGCGGCCTCGATAGGCCGCCTCCTTTTTGATAGTTTCCGGGCCAGCTTCACCTCATCGTGCTTCATCCTTGAATCTAAGCTCATCGCGCATCTTAATCCCCTCTTCCATGCCATTGTTCGCTGCCAGTTGTCCCGTATTGCATAAAAGTGAGCGGCTACAAACCATTACTAGGGATAGGTTGTAGTAGTCTAATCATCCCGGACACCATTTTAGGTGGTACAGTCGCCACCATGACTTGAGGTGTTCAATGACAAGATTACGTCGCTCATTTACTGCTGAATTCAAACTCGAAGCCGCATCCCTGGTACTCGACCAGGGATACTCTGTCCCCGAAGCCAGCCGTTCACTGGATGTCGGTGAAACCATACTTCGCCGATGGGTTCAGCAGCTCCAATCCGAACGAACCGGCACCACCCCAATCGGCAAAGCGCTGACCCCGGAGCAGCAGAAAATCCAGGAGCTGGAAGCCCGCATCAACCGGCTCGAGCGCGAAAAGGACATTCTAAAAAAGGCTACGGCTCTCTTGATGACGGACGAGTTCAAACGTACGCGCTGATAGACCGATTAAGGGAGCAAGCCCCTATCACTCTGGTCTGCTGCGCTTTCGATGTTCCAACATCCTGTTTTTACGACTATCTGGCCCGCAAGCTGACGATTAACCGTGAGCGGATGCAGCAACGCAGCGAGTTGCGCCGTTTGTTCAAAGAGAGCCGGAACTCAGCGGGCAGCCGCGCCTTGATGTCGATGATGCGAGCGCTGGGGCATCAGATTGGCCGATTCAAAGTGCGCAGTCTGATGAAGGAGGTCGGTCTGGTATCCAAGCAACCGGGCGCTCATCGCTATCAGGTCGCCCGGTCTGAACGACCGGATATTCCCAATCTGCTGGCCCGTGAATTTGATGTCCAGCAGCCCAATCAGGTGTGGTGTGGCGATATCACCTACGTCTGGGCAGGTGGTCGTTGGAATTATCTGGCGGTGGTGCTCGACCTTTATGCCCGCCGAGTCGTGGGCTGGGCGATGTCTGACAAGCCTGATGCAGAGCTGGTAATAAAAGCGCTCGAGATGGCCTATCAGCAGCGGGGTTGCCCATCAGGTGTGCTGTTTCACTCCGACCAAGGCAGCCAATATGGCAGCCGGGCATTTCGGCAGCGGCTGTGGCGCCATCGCATGACCCAGAGCATGAGTCGGCGTGGCAACTGTTGGGATAATGCACCGATGGAGCGGTTGTTCAGGAGTCTGAAGACAGAGTGGCTCCCGACAACGGGATATATGAACCTGCGGGAGGCGAAGCGGGATATCAGCTATTACCTGATGGATTACTACAACTGGCGGCGTCCACATCAACACAATGACGGGATCGCGCCAGCAAAAGCCGAGGATCGGCCTAACCAAGTGTCCGGATTTAGTTGACCACTATAGTCTCGTCAAAACGAGGAGACTTGGGATTAAGCCAGTCATAGATAGTAGACCTGGCCATACCAATCTTGTTGGTGAGGTCCTTGATGCGCAGGACTTTTATGGTGTTGTTCATTGCGTACTCCTGATGATGTGGATTGCGTCATCAGAAGGGCGGGCCAGTGAAAAAAAACAGCTCTGCTCAGGTACGAGGTATAATCAGCGACAGACATTACGGATATAGCTATATGCGCACCAAAGGGCTGCAGATTTCTATTTCCTCAGGTGCTCGGTTCTGGAATGGATCGTTTAGTGAGGAGTGGCTAGACTGCCCCCGAGCAGGCCATCCAGCCCCCCCACATAGAGGAAGTGAGAGGGAAGCCTATGGGAGGGGGGCGGGGACATAATTCACTCACTCCTGCACGCACATAATCAACTAAAGATCAACCTAAAACAGTCTGAATTTCAACTTAAAAGCCATCAAAAATCGACCATTTACACCTTAAAATCTACATAGTAACATCCATTTCGCTTGGTTTGGTGCAGAGCCTTTTGCTATCGGCGCAAGCATGGATGGGACTCGCTAGAGGCGCCCTTGCTTTTGGCTCCCGAGGGCGTGGTAGATATCGATGGTGGTGAGGTTGAGATGGCTGAAGTGACGTGGAATACGAAAAAAGAAGAAAGAGAAATTATGTTTCTTTATGATCTTTTCGCTGATGATGCTGGGTGGCGAGGGCGGCGAAACAGAGATGTATCGATGCCTGCGATTGAAGTTGCTGCTAAAAAACTCGATTCATTCATATTAGGTGTTCTTAACGACAGAGATGAAAGGCGTTTCTTGATTAGCAAGCTAAGAGATATGAAACTATGCACAAGAGGCGCTCACTCCGAAGAGCCTTCTCAAATAAAGAGTTTGATGAAAGAAATTTTTGACTGCTGCAATTTAAGCTCAGAAGCTTTTGATTGGATTTCACCCGAAAATCAACGCCTATGTAATTTTTTATGGGCATGTTTAAGAATATCTCATTCAAGCCTCTCTGGTATATTGACATACAAGCAAGCATTGAAAATACCCGATGAGTCTGATGAGGAGGCGCAAGATCAACGACCGGTGATTGACCTTTTGGGTACAAAATCAAATCATCGATATTACCTTTATGATCAGCTTGGGCTACCTAAATTTGCGAGCGACAGTCATACGAAGAAAAATTGTATTGTTCGCTTCTTTGACTTATGGAATTCATCCAGAGAGAAAAAAGAAAAACAAATGGAAGCATTCTCGCATGCTTGGAACAAAATAAAAAACAAGTCCAAGATGGTTGACTGGTTAAAAAAAAATGATGACATGGCTGGATGGGCGTGGAACTATACCGCAAAGACATATTTAAGTCTCAAAATCCCAGCCTGGGTAGATTTGTCAAACTCTAAAAAGGATGAAAAAGAGGCTCTGATTACGCTGTACGATCTACTCTCAGTCGAACACCGAGCAATATGGATGGCCTCTTTAAACAAGAGCGGCGCCCAACAAAAATATCGAAAAAACTCTAGCGATCGCAAAGCCATGGGCATTCCGCTTTCTGAAGAACATAAAGGAATGCTCAAGAAAATGGCGAAGGACTCTAACCTCAGGATCTATCAGGTAGTAGAGGATATGATTGAAAAAGAGTATCTGCATCGCTATTCAAACCAACTAGAATAAAGTAATCCCAATCGATGTCTGTCACTGTTAAAGTAAGGCCTAGGAAGCTTTTATTAGTGCATGGGTAATCTCCCCATATTTAGGGGCACTCAAAAGTAGAGGTCATGCGGCCTGTGCCAAACGCTGTTTCGGCGTGTAGCCGCCCACAGCCAGTTCGTGGCAAATTCCTGTAACTCATTCAGTGACTCAAACAGGTAATGGCCCAGCCAGTCGTAACGCTCCGTGCGGTTAAATCGCTCGATGTAGACATTCTGCTGCGGGTTGCCTGGCTGGATATACCTCACCGCATGACCAATACCGCCTGAAGCACTGGCTCCGCAAGCCGATGAGGGGCGTGGCGAACCGGACATAAAGAAAAACTGACGCGCAAACCGACTGCCCGCTGGATATTTCTGGGGGAAATCCAGAAATTCCGTCTGGGCGATGCACCGCCGCAAGTGGTTGGGTCTGAACGCGATCCCCCACGCCATCATCGACGTCCTTGATGACCGCTATCGTCAGATTTATTCCTGAATCCGGTGTGGAATATCCCGATGTAAAGCAACATTGTCGCCGCCGGCGGATACAGAATAAGCCTTGCATAGAGTGACGAAAAACTATTCAGCATAGTAAATTTCAAATCACTTGGTGCTTTGAAATTATTTTCCCTTCACTTACAAGCAATCTGTGTATACTGTCAAAACAATTTTCAATATTGTTTATTTTGATGCGGTATATGTTATGAAAATTTTCAGGGTCCTCGCCTGATGTATTCTCATCAATTTGCCATAAAATGTCCTCATATATATCCATGAGTTCTCTTACAATTTCCTTCTCTGAAAAATAATCACTCGAATCTATTATTTTGCCCTCATATTCATTCATCCATGCCTTAAATTCGCGTTTCAGTGCATCTCTAAAATCGACGCCACCACCAATTATTTTAGAAAGTGGGCCATGGTCAACATCAGAGCATGAAAATGTGTTTTTGTTATTGATTATTTCATCCCACAAGACTATTTGGCCATATTTTCCACCGTAAAATCCTTCATCCAGGCTTGCAACTTCAGAAGCATGCCAAAGCCCACCAAGAATAGAGCTTAAGGATTCCTTACAACACTTTATACTATTTTCCAGGCTTGAGTTATTAATATGTTTTTCATTTATTGACTCGAGGTCATCAAGATTCTCTTCTATCTCCCAACCTAGACGTTCTATATCATTCAAAAATTCTTCTTTTCTTGTTGAATCCAATAAAAAGGGAGGCGTGGTACATTTATCGTTACCCAACAAGTACTTGATGTTATCGATAGAGACCACGACGTTGCTATTATCGCTTAATAAATCATCGTCAAATTTAAAATCAAATTGCAATTTGTTATTTTTTGATGACAGCGAACTGTCAACAATCTTTAATAAAATATTGAGTAAGGAGTTGATTTGGTTTTTTTCATCATCTATTTCCTTCTGATAATGAATCTCTGCATTTTTTGCGTTATCAATAAAATCTTGTTGATAAGAAATAAACCATAACAAGCTTTGAACTATTGGTGTAGATACTGCATGTTTACCACTTAATAAACTAAATAATTCACAATGACCATCTTGAGAAACAGGTTCACCTGAAAAAAAATCGATGACGACTTGATTCAGCTCTCTAGAGGATAAAATTGCTTGCTTAGTTGGCATCAAATCCAGAAAATCATTCATATATCGCCCAATCCATGTCAAATGATGAATTCAATTTTTCATTAACGTACCCCTACCTGTCAATTAACTTATTACCAGTTATCATCAACAAGTGTGACCTGGGCTCTATTCGTGTGGGTTTTGGATCCTGCTATGGGCCAATCAACATTAGCCAAGAAGTGTAAAGGTGATCGGGCCACTGCGAGTGCATTGAATATGCCCACTGAGAAACCACATAAATCCTCATTCATCAACCACCGGTAAAGTTACAACCATCACGACGCGCTCCAGAAAGTCTGGTTTTGATCATGCAGTGTTTCTGTGTCATCGGTACACTGATCTTGATTGGCTCAGCTCATCGCATATTCAGGGACATGTAACGAGGTGCCGCCTAGGGGCTACAGTCTCATGACTAATAGCACGTAGGGGCCCCATTTTATATAACGCACTTCACATTAATCACTTTATTCCTATTTCGATTTAACTTTCGATTTAATTGATGAAAATGTGATCAGCGTTTGTGAAAATGCCAAAACATCTGCGAGGCTACGTAATGAATGGAGCGCCGGCCCCCAGTCGTCACCTTCCCAATGATGGACCTGTAACCATCCTGCATTCTTGGCAGTTTTATGAGTGGAATCTTTGATCTTAAAAGCAATGCCGTGCTTTTCTCGATCAAAATAGATCTGTATTTCAGAGCCACCATCGTGCACGGTGTAACCACACTCATCACCAATTTCGAGCAATATTTTCTTCGCAAAGGCCCTATCCATACAACCTCCATTTGAAATATGGTGGACTATATCACACCGATCATTGGCACAACAGTAAGCCATTGTTATTTATAATTAATTTTCATGGGTGGCGATTTGCTAACCTTGGCAAACCATCGGGCTGCCCTGCAAAAAGCCTATCGGCCTGGCATTACCGCGCTCACGGCCTGCGATCAGCTTCTTCAAGATCCCCAGAATCTCGACAGCTCCAAGCTTGCGCCTTTGCAGGCGCTGGCGGCGCTTGAGAACCGCGATATCGCCGAGGGTCACGCCCCCCAGACCGGGCAGGGATGATCCGATCTCGCGCAGGGTCGCTTTATCGACACAGCCTTCCAGGGCGCCATGGAGTTGGGCCGGCAGCAGCGGACAGAGTTCAAGCTGGTAGTCAAAACGCCGGGCAACCGCCGTATCGAGACGATCGAGAAAGTTAGTTGCCACCACCAGCATGCCGTCGAAGTGCTCAATCTGCTGCAACAGCTCGTTGACCTGACTGGTTTCCCAGCCCTGGTGATGGCTGCGGCGGTCCGTCAACAGGCTGTCTACCTCATCGAGAAACAAGATGGCGTTACGCTCTCTGGCCTCGACAAATGCCTGCGCCATCGCCTGTTCGGATTCACCCACATATTTGTGTAGCAGTTCCGACCCCAGCCTCTGTACCACCTCGCAGCCAAGCTGCTTGCCCAGGTGATGAACCAGCGCCGTTTTGCCGGTGCCCGGCAGGCCGTGCAACAAGATCCTGCCCTCTCTTGCCTGTTTGAGTGATACCATCAGCTCGGCGATATCGATATCCTGCTGGAGCTGGCCGTCACGCCCTCGCAGGTTGAGCAGTCCTGCGTCAAATTCGCCCTCCATCCGGTAAGCGCAAGCCGCCTCTTTTGTCTGAGATTTTCCCCCTGCCCTTTTGCCAATCGGATTGCCAGGGCACTCATCCGACTCGATGTTAAAGGCCCGCTCACGCTGATCCAGCCAGTGCTCAATGGCATCTGCGGCATCCTTGCGCTTGAGCCCGAGACTACGTATCAGACTGGCCACTCTCTGGATATCGGCCTGTGACAACCAGGTACGCTCAGCCCAGTGCGCGATCTGCTGCCGGGTGATCCCGAGGCCCCGCACTGCCTTGGTAAACAGGCGGATGCGGGTGTCGGGATTGGGAAACTCGAATTGCTGCAACCAGTTGAAGCGGCGCAGACAGGCGGCATCAATACTCGCCACATCATTGGTGGTCCAGATAACCGGGACTGGGTTATCTTCCAGCAATTGGTGGCGCCTGTTTTTGGCGATGGTGCCGCTCATCAGGAGATCGTCCCCCTCATCGACCAGCAACATGCAGCTACCATTGCGTCCAAGCAGGCGCTGGGCCAGCAACAGTTCACTCACCCGGCTCTGCATACCGTTTCGGCGAAAGGCGTTGGCATCCTCTTCGCTGCGCAAGGTGTAGAGTGTCAGGTTGGCCAGCCCAGCCAGCAGACAGGCAAGCTGCGTCTTGCCGGTGCCCGGTTTTCCCCATAGCAGGGCATTCCAGCCTGACGGCATCTGCTGATCCAGCATGCCAGCATGCTCAACCAGGGCACCCAGCTGCATATGGCCGTAATCGTCCAGCGTCAGCTGGCTGGGGGGCATCTCCTCGAGCACATCGGAGATCAACTCAACCGGTTTTTCCAGCGTCTGGGTCAGCAGCTTTTCGGCCAACAGCAGATCCATGTTGATACTCACCCCCAACAAAGAGTCCGCCTCACGATGGAGAAAGGCGACCTCTCGCATCCAGTTAGCACCGCTGAGGTAGTGACGCAGTGCCTCTAGCGGATAGCCTATCATCGCCGCCAGCAGCGGCAAGCGGCTACCCTGTCTGTCGGCATCACCGGCCTCTTCAATCATCTGCTGCAGACCAGGATGCAAGGTGTAGATAGTGATAAAGCGCAAGAGGGCCAGGCTGAGTGGCGAGTCTTCACCGACCTGCCGATCGAGCAACTCACAGTTGTGCCAGAGACAGACGGGTTTGGGAGCGGCGGCACGGGTCTTGAGCAACTTCAGCAGTGCCTGCCGGCTGGCGAGATCCTGGGGGCTCAGCTCAAACTGCTCAAGTTGGCGGGGCTCCATCTCGCGCAACTGCGGATACACTGAGGGAATGGTGCGCAGCAGTTGCCACAGATACCCGCACGCAACCCCATTGAGGGCCGAACTTTTTTTGATTGCTGTCATGATATGCCTCTCTCACCAACCGACGCTGCCAGATGACCGCTCTGGTGCCCATTAAAGCGCGCACCAGGGCAATGGACGATACTGAACGTATAGACATGTAACAAAAACAGGCACATCCCTCGTTTGCATCTGCAATCGGGGCCTTGACCTATTCAGGGGGCGGGTATCAAGCCCGCAGGCTTAAGGGGTGAGTCGAAAGATGGCGATACAAGCGGCGCACCCAGTAGCGGGACACCCGCCCCACCTTGGGGCCTGTGACCTCAATCAAGGCAGTGAACGCAGGTTGATCGGGGGCGGATTGCGCAAGCGACATCCGTACCCAACAAAGCGTTTTCTTCCGCCGAGGCGAGCAGAGCCGAAACAGCGCCTGCCGTCCACGCAAGATGTCATTCAACATGGTCAGTGACCAAAGTTCGCATCTGCGCGGGTTCATCCGTGCGCAGGCAGCATCCAGCTCTGGCCAACTCGCCACCTGCTGTAACCAGGGCGTTTGCAGATGGCGTAGTCGCTGGGCTGAGTCCGGCAAAGGGTGCCGTTCGTCCAGCTTGAGTCGCTCACACAGATACTGAAACTGGTAGGCCCTGTCATCTGCCTCCTCCACCTTCAGGACCATATCTGCAACCTCTGTCAGCTCCGCCATATTCCGCAACGACTGCCAGCCGCCTGGGAAGCGCCCCGCTCGAGCCAGCGCCAGGGCAGGGTTGAGCGGGTCGAGTACCCGACCGAGCCATAACCCATCGCCATCATGATGACGCAACGACCGAATCAGTACGCTGCCGGTCAGCTCGGGGGCATGAAACAGCAAGAACAGCTGAACGGGGCCAATTTTCTGCTCATGACGCAGGGCCAGGTAGGCCTCAGGATCCTGATATAGAAAGCGCCGTAGATAATCACGTTGCCATTCGATGGCCAGATTGAGGCGCAGACGGTCAAGAAAACGCAGCAAACTGCGGCGCGGCACCAACCCCATGGCGAGCAACAACGCACGCTGCCCCTGGGCTGCGTGTTTCAGGATGGGCAAATTATCTTGCGGCCAATGTAGCGCCGCCAACAGCAGCAAGATGGGCCTGAGTTGGAGCAACTCGGCACAAGCCGAATGCTGGCGTGCCAACGACAAGAGCCGCAAGGCCAGCTCCCCATAAGGGGCCGCCGCATCCTTTAGCTCATCGGGTATGCCGGCCAGAAAGTGATCCGGTAGATGGGAAAGTGGCAGCGGTAGATGGGCATCCTGATATTGCGCACTTCCTGCACTCTGGCTGAGGCAGCGCAGCCCCGCCTGCCAGTTTTCGACCAGCAAGCTGGTATCAATTTCCTGAATTTCATAGCGAAGCGTCATGCGAGCCCCTCCATTCCCTCACTCGAAACAACCACCCTGTCGCGTATCCACTCATATCCGGCCTTTGGAGGCTGTGCGATTGCCAATAATGATCTCACTCTCCCTCAAACAAAGTTGGCGGCGTGCTCTGCCCATCGCACCTGAGATAACCCAGGGAGTTGCTACGGCAAATGGTGCCATCAGAGGCACGCAGGTTACCGAGGCTGTCTTTGCGCCAGGTGACCCGCTTGCCACTCTTGCTATTGCTGCCGCGCACATTGCCCAGGCTATCTTCACGATAGAGGGTGCCGTCACTGCCCTTGAGGTTGCCCAGGGCATCCTTGCGCCAGGTGATGCCGGTGCCCGAATCTTTGATATTGCCGAGTGCATCCTCGCGCAGGGTGCCGCTCTTGCCATCGGCACACCGGTAGCGGGTGTTGCCGAGGCTATCTTCCCGATAAGTGCAGTTGGTAGCCGTTACTGTTTGAAGTAATAGCCCAAGCAGCAGCGCCACCAGCAACGCCCGGTGATCCGCTCCCGGTAAGCGATTTTGACCGGCCACAATCCACCCCCCTAAGGTTGGAGTCAGCTTGACTATACCCATCCCCTTTGGCCACTTCGATACTGGGGTTTTGCACATGTCGTGTTTTCAGGCAGGCGCTGTACATCATTAAGATCTGTGAGAACAACGGCACTCATCAAGATTCAGGCATGGTACGCTGGACCAAAATGGAACTTGTTTGAGGAATGCCATGCCTATCCCCCCTCCCCCGACTACATTTCGCTGCCCCAAATGCGGCTGGCACAAGACGGTTGCCCCCAAGAGCGACGTGCTGGTGCGCGGCCATAGCTGGTTCGAAGCATGCCCCGAGTGCCACCATGAACCACTTGAACGAGCACCGGCCACCCTGGTGGAGCTGGCAGTGGCCAAACTGCGGGATCTGATGGAAAATTGAGCGCTATACCCCCTGCTTAGCCCTTTCCCGGACGGCTGAACATCTTCGACGCGGGATCCGGCTATCCACTTGATTGAAATGGAGGTCATTTTGAATTTTGAAGAACTTAAAGCCCGCCACCGTATGGCGCGTGAGCACTCCCTGGCCAACCTCAACCTGCGGGTGCATCGCTCCTTAAGCTGGTTGCAACGGGCCGAGCGGGCCGAGGACGAAGATGGCCGCTTCATCTTTCTCTGGATTGCCTTCAATGCGGCCTATGCCACCGAGATCGACGAAGATTATCGGCTGTCGGAGCAGGCGACCTTCAGGGGATTTCTGGAGAAACTGTGCGAACTGGACGAACACAAGCATATCGACAACCTAGTGTGGCAGGAGTTTTCAGGCAGTATTCGGATCCTGCTCGATACCCCCTTTGTGCTGCAGAGCTTCTGGGATTTTCACAGCGGCAAGATCAGCGAGACGCAGTGGCAAGAGCGGCTGGCACAGGGCAAGACAATGGCAAGCCAAGCGCTCGCCAGCGGCAACACCCCCATACTGTTGGGAGTGGTGTTTAATCGTCTCTATACCCTGCGCAATCAGCTGATGCATGGCGGCGCCACCTGGAATAGCTCGGTCAATCGCAAGCAGCTCAAGGATTGCGCCAACCTGCTCGGCAAACTGGTGCCCGTGATCATCGAGCTGATGATGGCGCATCCGGATACCCTGTGGGGAGACGCCTGTTACCCGGTGGTGGAGATGGCTGGATAACTGGCTTTTAACAAGGCGTATAGCAATCTTCATTAAATTCCGTCAGGTGTCTGCTGAATTTTGTGAAGTATCAAGGAGAATAATGTCTAGGATGAACACGGCTCAGGACTTTAATCGTTTGTACTTTGATGTGTCTGAGAACATATCTCAGGCTCTGGCTGATATCACTGAGCTGAAAATTGAGCATAAAGATGGCCAGCAGCAATTGAGTGAGATGACTCGCAGGCTGCGGGATATCCAAGGGTGTTTCAATGAGGAACTCGATTACCTGAAGGAGAACGCCGAGTGGGACAAGTTCACCATAGCGTTCTTTGGCGAGACCAATGCTGGTAAAAGCACCATCATCGAGTCGTTACGGATCTTGTTCAAGGAAGAGTCCCGCCAGCAACTGCTGCTGCAGAATCAGCAGGATCTGGCGAAATTCGAACGGTCGCTGACTGAACTGGCGGAACAGTTGCGCACCGATCTTGAGCGGGTGTATGCCGAGCATGCTACACAGGTTGCGGCGATACGCCAATGTGCTGGCCAATTGGCCAAGACGCTTGAAACAGAGGGCTGCGCTCGCCTACAGATCGCTCGAGATGAAGCCTCCGCACGCACCATGCGAAAGCTGATTGCGGCAGCCATTGCCGGCGTTGTTGTTGGGACCGGGGCTATGGCTTTAGTCAACATGTTGGTGGGGGGCTGACATGGGGTGCGCGGAAGAGCTGGATAATCTGTTCGAAGAAGTGACCCGTGATGCGCGTGGAGCCAAGACGAAGCCCTCCGCTCCGGAACTGGCAGCACTACCGACAGTGGCACCGACGTTGCGCCCGTTGCTGAACGACAGTCTGCCCGCATTGGTGACGGCCCTGACCGAGCTGGAGCGACGTAAGGCACTTGCGCGCCGGGTCGATGGCCTGATCATAGGTACGGGTGAAGCAGACTTCACCAAGGGCAATACCACCTACACACTGAACTACAAGGACAAGACCTTCCAATTGCTCGATGTGCCTGGCATCGAGGGCGATGAGATCCAGTACGTCGGAGAGGTGCGCAAAGCAGTGGCCAAGGCGCATCTTGTGTTCTATGTGAACGGCACGAACAAGAAACCGGAGAAGGCCACTGCGAAGAAGATTCGTTCCTACTTGCGGCGCGGCACTCAGGTTTGTCCGTTGATCAACGTGCGCGGTAGTGCTGATTCGTATGAATTCGAAGAGGATCGCGAAGCGCTGGAGCGCCACAGTGGCGCCGGTTCTGCATTGCAGCAGACTGTCAAGGTGTTGGAGCCGGTGCTGGGCCGCGAAGTGCTTCTGCCAGGACAATGCGTCCAGGGCCTGTTAGCGTTCTCCTCTCTCTCATTCCACTCAGCAAGTGGCAAAACCAGTATCCACCCCAAAAGAGACCGCGATCTGGTCATTCAGCAGCGCAACTACCTGAAGCACTTCGAGTCAGCGAAAGAGATGTATGAGTTCAGCCGGATCAAAGCAGTGGCGCAAGTGCTGCATGGTAAGCTGGCGACTTTTCAGCAAGACATTGTTGAAAGCAACAAGACCAAGGTGCGCGAGTTGCTTGCCGAGTACCTGAGCGTACTGCATGAGCAACAGCAGGAACACCGGGATTTCCTGACCAGGGTGGAGCCGGAGTTCGACAAATGCCGCTCGGCCTTCAAGGAGTCAGTGAAGGCATTCGAGCGGATGACACTTACCGGCCGCAAGAATAACTGGAATGAATTTTTCAATAAATTGCTCGACAAGGCTGACGACATCGTCGCCGAACACTTCGGCGATGCGGACCGTATCACTTCGGATATAAACCAAGCGTTCAAAACCTGCCAACAAGTCACTGGTGAGCGTTTGCAGGAGCACTTCAATAAAAGTATCAAAGAGCTGATGGAGCTGCTCAAGCAGGCAATGACCCGCTTGGTCGAGGACGTGCAGAGTGTGGAGTTCCAGCAACGCGTGGTCTTTAACCATGGCCGGCAGTGGAATCTGCATGATGGGATCGATCTCAGCCACGGGCTTGGTCTGGGTGACTTCGGCTCAATGGCCTTTCAGATCGGCACCTACGCCCTCACGGGCGGGACCATTGGCAGTGCCTTCCCAGGCATCGGTACCGCCATCGGCGCCGCGGTAGGCGCTGCCATAGGTTTGCTGATGAGCTTCGTCAACCTGCTTCTCGGTAAGGATAGGCGCATCCGCAAGGCCCAAGGGCAAGTCCGGAAGAGTATCGAAGATGTCAGAGATAAGGTGCTCGACGATCTGCCGGGGGAAATTAGGATTCTGGTGGCGTCGGTGGAGAAGGAAATTAATGAAGGCGTACTGACTCAGGTGAACAAGCTGCACGACAGTCTACTGCGGCCGCTGAGCATCCTGGAACCACAGATTGCGCTGATGAACAAACTGAGAGACCAGTTGGAGAAAATGCCTTATGGAACAATTCAAGCAGTTCAGTATTGAGAAGCAGGCTGCGATCGACACGCTGGGCAAGCTGCACGGTGTTCTTGATGCGCTGCGTGGGATGGGCGTGGACGTGGACAGCGACCTGCAGAAGATCGCCTCGGCCATGCAAGCCGTGGAGTCCGATGTACTACGCATCGCCCTGCTGGGGGCATTCTCCGATGGAAAGACCAGTGTAATCGCGGCCTGGCTGGGTAAGGTGATGGAGGATATGAAAATCTCCATGGACGAGTCGTCGGATCGCCTTGCCATCTACAAGCCCGAGGGGCTCCCGGGGCAGTGCGAAATCGTCGACACCCCCGGCCTGTTTGGTGACAAGGAGAGGGAGGTGAATGGTGAGCAGGTAATGTATGAAGACCTCACAAAACGCTACATTTCGGAGGCACATCTTATTCTTTATGTGGTTGACGCCACCAACCCGCTGAAGGATAGTCATAGAGAAATTGCCAAATGGGTCCTTCGCGATCTGAACAAACTGTCGTCCACGGTATTCGTCATCAACAAGATGGACGAAGTGACGGACCTGACCGAACAGGTGCTGTTCGAAGAGCAGGCAACGATCAAGAAGGACAACCTCAAGTCCAAGCTGCAGCGGGCCGCCAATCTGAACTCGGACGAGCTGACTCAATTGAACATCGTGTGCATTGCCTCCAACCCTAATGGTCGTGGGCTTGAGTTCTGGTTCGGCAAGCCAGTGCACTACGAAAGTCGTTCGCGTATTAATGAATTGAAGAACATGACCGGGCGCATTCTGCAGGCGAATGTGCCAGAAGTGCTGATAGCTAAGACTGGCTTGGATGTGGTGCGGGACATCGTTAGACAGCGCGTCGCCTCCGCGAAAGAGAACTTACACAGTCTGGAGCTGTTCGCTCAGCAGAATTCAGAAGAGTCAAAGCGGTTTGAGCAGGATATTCAACAGGGACGGCGCGAGGTGAAACGCCTGGCAGGCGAATTGTATAGTGAGCTTCGGTCGATGGAGGCGCAACTGCTTGGTCGCCTGCGCCCGCTTTCACTCGAAGATATCCGTGGATTTCTGGACGATGAACTCGGCTATACGGAAGAGGGGGTTGGCTACAAGCTGCATCTCAGCATCAAGAGTGCCGTCGATCGCTTCTTCGATCACTCCTCCGCTGTTACCCAGCGCCTGTCCGATGACATATCCCGACAGCTCAATTCCAGCGAAAGCTTTATCAGTGCCATGGGTGAAGGCGCGCTGAACTCCTTGGGGGGGGCTTTCAAGGGCATCGCTAGCATCAGTCCGGACGCAATCAAGTCGACCATCTTTGTCGCTCGCGACACCCTGGGCAAGCTGACGGGCTATGTCTACAAGTTCAAGCCGTGGGAAGCCACCAAGCTTGCCGGAAATATCTCCAGGTGGGCCGGGCCTGCTGGTGCAGCCGTCACGCTAGGCTCTGACCTCTATAGTGCCTATAAGGCGCATGAGCTGGAGCAGGAGCTCAAGCAGGTCAAGGACTCCATAACCAACCTGATCAAGGGGGCCTTCAAGGATATCTACGACTTGCTCAGTGACGACGCTAAGACATTTGAGTTCTTTGCGCCGCAGATCAAGGAGGTGGAGAAGGTCGTGGCTGAGATGAGCGAACAAGCCGCAACCATTCGTGACAACCAGGGGAAGCTGGTCACCATCAGCGCCCAGCTCGAGCAACTGACTCTGCCTGGTTCCACTAAAAATAGTGCTATAGCTAGGTCTGCCTGAGTCAACTGTCCCCTGTGCGAAGCCGCTCGTTTAAGAGCGGCTTTCTGATGATGGCGCATCCGGATACCCTGTGGGGGGACGCCTGTTACCCGGTGGTGGAGATGGCAGGCTAGTCAGCCAATCAACAAGGCGTGGACCGCCAACGCTGCATGATCTCAATCGGCAAGGTAGAAGGCCCCCGCCAGCATGCCGTAGACCATACGCACCCGAATATCTGCGCCCAACAGCACACCGAGCAGGGCCTTACCGCCATGCAGATCGTCGCCATGCCAAAAGCACCAGAGCGCCGCTTCGACCACATCAAGCCAGCTGGCGTGACCAAGCTGGTTACGCTCCTTGCGCAGCCAGCTTCCCCGCACCACAGCGCCGGTGTTGGGGGATTGGGCCGCCAGCGCGCGCTGCTCCATGGCGCCGAGTGTGAGTCCATCTAGCTTGGCCTGATAGCTGCCACGGTAGTCCCCACGATTGCCCCGCAGCAGCTTGTCGAGCAACAGTGCCAATAGCCGCATGGCATCCTGGCATTCAAGGCTGGCATCCTCATCCAACAGCGCGGCGGCACCGGCCATTAGCTGCTCCCGCCCCTGATAGATAGGCAATGCAGTGCGATCCAGCCGGTTCTGTTCGATATGCACCGCCAAGCACACCAATCTGCACAGCTCCAATTCATCGCTTGCCACCTCGGTCATGGGCAGCCCGGCGGCCAACCGCGCCTCCTCCCTAGCCAGCACGGCGAGCAGCTCATGGGTCTGCTCGGCAGACAGCAGGCAACAGATCCCCTTGATCAGGGGCATTGCCGCCTGACCCAATACCAGACATTGATCCATAGAGCCTCAGTGACGATCGCGTTTGAAATGAGTGGTGCGGTGGCCGATGGTGACGATGTCGCCATCCTGCGACACCAGATAGTGGCGACGCAGGCGTTCGCACGCTTGGGATGTCAGCTCCCCCCCTGCTTGCAGTTACCTGAACGCGGTGAGATCGAAGTAAACCACTTCCCGCCCCCTGTGATAGCTGGAGCGGTCAAAGGTGAGCAGGGTGTCAACAGCAGCGGCGGCAATACTCCGCTGCTGCATCCGGGCTATAGGCGATATCCTAGTTGCGGCACATAAGTTGCGACATTGGTGCATTTTCCTTTGGAACTGATTTCCGATGCAGTCAGTATATGTAGCTTGTATACTCATGCCGATACTGTCTACATACACATGTCGCATTTTGGAGCACATATGAAGCCCAAGAATCACACATGGGATCAGACCCTACGCTTTCGCCTGCTGGAAATCGTGTTGCAGTGGGAGGGGCGCCTGACCACCAACCACCTCTGTACCGCCTTCAATATCGGGCGCCAACAGGCATCGAGGGATATCAACCTCTATATCAGCACCTTTTCACCAGAGGGGCTGCTATATGACAAAAGCCTGAAGGGATACAAACCCACCGCCCAGTTCCAGCCCCGCTTTAGCGAAGGCAAGGTGGATGAGTACCTGATGCTGTTGCACCGGGAGAAGCAGCACCAACGCCAACACGAGGCCGGGATACTGACCCTGCCCTTGATGGATCTGCGCTACGGCCATATCGAGATCCTGGATGTGCCCAACCGTCATATCGATCCGAAAATCGTACGCGGTCTGGTGCAGGCCGCCCGGGGCCAGCTCCGGGTAGATGTGGATTATGTGTCGCTTAGTTCGGAAGAGAGGAGTGGCCGCAATATCGTGCCCCACACCCTGGTCTATGACGGGATCCGCTGGCATGTGCGAGCCTATTGCGAGAAGAAAGGAGAATATCTGGACTTCGTGATGAGCCGCTTTCGGGGTGAACCCGATCTGCTCGATGTCTCAACCCATGGCCGGGATCAGGATCTGGAGTGGAACACTCAGGTGACTGCCCTGGTGACCCCCAATCCCAGCCTGAGCCCGGGACAACAGGCCATCATCGCCAACGACTACGCCATGACCAATGGCCGGCTTCCGATCACCCAACGGATACCGCTGATGCACTACGCCCTAGAGCGGATGCAGGTCAGCTATAACGGGGAGCATGAGAGCCATCCCCTGCTCTACCCGCTGGTGCTAGCCAATCGGGAAGAGCTGATTAAGCACGGCTGTACCTTCAAGCTCAAGAGTGCGGATTTGCTGGCGCAGCAAGGATTATAAACGGGTTTAAGCCAAGGATTCCCTCAGCATTAGAACAGGAGGAAGCTAGCAAAATGTGAGTCGTGGCAATAACCATGCGAGGTGATGGTGTTAACCTGCTCGCATAACGTTTTGTTAGACTTCTTTGGGGCCCATCATACCCTTCCTCTGGGTAAGAGAATAACCACCGTGAACACTAATGAACGAGAGTTGTGGAAGACGATGGGCAGTAAAAAGGGGCTTGGATTTACCATAAGCTCCCCTTTGCGTAGTTTTATTGTAAGGGCTGAGTTGTAATGTCGCATTCGAGCCAAATTGAAATGTCACATCGGGTTCGTGTGCTGAAGCGGTTGTTATTTGAACAACTCGGAGGGCTCCTCGATGGTACGCAGCGAGACCAGTACCCGCAGATAGCGCGCTCCTGGCAGGGTAACTGGGCCAATCTGATCACGCTGTTCGATTATCCCCCCGCCATCCGGAAGGTGATTTACACCACCAATGCGATCGAGTCACTGAACAGCGTGCTGCGTAAAGCGACCAAGCAAAGGAAGCTCTTCCCGACCGATGACTCGGCGCTAAAAGTGGCGTTCCTCGCTATACAGCAGGCCTCCAAGAAATGGACCATGCCGATCCAGAATTGGACGCTTGCCCTAAATCGCTTTATTATCGAATTCGGTGATCGCCTGAACGGTCACCTGTAATGAAGTGGGCAGTTACACAGAATTATTTACAGGCTCAAAATAAGAGCTGCCTGATAAAGGGGATGTCTATCATCCCCTTATCTTTGCATTGACTCTCGACTCTCTAAAGCCACTCTCTATGACATTTCTATGTAGCTGGTTTTGAGACATTTCTAATTGGTGTTGACATTATATCCCCAACATAACTCGCGCCAAGAAGGCTTCTTGGTCAGTAGCCTTGGATATCAGTAGGCCGTGAGCGAGGAGAACAGCCCCTGCCATACCACCTGCTGCAATCATCCCCCAGGGACATTTCCGAAAATGTCTATCTAGTGTTCGTTAAAGAGGCAGCGCAACTGCATCATTCAAATGGTGACAGGCTTCCAGCAGAAATCCCTAACAACGATTACGTTGCTCCCCGCATAGACGATATGAATATCTCTCTTTTTAAGTTGCGCTCTGATCTTCTCCAAGATCACCTCAGCAAGCTTTTCTCTATCGCAAATTTTATAGAATTGCTCCCACTTCAAAGTTATACCTTCGTTACCATTTTTTCTCATTATTTCATCTATTTCAGATGCAATAGTTAGTGGTGTATTGGGCATTTAAAGATCCTTATAGAGTGTTAAAAACCACTTTAAACAATACTTACACAACCCTTGAACTAAAACAACAACACTCTAATAATTACTTTAAAAAATTTAAAGTTTTAATTAGCACCGGCCCCCCCCCCCCCACAAAACTGTCCTGCGATCCGGCGACAACCGGGGCAAGGGCCGCTCTCCCCCTGCCCATCCATGATCCCGATCACCCTCTGCCCTCGCCGCCAACGGCGAACCGGCGCCGTCATCTACGCTTGAAGTGCGCCGTTCAGGATGACGGCCACTCCTCATCCGTTTGAGAAACAAGAAGGACATCATGGCTAGCAAAAAAAAATCCAAAGCTGAACAGCCGGTACCAGTCGCCGAGCCCAAGCCCCTTGGCAACAAGGCATACGAGAAGGAGCTGCGTCGCCTGCACGTGGAACTGGTGAAGCTGCAGCAATGGGTGGTGCACAAGGGGCTCAAGGTCTGCATCGTCTTCGAGGGGCGCGACGGCGCCGGCAAGGGGGGCACCATCAAGGCGATCACCGAGCGGGTCAGCCCACGGGTATTCAGGGTCATAGCGCTGCCGGCCCCCACAGAGCGGGAGAAGAGCCAGCTCTATTTCCAGCGCTATATTCCGCACCTGCCGGCGGCGGGCGAGATCATCATCTTCGATCGCAGCTGGTACAACAGGGCTGGGGTGGAGCGCGTCATGGGCTTTTGCAGCCAGGAGGCGAGCGACAAATTCCTGGCAGGGGCCCCCATGGTGGAACAGGCCATGGTCGACTCTGGCATCATATTGCTGAAGTACTGGCTGGAGGTGACGCCGGAGGAGCAGGAGCGACGGCTGCGGGATCGCATCGACGATGGGCGCAAGATCTGGAAGCTATCCCCCATGGACATCAAGTCCTTCGATCGCTGGGATGACTACACCCGGGCACGGGATGCCATGTTCACCGCCACCGATACCGCCTGGGCCCCCTGGTTCCTGGCCCGCTCCGAGGACAAGAAGCGGGTGCGGCTCAACATCATCTCCCACCTGCTGAGCCACATCCCTTACGAGGAGCTGCCAGCCGAGCCGGTCAAGCTGCCCAAGCGCAAGATTGGCAAGGTCAAGGCCTCGGAGCACCCGTTCCGGGTGATCCCGGAACTCTTCTGATCACCGTCAAGGGGGAGCCTCTGGCTCGCCCCTTGCTCTGCTCCCTCACTCCCTGCTCTGCTGACAGTGGCGAATCACCGGCCTGACATTGAACAGGGCATTGGGGAAGCTCTGGCTCGCTCCTTGCTCTCTCTCACCCCCTGCTCTGCTGATACTGGCGGATGGCCGGCCTGACATTGAACAGGGCATTGGGGAAGCTCTGGCTCGCCCCTTGGCTCTGCTCCCTCACTCCCTGCTCTGCTGATACTGGCAAATCACCGGCCTGACATTGAACAGGGCATTGGGGAACCTCTGGCTCGCCCCCTGCTCTGCTGATACTGGCGGATCGCCGCCCTGAGATTGAACAGGGCATTGGGGAGCCTCTTGCCCTGCTCCCTCACTCCCTGCTCTGTTGATACTGGCGGATGGCCGCTCTGGCATTGAACAGCATGCGGCTCTCCCCCAGCTGGTCGGCCAGCCCGCTGCGGCGCACGTTCTCGAGCACCCCGGGATTGAGCCCGGCCAGCCAGAGGGTGACGCCCCTGGCGCGCGCCTGCTGCTCCCCCTCCATCAGCATCATCAGCGCCGAGTACTCCACGTCCTGTACCCGACTCATGTCCAGCACCACCACCTCGGGCTGGTGAGTCTCGATCAGTTCGTGGATCCGGGCCGCCACATGCTGCACATTGATGAAGAAGAGGCGCCCCTCAGGCCGCAGAATAAGCAGGCCCGGGATCGTCTCGTCATCGGGATGGCGGGCGGCCAGCGGCCTCAGCACATCTTCTCCGGGTTTTCGGCCAATCACATAGACGGGCGGCTGCGCCGTCTGGCTGGCGAGCCCCAGCAGGGAGGCCAGGATGGCGACCACTATCCCCTCCAGGGTGCCAAACAGCAGCACCCCCAGGCAGGCGATGGCGGCCCAGCGAAACTCCATCATGCGGATCTGCCCTATCTTGCGAAACTCCCCCGGCTGGATGAGCCCCACCGAATAGACGATGACCACCACCGCCAGGGTGGCGCTCGGCAGCCAGGAGAGCAGCGGGGCGAGGAAGATCATGGTGGCCAGCGCCATAGCGGCGGTGACGGCGGAGGCCCACTGGCTCAGGCCCCCGACGGAGCGCACCACGGCGGTCTGGGAGGTGCCGCCCCCCGCTGGCATGCTGCCGCAGAAGGCGCCCCCCAGGTTGGCCAGCCCGGTGGCCACCAGCTCGCGGTTCGGGTTGATTTCGGGCTCTCCCTTGCCCACGAAGGCCCGCCCTGCGGCTATGGTCTCGGTGAAGCTCATCAGCGCTATGCCCGCCGCCCCCGGCAGCAGCTGCAACACCAGGGTCAGGTCCGGCATCGTCAGGGCGGGCAAGCCGGTGGGGATGCTGCCGACGATGGCGACACCCGCCTCGTTCAGGCCAAAACCCCACACCAGGGCGATGCCTATGCCCACCCCCAGCAAGGGGGCCGGGGAGTGCGGGAAACGCCACTCCATGAACACCAGCACCACCAGGGTGACGAGGGCGACCACCAGGGTCAGCCAGGAGCTCTGGGGCAGGGCCTGACCCAGGTGGTAGAGATCCAGGAAGAAGTTCTCCTTCTGGATGTGCACCCCGAACAGCTTGGGCAGCTGATCGAGGATGATCACCAGCCCTATGCCGCTCTTGAATCCCACCAGCACCGGCAGGGAGATGAAGTTGGCCACGAAGCCGAGCCGCAGCACCGCCGCCAGCATCAGCATGGCCCCCACCAGCAGGGTCAGGGTGGCGGTCACGGTGAGCAGCCGACCGGGATCCCCATCCGGCACCACCAGCCCGAGTTGGGTTGCGGTCAGGATAGCCAGCGTGCTGGTGGAGCTGACGCTGAGCACCCGGGAGGAGCCCAGCAGGGCGTAGAGCAACATGGGCACCAAGGCGGTGTAGAGACCGACGGCCACCGGCAGACCGGCCACGCTGGCATAGGCCATGGCCTTGGGCAGCACGACGGCTGCGGCTGTGACACCGGCCAGCAGATCGGACAGGGAGCGCCTTGGCGCCGACGCGGGTGATGACATCTTATCCTCCATGAACACAGGCCCCATGGGCCCTGATGCTGCACCGGCGCTCAAGAGACCGCTGCCAACCTATGACCATGGCCGCTCGCCTGGGCGTGCGGACCATGTCTCATCACACCATCAAGTGTACGCGCACCGCCTTGCGTCGGGCTGAATGCCTTGAGCGTCGCGACAGGGAAGGCCCGCAGACAGGGCCATCTCTCTTGGCCTGTTGGCAACCCCCTATACTTCAGCGACGTTGCGCCGCTGGCCTTCCCCATTTCCAAGAGGAGATCCCCCTTGTTGCGACTGCTTGTACTGCTGCTGATCTGCCTGGTGAGCCCGCTCCGGGCGCTGACACTGACCCCCCTGGTGGAGGGGCTCAACCATCCCTGGGGGCTGGCCCTGCTGCCGGAAGGTGGCTATCTGATTGGCGAGCGCCCGGGCCGCCTGCTGCGCATCGACGCCGGGGGCGAGCGCCATCTCATCTCGGGTCTGCCCCCCATCGCCAATCAGGGTCAGGGGGGCCTGCTCGATCTCGCCCTGGACGACGAGGGCTGGGTGTATCTCAGCTACAGCGAACCCGGCGACGGCGGGGCCGGTACCGCAGTGGCCCGGGCCCGGTTGCAAAAGGACGCCCTCGTCGACTGGCAACTGCTGTTTCGCCAGCAGCCCAAGGTGGCCGGCGGCGCCCACTTCGGGTCGCGCCTGGTGCTGACCGACGACGGCTATCTCTTCATCACCCTGGGGGATCGTTACAGCGAGCGGGCGCGGGCCCAGACCCTCGACAACCACCTCGGCAAGACGGTGCGCCTGCACAAGGATGGCCGGGTGCCCGCCGACAACCCCTTCGTCAAGACGGCGGGGGCCCTGCCGGAGATCTGGAGCCTGGGCCATCGCAACATGCAGGGCGCAGCCCTGCGCCCGGTTAGCCAGCAATTCTGGGCTCACGAGCACGGCCCCCAGGGCGGGGACGAGGTCAACCTCATACTGCCAGGGCACAACTACGGCTGGCCCAAAGTGACCTTCGGCGAGGAGTACGGGGGCGGCAAGATTGGCATGGGCCAGAGCGCACCCGGCATGACGCCGCCGCTCTGGGTCTGGGTGCCCTCCATAGCCCCCTCGGGCATGACGTTTTATCAGGGCGCCCTGTTCAAGGAGTGGCAGGGAGATCTGCTGGTCGGTGCCCTGCGCGGTCAGGCCTTGCTGCGTCTTCGCCTCGCGGGGGACAAGATCATCTCGGAGGAGCGGCTGCTGACCGATCTGGGGGAGCGGATCCGTACCATACGGGAAGGCATGGATGGCGCCCTCTATCTGCTGACGGACTCAGGCAAGGGGCGCCTGCTCAAACTGACCCCATGACATTGAGGCCGGCCCTGGACCAGGCGCCGGCGAGGAGGAAGCATGAACATGAATCGAACCCTGCTGGTGCTCTGTGCCAGCCTCTGGTTGCTGGGCTGCAACACCATACACGGTGTGGGACGGGACATAGAGAAGGCGGGCGAGGTGATCCAGGGATCCGCCAACCTGACGAGCGAGCCTCAGGCCGGCAAAGAGTGACAACCGCAGGCTGGCACAGTCACTCGACGCCGGACGCCAGGCTGGCCAGCGGCGCCATGGTCACCCTGACCCCGTGCTGGGCCAGCGCCTCCCGGGCGCTCTGTGGCAACTGCTCGTCGGTGATCACCTGATCGATCGCATCCCAGCCCACCACGTTGAAGGTGCCGACCTTGCCATATTTGGACGAGTCGCAGATGAGGATGCGGCTCGCCGCCGACTCCACCACGGCCCGCTTCACCGGCACCTTCTGCTCGCTCGGGGTCGAGATCCCCTGCCCGTCCCAGGAGGAGGCGGACAGGAAGGCAACGTCCAGGTGCAAGTTGCGCAGGAAGTGGGCTGTGGCCTCCCCGGCGCAGGACTGGTTCTCGCGAATGACCTGGCCACCGGTGTGATAGAGACGGCAGCGGCCGTGCTCGATGAGGTAGGCACAGACCATGAAGTCGTTGGTCACTATCATCAGGTCTTCCCGCAGCGCCAGCTCGCGGGCCAGCTCCAGGGAGGTGGTGCCGGCGTCCAGGTAGACTGTGCTGCCCTCGGCCACCTGGTCGGCGGCCAGCCGGGCTATGGCCAGCTTGGCCCCCTGCATCAGGCTGCGCTTGGTGGCGTGGGAGGGCTCGCTCTTGATCCGCTGGGAGAGACTGACCCCGCCCGAGACGGATAGCACCCGCCCCTGCTCCTCCAGTTTCTGGATGTCGCGTCTGATGGTCATGTGGGAGACCTGCAACCACTCGGTCAGCTCCACTATGCTGACCACGCCGCGCTCTGCCAGCAGTTGCAGGATACGTTGCTGTCGCTCTACGGGAATCATCCTGGTTCACCCCTCGGGGAAAAGAGGCGCCATTCTACCCCAGTGATCTGGTAAAAAATGATAAATAACCTCGAAGGGGCTCACAAATCACATTTATTCACATAAAAAGCATCGAAAATTGATTCAAAAGAATCTCAACCTGCTTAAATAACAAAAATTAACACCACTTAAGTTATTTTTTGTGATGCTTGCCTGATATTTCACCGCCACAAGCCTCTACTATCGGCTCATCAGTCGTTATCGAGGAATCACGAGATGAACACTTCCTATCATGTCGCCGTCATCGGCCTTGGCGCCATGGGCATGGGCGCCGCCCGCTCCTGCCTGCGGGCCGGACTCACCACCTACGGCATAGATCTCAGCGAGCAGGCCCGCAGCCAGCTGCAACAGGCCGGTGCCGCCGCCGTCATGGCCGATGCCCGCCCCCTGGCCGAGACCCTGGACGCCGTGCTGCTGCTGGTGGTCAACGCCACCCAGGTGCGCCGCATCCTGCTCGGCGAAGAGGGGTTGGCCCGCCACCTCAAACCGGGCACCGCCATCATGGTCTCCTCCACCATAGCGGCCGAGGAGGCGAGTTCCCTGGCCGCCGAGCTGGCACAGCTCGGGCTGCCGATGCTGGATGCCCCTGTCTCCGGTGGCGCCATCAAGGCCGATGCAGGCGAGATGACTGTGATGGCCGCAGGCGCAGACGCCGCCTTCGACAAGCTGGCCCCTGTGCTGGATGCGGTGGCCGGCAAGCTGTATCGGGTCGGCAGCGAGCCGGGCCAGGGCAGCACCGTCAAGATCATCCACCAGCTGCTGGCCGGGGTGCATATCGCCGTCGCCGCCGAGGCCATGGCGCTCGCCAGCAAGGCCGGCGTGCCGCTGGATCTCATGTATGACGTGGTCACCCATGCCGCCGGCAACTCCTGGATGTTTGAGAACCGCATGCCCCGGGTACTGACCGGCGACTACCAGGCCCGCTCCGCGGTGGACATCTTCGTCAAGGATCTCACCCTGGTGGCGGACACCGCCAAGGCGCTGCGCTTCCCGCTGCCGCTCGCGAGCACCGCCCTCAACATGTTCCTCAGCGCCAGCAACGCGGGGCACGGCCAGGAAGATGACTGCGCCGTCATCAAGACGTTCTCCGGCATCACCCTACCGGGTCAGGAGGAGCGGCCATGAAACTCGGTGTCATCGCAGACGACTTCACCGGCGCCACCGATATCGCCGGCTTCCTGGTGGAGAACGGCCTCTCCACCCTGCAACTCTCCGGCGTGCCGCAGCACGACGGCGATCTGCCCCAGGTCGACGCCGTGGTGATCAGTCTCAAGAGCCGCTCCTGCCCGGCGGGCGAAGCGGTGCGCGACTCCCTGGCGGCCCTGGCCTGGTTCCAGGCCCGCGGCTGCCCGCGCATCTACCAGAAGTACTGCTCCACCTTCGACAGCACGGCGGCAGGCAACATAGGGCCGGTGACCGACGCCCTGCTGGCGGCGCTTGGCCAGGACTTCACCCTGATCTGCCCGGCCCTGCCGGTCAACGGTCGCACCGTCTATCAGGGCAACCTCTTCGTGGGTGCCCTGCCGCTCGCCGAGTCCGGCATGCGCCACCACCCCATCACCCCCATGCAGGACAGCAACCTGCTCAGGCTGATGGAGGGGCAGGCCCAAGGCCGCGCCGGTCTGGTGCCGTTTGCCACCATAAACAAGGGGGCCGCCGCCATTGCAGGGGCCTTTGAGCAGCTGGCAGAGGACGGTGTGCGCTACGCCGTGGTCGACACCCTGACCGAGCAGCACCTGCTGGACATCGCCACCGCCGCCCTCCACCTGCCCCTGGTGACCGGCGGCTCCGGCCTCGCCATCGGTCTGGCCCGCCAGCTTGGGAGCGGTGATCTGCAGGGTGCCCGCGAGGCGGGTTGGCCCAGAGGCTCGCGCGCCGTGGTGCTGTCGGGCTCCTGCTCCGAGATGACCAACCGCCAGGTGGCCCGCTATCGCCAGCACGCCCCTGCGCTTGCGCTGGACGTGGCACGCTGCCTCGAGGATGCCGACTACCCGGCCGAGCTGGCCCAGTGGGTACTGGCCCAGCCCCTGGCCCCGGCGCCGCTGGTGTACGCCACCACCAGCCCGAGGGAGCTGGCCCGCATTCAGGAGAGCCACGGCCAGCAGGCGGCCAGCGACGCCGTGGAGCACTGCTTTGCCCGCCTCGCCCAACTGCTGCAAGGCGCCGGTGTGGACGGCTTCATCATCGCCGGCGGCGAGACCTCCAGCCGGATCACCCAGGCCCTCGGGGTCAAGGCGTTCCACATAGGCCCGCAAATCGCCCCCGGTGTGCCCTGGGTGCGGGCCATAGACGCCCCCCTCTCCCTGGCGCTCAAGTCGGGGAACTTCGGGGATGAGGATTTCTTCGACAAGGCTCAGGAGTATTTCCATGACTGAACAGGCATTGCGCGACACCATGGTGATGCTGGGGGCGTCCCTCTTCCAGCGTGGCTATGCCACCGGGGGCGCCGGCAACCTCTCGGCCCTGCTGCCGGATGGCACCCTGATCGCCACCCCCACCGGCTCCTGCCTGGGGCGTCTGAGCGCCGACAGGCTCTCTCATGTCAACCTGCAGGGGGAGCACCTGGGGGGGGATCGCCCCTCCAAGGAGGTGGCCTTCCACCTCGCCATCTACCACAACAATCCAAACTGCCGGGCCGTGGTGCACCTGCACTGCACCCACCTGACCGCCCTCTCCTGCCTGGAGGGGCTGGATCCGGCCAACGTCATCCGCCCCTTCACCCCCTACTACGTGATGCGGGTCGGCCAGTTGCCGCTCATCCCCTACTACAAGCCGGGGGATGCCCGCATCGCCGAGGAGCTGGGGCGCCGCGCCCCCGAGGGCAACGCCTTCCTGCTGGCCAACCACGGCCCCGTGGTGACGGGCAAGGATCTGGTGGATGCGGTCAACAACATGGAGGAGCTGGAGGAGACGGCGCGCCTGGCGCTGATGCTCCATGGCCAGTCCATCCGCTACCTGAGCGAACCCGAAATTGATGAATTGAGGAGGATGAAACCATGAGCCAACTCTGGTCCGCCCTTCTAACCCGATACAAGCACAACGCATTGAGGAGCATCACGCCATGAGCAAGTTTGCCGCCAATCTCACCATGCTGTTTACCGAGCTGCCGTTCCTGGAGCGCTTCGCCGCCGCCCGCGAGGCAGGCTTCGCCGCGGTGGAGTTCCTCTTCCCCTACGAGTGGCCGGCCGCCGAGCTGGGCCGCCGCTTGCGCGAGCAGGGGCTCTCCCAGGCCCTGTTCAACATGCCGCCGGGCAACTGGGGGGCGGGGGAGCGCGGCATGGCCGCCATCCCGGGGCGGGAAGCAGAGTTTCGCGCCCACCTGCCATGCGTGCGGGACTACGCCCTGGCGCTCGGCTGCACCAAGGTGCACGCCATGAGCGGCATAGTGGACCCCGCTTGCAGCCTCTCGGCCCACCGCCAGACCCTGGTCGATAACATCCGCTTCGCCGCCGATTTTCTGGCAGCGGACGGTATCCGAGTATTGCTGGAGCCCCTCAACGATAGAGATGTGCCCGGCTATTTTCTGGCCCATCAGCTCGACGCCCTGGCTCTGGTGCAGGAGATAGACAGGCCCAACGTGGGGGTGCAGCTCGATCTCTACCACGCCCAGATCATGGACGGGGATCTCACCCGCCTCATCGGCAAGCTGGGCCAGGCCATAAGCCACGTCCAGATAGCCTCGGTGCCGGATCGCCACGAGCCGGACGAGGGGGAGCTTGCCTATCCCCACCTGTTCAAGGTGTTGGCGCAGGCGGGCTACCACGACTGGATAGGCTGCGAATACAACCCCAGAGCCGGTACCCGGGAAGGGCTGGGCTGGCTCACACAACAATAACAACGACGACACCCTACACACATGAACGAGTCTGAGGATAACGAGATGCAGATCATCATCACCGGTGGCGGTGGCTTCCTGGGCCAGAAACTGGCCCGGGCCCTGCTGCAAGGCCCCCAACCCTTCACCGAGCTGCTGCTGGTGGACATACAGCAGCCGCAGGCCCCCATGGCGGACCCCAGGGTACGTTGCCTCCAGGCCGACCTCACCGAGGCCGGGGTCGCCGAGTCCCTGATCACAGAGCGGACCGCCGTGGTCTACCACCTGGCGGCCATCGTCAGCAGCCATGCGGAGCAGGACTTCGATCTCGGCTGGAAGGTCAACCTGGACACCACCCGCACCCTGCTGGAGGCCTGCCGCCACACCAGACCCGGCATCCGTTTCATCCTCACCAGCTCGCTGGCGGTCTACGGCGGCTCACTGCCCGCCCTGGTGGACGACGGCACTGCGCTGACCCCGACCTCCTCCTATGGCGCCCAGAAGGCCATGGGGGAGCTCTTGGTCAACGACTACAGCCGCAAGGGTTATGTGGATGGCCTGGTGCTGCGCCTGCCCACCATCTGCGTACGGCCGGGCAAACCGAACCGGGCGGCCTCGTCGTTCGTCAGCAGCATCATCCGCGAGCCGCTGCAGGGTGAGAGCGCCATCTGCCCGGTGAGCCCGGATCTGCGCCTCTGGCTCTCGAGCCCCGCCACAGTGGTCGCGAACTTCCTGCTGGCCGCCAGGCTACCCGCCACCGGCGACTGGCGCAGCGTCAACCTGCCCGGCATCAGCGTCACCGTCGGCGAGATGCTGGAGACCCTCGCCAAGGCCGGTGGTCAGGAGGCCCGGGATCGGGTGCAGTTTGCCGCCGATCCGGCCGTCGAGCGCATAGTCGCGAGCTGGCCGGGGCGCATCGACAACCAGCGCGCCTGCGCCCTCGGCTTCGTGGCAGACAGGACCTTTGCCGACATCATCGACAGTTTCATCACCCATGACATGCAGGAGGCATCATGAGCGACATCCCTACCCCCATCATCGGCCTGGTCATCGCCGTCTTCGTACTGGTATTCCTGGTGGTCCGCACCCGGGTGCACGCCCTGATCGCCATGCTGGCGGCGGCCTGCATCGCCGGCATCACTGGCGGCATGACCATAGACAAGACCCTCACCGTCATCACCCAGGGCTTTGGCTCCACCCTCGGCAGCATCGGCATCGTCATCGGCCTCGGGGTCATGATGGGCCGCCTGCTGGAGGTGTCGGGGGCCGCAGAGCAGATCGCCTACAGCTTCATCAAGTGGCTCGGCAAGCGCCGTGAAGAGTGGGCCCTGGCCATCACCGGCTACATCGTCAGCATCCCCATCTTCGTGGATTCCGCCTTCGTCATCCTCTATCCGGTGGCCAAGGCGCTGGCAAAAAGCGGCAAGCGCTCCATCCTGACCCTGGGGGTCGCCCTGGCGGGAGGCCTGGTGGTGACCCACCACACGGTGCCGCCGACCCCGGGGCCCCTCGGCGTCGCCGGTCTGTTTGGCGTGGACATAGGCGCCATGCTGCTGATGGGCATGGCCCTGGCCATCCCCTGCGTGCTCGGCATCGTCTTCTACGCCCAGTGGCTCGACAAGAAGTACCCCGAGTTCGGCGCCAAGGCCGCCCAGACCCCGGATGAGCTGCAGTCCACCTACGAGCAGTACATCAAGGAGAAGGAGGGCAAGAGTCTGCCGAGCCTGACCCTGTCGCTGCTGCCGATCCTGGTGCCCATAGTGCTGATCTTCGTCAAGGCCATCTTCACCACCCTCGCCACCCTGGAGGGCATGGGCGGCCTGATGGAGAACCCCCTGGTGCAGGGCGTCAACTTCATCGGCACCCCCATCATAGCGCTCGCCATCAGCGTGCTGCTGGCGGTCTATACGCTGGTGCCGCACATGGACAGACAGGCCACCGCCGCCCGGCTAGAAGAGGGGCTGCAATCGGCCGGCATCATACTGCTGGTGACAGGGGCTGGCGGCGCTCTGGGTGCCGTGCTCCGTGACAGCGGCGCGGGCCAGCAGCTCGCCGAGCAGATAGCCCAGCTGCCCATCTCCCCCATACTGATCCCCTTCATAGTGGCGACCCTGGTGCGCCTCATCCAGGGCTCAGGCACTGTGGCCATGGTGACGGCGGCCTCCATCTCCGCCCCCATACTGGCGCAGATCCCCGGGGTCAACATGTTGCTGGCCGCCCAGGCTGCCACCATGGGGTCGCTGTTCTTCGGCTACTTCAACGACAGCCTGTTCTGGGTGGTCAACCGCATGATGGGGATCTCGGACGTCAAGCAGCAGATGATCGTCTGGTCCATCCCCACCACCATAGCCTGGGCCATAGGCGGCACCGGCGTCGCCCTGCTGAACCTGGTGTTCGGCTCCGGCGGCACCTGGTTCGACCCCGTCCTGCCGCTGCTGGTGCTGGCGCTCATCGTCTGGTACGTCAGGGGCCAGTCCCTGACCCCGGCGGCCAGCGTAGTGCCGAGCCGGGAGTCATAACGGCGGCACGGCAACGCTGTGTGACCAGGGCCAGTCTGCTAGACTGGCCCTCTTTTTTTATTCATCTTGCAAAGGAGTGTTGGATGTCTGCTTCTTCCTGGTGGGACAAGTCCACCGGTTTTGCGCTGCTCACCATCTTGCTGTGGGCCTCGCTCGCGGCCCTCACCTCCCGGATCACCAGCGTCTCGCCCCTGGTGCTGGTAGGGCTGGTGCTCTTCTTCTGCGGCGCGGGCACACTGCCGTTCTGGCGCCAGTGGCGGGCGAGGCCCGTCACCTGGCTGGTGACCATCACAGCCCTCTTGCTCTATCACCTGCTGCTGTTCATGAGCTTTCGCCACGCCCCCGTGCTGGAGGCGAACCTCATCAACTACCTCTGGCCCCTGTGCATCATCTTGTTCACCCCATTGCTGCTGCCGGGCCACCCCTTGCGCCTGCACCACCTGCTGGCCGGGGCCCTGGGCCTCGCCGGCTCGGTGCTGGTGATGGTGGACGGCAGTCTGCAACTGCAGCAGGCCCATCTGCCGGGCTACCTGCTGGCGCTCGGCGCCGCCATCGTCTGGGGCGCCTATTCAGTGCTCTCCCGCCGCCTGCCCCCCGCCCCCGCCGTGGTCACGGCGGCCGCCTGCCTGCCCGCGGGGCTCCTGGCCCTGCTGCTCGCCTGGGGGCTGGAGGGGCCGCTGCCCCTCGCCCGTATCCCCCAGGGGGACTGGCTGCTCATCGCCGGGCTGGCCCTCGGTCCCATGGGGGCCGCCTTCGTCACCTGGTATCTGGCGCTGCGGGACGGGGATCCGCGCCGCATCGGGGCGCTCGCCTACCTCACCCCCTTGCTGAGCACCCTGCTGCTGGTCTGGCTCAACGGTGAGCAGCTCACCCCGCGCCACCTGCTGGCGGGGGCCCTCATCATGGGTGGTGCCCTGCTCGGTTTGCTGGTGAAGACGCCTGGGGGCCGCAAAGCGGCGCAACCGCTGTCATAAAAACGCCATCTCCCCTGCTTAAGCTCACGCCCATTGCGTGCTTCAAGCAGGACTCAGATGTGAAAATTGCCCATTATGCCTCCCTCTCCTCCCTGGTACTGCTGCTGGTGGCCGGCGTTCAGGCCGCCGCCCTGTTTCACGGCTGGCAGCAGTTCAATCGGGCCGAACAGGCCCAGCGCCAGCAGGAGCGCCTGCAACAACAACTGAGCGGCCCCCTGCAGGGGGCCCTTCGCGACTACCTTGGCAGCGGCGATCCCCTGCGCCTGGCCGAGGCCCAGGGTGTGCGCCAGCAGGCGCTCGCGCTGCTGGCGCAGCTGGACGGGCAGCAAGCCGGTCCGCTGCACGCCCGGCTCGAGCAGATGGGAGCGCGCATCGAGGGGGACTACCTGGCGGCGGGCAAGCTCTCCGGCAACAGCCAGTGGCTGCTGCAAAACGCCGAGAACGAACTGACCACCCAGGCCCGGGCGCTGCTGCGTTACGGCCAGCAGGGGGCAGATCAGGATCCGGCCAGCGCCGAGGCCTATCGCCAGGGGGCAGCCGACATACTGGCGACCCTGCCTGCCCTCGCCCACCAGCGCCAGAACTACATGGAGCAGGCCAGCGCCAAGCGCCTCGAAGGATTGCAGTTCGAACTCGCCGCCCTGCAAAAACAGGCGGACGCGCTGGCGGCCCTGCCGAGTCTGAACCTCTTCGAGGAGGCCGCCGCCGATGAGTTCACCCTGGGAGAGCCGGTGCGCAAGGAGCTGGGGGAGCAGCCCAAAGCAGAGCTGGTCTCCTTGCTCAAACGCTATCCCCAGGAGCTCGAGAACAGCAGCAAGGCGCTGCAACAGCAGCAGCTGGCGCGCCAGATGGTGCAGCAGGACATCACGCAGCTGCTGCAGGCCGGTGAGCAGCTGGGGGAGCGGCTCGCCGCCGCCCGCCAGACCATGAACCGGGAGCTCGCCACCATACTCGGCTCCCTGGCGCTCTGCCTGGTGGTGGTCGCCCTGCTGTTTGCCCTGGTGCAGCGCCGCTGGCTGGTCAGGCCCCTACTGCGACTGCGGGCGGCCTTCCTGCAGCTCGATGCCACAGGGCAGGCGCAGTTGCTGGCAACGGGGCGCGAGCGCAACGAGCTGGCCGACATAGTCGCGAGCTACAACCGCCTGATCCAGCGCCTGCAGCAGGATCAGCAGCAGAAGGCGGGCCAGCTCTCCAGCGTCTCCTCCAGCCTGCAGGAGATGGTGGAGCAGGTGCAGGAGATCCATCACAGCACCCGTACCACAGAGCAGGCGGTGGATGAGAGCGACACCATGATGCAGGAGCTCAATCAGCTCGCCAGCGAGGTGCACCAGGTCGCCGCCGAGATAGCGGAGCACGCCCAGCACAACGAGCACTCCATGAGCCAGAGCGAGCTGCTGGTGGGGGGTATGCTGGCGGCCACCGCCCAGACCGGCCTCGCCATCGACGAGAGCAGCGGCGCCCTGGCCCAGCTGACCCGCTCGGTGGAGGATGTGACCGCCATCGTCGATGTCATCGGCCACATCTCCCAGCAGACCAACCTGCTGGCGCTCAACGCCGCCATCGAGGCGGCCCGTGCCGGTGAGCAGGGACGCGGCTTCGCGGTCGTGGCCGACGAGGTGCGCCACCTCTCCGCCGACACCCAGCGCTCCCTCGGCCAGATCACCGAGATCCTGGCCAGCCTCACCCAGGCGGGGGATCAGCTCGCCACAGTGCTGACCCGCATCACGACAGAAGCCGCCGGGCAGCGCCAGCAGGCGGAGCAGTTGCGCCAGACCACCCAGACGGTGCGGGAGATGGCGCGCAGCACCGCCGTCATCGCCCTGCAGGGGGCCGACAACGCCAGGAGCCAGGAGCACAGGCTGGCCAGCTTCGCCGCCCTCATCGGCCGCATCAGCCAGCACGCCCGCCAGGGCAGCCGCCTCTCGGTACAGGTGTCGGAGCACATCCACCACCAGGCCCAGCAGATCCCCCGGATCCTGAGCCAGGCCTGAGTCACCCGCCCCTCATCAGGCCCGGCGCCCTGTGCACGCCGGGCCAACCCCTTCATATGCCCTCATTCAAGTCCGCCCCCGCGCTGCCCTGCCGGATGCAGTGGCCCCCTGCCGGGGAGTCGGCTCGACGCCGCCCGGCCAGGGGGCGCCGCACCGGCAGGGCGGATATCTTTTTTTGTGACACAAAATTATATGTTGCCGTCGGGTTAACAAAGAAAGTTCTGCTTCCGCGCCAAGATCCCCCCAGCTAAACGGAAAAAACCACCTGAAAACGCTCTCATTACCGACATGAGCGGGCTGAGAGTGCCCACATCAAGAATCATGATTATTTGCACTCGGTCATATTTTTGAAACTTGGCGGGAACTTCCGGTTGATATTTCGCACCGCGAACGTACTCTTGGTGGTGTCAGATCGCCAAGGATCGAGACCTAAAAAATAATGACTGTAAAGATGCAGATTGCCCTTCAGTGATGCGCCAAGGCGTCCGGGCAGACGGGCACAACACAGAACAGTTTCTTTTTGCCCTGCGGGGTGTTGATTGCAATGCCAATACCGAGCGGCGGGCCTCTGCCTGACTGCCGGAAAAAAAAAGCTAAGTCCATAAAATCAGGAGCAATAACAAATGGAAAAAGTGATCTTCAAGCGCGCCTCTTTGAGTGCCGCCGTGGTTGCGGCGCTGCTCGCCCCCGGCATGGCATCCGCGGCTCAAGACATGATGAGCCCGGAATATGGCAAGTCCTATGAAGCCTTCATCGACGAAGGCAAGCTGACAGGCGGCCTGTTCTACTTCCAGCGTGAGCGTGATCGCGTCCAGGCCGGTCCGGGTCAGGATGGCAAGTACCACTCCAACCTGAGCCATGCCACCACCCAGGCAGCCCTGAACTACAACTCCGGTTATGCCTGGGGCATGGTCGGGCTGGATGTCGGCGGCTTTGGCGCCTATGACCTGGCCGTTGACGAGAGCAATGGGGTCAACGAAGAGAACGAATTCTCCTTCTGGGGCGACCAGTGGGGTTCAGGTGGTGACGGTGTTCCCGAGAATGGCTTCAGCCTCTCCACCGCCGCCCTGAAGCTCAAGTTCGGTGACTCTGTCACCGCCAAGGGTGGTTACACCCAGCTGTATGTACCCGGCATCATAGGCGTCAACTGGTCCTATCAACCCGGTACCTACCGTGGTGGCCAGATCGAGGGCAACTTCGGTGGCCTCTACCTGACCTACGCCATCGCCGATGAGTACAAGGCGCCCTGGTTCAAGAACACCGCCGGCTTCTCCAAGAGCAGCCCCTATGCCAGCGATCCCTTCACCGATGCGAACAAGATCGACTACATCCACGGTCTGGCCGCCCGTTACACCTTCGAAGATGGCACCGCCATCACAGGTGGCTTCGGTCAGGCCGAAGGCTACATGGACAGCTACCACTTCAAGCTGGCTCACAAGTTTGACGTGCTGGGTGGCCTGAACACCAGCTACCAGTTCTACGGTTCCGACACCGAGAACGAAGACTATGACGGTCTGGCATGGCAACAAGCCCTGACCGCAAGCTGGGCAGCCGGTCCCTACTCCTTCCGCCTGGAAGGTATGTACACCAAGGCCGAAGGGGATCTGGGCAACTACCTGCCCCGTCTGACCCGTGGCTACGGCAACTCCCAGGGTGCGAACGAGATCTGGTGGGATTCCCGCTCAGACTGGAACCACAACGAAGAGAAGGCCGTCTTCTTCGGTACCACTCGTACCCTGGATGATCTGGTCGGTGCTCCGGGCTGGGCCGCGGGTGTCTCCGGTGCCTACGGTTGGGATGCCAACAATGGCGACGGCACCCTGGAGCCGGGCAAAGAGTGGGCCGTCAACTTCGACGTCATGTACACGGTGCAAGATGGCAAGCTGAAGGGCACTCTGTTCAAGCTGCACTACACCGATTACAACAACGAGCAGGACGACAAGGGCAGCTGGTACTACCCGAACATGTTCAGCTCCGAGCATGACGTCAAGTTCCACATCATCATGCCGTTCACCATCATGTAATCAGGCATCTGTTCTGACCGAAAACCGGGCCACGTGGCCCGGTTTTGTTTTTGGTGGCGCTCGGGCTACCATGCCCACTTCGGCCCTATGCTGGCCGCCAATCAGGATGATCTTCATGCCCCACCCCTTCGTGCTTATCACCGGCTGCTCCAGCGGCATCGGCCTCGCCGCCGCCAATGCGCTCGGCGCCCACGGCTTCACCGTGATCGCCTCCGCCCGCAAGGTCGAGGATGTCGCCCAGTTGCAACAGCAGGGTCTCTTGGCTGTGCAGCTGGATCTGGCAGACACCGCCAGCATAGAGCGGGGAGCGGCAGAGGCGCTGGCGCTGGCCGGGGGACGCCTGTTCGGGCTCTTCAACAACGGCGCCTACGGCCAACCCGGCGCGCTGGAAGACTTGCCGACGGAGGCGCTCAAGGCGCAGTTCAACACCAATCTGTTTGGCTGGCACCATCTCATTCGTCAGGTGCTGCCGGCCATGCTGGCCGTGGGCGAGGGGCGGATAGTGCAGAACAGCTCAGTGCTTGGCCTGGTGGCCATGAAGTATCGCGGCGCCTACAACGCCAGCAAGTTCGCACTGGAAGGCTACACCGACACCCTGCGCCTCGAGCTCGAGGGCAGCGGCGTGCACATCAGCCTGATAGAGCCAGGCCCCATCGACACCCGGTTTCGCGCCAATGCCCGTGACGCCTTCGTGCGCCACATAGATCCGGCCCAGAGCCGCCATCAGGGGGCCTATCGCCAGACCCTGACCCGGCTGGAGAAAGAGGGGTCCACCAGCGGCTTCACCCTGCCGAGCGAGGCCTGCATACCGCCGCTGCTGCACGCGCTGCAGAGCAAGCGTCCCAAGCACCGCTACCCTGTCACCCTGCCCACCAGGCTGTTCAGCATATTGCGCCGCCTGTTGCCGAGCCGCTGGCTTGACCGGATCCTCGGCAAGTCGGTGTGATCCACGGCGGTGACTGATCCCCGCCCGAGCGCCAGCATCTGATCAATAGTGCTGGCCCTTGCTGTCGTACCGGGATTTGACTGTCTGGACAGCACCTCTGTCCGCAGTGACATCCGCTCAATAGTGCTGGCCGTTGCTGTAGTAGGCGCTCTTGACGATGGGCAACACCTGCACCACCACATAGGTCTGCTCCCCCAGCACCGCCTTGAGGTGGCGGGTGATGAGGGCGGCGGCGGCATCCTGCACCTCCTGCGGGCGCTCGAACCAGACCAGCTCCACGAAGGCGAATCCGGCTTCTCGCTCGCCATTTCTCACCTGGATGCTGTCGATGCACTCCAGGGTGACGAACTCCGGCTTGCCGCCAGTCAGGGCACAGAGATCCGCCAGCAGGGGCGTGCTTATCTGCTGCAGGGTGTCGACAGAAACTGCCCGAAAGCGAAGGTGGGGCATGGGAAACCTCTTGGCTGTGACAAATGAGGACTTATCATAGAGCACTCATCCCGCTCACATAAGGTGCCTCATGAGATTCCATCGCACGCTGCTTCCCTTACTGCTTTGGCTGCTGCTGCCGCTGAACGCCTTTGCCGATCCGGCCTTCTATCGCATCAGCAAGGGCAATGAGCAGCACTGGTTGCTGGGGTCCATCCACGCGGGCAAGCCCTCCCTCTATCCCCTGCCGGATCCCGTCGAGCGCGCCTGGCAGCAGAGTCGCGCCCTGGTGATGGAGGTCGACATGACCCACATCAGCCAGGCGCAGTGGCAGGAGATGGGGGCCATCACCCGGCTGGTGGATGGCAAGACCCTCAAGGATCACCTGCCCATGGATCTCTACCGGCGCACCCTGATCGCCGCCGGCCAGAACGGCCTGACCGAGGCCATGCTGGCACCGCTGCGCCCCTGGTTTGCCGCCATCACCCTGACCCAGGCGGCGCTGGAGCGCACCGGCTATCGCGGTGAATTCGGGGTGGATCAGCACTTCGCCAAGCGGGCAAACGACGGCGGCAAACCCATAGTCGGGCTGGAAACCCTGCTGGAGCAGCTCGGCTATCTGGCGAGCGTCGGTGACAACCAGACCCTGATGCTGGAGAGCACCCTGGATGAGCTGCCTGAGCTCGAGAAGGGGTTCGCCGAGGTCATGGCGGCCTGGCAGAACGGGGATCAGGCCACCCTGATCAACCTGCTCAAAGAGGAGATGGCGCCGCCCAAGCTGCAAGCCTGGTTGGAGCAGACTCTGCTGGCGGAACGCAACCGCAACTGGGTCAAGAAGTGGCCCGGCCTGCCAAACGAGAGCTTTATCGTGGTAGGGGCCCTGCACCTTTACGGCGAGCAAGGCCTGCTCGCGCTGCTGGAGCAACAAGGCTGGCGCATCACGCCGCTCACCGAGCCCGCAGCGGCAAACTAAGGCCGCCAGACCGGCGCCCTGCCGCCGTGCGGGGCGCCGGGTGCGAGGCCGCTCACAGAATGGGTTGCCGATTAAATAACCACGAAGGGACTTGATCGAGATCATCTCCTCCCACCCAAAGAGGTATCTATCATGCCTGTCATCGCGCAATGACAGGAGTGGACGAGATGGAATTCTGGATGAACCTGATGTTCGGCAACAGCGTGGGGCTGATGTCCATGCTGGTGATTATCGGCACCTTCCTGCTGATCAGCGCCTATGCGGTCTATTTCATCTACAAGGTGATGCACGCCGAGCCGCCGAAAGAGGGTCAATAACCCGACGGCGACACCAGGTGCGGGCCCCTGAGCCCGCCGCGCCCCCGCCATTCTAAGCACAGGCCAGGCCCGCTATAATGCCCCCTCATTCTCATGCGGGGAGCCTGCCGTGTCTCATAACGACGAACTCTCACTGTTCCTGCAGGAAGTGGCCGACGTGCGGCCGCTGCGCAGCGACCACATAGCCCCCGGCGCGGGCAACAGCCTGCCGACCGAGGCGCAACTTGCGCGCCGGGAGGCCGCCACCGCCGAACGGCTCACCCTGGATCACCTCAGCATGGAGGCTGTCCCCATGCTGGATCCCCACGACATCGTCGGCTTCAAGCGCGACGGCGTGCAGGAGGGGGTCTACAAGAAGCTGCGGCTCGGCAAGTACGAGCTGCAAGGCTCCCTCGACCTGCACCACAAGACCATCAAGGAGGCACGAACCGCCCTGGTGCAGTTCATTGGGGACTGCGAGGTGCGGGATATCCGCTGCCTGCTGATCCTGCACGGCAAGGGGGAGCGCAGCACCCCGCGCGCCCTGCTCAAGAGCCATGTCAGTGCCTGGTTGCCGCAACTGCCTGCGGTGATGGCCATCCACAGTGCCGAGCGTCGCCACGGCGGCAGCGGCGCCCTCTATGTGCTGCTGCGAAAGAGCGAGCGCAAGAAGGCCGAGAACCGCGAACGTCACCAGAAGCGCCTCGGCTGACCGCCTGAGGGTGGCCCTCGCCCGCGGCACAGTGCTAGCATCGGGCTGCCCCGATCATGCCAGGTACGGGGTGCATACCATCAGGGACGATAACAAGGACAATCCCATGTCATACCAGAAACTCGAACAACATCAGCAACAACTGCACCGCCTCTCCCACCTGTCCGCCATCTGCGGCTGGGATCAGGCCGCCATGATGCCGGAGGGGGGCAACGAGGCCCGCGCCGAGGCGATGGCGGAGCTCGGCGTGCTGATCCACGGCAAGCGCACCGCCCCCGAGCTGGGCGACTGGATTGCCAAGGCCGAGAGCGAACCGCTGGACGCGATCCAGCGCGCCAACCTCGCGGAGATCAAGCGCCACTGGCAGGATGCGAGCCTGCTGCCAAGCGAGCTGGTGGAGGCGCTCTCCTTGGCCGGCAGCAAGTGCGAGCACGCCTGGCGCCGCCAGCGCAAGGAGAACGACTGGGCAGGCTTTGCCCCTAACCTCGAGGAGGTGGTGCGCCTGTCGCGGGAGGTGGCTAGCTTGCGCGCCGAGGCGCTCGGGGTGCGCCCCTATGACGCCATGCTGGCGCTGTACGAGCCCGGCATGACGAGCGAGAGACTGGACCAGATCTTCGGCGATCTGACGAGCTGGCTGCCCGGCCTCATCCAGCAGGTGAGCGAGCAGCAAAAACGCGACACCATTTTGATCCCGCAGGGCCCTTTCCAGATCGCGACCCAGCAGGCGCTCGGCCAGGAGGTAATGGGGCTGCTCGGCTTTGATTTTGCCCACGGCCGGCTCGACGTGAGCAGCCACCCGTTCTGCGGCGGCGTGCCGACGGACGTGCGCATCACCACGCGCTACAACGAGGACGAATTCGTCTCCAGCCTGATGGGCATAGTCCACGAGACGGGCCACGCACGCTACGAGCAGGGGCTGCCGCGCCATCTGCTTGGTCAGCCGGTCGCCGAGGCGCGATCCATGGGCATTCACGAGAGCCAGAGCCTGTTCTGCGAGATGCAGCTCGGCCATGCGCCCGCGTTCCTTTCGCTGCTAGCGCCACGCATCCGCGCGCACTTCGGCGAGCAGGCCGCACTCGCACCGGCGAACCTCGAGAAGCTGTACAACAGGGTCGAGCCCGGCTTCATCCGCGTCGATGCGGACGAGGTGACCTACCCGGCGCACGTCATACTGCGCTACGAGCTTGAGCGCGATCTCATCGAGGGGCGCATCGAGGTCGCGGACATACCGACGCTGTGGGACGGCAAGATGCAGCAGTGGCTCGGGCTCTCCACCCAGGGCAACTACCAGAATGGCTGCATGCAGGACATTCACTGGACGGACGGCTCGTTTGGCTACTTCCCGAGTTACACGCTCGGCGCCATGTACGCGGCGCAGCTGCGCTTCGCACTGGAGCGAGAACTCGGCGACATGGGCCAGCTCATCGAAGCGGGCCGCCTGCCGGAGATTTTTGGCTGGCTCGGCCGCCACATCTGGTCCCAGGGCAGCCTGCACGGCACGGACGAGCTCATTCGCCGCGCGACCGGCGAGGCGCTCAATCCGCAGTGGCTGCGCAAGCACCTGGAACAACGCTACCTGAAATAGGCGCCTTCCCCGGGGCGCGGCCCAGCGCTGCGCCCTCTCATCCCCTCCCCGAGCGCCCGACTTTTTTTGCTATCTCTGTCCGTTTTTGGCTAGTCACTCCCCTTGCACCCGCTTAGTCTCTGGGACATGCACACCCTCAGCCGAGTCATGTCATGAACACAGCGCCCCCCGTTTCATCGCCCCAGGACGAGATCATCCCCGGCCTCACCCGCGAGCAGTGCCATGCCGCGCGGCTCGCACGAGACGCGCGTTTCGACGGCCGCTTCTTCACCGGCGTGCTGTCCACCGGCATCTATTGCCGCCCCATCTGCCCTGCGCGGGCGCCGCACGAGCACAACGTGCAATATTTTCGCTTCGCGGCGGCGGCGGAGCAGCACGGGCTGCGCCCCTGCCTGCGCTGCCGCCCCGAGCTGGCACCGCCCCAGAGCGGGGATCTGCCGCCCCTGGTCGCCCAGGTGCTGGCACGCATAGAGCGCGGTGAACTCGGGGAAAGCAGCCTGGGCGCGCTCGCGGCGCAGGCCGGGATCACTGAGCGCACGCTGCGGCGCCAGTTCGAGCAACACCTCGGCGCCTCGCCAAAGCAGGTGGAGCAGACGCGCCGCCTGCTGCTCGCAAAACGGCTGCTGACGGAGACACATCTGCCCATCACGGACGTCGCGTTCGCGTCTGGCTTTGCGAGCATTCGCCGCTTCAACGACGCCTGGCAACAGGCCTACGGGCTGACGCCGGGCGCCTTGCGCAAACGGGAGGGCGCTGCGCCAGCCGAGACGCCGCAGACGAGCCTGCAACTGCACCTGCAATATCGCCCGCCATTCGATGCCCAAGCCATGCTCGCGTTCTACCGGCTGCGCGCCATTCCGGGGCTGGAGCGGGTGGATGAGCACGGTTACGAGCGCCGCCACAGGGTCGGCGAGCAGGAGGGGCTAGTTCGCATCGTGCCCCTCGAGGGGGACAGGCTCAGGCTGACGGTGCAGGATCTGCCGCCGAGTGCGCTGCCGGACATACTGTATCGCGTGCGCCGCATGTGGGATCTGGACGCGGACATGGGGCGCATCGGCGAGCTGCTCGGGCAGGATCCGCTGCTGGCGCGGATACAGGGGTGCTGGCCCGGGGTGCGGCTGCCTGGGGGCTGGGACGAATACGAGGTGATGTTGCGCGCCATCGTCGGCCAGCAGGTGTCGGTCAAGGGCGCCATCACCATCATGGGGCGCCTGGTGGCGCGCACCCTGGCGCAGTTCGGGGTGGCACAACTGCCCACGCCTGCCCAGCTGTGCGAGCTGGATCTGGACGGCATCGGCATGCCGGGCAGCCGCATCCGCACGCTGCAGGGGCTGGCCTCGGCGCTCGCGAGCGGCGCCCTCACCCTGGGCAGCGCGAGTGACGAACAACTGCTCGCGCTGCCGGGCATAGGTCCCTGGACTGTCGCTTACTGGCGGCTGCGCTGCGGGCTGGACACGGACGCCTTCCCCGCCTCGGATCTCGTGCTGCAAAAGGCGCTCGGGGGCGGCACCAAGCTGCCGGTGAAGGAGGTGGAGGCGCGAAGCGCCCCATGGCAGCCGTGGCGCGCCTACGCCGCAAGCTGGCTGTGGCACGCCATGAGCGAGCAGCCCGCGCTGCTGACAGACCCGGCCCGGGAGCACCCAGACAACGACCCCAAGGAGACAACCCCATGATCCGCTACGATATTATGCCCACCCGCTGCGGCGATCTGCTGGTCGCCATCGATGAGCGCGGTCTGGTGCACGTGGACTTTGTGGCAGGGCTGCGGCCACTGCCCGACATGAGCGACTGGCGGCAGGACGGCGAGGCGCTCGCCCCCTTCCTCACCGAGTTTCGAGACTACTTCGCGGGCCGGTTGCAGCGCTTCACTCTGCCGCTCGCGGCGCGGGGCACGGCGTTTCAGCAAGCGGTGTGGCAGGCGCTGTGCGACATCCCCTATGGCGAGACCCGCAGCTACGGCGACATAGCCCGCGCCATCGGCAAGCCGAGTGCGAGCCGCGCCGTCGGGGCCGCGAACGGCCGCAACCCGCTGTCGATCATAGTGCCCTGCCATAGAGTGATAGGCCAAAGCGGCAGTCTGACCGGCTATGCGGGGGGCCTGCCCATCAAGCAGGCATTGCTGAAACTCGAGGGCATCACCACCTAAAGCGCCACATCGGCCAGGCACCGCGGGCAGGCGGCCCAGACCCTATGCTTGGAGAGGCGAGACCCTGACGGCCTCGCCCCATTGAACGGGTTGTTCAACTCGCAAAGGAGAGAGCAGATGAAATTCATGTATGCCGTCGTCCTCTCGCTGTCGGCGCTGCTGCTGGTCGCCGTCCCCGCCCAGGCCGAGTCGACAATGGTGATGACCAAGGCCGATCTCAAGTGGAAGGACATGGGCAACGGCATCGCCGCAGCACCGGTCTCCGGTGACATGGCCAAAGGGGGGAGCCGGTTCTTCCTGAAATACCCGGCGGGGCTGGTGACGCCGAATCATCATCACGACGCGGATCACTATGTGACCCTGGTGTCGGGTGCCGTCACCCTGACGGTCGCAGGCAAGGAGTACCCCCTCGGCCCCGGCGATTACTTCGCCCTGACCGACAAGCAGCCCCATGTGGCCAAGGTGGAAGGCAGCGAGGAGGCGGTCTTCTTTATCCAGGCCGATGGCCCCTGGAACGTGGTGATGGAGAAATAAGCGGTGTGATCCCGTGCGGGGCCCCGTGGCCCCGCTTCAGGAGAAAGGACGACCCAGCCGGCTCAAACCTGGCCCCCTGGCCAGCATGGCCGCCAGGAGAAGGTCAAGGGCCTGAGGAGACGCCGTTGGCAGACATGGCCCCTGAGGGGGCTGGCGGCCCTAGCGCCCCTTGCTCAAGGCCGCTTTCAGGGCCGGATTGAAGACCCGCTTGATGGAACCGGGATTGGCCGCCAGCTTGGCCGCCGGGCGGCGCGGGCGCCTGACCAGCTCGCCGCCGCAGTTGGGGCAGATCAGGTGCAGATACTGATCGTTGCACTGGGCGCAGAAGGTGCACTCGAAGGAGCAGATATAGGCGACCGCAGTGTCGGCGGGCAGATCCTGGTCACAGCATTCACAGTTGGGTCTGAGCTCAAGCATGGGCAAGATCCTGGAAGATAAGGGGAAACAGGAAAAGGCGCGGCTCAATCGACGATAAAGAGCCGGGCGCCCTGTTCTGTGTAGGATCTATGGGGCTCGGCATTGTCCGCCACCTGATAGCTCATACCCGCGGTCAGGGTGAAGACGCGGCCATCCTGCAGCTCGGTGTGCAGCTCCCCCTCGATGCAGAACAGGACGTGGCCCTTGCTGCACCAGTGATCCGCCAGATAGCCGGGGGAATACTCCACCATCCGCACCCGAAGATCCCCAAACTGCTGGGTGTGCCAGCGGGCGACGCCGCGTTCCCCCTTGTGCTCGGTCGGCGCTATGTCGGCCCAACGGGTCGTGCAAAATGGCAACTCATTGATGTTCATGACAGATCCTTTGTCAGCAGAAGAAGGCTTGGGGAAGGCTGCTCACCAGGGGGTATCCGTGACAAGGCAGCACCCCATACTGCCATAAAATCCGCTCCCGCCCTATGCCCACACGGGCAGCCATCAGCCCTTGAGGCTGCCCATCACCTGCATCTCGCAGCGATGGCAGTCAAAGCGCAGACGGAAACTGTCTTTACCCATCTTCAACTCCAGCGGCTCGGCCTTGAGGCCGGGCACCTCTTTCGGGCAGAGGTGCTGGCTGTAGCGGATGCAGTGTTTGGTGTATCGGGACAACCTCGCAACTCATCAAGCACTATCATCGCTTGATCGGCCACATATCAAAACTGCACACAGCTACCGAAATAAACCGTGTCGTCCGACATAAACGCGAACGGTTTTTGAGGGGACTCCGCATACTCCTTAACTACGAGGGCAAAAACAGTTGAGCCAGCTCCAACACCTTGGTCGCGGCGCATGGTAGTCACCGCTTTGAATGAATTGTCTTTTGACCCTCTATCGACCACCACAGGTTTGGTCATGTACGAATTTTTCAGTGCTCCCATCATGACGCCCGATCTACGGTCGACAGTGAACTCTTTTCCGATATATAGCTTTCGCTGACCATCTATCAGTTGAGAATTATCGCCATCAGCATCGAAAATCCGCTCGACGGTGCAACGATAGTCGGTTCCGGCATGTGCAAACGACACAGTGGCTGCGGACGTTAAGACAAGAGAGAAAAATTGTATTCGGGTCATATCGGTAGATCTCCTGCAGACAATATTTTCGTAACGCGCACACTGACCAATGACTAGCTGGTTTTTACTACATTCAACGCCATGTTGGAGTGGGCCGGATCGGGTTTATCTCCGCCCCCATTGGGAGAGGGTGGAGGCCGTAGATGAGCTGGCGGTTTTCCTGATTACAGTTTCAAACTCCCCATCACCTGCATCTCGCAGCGATGGCAGTCAAAGCGCAGACGGAAACTGTCTTTACCCATCTTCAATTCCAGCGGTTCGGCCTTGAGGCCGGGCACCTCTTTCGGGCAGAGGTGCTGGCTGTAGCGGATGCAGTGCTTCGTTGTCATCAGCACCACTTCCCCCTGCTCCTTGTTCGCCTCAAAAGCGGGGGCTATGCGCCCCACCCCGTGCTCGCGGAAGAACTGCTCGGCGGCACTGTTCAGCACGTTGCCGAGGTAGGAGAGCCGGTGCTGGGGATAGGTGGCGCCTCGCAAGGGAATGCGCCGCTCGGGTCGCCGGTAGGCGACCAGACGGGCCGCCTCCAGGGCGGCTATGCCGTCCCGGCGCAGACCGTTGAGCATGGATGCGGCAATGAACAGGGGAGAAGTGAATACCAACTCAATCTGGCGCGCCACAAACAGGGTGTTACCCAGTTTGCCAAGCTGGTCCCGCGCCTGTTGCAGCGCCCGCGCCGGGTTGTCGGCCGGCTGCTTGTCGCAGGGGAGCGTGACGGAGGCGCCGATGCCCTGCTCGTCGGTGAGCACGAGCCGGACGCCTTGGTCGCATTCAGAGAGCCGCATATCGACCCGGATGCGGCGATCCGCGCTCGCGCTTGAGAGCAACTTGCTGAATGCCTGATCGTGATTGCGGAAGATCTCGGTGCCCACCTTCAGACCCGACATGCGCTCCGACAGCAGTAACTGCTTACCTTCCACCTTGTTCAGGCGCATCCCCACCAGTTCGCCCCCCGGCTTGAAGAAGCCGAGGCCGTCGCCGTTGTTGAGGCTCACGGGTTTGCCGTCTATCTCTATGCCGTCGCGGGTCACCCTGCTGACGCGGCCCAGGGGTTCACCCACATATTTCGGGCTCCTGGTGGAGTCTATCCCCGGCTGGCGGCCATGGAGGAAGTAGTCGGTGCTGCCCCGGTTGAAGCTCTTTTTGGGATCCGGTGTGAAACCGTAGCTACAGCGACCGGCCGACGCCGCCACCAGATCGGGGCGGCGCTCGAGAATGGCGTCCAGCTTCTGGCGATACCAGGCGGTGACGTTCTTGACGTAATCCAGCCCCTTGAGGCGCCCCTCAATCTTGAAGGAGCGGATACCCGCGGCGATCAGCGCCTCCAGGTTCGTGGTCTGATCCATGTCTTTGAGGGAGAGCAGGTGACTGTCCGCCACCAGCACCTCCCCATCCGGCTTCTGCAGCGAGCAGGGCAGCCGGCAGAGCTGGGCGCACTCGCCGCGGTTCGCGCTGCGGCCGGTGCGGGCATAGCTGATGTTGCACTGGCCGCTGTAGGAGACGCAGAGGGCCCCGTGGATAAAGAACTCCAGCTGCACCTGGGTCTGGGCGCTGATGGCACGGATCTGCTCGAGCGAGAGTTCGCGGGCCAGCACTACCTGGGAGAAGCCCACATCCTGCAGGAACTTCACCTTTTCCGGCGTGCGGTTGTCGGTCTGGGTGCTGGCGTGGAGCGCTATGGGAGGAAGGTCGAGCGCCAGCAGCCCCATGTCCTGCACTATGAGCGCATCGGCCCCGGCCTCGTAGATCTGGTGGGTCAGGCGCCGGGCCTGCTCCAGCTCGTGGTCGTGCAGCAGGGTGTTGAAAGCGACGAACACCTGGGCGCCGAAGCGGTGGGCGTGGCGCGCCAGCGCTTCGATATCGTCGAGGGAGTTGCCTGCCGCGCTGCGGGCACCGAAGGCGGGGCCGCCCATGTAGACGGCATCGGCGCCATGGTTGATGGCTTCGATGCCATAGGCGAGGTTCTTGGCCGGAGCCAGCAGCTCGAGGCGGTTAGTCTGGGTGTGATCCTGCATGGGTCTGGTCTGAAGGCGGACGAGAAATGCCCGTCACTCTAGCGAGCCCCGGCGCCCCCCGCCTTGATCCCGCTTAAGATCACCGCAGAATGCAGGATTGGACAGGTCGACATCCCTAAGCAGGAGATGCGGCTCTCGCCGGGCCGAGACAAGCCTATGTGGTCGCCCCTCATCCCCAACCCTTCTCCCGCAAGGGGAGAAGGGAGCAGAGAGATTACGCTGGCGACACTGGCACCAGACGCTGGTCTAGATCACCACCTTGAGCGCCAATCCCAGCAGCACCAGGCCGCTGACCTTGTCGATCACGAAGGACTTGGCCTTGAGCCAGGCGAGCCATGAACAGACCGCGGGAGGGCTCAGATCACCACCTTGAGCGCCAATCCCAGCAGCACCAGGCCGCTTATCTTGTCGATCACGAAGGACTTGGCCTTGAGCCAGGCGAGCCATGGACAGACCGCGGGAGAGCTCAGATCACCACCTTGATCGCCAATCCCAGCAACACCAGGCCGCTTATCTTGTCGATCACGAAGGACTTGGCCTTGAGCCAGGTCAGCACAGGCCCCCGGGAGAGCACCAGGGCCACCAGCACGTACCAGAGCGCGTCTATGCCGCCAGCGGTCAGCATCATTATGCTCCCCTCGCGCCAGCCGGTATCGGCGTGCACGAACTGGCTGAACAGGGCGATGAAGAAGATGGCGAGCTGGGGGTTCAAGAAGGCCACCATGAAGCCCTCGAACGCCCCCTGGCGGCCACGGGCACCGTGCACCGTCTCGTCGGCAGCGTCGCCACTGGCGGGCTTGGCCAAGAGCGCCTTGATCCCGAGCCAGGCGAGGAAGGCGGCGCCGCCGTAGCGGATCAGATCAAACAGCAGCGGGGTCTGGGTGATCAGCACAGAGAGACCCAGCGCCGTGATGAGGGCGTAGATCCCCACCCCCAGGCCGTGGCCGAGCGCCGTGGCCACCCCGTGGCCCTGTCCCCCCTGCACCGTATTGCGGATGATCAGCGCCAGGCTGGGCCCCGGACTGATGGCCCCCATCACGCAAATGGCGGCGAGCGCCAGCCAACTCGTCATTTCCATACCCTTTCCTTCTCTCAAGTTGAATGTATCTCACTGTGATCAGGGTAGGAGGCGGCCAGCTATGCCAGAAGTGAAAGTTATGAATAGAGTCCATAGCCAACGGCTATAGGCTGGCAGAACCGACTACCCCTGGCTGAGGTGGTCTGCCTTCAGATCCAGCTGTTTGCGGCTCTCCCCCAGGGTGCGCTGCAGGTGATCCCGCAGGAAGGGGTAGGCCAGCTCACGAAACCAGCGGTGGGCCGGATCCAGGTGGTGGCGCTGGTGCCACAGCAGATGATACTGCTGCACCCGGGTGGCGAAGGGCAGATCGCAAAAACTCAGGGCGTGCTCCCGGGAGAGCTGCCAGGCGATGTGGGCCGGGGTGGTCATCAGGCAGTCGGTGCGCAGCAGCACCTCCACCGCCGCCTGGAAGAAGGGCACCCGGGCAAACCAGCGGCGGGAGAGCCCCAGGGGCGCCAGCACCTGCTCCACCGGACTGTCCTTGTCGCCGCCACCGCTCACCTGCAGATGGGGCCAGGCGAGATAGTCATCCAGGCTGGGCACCGTGCCCGAGAGCGGGTGGTGGCGCCCCATCAGCATCACCAGCCTGTCCTCCCCCTGGTGCAGCCCCCGGATCTGATCCGGCACCAGATCAGTGATGGTGGAGACCAGATCCAGCTCGGACTGCCACAGCTGCGGCAGCTGGCGCTTGTCCCACAGGCTGTACTCCAGCGCCGCCAGGGGGGCGGCTCTGGCCAGGGCCGCACAGATGTCGGGCAAGATGTGTTGGGCCACGTAGTCGGAGGAGGCGAGCCGGAACACCCGCTCGCAGCGCTCTGGGGCGAACTCGGGCGCCGCATAGAGCCGCTCCAGGGCACCGAGCGAGTCGGCAAGCGCCGCCGCCAGGCTCTCGGCCCGCGGAGTCAGCAGCCAGCGCTGCCCCTCCCGCACCAGCAGCTCGTCGCCAAACTCGCTGCGAAGCTGGCCGAGCTGCTTGCTGATGGAGGGCTGGCTCAGGTGCAGCAGCTCCGCCGCCCGGCTGATGTTGCGGGTCTCCAGCAACACCTTGAGGGTGGGCAACAGGTTGAGATTCGCTTTGTGCACTGACAACACCTCGGGAAGGGAGAGCCTGGGTCGGACTCTCATCTTAAGACATGGAGAAGCGGGAATTTAAGCAAAATCACCACCTTGTTCTCCCTGCGCCCCCTTGCGCTCCCCTCCCCGCGGGATGACACTGGAAAGCCTGTACGACATAATTGCGCACTTTTCCGCCCGCGGGCGATCTACAACAAGAAGCGATAACAAGATGAAATACGCCAATATCACCGGCTGGGGCAAATGCCTGCCCCCCGCAGTGCTGACCAACGATGACCTCAGCACCATCATGGATACCTCGGATGAGTGGATCTATCCGCGTACCGGCATCAAGGCCCGTCGGGTCTCCCACGTCAGCACCCAGGCGCTCGCCACCCTGGCCGCCCGCCGCGCCCTGGCCTGCGCCGGTCTGGACGCCGGTGAACTCGATGGCATCATACTGGCCACCGCCACCCCGGGCACGCTGGTCCCGAACTGCGCCTCTGCCGTACAGCAGGCCCTGGGCGCCCACAAGGCGGCGGTGTTCGACCTCAATGCCGCCTGTACCGGCTTCGTCTATGCGCTCTCGGTCGCCACCTCCCTGGTGCAGACCGGCATGATGCAGAAGGTGCTGGTGATAGGCGCAGAGCGCCTCACCCAGTTGCTGGACTGGGCCAAGCGCGACACCGCAGTGCTGTTTGGCGACGGCGCGGGCGCCGTGGTGATAGAGGCGAGCGAGCAGAAGAGCGGCCTGATTGCCAGCAAGCTCGGCTGTGACAGCGAGGCGCGGGAGATACTGCACGTGCCGAACTTCGGGACGGATCGGGTGCGTTTCGCCGACATCGACGGCCTCTTCACCTTCAACTTCGAGGGGCAGGAGATCTTCAAGCGCGCCGTGCGCGGCATGGGCGAGGCCACAGGTGCCGTACTGGCCCAGGCCGGCATAGCCCCCGAGCAAGTCGACCTCATAGTCCCGCACCAGGCCAACGTGCGCATCATAGAGACCCTGGCCAAGCGGATGAACGCCCCCATGGAGAAGGTGATGGTCAACATAGAGCAGTACGGCAACACCTCGGCTGCGACTGTGCCCATCGCCCTGTGCGAGGCGCTGGAACAGGGCCGGGTCAAGCCAGGCAGCCATCTGCTCACCGCCGCCTTCGGGGCCGGTCTGACCTGGGGCGCCGCCCTCATCAAATGGGGCCCTCGCGTCACCCCGCTCGGCCAATGCGACGAGGAGTTGCCCCCCTGCGAGCAGAGCGCCCTCGAGCTCATCGCCCACGCGGTTCAGGGCTGCCAGCAGGCGCGCACCGTAGAAGCCTGATCCTCGCCACGGCCACCCTTTCCCGCATAAAAAAGAGGAGCCCATCGTGGCTCCTCTGTGCATGCCCTCCCTGCCGGCCCCCCCAGGATATCGACATAAAAGTCATTGAAAAGCGTGAATTTTGAGCGAAACATATCAAAAAATAACCAAACGATATTTTTTTGTCGTCAGAATGCGGCCAAGGGGTTCACAACCTTGCCGGATCTGGTAGTATGCGGCCTCGCACTTGGGGAGGGGTTCCCGAGCGGCCAAAGGGATCAGACTGTAAATCTGACGGCTCTGCCTTCGAAGGTTCGAATCCTTCTCCCTCCACCATTCAAGTGCGAACAATCAGGAAAATACCCCGTGGAGGGGTTCCCGAGCGGCCAAAGGGATCAGACTGTAAATCTGACGGCTCTGCCTTCGAAGGTTCGAATCCTTCTCCCTCCACCATCTTCCTGAATTGCGTGAAAGGCCTGTAAAAAGTAGTACCCCTGTGGAGGGGTTCCCGAGCGGCCAAAGGGATCAGACTGTAAATCTGACGGCTCTGCCTTCGAAGGTTCGAATCCTTCTCCCTCCACCATCCTTCAGAAAACCCGGCCTGGCGCCGGGTTTTCGCATTTATGGCCAGTGGTCATTTGACACTGTCAGATCTGACAATTGCCCTGCCCCCGCTTTTTCGAAACAGTGAATGCCTAGAATCGCAAGGAGCGCCCTCATATGTTTGAAATCTGGGATGAAAAGGGCCGGGAGCAAGGGTTGACGCTGCCCGAGCTGCAACAACGGCTGCGCCATTATCAGGGTGATGTCATGGTGCGCTATCTCAACCGCCTCGGCCTGCCGAGCACCCTGTTCCTGACCGTTGCACAGGGTCAGGCCTACCAGCGCTTCAAGGCAGGATCCCCCAAACTCGACTGGGAGTGGCTGGCCCAGGCCATGCACGCGGTTCCAAGCCAGCACACCCAGCAGGCCATGGCGGCCCGCTGAGGCCGCCTCAGGCACGAGGGAGAAGCCCCCTCAGCTCCTCGACTATACGTCCAAGCAGTGCCCTGAATTCCCTCAATTCGGCTTCGCACGCCCTCGCCCCCTGCTGGCGGATCTTCTCCTCCAGATGCCAGGCCTGCTGCGCCAGATCCTCGATCATCATCATGGAGATGGTGCCCGCCTGGCGATGCACCCAGTCTGCCAGCGCCTTGTCGTTCTCCTGCACCTGTGCCAGGGATTGCACCAGCTCCTCGCAAAACTGGCCCAGCATCTGCGCGAAGGGCTCACCCGTCCCGAACAGGCGCTGCAACGCGGCCAGGTCAAGCAGGCCGGGGGACGGCAGCAGGTGCCATTTCATCAGCATGCCGCGCAGCCCCTCCAACAGCACCGGCTTGCCCAGCACATCGTTCATCCCGGCAGCCAGACAACGCTGCCCCTGCTCCGGCATCACATTGGCGGTCATGGCGATGATGGGAAGGGAGGCCAGGTCCCGGGTGGCGCGCACCCTGCGGGTAAAGTCGTAGCCATCCATCACCGGCATCTGGCAGTCGCACAGGATGAGCTCATATGGCTGCTGCTCCAGCATGAGGAGCGCCTGCCCGCCATGCTCAGCCAGATCGCACCCCAGATCCAGCTGCCTGAGCTGACGCCGGATCAGGGTCTGGTTGAGGGGATTGTCTTCCACCACCAGCACGCGAGCGGGCAGCGGCAGAGAGGCCTCTGTCAGGGGCGAAACCGCAGGCAAGGGGGTCACCTCACCCAGGCCGAGCTGACGATGACAGACCTCCCGCACCGCCTGCCAGGTCAGGGGATTGCTGTTGAGCCAGTAGGCTCCGTCTCGCCGCTGATAGCCCAGCACATTGCCAAGGGGGGCGATGCAGATGCCGTTGTGTGGCAGATCACGCGCCTCGCCGAAGATGAGATCGGCCCCTCCCGGTTCCTCCCACATCTGCACCCCCAGTGACAACAGGTGCTGGCGCAGGGTATGACGCAACCTGTCATCATCCACGGCCAGGAAGGCCCGCAATCCGGCCAGGAGAGGATCACACTCCTCCTGCCGCTCGAGCCCCAGAGTGACGGAGAGGCCGATGAAGGTCCCCACCCCGGGGGCACTCTCCAGCCTGAGCGTTCCCCCCATCAACTCCGCCAGGGTGTGGCTGATGCTGAGCCCAAGCCCGGTGCCGCCATGGTTGCGGGTGGTGGCGCCGTCGGCCTGTTCAAACGCATTGAAGATACGGGCCTGCACCTCGGCGCTCATGCCGATGCCGGTGTCCTGCACTCCGAACAGCAGCCGCTGTTCACCGGCACTCTGCCACTCCTGGCTTATCGACAGCTCGATAAAACCACGCTCGGTGAATTTGACCGCATTGCTCACCAGATTGAACAAGATTTGCTTGAGCCTGAGTACATCCCCGTTGAAGCGCGCCCCCACCTCATCGTCCACCCGCAGATAGATCTGCAGCCCCTTGCGCTCCACCTCGCTGCTGATCATGGTGAGCACATTGTCGGCCAGCTCCCGCAGCAGGAAGGAGGTGGGCGCCAGCTGCATCTTGCCTGCATCCAGCTTGGCGTAATCCAGCACATTGCCGATGAGCTGCAGCAGCCCCTCAGCCCCCTGGTTGATGATGGCGACCATCTGGCGCTGCTCGAGATCCAGCGGGGTAAAGCTCAACTGCTCCGCCATGCCGAGGATGCCGTTCATGGGGGTGCGGATCTCGTGGCTCATGGTCGCCAGAAACTCGGCCTTCTTGCTGGCGGCCCGCTCCGCCAGCTCCTTGGCATGGGCGAGTGCCGCCTCCACCTCGCGGCGGCGCCTTATCTCCCGGTGCAGGCGCCAGTAGGCGATGCTGAGGATGAGGATGAAGAGCAGGACACCGGCCCCTAGGGGGACCAGGGTGCGCAGCAGCTTCTGCCACGGGATACCTTCGCTGTAGTTCAAGGCCAGCCAGGTATTGCGGATCTGCTGTTTCTCCTTGTCGCTCATGCTCACCAGCACCCGGTTGATCAGCGGCAGCAGGGGGGCATAGGACTCGCGCACCGCCACCACCAGCTCGTCCCGAAACGGGGTGGGTGCGACTATGTGCAGGTTGTCGCCGAAGCGCTCATCAATCACCCGGGAGAGCACGGCCAGGTTGCCCACATAGGCATCCCCACGACCGGCGGCCACCATGGCCAACCCCTCCTCAGGGCCGGACACCACAGTAACGATGACATGGGGGATACGTGCCTTCAGCTCGCTCACCAGCATGCGATCGGTCACGATCAGCTGCTTGCCCGCCAGCTCGGCAAAGCCCCCAATGCTGTTGCTGCCACGGGCAGTGGCGATGACCACGGGGAAGGACGCAATAGGCCGGCTCACCTGCCAGCCGGTGAGCCGCTGGCTGACGCGAAGGGGCAGCACTATCAGATCCACCTCCTGGTGGATCTGCGCCTGCAACAGGGCCGAGCGGCTTGGGTCCGTTCGATGGCGATAGGCCAGACCCAGCTTCTCCTTGAACAGGCCGAGGTAGTCGTCGATGAGCCCGCTCACCCGCCCCTGACTATCCAAAAACGAGAAGGGTGCCCAGCCCTCGAGCAGGCCGACTCTGAGCGGGGGCAACTGAGCGAGCCACTCCCGCTCATCCGGTCGCAGCAAGAAGCCGCTATGGCCTTGAAAGCTCAGGCGGCTATCCCCCAGCCAGCGCCGTTCAAGCTCGGTGCGCTCCTCCACCGTCAGGGCCTGGATGGCGGTGTCGAGCCGCACCCCCAGACTGGGTTTATGCCTGCTGACTCCCAGATGTAGGCTCTCCATCAAGAGGGGGGACTGGGCCACCACGGCCAGCTCAGGGTGCTGCCCGATGAACTCGTTGGTGACATGCAGGTTGCCAATGTAGGCATCGGCCTTTCCCTCCAGCACGGCGCGCAGGGCCGAGCTCGAATCGGAAAACAGGATGCGGGAGACCGACGGATAGTGCAGCCGGATCAGCTTGTCCGTCAGAAACCCGATCTCGACGGCGATCCTGGCCTGACTCAGGCCGCTGACATCCCGAAACAGGGGGCTGTCGTGGCGCACCACCACCACGGTCGGGGATGAATAATAGGGACGGCTGTAGGAGATACACTTGCGCTCGTCGGCGCGAAAGGCATCCAGCAAAATATCGACGTCACCGCGACAGCTCGCCTTATATAGATGACGCCAGTCCGTATAGGCTTTCCATTCGATGCGATAGTCAAGATTCTTGGCCAATAAGGCCATCAGCTCCACACTGAAGCCGCTGCCATTATTTCCATCCCATTGCTGAAATGGCCCCCAGCCGCCTTTCAGCACCCCCACTTTTATCACTTGCAAAGGGGGCTTGCTGGCAGCGATGGCAGAGTGGCAATATAGGACGAAATTAAATAGCAGCACTAAGGTGGCAAGTCTAAATAATATCGATGGGTAACACCTCACCCTGTCAGCAAGCTGGGAAACATGTTTCATTTTATTGCTCGGAAAAAATCGGCGCATAAAGTATTATATAATTCACATGTTTAACACCCCGAATATTATTCGTTGATTTATATGAGGCTCAATCATGTCTTTCAAAATCATTCTCGCCGATGATCATCCGTTGATACTGGCCGGGATCCGCAGCCTCATTACCCAGAGTCACATCGGTTGCGATATTGTTGCCGAAGCCCATCAGGTTTCTGAATTATTGAAAACATTGCAACAACATAGCTGCGACCTGCTGATCACCGATTTCAGCATGCCGGGGGATGAACGCTGCGATGGTCTGGCCATGATCCAGCAATTGCGACGGGAATATCCCGAGCTGCCCATCATAGTGCTGACCCAGATACACAACGCCGGTATCTTGCAATCACTTGCCCAGTCGGGGGTGCGCGGCATCATTCTCAAGAAGGCCGTGCTCAATGAATTGACGGAGGCCATTCGCCAGATAAAGGCAGGTCAGCACTATATAGGCAACTCGGTCAACGCCGTGCTGGCAGAGGCCGGGTTGCTGCACCAGCCCCCCGCGGTGCAGCTCACCCCCAGGGAGAACGAGGTGGTACGCCTGCTGGCCAGCGGCATGTCGGTCACCCAGGTGGCGGAGTACCTCAATCGCAGCGTCAAGACCATCAGCACCCAGAAAAAGAGCGCCATGCTGCGGCTCGGCCTGCAAAGCGACAGCGCCCTGTTTCACTATGCAAAAGAGATGGGACTGTAATAAGGGTTAATTGATGGCCACATCGATGATGATGGTGATATCACCTTTATAAGTGCTGCCAAAATATTTCATCATCTCTTGCACAGATTTCTTTTCCACGACGAATCTGAATGGCCTATTACTATCAGCCAATATTTTATGATATGCATACAGGTCTTTCTTTCCTGCATAGATAGGCCATTCCTGATTTCGGATGCCGGTGCCATACACCTTGACTGGTACTTTATGGCCATTCTTGTCGTTCTTTATCTGACAACCATCCCCCTGTGCATTCAGATATTGGCAGCTCAGGCTGGCATGATAAGGCACTGCGACCCAGAAGCGCGCCGGCAACACCGCATCCAGATAATCCGGGGTACGATAAATCCAGTGGAACCATCCCCCAGGGGGCTGCAAGACGACGCGATTCCCGCCGGCCGGAAAATCAATCTTGATTTGATGGCGAACCTTGATGGTGAAATTCACGGTCAGCTGAGTGTCCGTATAAGTGCCAGCGCCGAAATCGAAGTCCAGGTTATGCCCCATGGATAATGTCAGCTTGCCGGTATAGGTGCCATTTTCCATCGCCAGTGGATTGGGGGCTTTCAATTTATACCCCAGGTAAATCGAACTGATATTGAGATCCTTGCCCACCGAGCCCATGTTTTGTCCATGGCAGCGGCCACCGGATGCGCTGGCGGACTCTATGACGTTGCGATAGACGAACAGAGACGAGCTGTTCTTCCATGCACTGGCGTAAGCACAATCCCCATTTTCCGAGATGATAGTGGTGTCTGCGGGCACCGAGCCCACATTCATCTCGGAGCCGACCGACGTCACGATAAATTTGAGGGTGTAGGAGGCTCCCCCACCCTGCTTGACCAGGGTCACGTCACGGGCGCCCGGAAAACCGAGATAGTGCACTCCCTCCCGGCTGTCGCTGCTCTCCTTCACCTTTCGCTTGATATTGGCATCGAACCGAACGGCCTGGGGCGTCTCCACTGTGGCCGTGGTGCTGCACCAGAAGCCGGTCGCGTCCGGAAACTGGGTGCAGGGGGTGGTGTTGATGAACTTGGCTCCCCCCGCCTCATAGGTCGCCGGGTTATATTCCGCCGTCACATTCAGGGTGGCGCCCTGGGCGGCCCCCCCGATCAACAGGGCCAGCCACCAACCACAACGCCTCATCTCCATTCTCATCTTCGACTCCTGTTCGAGGGCCTATTGGCTGGCCCAAATTTCGGGGCTGCACACCAGATCACCCAGCAACAACAGATCCTGCTGACGCTCGGTACGGGCCGTATCCAGCGCCAGATCGCACTGCTGTGCACCATGGAATTCCACCTGCAGGCTGGGGTTTCGCTCGCTCATCTCCACCGCAAAGAAGCCATCGGCCTCGCTGACGGTACGTCCCGCGTGGTTGACCACCATGGCCCCCTTGAGCGGTGTCCCCTGCCCATTGAGCAGGCGACCTATCACTGTCACTGTCTTCATCACCCGCACCCTGTGATAGGCCACCCCCCCCTTGTTGAGGTGATAGGGCAGCAGGTTGGGGCGAATGGTCACCGACGGCGACTCGGCGCCCGCCATGTCCAGCTGTACGGCACCGCCGCGATAGGCGGTGACGGGCACCAGGTTGCGGCCGGGGCGCAGCACCACATTCCCTCCCTGATCGTCATAGGCGCGCAGGGCCAGCTCGGGAAGGTCGGACTCCAGATCCACTATCATGCCCGCCTCATACCCCTGGGGTTGACCGGTCAGGGTCAGACTGCCCTCATCGCCAAAGGCCAGGGTGCTGTCGAGGTTGAGTCCGCCACTCAAGGCCCGGTTGTAGGAAGAAGAGAGCAGGTGGGCGTCGCCACTGGCGAGTGCCCCCTGAAAGCGGGCATGGCCCGCCATCCCGACCCCATAGCTGTCTGTGGTCAGGTTGGCCCCGACGCTCTGCAAGGCGCCCCACTCCAGCCACTGCTGGTAACCGAGGGAGGCGTTGCGTTCCTGCCCGCCGGAGCGGGAGGTCCGGCTGCCAAGGCCAATGGCAAGCTGGCTGCGCTCTCCCCCCAGGTTCATGCTCAGGGAGAGCATGCTTCCCCTGTCCCGCGCATTGTCGGTACTGATGCTGCCGGGGCGGTCGAACACCGTCAGGTTCCAGCTCACCCCCTGGCCAAGCAGCTCGCCGTTGTAACGCCAGCCCAGGTCGGCCCCCAGCCCCTGCCCCTCCCGGTGCGCCAGATAGAGGTTGGCGGAGTGATGCTCATCGAGTCGCTGCTGCAACGACAGGTTGCTCTGGGCAAGGTCACGCGCCTCCCCCTCCCGCAGCTCCTGATAGCGCTGCTGCTGATGACTGAGCACCAGGCTGCCATCCCCATAGTGATACAGCGCCTGCAGATCGAAGCCGGTGCCCACCCCCTGGGTCGCCATCAGGTTGCCAAACAGCCGCCACTGGTTGCCCGGGCTCCAGTCCGCCGAGAGACCATGCTGCCAGCGCTGGTCAATGTACTGGCTGGACGCCCCCAGGATCACCGAGGGGGTGAGCAGGTGGTTGAGCATGACGCCGCCGCTGGTGCTCTCGGGGCGCTTCTCTTCCCGGTCGCTGAGCAGCCGGGTCTGCTGGCCCAGAAACAGGTTGAAGCGCCAGAGCTCCTCCGGGTTTTGCCAGTTGCCCGGCTTGTAGATCATCTCCCGCCGCCGCTCGGTCACCTGGCCATCTTCCAGCACCCGCAGCTCCACCTCGTAGATACCGGTGGGCAGCACCCGGGTATCCAGGGCCTGCAGCCCCGAACCCACCTGCTGGGAGTTGATGAGCAAGCCATCCTTGTAGATCTCGACCATGCCTGGCCGACTCGGGGTGACATAGAGCGGGACAGTGCTGGCCTTGCCCTGCTCCACCAGCAGGGTGTCCGAATCCCCCAGCATGACCCCGAGCACGGTCGGCGTGCCTCCGCCAAACTGGGCAGGCTGGCGCACCAGCCCCTGGGCATAGGGGGAGAAATAGCCCAGCCGGTAGAAGCGCCCCTCTCCCTCATGCTCGGCATAGAGCTGCTGCACATGGTGCTGGGCAGGCTGGCCGGAAAACTGGCTCAGCTCCCCTTCCAGCAAGGGGGTCCACTGGCCGAGGCTGCCCTGGGCCGTCAGGTTGTAGCGGCCGCTGCGCTGCTCTTCCTCCCCCAGGGTCAGGTTCAGCTGATGGCGCATCAGGGCGCCATAGCTGCCCGCGGCGGGCAACGGGTGGTAGCGGGCCTGCTGTGATCCGCTCTCCACCCGGGTGGTCAGCACCGAGAGCTGGGAGTTCTCCAGGCTGTACTCCAGGGCCAGCACGCCATTGGCACACTCGCCCTGGCACGGACCCAGACGGTGGGGCACGGCCAGCACCTCGACCCAGCGCTGGCGTGTGCGCTCGTCCAGCTCACTCTCGTGGCCGTCGGTCAGGGTCAGCAGTTGTACGCTGGTGTCTTTGCCCAGCACTATCTCGCCCTCCCCCAGCAGTTGCCCATCCACCAGGATGCGCACCGCCAGCGGGACGTCGAAGAAGTGATCGGCAAAGCCATCAGGCAAGTCTTGGGCTTGTTGCAACACATCGAGGGGCTGGGTGGCACGACCCTCAGTCGCCCAGACAGGCTGGCCCAGCAGGGCCAGCGCCAGCAGGAAAGAGAAATAGGGCACGGGTCATCTCACTCTTGGCATCAGCGCAAACAAAAAAGGCTCCCCCGATACAGGGAGCCGAACTTACTCGCCGTCATTTGCTTAGGGCTTTTTGGGCGCTTCCGATTCAAACATCATGTTCACCACACCCTGATAGTTGCCGGGCTGATAGCCGGCCACAGGGGCGTCGGCGGGGATCACTTCCAGTCCCAGCAACTTGCCGGTCTTGGCATCCTCTGCCTTCATCACCTCGACTGAGGTGGTCGACAGGGCGACACCACCCACCTTGATGGTCAGGGGAATGTTGTCGTTGCCGCTGGCCATCACGGCCGGGTTGGTCAGGTAGCCGGTGATGGCGCCTATGGTGCTCTTGGCATCCAGCTGCTTGCTCAGCGTGTCCAGCTTCTTGGTGTAGGGGTTGTAGGCCAGCTTCTGCGGCGTGCTCATCCAGTTGTCGCCACCGGTCGGCTGCACATAGAAGGCCTCGCTCGGGATCTGGGCGGTCACTGTGACCTGATGTTCAATGCGTTCTGCCGCCATCAGATGGGCCGATACCAGCATCGCCAGGGGCGCAACAATCCATACTTTCATTACTCTCTCCTCGGTCATAAACAAGAAACATCAGTGTCCAATCACCATGTTTCTACTCTGGTCACCCTCAATCAGCGCAAAGCGATAGAGGTGATCTTTCTGTTTCACAAGTTGCTTCTTCATGCTCGGCAACAGATGAATTTTTCCTGGTGTTGAACAGTTTTTTGCACGTCCATCACACTCCTCGAAAAAGTCCAGCACTATGGTGGCATTGCCGTTATTCACGACTGTGGTCATGGTGTCGGTCTCTATCAATTTCGTATCAAAACGGGTCTCTTTTGGCATGACAAAAATAATGGCGCCGAATCCGGTCAATATATTTACGCCGGCAGAGACTTGTTGCTGAGCATCAATACTCTGGCCATCCATATCGAATCCATCCTCTTTCCTGGGCAGCACGGGAATAAAGCGAACTCTGAAATAGCGCTCCTTGTCCCGCGCCCCCATATAGAGCAAGCGGGTAGCCTGCACCCCTTTGGCCGGGATGATCAGGCGCGACGGGCTGGCGATCAGGGCCCGGTTGCCTTCGGTCAGCTCCGCCGACTCACGGGGCTGGCCGGCGCCGTCATAGGTTATTTCGTGAATGGCCACCTTGACGAAGGCGGTGGTATCGCCCTGATTTCGGATCCGCTTTAAATAAGTTCCCTGCTGACCTGCCATATAGTCAAAAAGGGTGCCTATGCTGATTTCGGCCGATGCCGATACGTTGCCGCTGAGCATCAGCAACAAAATAAAAAATAGGTTTCTCATCTTCATTCCAGACTGAATTTATTCTTGAACAAGCTATTAATGAGCCGTTCGAATATCACTGGGGCCAGTTTATGCAGCATGCCGGGGGATGTTAATCGGAATAATCCTATATTGAATTTCAGGCGGCAGGCTCATTATCAGATAATTCCTACAGCTGCCGGGTGGCTGCACCCTGTATTATGCGCAGCCATCCATCGCCATCAGGTGAGAGCCATGTTTGCGTTCAAAGAAGAGTATCCGATGAGTGCCATGGCCACGATGGCCATGGCGGATGTCGCCGTTCCCTTTTACCAGCCGATTATAGGTCGGGACCGTCAGGTCAAGGGCTATGAGGCGCTGGCCAGGCGCTGGGATCCGGTGGCCCAGTGTTACAAAGGCATCGATTTTGCCTCCCTCAGCCAGGACGAATCCCTGCATCTGGATATCGTCATGCTCAGGGCCATCATGAGGGATCTGCCTGTCCTGGCGAAGGGGGGGCCCTATACCCTCTCCATCAACCTCAACCCGGCGCTCTCCAGCCCGACCTATCAGAACCTGTTGCTGCTGGTGCTGGTGCAGGCACGCAAGGTGGGGATCGACATCTGGTTCGAGGTGCTGGAATACGCCCGGCTGGAGAGCCAATACAGGGAGCTGATAGAGGTGCTGCGCGCCCATGGCGCCCACATCGCCTGCGATGACTTCGGCTCCCGGGAGTGCAACTTTCAGCGCCTGATGGCCCTGCCCTACGAGGTAGTCAAGCTGGACCGCTCCCTGCTGCTGCAGGCGGCACGCACCTCACACGCCTTCAAGATGCTGGTGGGCCTGGTGGCCTACCTGCAGCGCCTCGGCATGGCCGTGGTGTGCGAGGGGGTGGAGACCCAGACCCATATCGAGATAGCGAACCGCCTCGGCTGCGACTATCAGCAGGGCTACGCCTACGCCATGCCCTCCCCCCTCTCCCGCTGGTCCTAGGCACCCGGGACCAGAGGGTCAGCCGGGGCTCCTCTTGCCCTCGCGCTTATTCAGAACGGCCAGGCCCGTACCACCACAGGGCCTGGCTGCCCCTTCCTCTTCTTCAGGCTGTGAATGGACTCACACTTTGGCTCATTCAGAGCCCGTTTCAGATCAGCATCTCTATAATGGGCCCGCCTGGGCCTCTTCGGTGTCCTGGCATAACCTATTGATGCTACGGAATATTACAATGAAAAATAGCCACAAGACCCTGCTCGCCGCTGCCATTTCCCTCGGATTGATGGCAGGCTGTCACAGCAACAATGACTCCAAGGCCCCAGATCCCATGGTTCGCTTCGCTACCTTCAACCTCTCCTTCGATCGCACCGCCCCCGGCATGCTCTCCGGCGAACTGGCCCTGGACCGCGCCGCCCAGGACGCCCTGCTGGCCCGCTACCAGGAGGGCGACGCCAGCCTCGGCAAGGCCGAGATAACCCAGGCCAAAAACGTGCAGCAGATCCGCAATATCGCCGAGATAGTGCAGCGCACCCGGCCGGATGTGTTCCTGCTGAACGAATTCGACAACGACGGCAAGGGCGAGAGCACAACGGATCTCAAGGCGTTCAACGACAACTACCTGGCCCACCCGCAACATGCACAGGTTCAAGCCATCAGCTACCCGGTGCTGCAGAATTTCGCCACCAACACAGGGCTGATGAGCGGTCATGATCTCAACCTGGACGGCAAAGTGAGCCGCGGGCCGGACGACGCCTGGGGCTTTGGCAACTACCACGGCCAGTACGCCTTCGCGGTGATGTCCCAGTATCCCATCGACACCAAGGGGATCCGCACCTTCCAGCACTTCAAGTGGAAGGATATGCCCGGCGAAACCAACCCCGTCATCGACGACTGCAACAACCCCAGGGCGCCGATCCCGGCCGGCCGCCAGTGCGGCGAGCCCTGGTATGACGCCGCGACCTGGGAGCAGTTCCCGCTCTCCTCCAAGAACCACGCGGACGTGCCGGTGCGCATCAAGCAGGGTAACAAGGAGGTGGTGATCCACTTCCTCATCTCCCACCCGACGCCCCCCATCTTCGGCAATGCGGCGCGCCACAACGTCAAGCACAACAGGGCCGAGGTCGCCTTCTGGCAGGACTATGTGGAAAGCGCCAGCTACATGGTGGACGATGGGGGCAAGGCCGGCGGTCTGCCGGCGGGTGCCCGCTTCGTCATCGCCGGGGATCTCAACGCCGATCCGCAAGCGGGTGACGGGGATCTCAGTGCCATCCAGAACCTGCACAACCATGTGCTGGTCAACCAGTCGGTCACCAATGGCGCCCTGATCCCGGTCAGCCAGGGTGGCCCCGAGTGCCTCGCCAGCCAGCCGGATCAGTGCAAGCGCAACAACAACAGGCCGACCCCGGAGCGCATCACCAGCAGCAGCGGCCTGCAGCTCGATCACCTGATCCCCTCCGCCAACCTCAATGCGGTGGCCTCGGGGGTGTTCTGGCCCGCCAGCTTCGAGCCGGGTTACCACCTGGTGTATGACGCACAGCTCGGCATCGCCAAGGGAGTGAGCTCGGATCACCGCCTGGTGTGGGTGGACTTCGAACTGGACCAGTGATTCAAGGGATCCACTCAATGAAAAGCGGGGCCATGATGGCCCCGCTTTTTTGCATCTGGCGCTAGACCAGCTTCTCTACCCGGGCCGGCAGCCCCTGGCGCGCCGAGGATCCGATGGCCCAGTCCACCAGGGGATAACGGCCGTGGCGACTGGGATCCAGCACCGCCAGATCGTTGAGGTTGACCCCGGCACCGCGCAGGGCACTGGCCGCCACCGGCTGGCCGTCTATCCAGTGCTCCCGCGCCCCCAGCTCCTTGTGGCCGAAGCCGTGCTCGATGGCGATGGCATCTTCCTGCACCCCGGCCACGCACTCGGCCAGCCCGATCACGCTGCCATTAGGGGTGCTGACCCGCACCCTGTCCCCACTCACTATGCCGAGGCGGGCCGCCGTCTGGGCGTTGAGTCGCACCCCGTTGCTGGGGTGCACCTGGCGCAGGCGATCCGAGCTTATGCTCATGGAGCTCATGGTGTGGGACTTGTAGCTGGTGAGCAGCAGGGGCCACTGGGCGGGCTTGAACGCCTCATTGAGCGGCGTGCCGTCGGCGAGCTGGGCCCGGAAGAAGCGCGGGGTGCCGCTCAGGAACTGGCCGCTCTGGCTGTGACGGCGGCTGCCCACCGCCGGGTTCCACAACATCAGCGGCTTGGGCCAGCGCTTGCTCGGCTGACCCGATTCATCGCGCCCCTTGGCGACCGGCTCGAAGCGCCCGCCCCGGGCGTAGAGATAGGCGGCGCGGCTCGCCTCCTCCGCGCTCAGGGTGGCGTTGAGGGTGGGCAGGATCCGCTCCACCCCGGACCAGGCGAGGTCCTCAGGCCCTATGGGAGGAACCGGTTCACCCAGGTAGGCGACGTTGGCCGCACCATAGAGGGAGAAGTCCGCCGCCTTGTGGAGACCGTGCAGCTTGCCATCCGCCCCTTTCAGGGCCCCCTCGCCAAAGCCCGGCAACCCCAGGCGTTTCGCCACGGCGATAAGGAAAGACTCCATGCAGACGGGATCCCCCGAGGCTGTCTTGGCGACGCGAGGCTCCACCACGGGCCAGCGGCCGGTCGAGACCTTGGTCATGACCCCGTGCCAGGCGGTGGCCCAGCCCCAGGACTCGTAGGTCAGGGTGTCCGGCACTATGTAGTCCGACAGCGCCGAGGATTCGTTGATGAAGCTGTCGATGCTGACAAAGAGCGGCAGCACCTTGGGGTCCTTGAGCTGTTCACCTATGGCCTGGTGCAGCCCCGCCTGACCGTAGAGGGGGTTGCCCATGTGGTTGAGCCAGGCCTTGGCACGGTAGGGATAACCGCTCACCGCCGCGGTCAGGTGTTCGCCGAGCAGCGGGCCCGAGATGGGGAACCAGGGCTCGTGAGCCGGATAGGGGTTCTGCCCCGCCTCTTTCTTGCGGCGATATTCGGAGGTCTTCTCGTAGGGGAACTTGGAGCGGGAGAGGAAGACGCCGGCGGGTTTCACCATGCCGGGGAAGCTCGCCAGATCGTAGCGCGGCCCTGCGCCGAAGGGGTCAAACTTGCCGCCGCTCGCCACGGCGCCGCCCTTGGCGTTGAGGTTTCCTATCATGGCGTTGAGCATCATGATGGCCCAGGCCGTGTAGAATCCGTTGGCGCTCATGGTGCCGCCGTGGGTGATCACCGCCGCCCGGGTGCCGTGGCTGGTGAACTCCCGCGCCAGCTCCTCGATGTCGACCACCGGCACGGCGCACTCGGCACTGTATTGCTCGAGGCTGTGCTCCCGGCTCGCCTCGGCCAGCAGCTGGAAGCTGCTCTTGACCGCCAACTCCCCGCCTGGGGTCGAAATGCTGCGCGCCACCCAGAGTCGGGCCCGCTCGCAACGGCCGGCCGGTGTCAGCTCGTCACTCCCCTCTTCGACCACCAGCATGGCGTCCCCCTCGCCATAGGCTTCGCCCTCAAAGGGCAGCCCCAGATCGCTGACGTGCAGCATCTGGCCGAAGCGGGGGTGCGACTCGTCGCAGATCACCAGATGGCTGGCGTTGCTGAAACCGCGATAGCCGGCCCGCTCGGCCGCTTCTGCGTTGGGTGCCGCCAGGAAGGGCTCGGCGTAACGATCGTTGTCGATGATCCAGCGCAGCATGGCCAGGGCCAGGGCCGAGTCGGTGGCGGGCCTGATGGGCAGCCAGCGGTTGGCGGGGGCGGAGGGCAGGTTCACCGTGTTCGGCAGGCCGGGCGCCACCACCACGTAGGAGAAGGGCTTGCCCTGCCGTGCCCGCCCCGCCGCCAGCTGGCGGGACTGGCGTTTGAAGGGGTTGCCGGACTGCTGGGGAGAGGTGCCCATGAACAGCAGGAAGTTGCTCTCGTCCCAGTCGGGCTTGAGGTGGGCGTTCTTCTCCAGATCGTCCAGCAGGGCGCCGGCCCCCACCCGGAACGACAGGCCGCAGTAGGCGCCGTGGTTGGCGAAGTTGCGGGTGCCGAAGCCGTTGAAGGTGAAGCGCTTGATGAAGGCATCGCGCCCCTCGTCCGAGGCGTTGCTCACCAGCAGCTGGTTGGCCCTGGGGCCGTATTCCGGGTTGGCGGGATCGAGCGGCTCGGCGAGGTTGCGGATGGCCCTGAGCCCCTCGACGCTGCCCTCCCCGAACAGATCGCCCCCCTCCACCACCTCCTCGATCAACTGCTCGAACGGGATGCTCTGCCAGCGGCCGCTGCCGCGGGGGCCGACACGCTTGAGGCAACGGGTGACCCTGTGGGGGCTGTCGAGCTGCTCCAGCATGGCGTTGCCACGGGCGCAGGCGGTGGAGCGGCCATCCAGCCCCCCTTCCTGATAACCGCTGGTAGCGAGCAGCGCCTGCTTGATCGGCGTCTTGAAGTCGATGTGATGCAGGGCGGAGAGGGGGTGATAGGGGTTGCCCAGGATGCGCACTATCTGGTCGCTCTCGTTGTCGATGCGGGCCCGCACCCCGCACAGGGTCCAGCAGCCGAGGCACATGGTGTTGGCGAGGTGCTGGTCCGGGTTGGGGTGAAGCTCCCCCTGCCCGTCGACCCTGTACTCCACCGCCAGGGAGTTGCCGTGGATGGGATCCCGGGTCGGCTTGCCCGAGCTGCCGGTGGCCAGCCCGCTCACCACCTGCTTGAGGGTGTCGCTGTAACCGGCCACGAAGAGCCCCGTGCCCCCGGCGATGGCGGCCCCTTTGAGAAACTTGCGTTTGCTGTGATCCATCAGAGTGCCTCGCGAGCGCTATGGGTAGTGGCTGCCTGGGTGGCAGATGACGTTGTGACGGATGGCAGAGCCGGGGCGCGCACCAGCTCGGAGAGCGCCACCAGCAGGGCCAGCAGCAGGCCGAAGGTGCCGAGGATGCCGAGCACCCCGGCCGGCCCCCAGGCTATCTGGTAGACATAGACACCGGCCCCGTATTTCGGCGCCAACTGCCCCTGAATAAGCACCAGCCAGCGCAGGCCCCACACCAGGTGCAGTGCCAGCAGCCCCAGGCCCCAGGCTTGCAGGCGGGGGGAGAATCGGTGCCCCGCCAGCAGCAACAGGCCGAGCAGGGCCAGGGTCAGCAGCAACCAGTGGGCCGCCAGCCGCCAGCTAGGATCCAGCCGATAGAGGGCACTCGCCTCAGCCGCCGAGGCGCCGCCAAACAGGGCCCAGCCCAGCAGGGAGAAGGCGAGCAGCGCCAGGGTCGGGCGGATCTGGCGCAGCAGCCCCGCCTCCGTGCCCTGCTGCCAGCCGGTCAGCAGGCGGTTGAGCAGCAGCAGGGCGCTCTGGGCCGCCAGCAGGGCGCTCAACGCCAGCAGCCAGGGCAACCAGGGGGTATGCCAGAGCGGGCGCGCCTGCACCGCCATGGTCTCGAGCCCGGTGTAGAGGGCTATGCTGAGCCCGCTTAAAATAGCCATCAGGGCAAGCGGTTTGAGCCAGGGCTCGCCGGACCAGTTCCCCAGGCAGAGCAGCCGCGCCAGGGCGGCGACCCTGTCCCGCTCCTCCCCACGCCTGGCCAGGTTCGGCCTTAGCAGCAGCCAGCCAAACAGCATGGATAGCAGGCTGAACAGGGGCAGCAGGTAGGCGCCATACCACATGATGGAGGTGAAGCGGGTCTGGGCGTAGAAGTGCCAGGCCCGGGCCGGCTGGTGCAGATCCGCGGTCAGGGCTATGGGCGCCACCACCCCTGCCCCCATCATCAGCACGGCGGCCAGGGTCTGCAGCCGCCGATCCGGCGCCTTGCGCCACAGATCGGCCGCGCCCAGCCAGAGGGCCCCATAGGCGAGGCCTATGAGGAAGAAATATTGCACCGCCCAGGGCAGCCAGGTGATGGGTTGATCCGGGGCCAGCAGTTCGTTAATGGTCATGGGCTATCTCCTTGCCGTCGTCGCCGAGCAGGGTGCGCTGCGCCGGATGGCCGTCGATCTTGCTGACGAAGGCCTCATCCATGCCCAGATAGAAGACCCGCGGCTGGGTATGGGCCTCCGGCTTGAGCACCTTGAGGGCGGACTCATGCTCACGCAGCAACCGGCTGATCTGGCTCTTGGGATCGTTCAAGTCCCCTATGATGCGCGCCTCGCCGACGCAGCTCTCCACACAGGCGGGCAGCAGTCCCGCCTCCAGCCGGTGGGCGCAGAAGGTGCACTTGTCGGCGGTGTTGGTCTCGTGGTTGATGAAGCGGGCGTCATAGGGGCAGGCCTGCACGCAGTAGCCGCAGGCGACGCACCAGTCGTTGTTGACCACCACTATGCCGTCATCGCGCTGGAAGGTGGCGCCCGTGGGGCAGACGTCGAGGCAGGCGGGCTCGGCGCAGTGGTTGCAGAGCCTCGGCAGCATCAAGAGGGAGGCGGGGGCATCGAGTGCCGCCACGTCGCTCACCTCGTACTGGCTGACAGTGGTGCGAAACTGGCCGAGAGGGGGCTGGTTCTCTATGGTGCAGGCCACTGTGCAGGCCTGACACCCGACGCAGCGGCGCAAGTCAATCAGCATGCCGTAGCGCTTGCGGCCATCCCCCCGGCTGATGGCCGCCCGCCCATTGCGGGGAACGGGGACGGACTGGGCCTGAACTTGAGCCTGGGTCACGGGGATCAAGGCCGCCCCTGCGGTGAGGGCGGCGATCCCGGATAACAATCGGCGCTTGCTGAGCTCCATGGCTTCTTTCCTTCTGCTGAGCTGGCTTCCCCCAAGAGGGGGGTTGGGCCGATTGTCCGCAACGCAGCAAGTCGCCTCTATTGTGGTTTTCCACATACCGGGAGCCGGGTTGATCCAGCGCAATAAAACCGGCCCCATAACCGCCAAACTGTGACCAAAGCCCCATTCGCCGCCCCATCACGGCGCCTGGGCGACCCAGCGCACCGCCCCGGTGATAGACTGGCTTCCCCACCCCCATCAGCCGCCCAAGGAGAGCGCCCTGTTCCGTCACGCCCCCTCATCGCTCGCCCGCCAGCCCCTGCTGGCCCTGTTGCTCTGGATCTGGGTCGTCCCTGCCCTGGCCGGGCCTGTGCCGCCCCAGACAGAGTCGGCGCTGGCCCAGAGCGAGCCGGTGCAGGCCTTGGCAGAGCCGGTGCGAATAGGGGTGCTGGCGACCCGAGGCCCGGCGCTTGCGAAGGCCCAGTGGCAGCCGCTGATGGGCTGGCTGGATGAGCGCGTGCCAGAGCGGCGCTTCGCGCTGGTGCCCCTGGAGCTCGATGCCCTGGCCGAGGCCGTCGCGCAAAGCCGGCTCGACTTTGTCATCACCAACCCGGGCCAGTCGGTGAGTCTGGCGCGCCAGTATCCACTGGCCTGGCTCGCCACCCTCAAGAGCCCGGCGGGGGGTGACAACCTCGCCATAGGCGCCGCCCTGGTGGTGCGCGCCCATGCCCCTTACCGGCACTGGCAGGATCTCGAGGGGCGGCCGGTCGCCGCCGTGTCGGAAAACGCCTTTGGTGGCTACCTCGCCTACCGCTTCGAGGCGGACGAGCAGGGGGTCAGGCTGGAGCGCTTCTTCTCCGCCGTGCGCTTCACCGGCTTTCCCCTGGACAGGCTCATCGAGCAGCTGGCGGCAGACGAGGTCGCCGCCGCCATAGTGCCGGTGTGCCAGCTGGAGCGCATGGTGCGGGAGGGCAAGGTCGCCGACTCGGATTTTCGGGTGCTGGACAACCAGGCACCGGCGGGCTTTGGCTGCCAGAGCTCGACCCGGCTCTACCCGAACTGGGCCTTCGCCCAGACGGAGCAGGCCTCCCCTGCGCTTGCCCTGGCGGTGACGCGAGCCCTGTTCGACCTGCCAGCAGACAGCGAGGCGGCCATGGCCGCCGATTCGGCGGGCTGGACAGTGCCCACCAGCCAGCTTGGCATCGACCGCCTGCTCAAGGCGCTGGATCGCCACCCCCTGCAAGGCCCCTGGTGGCAATCGGCCTGGCACTGGCTGCGCCAGCATCAGCAGTGGGGCTGGGGCGCCCTGGCGCTGGTGCTGCTGCTAGGCGGCCACCACCTGCTGCTGCAACGGCTGTTCAACCGCAGCCAGCGCCGACTGCTCGCCAGCCGCCGCCAGCTCGACGATCAGGCCCGTCAGCTCGAGCGCAAGGGGCGCCAGCTAGAGCAGGCCAGGCGCCTCGCCGAGCTAGGCGAACTCGGCGCCAACGTGGCCCACGAGATCAACCAGCCCCTCACCGCCATCGCCAACTACAGCCAGGGTGCCCTGCTGCGCCTCGCGAGGCAGGGGCAGGATCCGGCCACGACCGCATCACAGGAGCCCCTGCGCCAGGCCCTGGAGCAGATTGGCCTGCAGGTCCAGCGCATCACCCAGACAGTCAACCGGCTGAGATCCCGGCTGCAGAAACGCCCGCGCCAGCCCGAACCCACGGACCTGGTCGCCCTGGTGGAGGGCCTGCAACCCCTGCTCGGTCAGATGCTGGCCCCCCTCGGCGTCACCTTCACCCTGCGCTGGCAGGGGCAGCCGCGCCTGCTCCCCCTGGATGGCATAGGGGTGGAGCAGTTGCTGATGAACCTCATCAAGAATGGCGCCGAGAGCGCGGCTCGAACGGACGGCCCAGCGGCGCAAAGGGCTGAGCCGGGCCGGGTCGAGCTGCTTGTCTGCTTCGAGGCGGCGCTCTTGATCCTGGAGATCCGCGACAACGGCCCCGGCCTGAGGATGCCACAGGCCTGGCTGCAGCAGGCGTTTCACAGCGACAAGGACGACGGCATGGGGCTGGGGCTTGCCATCTGCCGGGACGTGGTCGAGTGTCATCGCGGCCAGCTCGTCTTGAGCAACCTGAGCCCCCATGGCTGCCTGGCCCGGGTGACCCTGCCCGCCCCTCAGCAGCGGCTTGAGGCCGCTTCCCATCCCAATCCAAGGAGCTGACATGCAGTCCGTTGACCGCCCTCCCCTCTATCTGGTCGATGACGATCAGGCCGTGCTCGACTCCCTGCGCTTCATGCTGGAGAGCTGCGACGAGCGGCAGCTGCGCTGCTTTGCCGACGGCGAGCGCTTCCTGGAAGAGGTCGATCTGCGCCTGCCCGCCTGTCTCATCCTGGATTGCCGCATGCCGGGCCTCTCCGGCCCCGAGGTGCAGCAGCGGCTGAAGGCGGCCCAGAGCCCCATCGCCATACTGTTTCTCACCGGTCACGGGGAGGTGCCCCTGGCGGTGGAGTCCCTCAAGCAGGGGGCGGTGGATTTCTTGCAAAAGCCGGTGCAGCTGGCCCCTCTGCTCGCCGCCATAGCGCGGGCCGAGCAGGCAACCCTGGCCGCGGCGGCGCGCCTTGCCCATAGGCACGCCTTCGAGCGGCTCACCCCCCGCGAGCACCAGCTGTTGCAGCTCATCGCCCAGGGCCACAAGAACCAGCAGATAGCGAGCACGCTCTGCATCTCGGTGCGCACCGTAGAGGTGTGCCGCGCCAGCCTGATGAGGCGGCTCGAGGTCGATTCCCTGGCCGAGCTGATGCTGCGCTATGCGGCGGTCAATGGGCGGCCCTGAATCGCTCACGCTATGGGCAAACCCCAACCCCGGGACATAAAACGTGGCGAGATCACACACTTGGCGCCGCCTTGGGGGTAGAGTAGCCCCTTCCCTTTATCAGGGCCGACCTAGGTCCTGCGCATTATTTCGAGGAGACATCATGGAACTGCTTCTGCTTAGCAATGGCAAAACCACCGAACACCCAGGCCTGCTCGGCTGGGCCCGCGACCGGGTGCAGACCCTGCTCGCCCGCAAACAGGTCAAGCGCATCCTGCTCATCCCCTATGCGGTGATCCGCAGCGACTGGGATGCCCGCGCCCAGGATCTCGCCGAGAGCCTGGGAGTGGAGACCATCAGCATCCACCAGTTCGACGATCCCGTGGCGGCCATCAACCAGGCAGACGCTATCTTCATCAGCGGCGGCAACACCTGGCGCCTGAACCAGCTGCTGCACGAATACGGTCTGGTGGTGCCCATACAGCGCGCCGTGCGTGAACGGGGTGTGCCCTATGTGGGCTGGAGCGCAGGTTGCAACGTGGCGACCCCGAGCATCCGCACCACCAACGACATGCCGGTGTGCAGTGCCGCCGTGCTGCCGGCCCTGGGCCTGTTCCCGCTGCAGATCAATCCCCACTATCTGGACGCCAGCATCAGCGGCCACATGGGGGAGACCCGGGACGAGCGGCTCGCCGAGTTTTGCGCCATCAACCCGAGCGAATCCGTGGTGGCCCTGCGCGAGGCCAGCCTGTTGCAGATCAGCGGCGAGAGCAACGGCGAGACAGTCGAGTACTGGAGCGTGCGCGGCGAAGGCTTCAAGATCTTCAAGCACGGCGAGACGACCCAGGAGTATGAGGACGCCGCTCCCCTGGCCGCCCTCACCCCCTTCATCCCCAAGATCTGAGTCTGGGGCGCTGCAATGAAAAGAGGGATGGCCAAGGCCATCCCTCTTTCGTTTGCCCGCTCGCGCCGGGGTGAGGTCCCGCAAGGGCCCTCACTCCAGGATCGCCAGCGCCTCCTTGCCGCCGCCACGCCTGGGGGCCTTTAGCAGCAACACCAGCGGAATGGCGCACAGGCTGACCCACATCATCAGGCGGAAGTCCTGCAAATAGGCGAGCAGGCTGGCCTGGCGGGTCACCTCGCCGTTGAGCATGGCGAGCCCCTTGGGGGTGACCAGCGCCGCCGTCCCCATCCCCTGCTGCAGACCGGCATTGAAGGGAGTGATGTAGGAGGCGAACACCTCGTGGTTCATCTGGGTGCGCTGGGCCAGGTAGGTGATGACCACAGAGATGCCGATGCTGCTGCCGATGTTGCGCACCAGGCTGAACAGTGCCGTCCCTTCGTTGCGATAGCGCGGGGCCAGGGTCGCGAAGGTGATGGTGGAGAGCGGCACGAAGATGAAGCCGAGCCCCAACCCCTGGACTATGCCGGTGCGCACTATGTCCCAGCTGCTGATGTCGGTGTTGAACAGCGTCATCTCCCACATGGAGAAGCTGGTGAGCAGCAACCCCAGCAGGATCAGGATGCGCACGTCCACCCGGCCCGACAGCCTGCCCACCAGCATCATGGCGAACATGGTGCCGACCCCGCGCGGTGCCAGCAGGTAGCCGACGTCGATCACCGGGTAGCCCATCAGCCCCTGCATGAAGGGGGGCAAGAGCGTCATGGTCGCCAGCAAGATGATGCCGACGATGAAGATGAACACCAGACCGACGCTGAAGTTGCGATCCTTGAACAGGGCCGGCTCTATGTAGGGATGGGGGTGGGTGAAGATGTGCACCACGAAGAGATAGAAGGCCATCACCATCATGACGGTCTCGATCACTATCTCCCGGCTGGCGAACCAGTTCTGGGACTCCCCCCTGTCCAGCGCCATCTGCAGCGCCCCTATCCCCAGGCTCAGCAGGGCAAAGCCCAGCAGATCGAAGCGGCGGCTGGCATCGAGTCTGGTCTCCTCGATGAAGGCGGCGAGCCCGAACCAGGCCAGCAGGCCGAACGGCAGGTTGATGTAGAACACCCAGCGCCAGTTGTAGTACTCGGTGAGCCAGCCCCCCAGCGACGGCCCGAGGATGGGGCCCACCATGACACCTATGCCCCACATCGCCATGGCGGAGCCGTGCTTCTCGGGAGGATAGGTATCGAGCAGCACCGCCTGGGAGAGGGGCACCAGGCTGGCGCCGAAGATCCCCTGCAGCAGCCGGAACAGCACTATCTGATCCAGGCTCTGGGCCGCGCCACACAGCATGGAGGCGACGGTAAAGCCCGCCACCGACCACATAAACAGTCTTTTCCGACCAATTCTTGCCGAGATAAAGCCGGTCAGTGGCATGAAGATGGCGGCCGCCACTATGTAGGAGGTGAGCACCCAGGAGATCTGATCCTGGGTCGCGCCCATGGCCCCCTGCATGTGGGGCAGGGCCACGTTGGCTATGGTGGTGTCCAGCGCCTGCATTATGGTGGCCAGCATCACCGACAGTGTGATGAAGGTGCGGCGGGAGACTTGGTCTGTGCCCTCCGTATCTGTTGTCGTCATATCAACCTCGACCTGACAAGCCGGGCAGAGTGCGCTGGTGGCCGGTATCGATTTCGGCGGTGGCGCTCAGGCCAGCGCGCAGGGTGGGCAGATCCGCCCCGTCCTCCAGCTTGATCCGCACCGCGACGCGCTGGGCTATCTTGACCCAGTTGCCGGTGGCGTTCTGGGCCGGGATCACCGAGAACTCGGAGCCGGTGGCCGGGCTCAGGCTCTCCACCACCCCGTGCCAGCGGGCGTCCGGGTAGGTGTCCACGCTGATGTCGACCTGCTGGCCCGGCTGCACATGGGTCAGCTCTGTCTCGGTGAAGTTCGCCTCCACCCAGGGGCTGTCGGTCTCCACCAGCATCATGGCTGTCATGCCCACCAGGCTGTACTGGCCGGGCTTGGGCAGCTGGCTGGCGATGCCGTTGGCGGGGGCATAGATGGTGGTGCGGGCCAGATCCAGCTTGGCCTTGGCCAGACCGGCGGCGGCTTCCTGATAGGCGGGCTGCTGCTCCACCGGCAGGTTCACGTCACCGTTCAGGGAGGCTTCGATCTTCTTGAGCCCCTCCTCCAGCGCCACCTGCTGCTGGGCTGTCTGTATGGTGAGCTGGCGGGCGTCATCGTAGTTGGCGGTGGAGGTGAAGTGCCTGGCCACCAGATCCGCCTGGCGACGCTCCTCCTTCAGGGCATAGGCATGGCGCGTACGGGCCACGTCTATTTCCGCCTGCTGACCGCGATAGCTGGTCTGCAGCGCCACCAGATCGGTGCGCACCTTGGCGAGTTCGGCCTCGGCCTTGGTCACGGCGACCCGGAAGGACTCGGGGTCCAGCTCGAACAGCGGCTGACCGGCCTTGACCTGCTGGTTTTCGGCGACGAACACCTTGGCCACCCGGCCCAGCACCTCGGTACTGATGGGCACCTTGTCCGCCTTCACATAGGCATTGTCGGTCTCCACATAGCGTCCGCCGTGGAGGTAAATGGCGCCCGCCCCGACCAGGACCAGTGCCGGTACCACCACCAGCAGCAGCAGGCGGGTACGGCGCCGGTTCATCTTGGGACGGGGGGAGGAGGGTGAGTCAGTGGTCATAAAATCGCTCCGCTGTGTGTTGCGTCAAAGTGAGAAATCAGGGATGAGAGAGGTTGGCGCGCAGTATCTTGAGGGAGTGACAGAGCGCATCCGTCGCCTCCTCCCCCAGCTCGCCGATGGCGCGCTGGTGCACCAGATCGGACGCCTGCTTGATCATCGCCAGATAGGGGGTTGCGGCCTCGGTCAGGTAGAGCTGATAGGCCCGGCGGTCGCCGGGATCGCTGCGCCGCTCCACCAGACCGTTCTCGGCCAGCTGATCCAGCTGGCGGGCCAGGGTGATGGGCTGGATATCCAGACCGTCGGCCAGCTCCACCTGACGGATCCCCTCGCGGCGCGCTATGTGCACCAGGGCGCGGGCCTGGGCCAGGGTCAGACAGCTGCCTTCCAGCTGCTGCTGGAACTGGCGGCGCATCAGACGCTGTACGTCGCCGATCAGGAATCCGAGGGAGTCGGGTTGTTTGTTCATAGCATGCAACCTATATAGTAAGCTTTGCTTATTATAAGCCATGAACAGATATATGCAAACTGGCCCCGGCCGCCGTTTGGGTTCATGCTGGGGACCACCACCTCAACGGCAGGAGAAACATCATGGATATCAGGATGGAGCGGGACAGTCTGGGGGAGATAGCCGTCCCGGCGGACAGACTGTGGGGCGCCCAGACCCAGCGCTCCCTGCACCACTTCAACATCTCGGGGGAGCGCCAGCCCATGGAGATCATCCATGCCCTCGCCCGCATCAAGTCCGCCTGCGCCAGGGTGAACCACGCCCTGGGGCTGCTGCCCGCCCGCAAGGCCCAGGCCATCATGGCCGCCGCCGACGAGGTGCTGTGCGGCCTGCACGACGCCGAGTTTCCCCTGATGGTGTGGCAGACCGGCTCAGGCACCCAGACCAACATGAACCTCAACGAGGTGCTGGCGAACCGGGCCAGCGAGCTGCTCGGCGGCGCACGGGGAGAGGCGCGGCTGGTGCACCCCAACGACGAGGTGAACAAGAGCCAGTCCAGCAACGATGTCTTCCCCAGCGCCATGAACCTGGCGGCCGTCACCGCCATCACCGGCCAGCTGCTGCCGGCTCTCATCACCCTCAAACAGACCCTGGCCAGCAAGGCCGCCGCTTTCGACGACATCATCAAGATTGGCCGCACCCACCTGCAGGACGCCACCCCCCTCACCCTGGGTCAGGAGATCTCCGGCTGGGTCGCCCAGCTCGCTCAGGGGGAGCGCCACCTGAGTGCCGCCCTGCCCCATCTGTGTGAGCTGGCCCTCGGCGGCACCGCGGTCGGCACCGGTCTCAACTGCCCGCCCGGCTTTGCCGAGGCGGTGGCCAAAACCCTGGCCGAGCAGACCGGCCTGCCTCTGGTGAGCGCCCCCAACAAGTTCGAGGCCCTGGCGGCAAGCGATGCCCAGGTTCATGCCCATGGCGCCCTCAAGACACTCGCGGCTTCTCTCATGAAGATCGCCAACGACGTGCGCTGGCTGGCGAGCGGCCCCCGCAGCGGGCTCGGCGAGCTCAGCATCCCGGAGAACGAACCCGGCTCCTCCATCATGCCGGGCAAGGTCAACCCGACCCAGAGCGAGGCGCTCACCATGCTCTGTGCCCAGGTGATGGGCAACGACGTGGCCATCAACATCGGCGGCGCCAGCGGCAACTTCGAGCTGAACGTGTTCAGGCCCATGATCGCCTACAACTTCCTGCAGAGCGTGCGGCTCTTGGCGGACGGCATGCAGAGCTTCCACGATCACTGCGCCGTCGGCATAGCGGCGAACCGGGCGCGCATCGACGAGCTGCTGGCCCGCTCCCTGATGCTGGTGACGGCGCTCAACCCCCACATCGGCTATGACAAGGCCGCCGAGATCGCCAAACTGGCCCACCACCAGGGGCTGACGCTGCGGGAGGCGGCCATCGCCTCCGGTCACCTCAGCGCCCAGCAGTTCGATGCCTGGGTGGTGCCCGCTGATATGGTGGGGCGCAGCAAATAAGGCTTTGGGCCGGACAAGTAGACAAAAAGGGCGCCATGGCGCCCTTTTTATTGCAGATCTGCCGTCAGCTCTTGCTCTGGCAGTTGAACATCCAGCGGGTGCCGAACTTGTCCACCAGAGAACCGAAATAGTCACCCCAGAACATCTCCTGCAGCGCCATCTCCACCTGGCCGCCCTCCCCCAGGGCCGCAAACAGGCGGTCGGTCTCGGCCCGGCTGTCCGGCTCCAGGTTGAGGTAGCTGTTGTTGCCCTGCACCAGGGTGAATCCCATGCTGGCGGGGGCGTCCGTGCCCATCAGCACATGGCCGCCGAGGATGGCCAGCTCCACATGCATCACCAGATCGCCATCTTCCTGTGACAGGGGCGGCTGACCCGGGCAGCCGGGGGACTCCTTGAATCTGTGGATGGGGCCGTTGAACTCGCCGCCAAACACCTCCCGGTAGAAGAGGAAGGCCGCCTCCGTCTCCCGGGCAAAATTGAGATAGGTACTGACACGCGCCATGATGATCTCCTTGGTCATTGATAGCGGATTTCGAGGCCAGCTATCAGCATAGAAGAGCCAACGCCCCCCCTGTCGTTCACTACACCAGTGAGTCCTGAGTGGTGGTTTCCCTCGTTTCCTCATGAGTACCTGGCTGATATTTCATGAAAAAAGAGCAACCCGACCCCGCCGAGGGTTGCACCTAGTTACCCATCCCGAAAACATGTATACAACCCATTAATATTTCGGTGAAAACCTGTATCGAGTCCTATTCATAGGCTCAATCCACCGAGTCATTTGCCATAGGAAAATTCAACAATGTAGCCAGGACATTAAAATTTCTTGCTTGAAGGTTGCACCTGGTTGCGCCATTCTCGGCAAAATTTAACCGTCCGGTAATATTGTTACCTTCTAGACACAGGAAGTCCCATGGCCACTACCACCCTCGGCGTTAAACTCGATGAAGCGACCCGCGACCGTCTCAAGCAGGCCGCTCAGACTCTGGATCGCACCCCCCACTGGCTGATCAAGCAGGCGATCTTCACCTATCTGGAGCAGTTGGAGCGTGGCCTGACCCCGCCCGAGCAGTCCGGTCTGGCCGCTGCCGCCGGGGAAGAGGCCATCGAGACCCTCACCGAGCAGGGGATCCAGGTCTTCCTCGAGTTTGCCGAGAGCATCTTGCCGCAGTCCGTGCTGCGTGCCGCCATCACCTCCGCCTATCGCCGCCCAGAGACCGAGGCCGTGCCCATGCTGCTGGAGCAGGCCCGCCTGCCCAAGGAGAAGGCCGAGGCCACCCAGAAGCTGGCCCTCGGCATCGCCGAGAAGCTGCGCAACCAGAAGAGCGCCAGCGGCCGTCAGGGCCTGGTGCAGGGTCTGCTGCAGGAGTTCTCCCTCTCCTCCCAGGAAGGGGTGGCATTGATGTGTCTGGCGGAGGCGCTGCTGCGCATCCCCGACAAGGCGACCCGCGATGCCCTGATCCGCGACAAGATAAGCGGTGGCAACTGGAGCCAGCACCTGGGCCAGAGCGCCTCCCTGTTCGTCAACGCCGCCTCCTGGGGCCTGCTCATCACCGGCAAACTGGTGGCCACCCACAACGAGGCTGGCCTCAACAGCTCCCTCAAGGGGCTGATCGGCAAGGGCGGCGAGCCGCTGATCCGCAAGGGGGTGGACATGGCGATGCGCCTGATGGGCGAGCAGTTCGTCACCGGCGAGACCATAGCCGAGGCGCTGGCGAACGCGGGCAACATGGAAAACCGGGGCTTCCGCTACTCCTACGACATGCTGGGGGAAGCGGCCCTCACCGAGGAGGATGCCAAGCGCTATCTCGCCTCCTACGAGCAGGCCATCCACGCCATCGGCAAGGCCTCCCACGGCCGCGGCATCTACGAGGGCCCGGGCATCTCCATCAAGCTCTCCGCCCTGCACCCGCGCTACAGCCGCGCCCAGTACGATCGCGTCATGGAAGAGCTCTACCCCACCCTGCTGGGCCTGACCCAGCTCGCCAGGCAGTATGACATCGGCATCAACATAGACGCCGAGGAGGCCGATCGGCTGGAGATCTCCCTCGACCTGCTGGAGAAGCTCTGCTTCGACCCGTCTCTCGCGGACTGGAACGGCATCGGCTTCGTCATCCAGGCCTATCAGAAGCGCTGCCCCTATGTGATCGACTATGTGATCGATCTCGCCAAGCGCAGCCGTCACCGCCTGATGATCCGGCTGGTGAAGGGCGCCTACTGGGACAGCGAGATCAAGCGCGCCCAGCAGGATGGCCTGGAGGGTTACCCCGTCTATACCCGCAAGCCCTACACCGATGTCTCCTATCTCGCCTGCGCCCGCAAGCTGCTGGCGGTGCCCGAGTCCATCTATCCCCAGTTCGCCACCCACAACGCCCATTCACTGTCGGCCATCTACCAGCTGGCGGGGCAGAACTACTACCCGGGCCAGTACGAGTTCCAGTGCCTGCACGGCATGGGTGAGCCGCTCTACGAACAGGTGGTCGGCAAGGTCGCCGACGGCAAGCTGGGTCGCCCCTGCCGCATCTATGCGCCGGTCGGCAGCCACGAGACCCTGCTCGCCTACCTGGTGCGCCGCCTGCTGGAGAACGGGGCCAACACCTCCTTCGTCAACCGCATCGCGGACAACAGCATCTCCCTGCAGGATCTGGTGCAGGATCCGGTACAGCAGATCGAGCAGATGGCCGCCCGTGAAGGCAGCCTGGGTCTGCCCCACCCGCGTATTCCCCTGCCCCGTGAGCTGTACGGCGAAGCCCGCCCGAACTCCGCCGGTCTGGATCTCGCCAACGAGCACCGTCTGGGATCGCTGTCCGCCGCCCTGCTCGCCAGCACCAACACCGCCTATCAGGCCGTGCCCATGCTGGGCTGCGACACCGAGGCGCCGACCCAGTTCCAGCACGTCGTCAACCCGGCGGATCACCGCGACGTCGTCGGTCAGGTGAGCGAAGCCACGGTAGAGCTGGTGGACAGCGCGCTGGCCTGTGCTCTCTCCAGCGGCCAGATCTGGCAATCGACTCCGCCGGCCGAGCGTGCCGCCGTACTGGAGCGCGCCGCCGATCTGATGGAATCCGAGCTGCAACCCCTGATGGGCCTGCTGGTGCGCGAATCCGGCAAGACCTTCGCCAACGCCATCGCCGAGGTGCGCGAGGCGGTGGACTTCCTGCGCTACTACGCCGCCCAGGCGCGCAACCACTTCGCCAACGAGAGCCACAGACCGCTCGGCCCCGTGGTCTGCATCAGCCCCTGGAACTTCCCGCTGGCCATCTTCAGCGGCCAGGTCTGCGCGGCCCTGGCGGCCGGCAATACTGTGCTCGCCAAACCGGCGGAGCAGACCCCCCTCATCGCCGCCCAGGCGGTGCGCATCCTGCGTGAGGCGGGCGTCCCCGCCGGTGCGGTGCAACTGCTGCCGGGCCGCGGTGAAACCGTGGGCGCAGCCCTTATCGCGGACGAGCGGGTGCGTGGCGTCATGTTCACCGGCTCCACCGAGGTGGCGGGCATCATCTCCCGCAACCTGGCCGGTCGCCTCGACGCCCAGGGCCGCACCATACCGCTCATCGCCGAGACCGGCGGCCAGAACGCCATGATCGTCGACTCCTCCGCCCTGACCGAACAGGTGGTGATGGACGTCATCTCCTCGGCGTTCGACAGTGCCGGCCAGCGCTGCTCCGCCCTGCGGGTGCTGTGCGTGCAGGACGACGTGGCCGAGCGGGTGATCCGCATGCTCAAGGGCGCCATGGCAGAGTACAAGGTCGGCAGCCCGGAGCACCTCTCCACCGACATAGGCCCTGTCATCGACGCCGAGGCCAAGGCCAACATAGAGCGCCATATCAAGGCGATGGGGGACAAGGGTCGCCGGGTCCACCAGATTGCCCGCACGCAGGAGGGCGCCTGCAACCGCGGCACCTTCGTGCTGCCGACCCTGATCGAACTCGACAGCCTGGATGAGCTGGGCCCAGAGGTGTTCGGCCCGGTGCTGCACCTGGTGCGCTACCCCCGCGCCAAGCTCGGCGAGCTGCTCGCGCAGATCAACGACAGCGGCTACGGCCTGACCCTGGGAGTCCATACCCGCATCGACGAGACCATAGCCCAGGTGGTCAACACCGCCAAAGTCGGCAACCTCTACGTCAACCGCAACATAGTGGGCGCCGTGGTCGGGGTGCAGCCGTTCGGCGGCGAGGGGCTCTCAGGCACAGGTCCCAAGGCCGGTGGCCCGCTCTACATGTACCGTCTGCTCGGGGCGCGTCCTCAGGAGGCGGTGACCAGCCAGCTTCGCCAGGAGCAGGGGGCAACCCCGCAAGCCGAGGCCGCCAAACCGGCACTGCTGGCCTTGCGTGGCTGGGCGAGCAAGCAGGCCCCGGCACTGGTGGCCCTGTGCGATCGCTACGGCGAGCTGGCGCTGAGCGGCCTGACCCAGCTGCTGGTCGGCCCCACCGGCGAGCGCAACAGCTACAGCCTGCTGCCCCGGGAGCGGGTGCTCTGTCTGGCCGCCGACGATCAAGAAGCCAGGGCGGATCTGCTTGCCCAGCTGGCAGCCTGTCTGGCGGTCGGGACGCAAGTGCTGTGGCAGGACAATGCCCAGAACCGCACCCTGCTGGCCAGCCTGCCCAGCGAGGTACAAGGGCGTATCCAGCTGGTGGCGGACTGGGCCAACAGCGACATCGGCTTCGATGCCCTGCTGCACCACGGTGACTCGGATCAGTTACGGGAAGTGGCCAAGCTTGCCGCCGCCCGTGCTGGCGCCATCGTCGGCGTACACGGCCTGCACCGTGGCGAGACCGACATCCCCCTGGAACGCCTGCTGATCGAGCACGCCCTCTCGGTCAACACAGCCGCCGCCGGTGGCAACGCCAGCCTGATGACCATAGGCTAAGCGCCAAGTACCGACAGAGACCCAAGCCCCGCAGACGCGGGGCTTGTTCTTTCTGCCATGGGATAAACGAGCAAAAAGAAGGCCGCCCTTATCGGGGCGGCCTTCTTGTTCCCCCTTATCCCCTTGCGGGAGAAGGGTCGGGGAGGACGGAGATTAAACGTACTCCATAAACACCCGGGAGGTGAGCTTGGTGATCGGCTCGTAGGGAGAAGGTTGTGCCTATCTCCTCGGCCGCCATCCCAAGTCAAAGGGTTAGACGTACTCCATAAAGACCCTGGACGTCAGCTTGGTGATCAGCTCATAGGGAATGGTGCCAATCTCCTCGGCGACCCGCTCCACCGGCAGGCCCTCGCCCCAGAGCACGGCCTCGTCGCCAGCCTTGTCGGTGGCGCCTGGGCCGAGATCCACAGTGGTCATGTCCATAGAGACCCGGCCCACCAGCGGCACTATGCGGCCATTTACCAGCACCGAGGTGCCGTTGGGTGCCATGCGGGGATAGCCGTCGCCATAGCCGATGGCGATGACGCCGAGCCGGGTATCCCGGCTCGACACCCAGTTCGCGCCATAGCCCACAGGCTCGCCCGCCTTGTGATCCCGCACCGCGATGAGCTGGGTCTTGAGGGTCATCACCGGCTTGAGGTCATAATCCGCCGCTACAGTGTTCGGGAAGGGGGAGACGCCGTAGAGGATGACGCCGGGGCGCACCCAGTCGCAGTGGGAGTCTGGCCAGGCCAGGATGCCCGCCGAGTTCGCCATAGCGCGCTCGCCTTTGAGCGGCGCGGTCAGGCGGCTGAAGAGATCGATCTGCTCGCGGGTAGTGGGCTGCTCGAGCTCATCGGAGCGGCTGAAGTGGGTCATGATGTTGAACGGCTGCACCACGTTCTTGCAGCGGGCCAGCCGCTCGATAAAGGCGGGCATCTCCTCGGCCCGCACCCCGAGCCGGTGCATGCCGGTGTCGAGCTTGAGCCAGGCCACCACGGGGGCCGGCAGCTCGGCCTGCTCCAGGGCCTCGAGCTGCTCCCAGGTGTGTACCGCGGTCTGCAGGTTGTTGGCCGCCAGCACCGGCAGATCGGCGCTCGAGAAGAAGCCCTCCAGCAGCACTATGGGTTTGACCACGGCGCAGGAGCGCAGCATCAGCGCCTCCTCGATGCGGGCCACCGCGTAGGCGTCCGCATCCACCAGGGTGCGTGCCACCGGCAGCAGGCCATGGCCATAGGCGTTGGCCTTGACCACGGCGATGATCTTGCAGGAAGGGGCGTGGCGCTTGACCACGGCGAGGTTGTGGCGCAGGGCCGAGGTATCGATTTGGGCAATAGCCGCTTTCATCTGTTTTCCCTTACGAGGGCATGATGGCGCACCTGCGCCAGGCACCGAGTGGTGTCATCCCTTGATAGTCATCGTCTAAGGCCGGACCGGCAGAATTGTCGAACCGGGAAAACAAGCCCTGACGGTCGGCCACTATCTGAGTTGGCTATCGGTCAGGGCAGTTGTAGTGATGGCTACGCAGCCCTCACCTTGGGTTTACATCAATAGTCATCATCAAACGCCGGACCGGCATAGTTGTCGAACCGGGAGAACTGACCCTGGAAGGTGAGGCGTACTCTTCCGATAGGGCCGTTACGCTGCTTGCCGATGATGATCTCGGCAATCCCCTTGTCGGGACTGTCGTCGTGATACACCTCGTCGCGGTAGATGAACATGATCAAATCCGCGTCCTGCTCGATGGAGCCGGATTCACGAAGATCCGAGTTGACCGGGCGCTTGTCGGCCCGCTGCTCCAGGCTTCGGTTCAGCTGGGAGAGCGCCACCACAGGGCATTGCAGCTCCTTCGCCAAGGCCTTGAGGGAGCGGGAGATTTCACCTATCTCCAGGGTTCTGTTGTCAGACAGCGCCGGCACCCGCATCAGCTGCAGGTAGTCGATCATGATCATCGAGAGGCCGCCGTGCTCGCGGGCGATGCGACGGGCACGGGAGCGCACGTCGGTCGGGGTCAGGCCGGAGGCGTCATCTATGTACATCTTGCCCTTCTCGAGCAGCAGCCCCATGGTGGAGGAGAGGCGCGCCCAATCTTCGTCGTCGAGCTGGCCGGTCCGCACCTTGGTCTGGTCGATGCGACCGACCGAGGCGAGCATACGCATGATGATCTGCTCGGAGGGCATCTCCAGAGAGAAGATCAGCACCGGCTTGTCGGCGGTGAGGGCCGCGTGCTCGCACAGGTTCATGGCAAAGGTGGTCTTGCCCATGGAGGGACGGGCCGCCACGATAATCAGATCCGAGCGCTGCAGGCCGGCGGTCATCTTGTCGAGATCGCCATAACCGCTGGAGACCCCGGTCACCCCGTTGTGGGGGGTCTTGAACAGCTCCTCAATCTTGTCGACCGTCTGCTCCAGAATGAGCTTCAGGGGCTGCGGGCCCTCGTTGGCGCTGGAGCGCTGCTCGGCAATCTGGAACACCTTGCTCTCGGCAAGATCCAGCAGATCGCCTGAGGTGCGGCCCTGGGGCTCGTAACCCGCTTCGACTATCTCGTTGGCGACCGCGATCATCTCCCGCACCACGGCCCGCTCACGCACTATCTCGGCGTAGGCATTGATGTTGGCGGCGCTCGGGGTGTTCTTGGCGATCTCCACCAGATAGGCGAAGCCACCGGACTCTTCCAGCTGCTCGGAGCGCTCCAGCTCCTCCTGCAGTGTGATGAGATCGATGGGGTTGCCCGCGTTGGTGAGGCGGGTCATGGCCTGGAAGATCAGGCGGTGGGGACGGCTGTAGAAATCCTTGTCGATCACCCGCTCGGCCACCCGATCCCAGGCCTCGTTATCCAGCATCAGGCCGCCCAGTACGGACTGCTCGGCCTCAAAAGAGTGGGGGGGAACTTTCAGCTGTTGTGTCTTGGCGTCTTTTTTCGCCGTCACTTGCTCTGCCATACACATAAAAACCGCAGCGGGAAGGGGACGGGAATTTTACAAAAGAAACCCCGCCATCGCGAGCGCTAATGCGCGCTATTCACCTCATCCGTTGGCCTGCCTCCTCCCAGGTGGCCTGCTCATCGGGTCTTGGGGACCTCCTTGCCCCTCACAGCACGAGGAAGGGCCAGACCAGGGTCTGATCCTTCGCCTTGGATTTGAGCTTGTTGCGCAGTCTGCGCACCGAACGACTCGGTCGTCTGTTTCTCATGGGCATCCTCCTTGGCGCCCCCGGGAGGGGCAATCTGTTCATGAATAATTCATGCCAGACATGTTAATCATACCCGCAAGCTGCAACACAAAAAGGGACCGGCAGCCTGCCATGCGCCTCGCTGAGCTTGCACAAGCAGAGCATGCCCCCACCTACATGAGAGTGAAAGAGTCAAAATGAAAAAGATGCTGACCCTGTTTGCCGTGATCCTGGCCATTGGCCTTGGGGCACCCATAGCCGAGGCCAAGAAATTTGGTGGCGGCAAATCCTTTGGCAAGAGCTACAAGACGGCACCGGCCCAACCGGCTCCGACTGCAGCTCCCGTGAATGGCAAGAACCCGACCCTGGCTGCGGCGCCCAAGAAGAGCGGCATGATGGGTGGCCTGCTGGGCGGCCTGCTGGCCGGTGGCCTGTTCGCCTACCTGCTGGGCAGCGGCGCCTTCGAAGGCCTGCAGGGCATGGACTTCCTGCTGATCGCCCTGCTGGCGCTCGGTGCCGTGTTCCTGATCCGCGCCCTGCGCAAGAACAAGGCGGCTGCGACCCCACCACAGGCGGCCTATGCGGGCTATCAGCCACCGTCGGCGCCGCAGCAGTTCGAGCAGAGCAACGGCGCCCCGCAGGCGACCGGCTTTGCCGACAGCGACGTCCCCTTCCGCCTGCCGCCAGGCTTTGACATGAACGGTTTCCTGTCCGGTGCCCGCGATCACTATCGCACCCTACAAGAGGCCTGGAACAAGAACGATCTGGAGAAGGTACGCGAGTACGTGAGCCCGGAGCTGTTCCAGCACCTCCAGGCCGAGCGCGCCGAACTGACCGGCGAGCAGCATACCGAAGTGATGTATGTGGACACCCAGCTGGTGCGTGCCGACTACGGCAGCGACTGGGCCCAGGTCAGCGTGCGCTTCAGCGGCCGCTACATGGACCGTCAGGAGCAGGTCGAGGAGGACATCAAGGAGGTGTGGCACCTCGAGCGCAACCTGGCCAAGGACAATGCCCCCTGGCACATCGTCGGTATCGAGCAGCTCTAAGCACGCCCGTCCGGCAAGCATGATAAAGGCGACCTCAGGGTCGCCTTTTTATTGCCATCGCACTCATCACTGCTGCTCATGGAATATTCCCCCCTCCCTGTGAGGAGGCCGAGAATAATCGCCTTCAGCCCATGCTGATGACCTTGAAAATAAAAAAGAGAGGCAGCCATGGCTGCCTCTCTTTTGTTATTGGCCCAAGGCCACTCTATTATTTGCAGCCATCAGTCGAGGCGGAATTCACATAGCTGACCTCGCCGGCCGGCTGATAATCGGCCACCTGTATGGTCTTCTTCGCCGCGATATAATCCTTCAACACCCCGGCATCCACCAGACCGGCGTTGATGGTATTGATCTTCGGATAGCCGTCGCCACCGGCCGCGCTGAAGCTCGGGATGGAGAAGCTGTAGCTGGCCGCCGGATCGAAGGCCTTGCCGCCCACGCTGGTGATGGTCACGCTCTTGGCCTGGCAGTCCACCGCCATGTTGATGCCACCAAACTGGGCATAGCCGCCGGTGTTGACCGTCTTGGTCGCTACCTGGCCCAGATAGGTCGCCAGCTCGCTGCCGCTCATGGTCGCCTTGTTGACGGTGTTGCCGAACGGATGCACGGTCAGCACGTCGCGATAGCTGATGTCGCCAGCCGCGATGGAGGCACGCACACCGCCGGAGTTGACGATGCCGAAGTCGGTGCTCAGCTTCTCGGCGGTGGCCGTGGTGATCAGGCGACCCAGGTTGGTCTGCTTGTTGCGCACGTTGGCACGCTCGCCGTCCAGCACGCCGTCGGTGGAGCCTATCACTACGCCCAGCTCCTGCTGCCCCTTCTCCTGATAGGTGAGCAGGGTATTGTAGAGCTCGGGATCCTTGGTGATCTCTTCCTGAATGAAGGCTCCCTTGCTGTCTTTCAGGTTGACCGGGATCAGGTCGTACTGGGTCAGGGTCAGCTTGCCATTCTGGTAGTCAAACTGGGCGCGGCCCACATACTTGCCCCACTCGTGGGCCTGCATGATCCAGGTGCCGTTCTGCTGATCCGGCAGGCAGTCGTCACCCGGCTTGAAGTCGGCGTATTTGTCGGGCGTGCCCGGCTCCATGCAGACCGGGTTCTGGGAGTGACCGCCAATGATGGCGTCCAGGGTGCCGGCCGGCAGCGCGCGCGCCATCTCCACATCCCCCGGGGCATTGCTGCCGTGCTGGCCATTCTCGTAGTGACCCATGTGGGTGATGGCCAGGACCAGGTTCGCCTCTTTGCTGTCGCGGATCTGCTTGCCGAGCTTGGCCGCTTCCGTGGTCGGATCGCGGAACTCCAGGGTCTGGACGTTGTTGGGATCCACCAGCTGGGCGGTGTCTTCCGTGGTCAGGCCCAGCACGGCGACCTTGAGGCCGTTCTCCAGCTTGAACACCTTGTAGGGGTCGAAGTAGCGCTTGCCGCTGGCCTTGTCGTAGATGTTGGCGGAGATCATGGGGAACTTGGCCCACTCACGCTGTTTCTCGAGGATGCTCAGGGGGTTGTCGAACTCGTGGTTGCCCACCGCCATGGCATCGTAGCGGATGCTGTTCATGGCCATGAAGTCCGGCTCGGCATCCTGCAGATCCGACTCCGGCACCCCTGTGTTCACGTCGCCACCGGAGAGCACCAGCACCTCGCTGCCTGCCGCCTTGGCCTCCCCACGCAGGCGTTCAACCAGGGTCTTCTGGGCTGCCATGCCATATTCACCCTTGTCGTTGTGCCAGAAACGACCGTGGGTATCATTGGTGTGCAAAATGGTCAGCTTGCAGACATTTTCGCTGCAGGGAGCGACACTTTCATTTTGTGAGGTATTACAGCCACTCAGCGCGGCTAGCACAGCCAGCGCGACAGTTCCTTTGACAAATTTATAATTCATTTCCATATCACCTTGTTATTTTGTTATTGGACGACCCAAGCCATTAGGTCGGGCGCTAATATAACAAACAACATGTGACGCTTTTTCATCGGTGACTCACAAATTCCGCCAAATGTGATCACCAACGCAACCTGTCTCCTCATATTTCCATCACTAGCCAATCTCCTGCCGCCTGATTTCCCCCGCAGGGATGGCAGCCTGCCGGAAACAGTTATGGCATACTTCCCGCCAATCGATGCCAAGGAGAGCCGTGAATGGCAAAGTACGACAAGATTTCCCCCGAGACCCAGCAGGAGGCGATGAAGGTAGCCCGCGCCAACCAGAAGCCGGGGCAGACCAAGGAGCAGACCCAGCTGATCGCCCAGGGGATCCAGAAGGGCATAGACGAATACAAGAAACAGATGAAGGCGCGGGCCAGGGAGGCGAGCCGCCAGAAGAAGCAGCAAGCCAGGACGAAGCAGCCACAGCAGGGCGAGCATGAGGAAGAGGCCCAGGAGATAGAGCTTGTCGAGATCAGCCGCCAGCACCCGTTGCCATGGGTATTGCTGGTGCTGAGCTGGCTGGCATTTGGCTGTGCCTGGATCTGGCTGCGCTGATCCCTTGCTTGGCAAACCTTTGCCCTGGGATCGGCCTCACAGCCCGGGGCTGGCGCGCTGGTCATCCCTAGCCCCGGCTGCTTACACTCTTCCCCCCGTTGTCTGGAGACCCCCATCATGAATCCGGCCCCCCTCTATCTGCTGGCTCCCCTCGTACTCTTTATCGTGACCCTGGTGCTCTATCGCATCTCCCCCCTGCGAGCGGTCGCCGCCGGCAACGCCCGCTGGTTTATCCTGCCCGCCTTCACCCTCTTCATCCTGCTGATCATCATCAACGGGGCGGCAGACCCTAGCCTGCGCAGTCCCGGCTTTCACTGGCTGATGCCGGGGCTTGGCTTCGCGCTCTGCCTGTTCCCGGCGCTGCCCAAGGCGCTGGTGCCGCGCCTGGCCATCAAGGAGGGGGCCTTCGCCGCCCTGGGCCTGATGCTGATGAGCCTGGCCATGGTCTATTGATTTCGATTGCACGAGCTTTTTCATGACCTGAGGGGCGCCCTGTGACGGGCGCCCCTTGTACAAACAATGGGCGATAGGCATCTTGGTGAGAGGGTAACCAGCCAGGAGGCCAGATGGACAATCCGCCCGATTTCATGGCGCAGTGGGATTATCAGGATCCCGCCGCCACTGCCCTGCGTTTTCGACGCCTGCTCGAAGAGGCGCACCACGACTTGCAATACGAGCTGGAGCTGCTGACCCAGCTGGCCCGTACCCATTCGCTGCAACGCCAGTTTGCACAGGCCCACCAACTGCTCGACGAGATAGAGCCCCGCCTCACCGACGCCACCCCGCGAGCACGGCTGCGCACCTTGCTGGAACGGGGGCGGACGTTCAACTCGGCCGGCGACAAGGCCAGCGCCAGGACGCTGTTCGAGCAGGGGTGGCAACTCGGGCTCAAGCTGGGGGAGACAGGGCTCGCCATAGACGCGGCCCACATGGTGGCCATCGCCGCCCCGTTGGAAGAGCAGAGCCGCTGGCATCAACTGGCGATGACCCTGGCCGAGCGCAGTGCCGACGATAAGGTGCGCGGCTGGCTGCCCAGCCTCTACAACAATCAGGGCTGGACCCTGTTCGAGCTGGGTCGCTTTGAGGAGGCCAGGGCCTGCCAGCAGAAGTGCCTGGCCTGGCACCAGCAACACAGCAATCAGGGCAAGGCCTTTATCGCCCGCTGGAGCCTGGCACGGCTGAGCCGGGCGCAGGGATTGCACGAACAGGCGATGGCCGAGCTGAGCCAGCTGAAAACCGACATGGCCGAGGCCAGTGCGCCGGAAGATGGTTACCTGTTCGAGGAGCTGGGGGAGAACGGCCTTATGCTGGACGATCCGGCCGCCCCCGAATACTTCGCCCGCGCCTGGTTCCTGCTCTCGCGGGATGGCTGGCTGCAGGCCAACGAGGCGGAGCGGCTGGCCAGGCTCAAGCGCCTCGCCAAGCTCTGACTGCGCGCCACAAAAAGAGCGGGCGGCTAATGCCGCCCGTCACTCAGGCCAGACCCCCTTCCCGACTCGGCCTCTTGCGATAGATAAAGGTAGGGCTGAGCCCAGCCGTACTTAGGCCTCAAGCCAGGCTCGCCTCTTCCCAGCCCTGCTTCTTGCGGTAAATGAGGGAGTGAAGGGTAGATCTCCAACCTCGCGGCCTTAAGCCCTAAGCCCTAAGCCCTAAGCCCTAAGCCAGGCTCGTCTCTTCCCAGCCCTGCTTCTTGCGATAAATGGTCGAGGGGCTGATCTCCAGCAGCGCCGCCGCCTTGGGGATGTTACCGTCACAGCTGGCGATGGCCTGCTCTATGGCCTCCTTCTCCACCAGCCAGAGCGGGCGCACCGGCAGCGGGGCCGACATGGGCTCGGCCAGAGTCTCGGGGGTTTCCTCGGCGGGGGCAGGCACCGCGAGTGCACGGCCGCCGTTGAGCGGCGGTGGCAGTATCTCCTTGCTCACCAGCTCGCGATCGTTGAGCACCACTATGTTGCGCACCACGTTCTGCAGCTCGCGCACGTTGCCGGGCCAGGGGTAATCGAGCAGCACCCGCACGGCGTCTGCATCGAAATCCCGGAAGCGCTTGTGCTCCTCCTTGGCATATCGCAGCAGGAGGTCGCGGGCCAGCAGCAGTATGTCTTCGCCGCGCTCGCGCAGGGGTGGCAGAGAGAGCGGGATCACGTGCAGCCGGTAGTAAAGGTCCTCACGAAAGCGCCCCGCTTTGACCTCCACCAGGGGATCCCGGTTGGTGGCGCAGACGAAACGCACGTCCACCGTCTCCACCTTGCCACTGCCGACCCGCTGCAGGGTGCCGGTTTGGATGAAGCGCAGCAGCTTGCTCTGCAGGTCGAGATCCATCTCGCAGATCTCGTCGAGGAAGAGGGTGCCGCCGTCCGCCAGGCTGGCCGCCCCCTTGCGATCCCCCTGGGCACCGGTAAAGGATCCCTTCACATGGCCGAAGATCTCGCTCTCCATCAGATCGTGGGGAATAGCGGCACAGTTGAGCGCGATGAAGGGCTGATCCCGGCGCGGGCTGCACTGGTGGATGGCCTCGGCACAGACCTCCTTGCCGGTACCGCTCTCCCCCGTGATAAAGACGGTGGCCTTGCTCGGCGCCGCGCTCTCTATGATGCGATAGACAGCCTGCATCGCCATGGAGGCGCCGATGAAGCCCGCAAAGGAGCTGCGCTCGAAGTTCTCCCTGTACTGGGCCACCAGCGAGCTGAGCTGCTGATGCTTGAAGGCGTTGCGGGCGGTGGCGCACAGCCGCTTGCCGTCGAACGGTTTGGTCAGGAAGTCGAAGGCACCGCAGCGCATCGCCTCCACCGCCACGTCCACCGAGCCGTGGGCGGTGATCACCACCACTGAGCAGGGCAGTTGCTGCTCGGTGATCTGCTGCAATATGGCCATGCCGGACATGTCGGGCAATTCGAGATCGAGCAGCACCACGGGGGGCGGGCTGGCCAGCAACTGCGCCAGTGCCTGCTGGCCGCAATCGGCCAGCAGCACCTCATAGCCATCCTGAACCAGGTACTGCTCATAGACGACGGCCAGACTGCGGGTATCTTCCACCAGCAGGACACGGGGTTTGCTTTCAGCCACGAGATCCATCCTTGCGATTGATTTTGTTGTCTATTCTGGGGGCTAGCCGCCACACACTCAAGACGGGTCCCTGCTTTCTCCGGCCTATCCTGGCGCGACACAAGTAAAAACGGCTCCCTGGGGAGCCGTTTTTATCGCATTGACTGCTTATTTCTTCGCATCGGCGCCATCGGCAGCCGGCTTTTCGATCGCCAGCAGCTCGACGTCAAATACCAGCACGGCATTGGCCGGGATGGAGCCTGCACCGTGCTCGCCATAGGCCAGCTTGGACGGCAGGAAGAACTTGAACTTGGAACCGACCGGCATCAGCTGCACGCCTTCGGTCCAGCCCGGGATCACCTGGTTGAGCGGGAAGGTAGCCGGCTCGCCGCGATCGACGGAGCTGTCGAACTTGGTGCCATCGGTCAGGGTACCGGTGTAGTGCACCTTGACGATGTCGGTAGCCTTGGGCTTGGCGCCGTCACCCATCTTCTCGACCTGATACTGCAGGCCGGATTCGGTGCTCTTCACGCCCTCTTTCTTGGCGTTGGCGGCCAGGTACTCTTCACCCTTCTTCAGGTTGTCCACCGCATCCTTGTCAGCCTTGGCCTTGGTCAGCTCGTTGATCTTGGCGTCGTATTCCTGCAGGACCTTCTGGATCTCCTCGTCAGTCATGCTGGCTTCCTTGCCCAGACCGTCGGTCACCCCCTTGAGGATGACGCTGTTGTCCAGCTTGATGCCGAGCTCCTGCTGACGTTCCAGGGTATTGGCGATATAACGACCCATGGAGAGGCCGATCGCATAGCCGGATTGCTCTTCAAAGCTCTTGGCTGCTGCCTTGGGGGCCTCTGCCGGCTTGCTGGCTTCTGCCTTGACCTCTGCGGTATTGGCAGCAGGCTTCTCATCTTTTTGGCAAGCAGTCAGACTCACGGCAACGGCCGCAGCCAACAGGGACACCTTCAGAAAATTGTTCATCAGTTTCTCCAAAACTCTAAATACCGCTCTCGGTTCCTTCGTGAAATGAGAGGTTTATCGTGATAAGCGCCTTATACTAACGCCGTGATCGCAGGTAACGAAAGCATGAGACAGGAAAAATGATCAAAAGTGCCATTTATCTCATCGGTATCTGCCTGATGCTGACAGGGTGCGAACAGAGCTCACTTCCCGGCCAGCAGATCCGCCTCGCCAACCAGGGCTTGCTGAGTGCGGATCTCGCGAGCTCCGGCAAGCAGGCAATAGTCTCCAGCCTGGCCCAGGGCACAGTGGTCTGGGATCTGGAACAGGGCAAGGAACGCTGGCGCTGGCGCCAGAGCGAGGACCAGGAAGAGTTCGTCACCCTCACCCGCTTCTCCCCGGGCGACAGCCACGCCATCACGGCCACCCAGCGCACCTTTGCCATCTGGCGCCTGCAAGATGGTCGCTCCCAAGGCTACTATTCACTTCCTGAATCCAGCCTGAGGGATGCGGCACTCTCGGCCGATGGTCGTCTGGTGCTGATCGGCCGTGAAGATGGCAAGGCGGAGCTGGTGGATACCCGCACCGGGCGCAGGCTGCAGTTCCTCGGCCATACCGAGCAGGTCAATACGGTGGATCTCTCCGCCAATGGCCGCTACGCCCTCACCGGCGGCAACGACTACAGCGCCTATCTGTGGGATACTCGCAGCGGCCAGGTGGTGTGGCGTTTCAATCATGGTGGCCGGGTGGTGATGGCGAGGCTGGATCCGGCGGGGCGCTTCGCCTTCACCGCCGACAGCCGTCAGGCCAGCATCTGGGATCTCAAGACCGGCAAGGAGGTGAGCCGGCTGCAGTTCGATCACCGCTTCGAGGTCTACACCAGCGCCCGGTTCGTCAAGGATGGCGACTGGCTCGTCACCGGCGCCCCCTCACGCCAGCTCTCCCTGTGGCGGGTGAGCGATGGCAGCCTGCTGCAAAGCTGGCGCGTCTCCCCCCATCCCAAGGTGAAACCACCGAGCGCTGTGGTCTATGGCGTGGCTTTGCGCGACAATGGCCATCTCGTCAGCGCCAGCTCCAGTGGCCTGGCCGAAATCTGGACTATCAAGTAAGGACCAAAAGGCCCATGAGTCAGCAAGTTAACGATCGTCTCGAGACCCTGGAAAGCCGTCTCGCCTATGCCGAATACACGGTGGAGCAACTCAACGAAGAGGTGACCACCCAGGGCCGTGAACTCGACCGGCTCAAGCATCAGATCCAGCTGCTGGTGGACAAGCTGCAGAGCGTGCAGCCGAGCCAGATCGCCAGCATGGCCGAAGAGACGCCGCCACCGCACTACTGAGTGCGCCGCCATAAAAAAACCCGCACGCAGCGGGTTTTTTCATCTTGCCAGTCGGCAGATCAGTGCTGATGACCTTTGCCACCGCAACCACCGCCGCCACAGCAACCGCCGTGACCTTGCTCGTCGCCGTGGTCATGACCGTGATCGTGGCCGTGACCGCCGCAGCAACCGCCGTGGTCATGGTCGTGATCGTGACCGTGGTCATGGCCATGATCGTGACCGCAGCCACCGGCACCGTGCACGTGGCCGTGAGCCAGCTCTTCGGCAGTGGCGGCACGCACGTCCTTGATCTCGACCTTGAAGCCCAGGGTCACACCGGCCAGCGGATGGTTGCCATCCACCTTGATGAACTCTTCGGAGACTTCGATGACGGTCACCGGACGGTGGCCATCGTCGGTCTCGGCCACAAAAGTATCCCCTTCAGACACTTCCATGCCATCGAACAGCTCGCCGGGCACTTCTTGCACCAGGTTTTCGTCATACTCGCCATAGGCCTGGTTCGGCGTCAGGGTGACGTCGAACGCCTCGCCCACGCTGCGGCCTTCCAGCTCGGCTTCGAGGCCGGAGACCAGATAACGGGTACCGTGCAGATACACCAGAGGCTCTTTACCGACAGTGGTGTCGATGACTTCACCGTGTTCGTCGGTGACCGTGTATTCCAGCGTAACCACGCTCAGGGGAGCTACTTTCATGTCAGGGATCCTGCGGATAGAAAAAAACGGGCCCAGAATACCTTAAAAAGGTGGCCAAGCATATGATCTGCCCCGCTCCGCCATGCTGAAAAAGTCAGCAGTCCAGAACGAGCCTGGTCCCACCCCGGGTATTACCAAGAGGCCCCGCGCTCGGGGCTAAGCACGCTGATTGCCCGTTCGGCCTCACGGATGACCTTGTCAACCTCGGCCATTCGGCTCTCTCTTACTCGGGGCGGAACACCCCTATGACCTGTTCGGCCTCCCGGGTCGCCTTGTCCACCTCGGCCTGGGTCTGCACCTGGGTATCCCCGCAGTCGACACAGGTCACCTTCTCGACTCCATGCTCCATATACAGCATCATGGTGTCCATCTTGCCGCACGCCGGGCAAACCGCACCGGCAATGAAGCGCTTTTTACGTCTGGTTTCCATTTTTGTTACCTCCAGGCAGCATCATATCAGGGTTTTTACATGCATTACGCCATCGAATATCAGCATTTTTCCACTCCTTGCCTGCAGGTCGGCCCCCGCAAACGCTCCCCTCTGGGTCAGCTGCTGCGCGTCACCCGGGGTGCGGCACTGCTGAGACTCGGCTCCCATGAGCTGTTGCTGACGGCGGGCAGCCACTTCTGGCTGTGCGCCGATGCCCTCGCCGCCTTCACTCCCCTGGCGGGTTGTCAGCATGATCGGCTGACCTGCTCGGTGCGGGTGGCGCAACCGGCCCAGGCAGGCTGGTTGCAACCCACCCCGCTGATGGACGCCCTGCTGGACAGCCTGGCCGCCTGGTCCCGGCCCCGTGACTGGCAGGAGGCCTATGGCCACCGTCTGCGGGTCATAGGGGACGAGCTGCAGGCGTGCGCCATCCTGGCGCAGGCGGATCAGCCGCTGCAAGGTGCCTGGCGCGCCCTGGCTGGTCAGTCTGAAGGCAAAGCCGCGGCCTGGCAGGCTTGCCTCGCCGAGCGCGGCATCGAGGATCCCGCCCTGGCGGCCGATGCGCTCGGTGCCCAGTGGCAGTTGCTGCAGGGGGTGCGCCTGCTCAGAAGTGGCAGCAAGCCGGCCCAGGTGGTGGCAAAGCTCGGTTACCGGGATGAACAGGCTTTGGCGCAGGCGTGCCAGCACTGGCTCGGGCTGACGCTGGAGGCGGTGGCCTCCGCCCAGTGAGCCGGACGAGAAAATAAATGGTGGTGACAGGGTCCAGTTTTGCGGCTCGCGGTCGCTAATAACAAAGGAGTCATCCTTGTCACCATCCTCTATGCTGAACACCAGATTGACCGTCACCGATTAGATCAACAGGACATCCGCCATGACGAGCAAGGCCAACCAATCCCAGGGCATGTTGCTGTTTCACCTCTCTGCCAGGCAATCCTTCGCCATCGGCACCCTCAAGGTGAAGGAGATAGTCCCCTACACCCAGCTCACCGCCCTGCCCCATTCGCACCCGACCGTGCTCGGGGCGGCCAGCATGCGGGGCACCACCATCCCCGTGATCGACATGGCGATGGCGGTGGGCTATCGCCCGATCAGCCGGGAGGAGATGCCCAACTGCTTCATCATCATCACGGATTGCCGCCGCACCCTGGTGGGCTTCCTGGTGCGGGGCATCGACAAGATCACCGAGTGCAACTGGCGTGACATAGAGCCGCCGCCCCCTTCCCTCGGTCAGAACGTCTTCGTCACCGGGGTGACCAAGGTGGGCGAGCAGCTGATCCAGCTGCTGGACGTGGAGTTGATCCTGTCCCGGGTCTATCCGGACGATCCCAGCCACCTCTACCCCGTGCTGACCGATGTGCAGCGCGAACGGCTCAAGCCGATGCGGATCCTGCTGGTGGACGACTCCTCCGTCGCCCGCCGCCAGCTGATGGCGGCCCTCGATTACATCAACATTCCCTACGAGGTGTGCACCAACGGGCGCGACGCCCTCAGCCTGATGCAGGCCAGGGTCGCCCAGGGCAGCCGGATCGACATACTGGTGAGCGACATAGAGATGCCGGGGCTGGACGGTTACGAGCTGGCCTTCGAGGTGCAGAGCGACCCCAGGCTGGCGGAGGCTTACATCATCCTGCACACCTCCCTCTCCAGCGAGATCAGCGTGGAGCGGGCCCATCAGGTCGGCGCCCACGAGGCACTGACCAAGTTTGAAGCCAACGAGCTGATCCAGGCCATGCTGCGCGGCGCCGAACACCACGACCGCCTGCCCGCCTGATACCGCGGCGGGCCATGGGCTCGCCGCCCCTTTCCTCTTCTGCTGCCCCGAGTCGTTGCATGCTGACAGAAAGCCACTTTCACGCCCCCTGGTGGGCCCGCAATGCCCACCTGCAGACCATATTGCCGAAGTGGCTGCGCCGCACGCCGGCCCGCTTCATCCCGGAACGGTTCGAACTCGCGGATGGGGACTTCGTCGACCTCGCCTGGAGCGGGGCCATCAGCCAGGATGAGCGGCCACTGCTGGTGCTGTTTCACGGTCTGGAGGGCAGCATTCACTCCCACTATGCCAAGGGACTGTTTGCCCATCTGCAGCGGCAGGGGAACGACGCCGTGCTGATGCATTTTCGGGGGTGCAGCGGCGAGCCGAACCGGCTGCTGCGGGCCTATCACTCCGGCGCCATCGAGGATGCAGAGGCGCTGATCGCCGAGCTGGGTCGCCGTTTTCCCGGCAAGCCGCTGGTCGCCATCGGCTACTCCCTGGGGGGCAACATGCTGGTCAATCTGCTGGCGCGGGCCTGTCCGGATGAACTGACCGCCGCCGTGGTGATCTCGGCGCCGCTGCAGCTGGCGAGCTGCGCCGACAGGGTCAATCAGGGGTTCTCACGGGTCTATCAGAGTTACTTGCTGCGCACCATGAGGGCCAATCTGCTGCGCAAGATCCGCCAACAAGCCGCAGCTCGCTGGCAACCGGAGCAGGTGAGCCGCATCGCTACCCTGCGCGACTTCGACGAGCAGGTCACGGCCCCGCTCCATGGTTTCGACAGCGCCGATCACTACTATCAGACCTGCTCCGGCCTTGATCTCCTGGCACGCATCACCATCCCGACCCTGATCATCCACGCCGCCGACGATCCCTTCATGACAGGGGCCGTGATCCCCAGACCGGAGCAACTCTCACCAATGGTGCGCTACGAGCTGAGCCGGCGCGGTGGCCACGTGGGCTTCCTGCACGGTACCCCCTGGCGCCCCCGCTTCTGGCTGGAGGAGCGCATCAGCCAGTGGCTGCGGGAACAGACTCAGGATGCCCGGCGGTAGCAGTTGCGCCCTGCGCCCTTGGCTTCATAGAGGGCGCCGTCCACCCGCTCGAGCAGCATGACCAGGCTCTCCCCCTGACGCCACTGGGCTATCCCCTGGCTCAGGGTGAGATGGGGATCCACCTCTGAGGCTGCGTGAGGCAGCGCCCGGGCGGCCAGGGTGGCGCGGATCCGCTGTGCGACCCGCTCGCCGGCGGCCAGGTCCGTCTCCTGCAGCAACACCACGAACTCCTCCCCGCCGTAACGGGCCACCAGATCGCCGGGTTCCCGCACGCTCTCCTCTAGGCACTCTGCCACCAGGATCAGGCACTCATCTCCCGCCTGATGGCCGTAGTGGTCGTTGTATCGCTTGAAGAAATCCACATCCAGCAGGATCACAGTGAAGGGTGTCTCCAGCGTCGTGCCCTGTGCGATGGCGTTTTTGCAGACCTGATCGAAGTGTCGGCGGTTGGCGAGCCCGGTCAAAGGATCCCTGTGGGCCATGGCATTCATCTTGCGCGCCAGCATCAGGTTGTCATATTCGCGCGACACCGCCAGCTCGAACCAGCCGTTGAGCATCCGCCGCCCCGTCTCCAGGATGATCAACAAGCCACCGGCCGCCAGCCAGTGCACAGTGACGGACGGCACCATCACCCAGTGCTCCTCGAACAGCAGGAAGATCAGGGGCGGAGCACTCAGGCTATAGAAGACGCGCCACTCGTAATAGAAGGCGATCAGGGCCGTCAGCAGCAACAGGCTGACCATGTTGAATGCCAGGCTGAACCCCCCTCTGAGCTCTATGGTGGCAATGGCATAGGCCGTCATCGCCCAGGCCAGTCCCCACAACATGGCGCAGCCCCAGAGCCAGGGCTGCCATCTCTGTGTTCCCTGGCGAGAGAACCAGCGCCAGCCCAGGGGCGGCAGCACGCTCGCCAGCAGCACCAGGGCAATCTGATACTCATAGCGCCAGGGCAGCCCATCGATCGCCACCAGCCGGGCATCCTGATAGAGATAGAAGCGAGCCAGCAGATAGAGGATCGCCAACTGGTTGATGACCCAGAACCAGCGCAGCCCCGCGCTCAGGGCACGCCGACGCGTATCATTAAGGTGCTGGTCGAACTGACTGGTGGGGCGGCGCTGTTCAGCTGATGCCATGGGAACCCTCGCTCAGGTCCAGATAAACTCCTTGCGCTTGCCGGTCAGACACCGACAATATCCGTATCGCTATGACTGAAGATGAAATCATGATTATCCCTTGGCAAGAACTGGATCCAGATACCCTCAACAACCTGCTCGAGCATTTCGTCCTGCAAGAAGGCACCGAATACGGCGAACAGGATGTCAGCCTGGCCGACAAGGTTGAAGAGGTCAGACAACAATTACTACAAGGTAGTGCCGTGCTCGTCTACAGCGAGTTGCACGAGAGTGTCAACGTCGTGCCCAAGACGCATTTGAGCAATGCGCCGAGCGACGACTTTCCGGCAGAATGACACAAGAGAAGGAACGCAAGCTGAACAACGTCCGCACTGGCCCCGCCAAGCACGGCGGTGCGGCGCTCAGTTCAGGGGGAAGAGGGGCGGCTCGCCCGATGAGGTTGGCGTTTCAAATCGGCTTATTTTTTGCCTCCGTCGCCGACTGTCTCGGCGCCGATGGAGACCAGCCGCCGAGGGGCATGGGGGCTCATGATGGCGCCCACGCAGCAAGGCTGCACTTGACCGCACTTTGAACCTGCCTTTATAACGGAACTCCCAAGGAAGAGAGAATTCTATGTCGGCCAAGCATCCCATCATTGCGGTTACCGGTTCGTCCGGTGCCGGCACCTCCACCTCCACCAACGCCTTCCGCTCCATGTTCCATCAGCTCGGATACAAGGCGGCCGTGGTCGAGGGGGACAGTTTTCACCGCTATACCCGGCCCGAGATGGACGTGGCGATCCGCAAGGCGCGCGAGCAAGGGCGCCACATCAGCTACTTCGGCCCCGAGGCCAACGACTTCGGCCTGCTGGAATCCTTTTTCCAGGAGTACGGTCAGAGCGGCAGCGGCCAGTACAGACGCTACCTGCACAGCTTCGACGAGGCGGTGCCCTTCAACCAGATGCCTGGCACCTTCACCCCCTGGCAGGCGTTGCCGGGGGAGACGGATCTGCTGTTCTACGAAGGGCTGCATGGCGGCGTGGTGACCGGCGAACACAATGTGGCCCGTCACGTGGACTTTCTCATCGGCGTGGTGCCCATCGTCAACCTGGAGTGGATCCAGAAGCTCATTCGCGACACCTCGGAGCGCGGGCATTCGCGCGAGGCGGTGACCGACTCCATAGTCCGCTCCATGGATGACTACATCAACTTCATCACGCCGCAGTTCTCCCGCACCCACATCAACTTCCAGCGGGTGCCGACGGTGGACACCTCCAACCCCTTCAGCGCCAAGGTGATACCCAGCCTGGACGAGAGTATGCTGGTGATCCGGTTTCGGGGCATCAAGCAGGTGGACTTCCCCTACCTGCTGTCGATGATAGACGGGGCCTTCATGTCCAGAATGAATACCATAGTGGTGCCGGGGGGCAAGATGGGTTTCGCGATGGAGCTGATCCTGCGCCCCCTGATCCAGCAACTGTTAGAAACCGGCAAGATCACCTGAGCCAAGGAGCTTATGATGCGCGGTGCACTTCTCTCATTCACACTGGCAGCCCTGCTGGGCGGTTGCAGCACTGGCCCCGCCGCCCCCACGGTCGAGACGGGCACCATGGTGGTCCGCCCGGCAGAAAACTGGGCCTACGGGGCGACGCCACGCTATGCGCTGGCGGAGCAGTTCCAGTACGCGGGCAACAGCGCCGCGCCCTGGCTGGAGCCGGTGCAGCAGGCCGTCACCCAGGCGCTCGATGGCAAGGGCTGGCGCAGCGTGCCCCTCGATGAGGCCGACGTCTGGGTCGCCATCGGGGTGGCGGGTAGCCAGGACATGAGCGATGGGGAGATATTCTCCCGAATCGGCATGACCCCTGGCCTGAATGCCGCCGCCGATGCCCGCAAGGGTACCCTGGCCATACTGCTGATCGACAGGCGCACCCAGCAAAGCGTCTGGAGCAGCGCCATCCAGCTCGCCAGCGACGTGCCCGTCGCCGAGGACGAGCGCAGCCAGCTTAGCCAGCAGCTCGCCGCTCAACTCCTGGACTCCCTGCCCGCTCAATGAGCGCCCCATAACACAACGGCCTGCTTCAAGCAGGCCGTTGTGGATACACGCCGTTGCACGGCATGACGATTACTTCAGTTCGCAGGTCAGCAGAGTCACGCCGTTCTTGACCAGAGTGGCCTGTTTTTCCTGATGGGAGAAGGTGGTCACCCCATCGGAATAGCTGGCGGTCTCTTTGGGTGACTCGATGCGACCCAGCTTGTGATAGACCCCGGCATAAGGGAACTGCACCATGTCGGCCTGGGCATCATAGGTGATGGCCAACAACTCTTCCCCGCACTGATACTGGCTGTATTGATACTGGGTGGGCTGCGGCATGCTGCAGGCAGCCAGCCCGAACAGGGGAAGCAACATCATTATCTTTTTCATCGCACTTTCCTTATGTCATGGCGTTATCGACGGGACAAACTACAACTATCAAGCTTCAACGATTTGATAACTATGGGTAATTTCTACCGCTTTTTCCAACATCAGGGAAACGGAACAATACTTCTCCATCGACAAGTCGACCGCGCGGGCAACCTGTTTCTCGGCCAGCCCCTTGCCGGTCACGACGAACTTGAGGTGGATCTTCTCGAACACCCGGGGCACTGAGTCAGCACGGGCCCCTTCCAGCTCCACATGACAGGCGGTCACGCTCTGGCGCGCCTTCTCCAGAATGGAGACCACGTCGATGGAGCTGCAGCCACCGACAGCCAGCAGGATCATCTCCATCGGGCTGGCACCTTCGCCCGGGTTGGCGCCGTCCAGCGTCACCTGATGACCGGACTCGCTCTCGCCCACAAACTTCATGCCTTCCACCCAGCTGACCTTGGCTTTCATCTCACATTTCCTCTCAATGACGACGGTTCTGACGCCCATAGCATACCTCAAGCAGGGGTCGAGTGGCACATGCCCCGTCACGTTGCGCCACTCCCGGTTTCATGACCGCCGAGTCCCGGCGCCGCGACTTGTTCCGAAACCGCGGCAGACCCTGAAGGAAATAGATCGAAATCAACATATCTCCCCCCCTTCTTGCCTAGAATGGCCCGGACGGCGCAGCAGATCGATGCACACAGATGGACACCAAAGTCCCAAAGCCTTGTCAGCACAGACAAAGGCTCTTATTCTACTGCGACCAAAGACTAAGGAATGGCAAGCTTGGCAACTTGCCTGGACGCACAGTCCATAAAAATGACACTACAGAGGAAGTCTCATGATCATTGGCAAACCGCAAAGCGATCCCACCCTCGAGTGGTTCTTGTCGCATTGCCACATTCATAAGTATCCCGCCAAGAGCACCCTTATTCACGCCGGTGAAAAAGCGGAAACCCTCTACTACATCGTCAAGGGTACAGTCGCCGTCCTGATCAAGGATGACGAGGGCAAGGAGATGATCCTCTCCTACCTGAATCAGGGGGATTTCCTGGGCGAGATGGGGATGTTCGAAGAGAACGAGAATCCGGAGCGTTCCGCCTGGGTACGTGCCAAAGGCGCCTGTGAAGTCGCCGAGATCTCCTACAAGAAGTTCCGCCAGCTGATCCAGGTCAACCCGGACATCCTGTTGCGCCTCTCCGGCCAGATGGCCAAGCGCCTGCAGCACACCAGCCAGAAGGTCGGCAACCTCGCCTTCCTGGACGTGACCGGCCGGATTGCCCAGACCCTGCTGAACCTGGCCAAGCAGCCGGACGCCATGACCCACCCGGATGGCATGCAGATCAAGATCACCCGCCAGGAGATAGGCCAGATCGTCGGCTGCTCTCGCGAAACCGTCGGCCGCATCCTCAAGATGCTGGAAGAGCAGGAGCTCATCTCGGCCCACGGCAAGACCATAGTGGTGTTTGGCACCCGCTGACCGGGTTCCCCGACGGCTCAGCATAGGGCCGTTGGATAAAAAAGGCTGCCACGGCAGCCTTTTCTGATCTCCTCCCCTATAATCCCGCACGCCCTTCCCCGGCCTCAACCAAGCGAGTGTGTATGCATCTTCAATGTCCCCTGTGCCGCAGCCCCCTGCATCTTCATGAAGCCTCCCGCGGGGTCTATTGCGACAACAAGCACCATTTCGATCCGGCCCCGGAAGGTTATCTGGATCTCATCCCGGGCAAGAAGGATCCCAAGGACAGCGACAGCCGTGCCCTGCTGCGCGCCAAGCGCCGCTTCCTGGAGCAGGGACACCAGTTGCCCCTGGTGGAGGCCATGGCGGCCCTGCTGGCTCCGCTCGGCGAGCGCGAACTGATCCATCTCGGCTGTGGTGAGGGGTACTACTGCCGCGCCCTGGCTGAGCGCCTGCCGGGCTGGCAATTTGGCGGCCTCGATCTGGCCAAGAACGCCATCTTCGCCGCCAACAAGGCGCAACCCGACGGCCATTTCGTCATCGCCGATCCGGCCAAGGCGCCGCTGCTGGCTGGCTCAGCCCAGGTGCTGCTGGTCAACGACCTCAAGATCAAGACAGAGCTGCTGGTCAGCCTGCTGACCCCGGGCGGCTACCTGCTTCACCTGCAACCCGGCCCGCGCCACCAGTGGCAGCTGAGGGTCAGCCTCAACCCGGTGAGCATGGAGCACCCCCTCAGCTGGCCAGCCCTGGCCGGGCTAGTCCCCGTTGAGCGGCAACGCTGCCAGTTCTCCATGACCATGGATCAGAGTCTGCGCGCCCATGTGCTGGAAACCAGCCGCCTTGGCTGGCGTGCTGGCGGTGAACAGCGTCACGCCTTCACCCAGCAAGGGCCGGACGAGCTTGAACAGGATCTGCTGCTGAGCCTGTGGCAAAAACCGCTCTGAATCCCATGAAAAAAGGCCCGTACGGGCCTTTTTTTATTTGGCGTCTCAGCCAGTGGCAATGCGTTCTCTCACGGCAATGAAGGAGCGACCCCCTTACTCGAGCGGGCGCCCGTTGACGGTGAAGGAGAGATCCACTTCCGGCGCCGATATGGACCTCTGATCCAGGGTCCCGGCGGCGCAGATCACGGCGGCGCCCCGTGGCTCGCTGGCCGTGGGCACATTGACATGGAACTTGTTCATCAGGTTGGCATTTAGCCGGTGATTGGCCAGCCGGAAGTGCAGCAAGCCCTCCCGGGTCTCCACCTGCAGCTGGCAATCTCCCGCCCCGATCCGCTCGCCGTCATCCCCATAGCTGAAGCCGTAAGCGCCATGCAGGGCCGGATAGAGGTAGCTCGGCAAGAGCCCGCGAGGATCGTAGTAGCCCACCAGGGTCGTCACCGGCACCCCGAATGCCTGTGGCTTACGCGATACCCGTGCATCCGCCACCGGCCCTTCGTTCCAGCGGCTGCCGTCCGAGGTGTAGCTCTTCTTGAAACCGCGGGAGAGGGTGATCTGCTGACCGTTGATGAAGAGGATGCTGTTGTAGCCGGCACCGTGCTCCAGGGTCAGGATACGCCCCGCATTCCCGGCAGCAGCAGGGGGCACCTGGATGTTGCGCGTCCAGTTGCCGTCCCACATGGCTACCTTGACCAGATCATACTCCGCCAGCAGGGCCGCCAGCTTCACCTCGCTCAGATCCTTGATAGGTGCGCTGATCTGCTCCAGCTGCTCGACCCTGTGCTGATAGGGCACCATGGTGGCGGTGGCAGCATCCCACTTGCGAAATCCGGTCGGGGAAGCGGCATCGAACACCGCCTTGCTCTCGAGGAAGCGCTGGATGATGGCGGCCGAATTCGGGGTGTAGAGGGTAAAGCGGTTGAAGCCGGAGAAGGGCGATCCACCCGCCATGGCATCGAAACCGAACGAGTGCCCCTCGAAAGGCGGCTGGCACTGACCGTCGAGGCAGGCGCTCTGGCCGCTGCGGGCGACGCCGAAGTTGGGAATGAAGCGATTGCGATCCCCATCCCAGCCCCAGCTCGAATTGACTGCCTCGGCGCTGCGGTGCACCGAGCCCTGGAAGCCGCCGACATAGTGGCCCAGGCCATAGTTGTGGCCCACCTCATGGCTGAATTCGTTGCCCAGAGAGGCGTCGAGCGTGACTATGCCGCCTCCGCCCGAACCACCGTGCACCTGCACGCCGTTGGCGTACTTGCCACGGCTGTTATGGGCCGCCAGCTGGGCCACCACATAGGGATGGCTGCTCTCCCCCTCACCGGCGGTGCTGTTGATACCGTAGTTCGCATTGTCTATCCCGTGGGAGATCAGCTCCTTGCCGATGCGCTGGCGCATGGTGCCCTCGTGCCAGCCGCCCTGGCCGGGATCGAAGTCGGTGAGCAGGGTGCCGTTTGGCAGCATCACCTCCGGCAGCGACAGGGGAGCATACTGGCTGACAATCAGCCGGCTGGTCGGCACCGTCTGGAAGTACTCGCGATGGGCTTCGGGATCCCTGGCGAAGGCAAACTGATCTCGGGGAGTAGTCAGCATGCCAAGGTCTATGGTGTGGATGAGCAGCTCGCTCGGGGCACCGATGGCGAGACCCGTCAGCTCGCCGCCGAGGCTTCCCTGATTGAACTGCAGGCTCAGGCCTGGGCGGATCCAGTCCGCTGGCAGCACGGCGCTCCAGGTGTCGGTCGCATAGCGGATGCCATTGTTCTCGAGCTCCCCGTCACGGATCCACTGACCGCCCACGAACTTGAGCTGCAGAACCTGACCGCGGGAGAGGATCACCTGCCGACCACTGTAATAAACGGTCGAATTGTAGCCAGCGCTGGAGACCAGCCGCACCATCTTGCCTTCCAGGGCGGCCCCCTCTGGCAGATAGATATCCCTGACCCATCGGCCATCGGCGGTCTTCACCTCCACCAGGGCATGCTGTCCCAGGCGATCCCGCAGCAAGGTCGCAGTGGCATCACCCAGCCGGGCCAACTCGGCACTGCTGCTGATGACATTGGTGGTCCCCGCCGCCGGGGTGAAGTCGACCCCCTCTTCCGGCGAACCATCGAGGTAATAGGCCGTCTTCGGTAACTGCTCGGGCGGGTTGAGGTTGAGCGTCCCTAGGGTCTGTCCGGCGCCATCTCGCGCCGTCACCGTCATAGGCACGCCGGTCTCGGCTTGCAAGGGCCTGACCAGCAGCAGGCTCTTGCGCAGGGCGGTCAGCCTGGGCTGGCTGTCCCCTTCTGCGGCATGGGCCGGCAGGATCTGGCTCTGGGCGAATTGAACCTGCGCCGCCAAGGATCCTTGCAGATCGTTGGTCGGTGGCTGGGTATTGAAGGGCAAGGAGGTGGGAGCCTGAACGGCAGCCAACAGAGGGCCGCTCGCCAGGGCGGCCATGATGAGGCTGGCTAACTGTGTTTTTTTCATTGTTATGGTTCTCATTGTGATGGGCATGTCCACATGCCCTGTTGCAGGAAGCGTGACAGCATGGACGCCGGCTGCCGGGTCCTGCACCCGGCGAATTCGGTTCAGCTTGCCCTGCGGCGCCATGACCGCAGACTGACACCGGCGTGGATAAAGGAGTGGGGCCCAGGCCCCATTCCTTATGACTATCAGTTGCAGCTGGCAGCACCCTGATCTACCCAGACGGCGGCCTTGCCGGGCTCATCGCCCTTGGTCCAGTACTGGGCCTTCCACTTGCGTCCGTTGTGGTTGGTGAGATCCCCGGCGTTGTAGGCCACAGCGGCATTCCAGCCGAGCTGCACCTGGCTCACCAGCTTCCACTGATCGGCGCTCTGGCTTGGCTCGTTGCCCTGGGTCCAGTACTTGGCCTGCCACACCAGTTGCTGGTGGCTCACCTTGTCATTGGTGTTGTAGACGGTGCCGGCACTCCAGGCCGGCCAGTTGGCCGCATCCGGATCGGTTGCCTCGCAGCCGCCACCTGTACTCGCTGGCTTGACGGTCAGGCGGGTGCCGGCGCTGGCGTCCAGTGCCCCGTCAGTCACCATCAGGGTCAGGTCATAGACAGTGTCGCTGGTGACGCTCGGGCCTGTGACCACCAGGGTGGCGCTGTCCTGGCCGGTGGCGGTGAGACCCGCTGGCAGGCTCCACTGGTAGCTCAGGGCATCACCGTTCGGATCGGACGCCGTGGCCTTGATGGTCACCTGCTTGCCGGACTCGACGGTCGCACTGGCCGGTACGCTGACCACCGGGGGCAGATTCGGCTGCGGCGCCTTGTTGGTCACCACCACCTGATCCTTGGCCGAGAGCCCCTGATCGTCTGTCACCGTCAGCTCGAACACCAGATTGACGTCGGCACTGACGGCGTCCAGCACTACCCGGGCCTTGGCCTGGGTGGCATCGAGCAAGCCAGCCTGCGGACCCGAGACCTGCTTCCAGCTGTAGGTCAGCACGCCGCTTTCCGGATCGTGGGAGGCGGCGCCGTTGAGGGTCACCTCGGCCGGGCCTGTGACGCTCAGATCGCTGCCGGCATTGGCTACCGGCGGCTTGTTGACCGGCGGCAGTGTGCCCTCGCCGTGGCCCAGCCCCTCGTGCATGGCGTTGAGGATGTCGCCGTTGTCCGCATCTATCTCCCAGGCGAACAGGCCACCGAGCTGGTTCGCCAGCACGTACTGCCCCTTGGCCTTGACCGAGCGATCGTTGTCGAAGCTGATGAGATCGCCGCTGCTGGCCTTGAACACATAAGGGGCTTCGGCCGACTCGTCATAGCCCTGCTCCCAGCCTGCGCCCATGCGGTTGTTGACGATGTCGCGGTAATCCACCACACCATTTTCCCAGGTGCCGGTCACAGGTCCCGTGGCGGTACCTGTGAAGGGATTGCCGGCCTGGTAGTTCTTCACTCCGGTCCAGCCACGGCCATACATGGCCGCCCCCACCACTATCTTGCCCGGTGTCACCCCCTGACCCAGCAGCGCCTTGACGCCCTTGTCGGTGGTGTACTTGGTAGCCGGATCCCAACTGGAGGCGAAGAGGTTGGTCTGATGGGCCAGATTCGTCAGGTCGAAGGCGCCGCTGAAGTCGTAGCTCATCAGGAAGATGTGGTCCATGTACTGCTGGGCCGCCTGATAATCGACCTTGGCGATCTTGTCACCGCCGGCGCTGATGGCCGAAGTGAGCTCATACTGGCGGCCGGTCTCGGCTTCCAGCTCGTCGAGCATGGCCCGCAGCTCCTTCATCAGCACCACATAGGTGGCGCCATCGCTCGGGCCGCCCAGGCTGGGGTTGGCCCCCTGACCGCCCGGGAATTCCCAGTCGATGTCCACCCCGTCGAAGAATTTCCAGGTCTGCAGGAACTCTTTGACCGAGGCGACGAAGGTGTCGCGCTTGGTCTTGTCCCCCAGGAAGTAGAAGGGATCGGAGAGGGTCCATCCCCCGACCGACGGCAGGATCTTGAGGTCCGGATGGGCTTGCTTGAGGGCCATCAGGTTGCCGAAGTTGCCCTTGTAGGGTTCATCCCAGGCGCTGAGGTTGCCCTGGGACATCTGAACAGCCGCCCAGGGATCGTGGATGGAGACCTTGAAGTCCTCACGACCGGCACAGGAGCGCTGCAGCGCCTCGAAGCTGCCGGAGATCTCTTTGAGGCTGTCGTTGATGCCATTGCCGCCGCAGATGGGGGTGAAGCCGTAGAGGATATGGGTCAGGTTCTGGGCCGGGATCTTGTCCACGGTGAACTTGCGGCCATAGACGCCCCACTCCACGTAATAGGCCCCCACCACCTTGCCGGACTTGTTGGCATAGGGCTTGTTGTTCTCCTTGAGGGGCGCATTGAGCGGTGCCAGGTGGCTGCCGTCGGTATCGGCGACCATCAGCTCCTTCTTGTCGGAGAGGGTGCAGCCATCGGCGTTGCACAGGGCGACCTGCATCTGATAGCGGCCCCCCTTGGTCACCTTGAAGTTGGCGGTGCCCGCGGCGGAAGCCGGGCCTGACCATACCTCCTGGCCATCGAGCAGCACCTTGGCGATCTGGCCGACATCACCGGACCAGAGGTTCCAGGTCACGCTGACGGGGGCGCCATCCTTGTGGACTGTCACCAGCTGGTTGTAGGCAGAGGCAGCCTGATTGACTTCGACGATGGCGAACTTGGTGGGGCCCGAACCTATGGTGGGTTTGCCCGGGGCAGCGGCGAAGGCGGAGGTAGCGCAGAGTCCCCCGACCAGGAGCGCCAGCAGGGAAAGTTTTGGACTTAACATATTTGAACTTCCTTATTTCGTTATTGGAATTAACAACGAAAAAGGCAACGCAACCTGCCAGGTAACGCAGACATCATCGCCACCATGGCTTGGCCCATGGACGATACAACCTGTGGTGACCCCGCTATCCTAGGTACTTTGACCCTTAGACCGGAGGCTTTGCGTCCCGGACTTTCGTCCGGTTTGCCTTTTTGCACAACTTGATTTGCGACAAAAATAATCGCCGAATGACTATAGATGAGCCTTCGGGCACCACCACCTGGCAGAAATGACATCGATGGACGGCGATTCATACAAGTTGCCGCCATATTACGCGAATGCGAGGGCATTGGTGGCGATACGCTACTTAAAACCCAGATTCACCATCTGCATTCCACTTGCTGGTTCTGTGAACTGCCTCACTCTATTGGCAGCAGCAGGCTGTTCATCAATGCTCGCAGCTTGAGGGGTTTGACCGGCTTGCTGACGTAGCCAAACCCATGCTCGCGGATCTGGGTCTGCAGCTCGCTCTTGCGATCCGCGCTGATGATGATGCCGCCTATGCCGTTGCCATGGGCCAGCCGGATCATGTGCAGCGCCTGCAGCCCCGTCTTGCCGTCATCCAGGTGGTAGTCGGAGAGCACCAGCCGGGGCAGGAAACCAGCCCCTATGATCTCCTCTGCCTGCTCCAGGCTCTGGGCGCAGCGCACCTCGCAGCCCCAGCGTCCCAGCAGGGAGGCCATGGCGATGAGGATCTCCTCCTCGTTGTCGATGCAGAGGATCCTGACCCCTTCCAGCTGGCTGTCCCGCACGGCGGGCGCCGCCACCGGACTCGGCATCACGGGCCGGGTCGCGAGGTTGAGGGTGATGGCAAACACGGAACCCGCCCCGGGCCAGCTGCGCAGGGAGAGCTGATGGCCCAGCACCTGAGAGATGCCGCGGGCGATGGCGAGCCCGAGGCCAAGCCCCTGCTCCCTGGCGGTGCGGGAGTGATCGAGGCGGGAGAACTCGTCAAAGATCGCCTCCTGCTTGTCCAGCGGTATGCCGGGGCCATTGTCCCACACCTCGATGCGCACCTTGTCCCCCAGTCGGCGGCAGCCGAGCAGCACCCGGCCGCCCGGGTTGTAGCGAAACGCATTGGTGAGGAAGTTCTGCAACACCCGGCGCAGCAGGCGCACGTCGCTGTAAACGGCGAGGCGGCTCTCCACCACGGAGAACTGGATCTCCCCCGCCTGGGCCAGCACCCCGAATTCCGCCTTGAGGTTGCCCAGCACGTCGCTCAGGGCGAAGTCGAGCTTCCTGGCCTTGAACTTGCCCGCCTCGAGTCGTGAGATGTCCAGCAGATCCGTGATGAGATCCTCGGTCGCCCCCAGGGCATCGTCGATGTGGCGGGCGATGCGGACCTGCTCCGCTCGCTGTTCCTCCCCTTGCCCTCCCCCCTGCGGCAGCATCTCCAGCAGGGAGGAGGTAAACAGCTTGGCGGCGTTCAGCGGCTGGGTCAGATCGTGGCTCACCGCCGCCAGGAAGCGGCTCTTGGAGTGGTTAGCCCGCTCCACCTGCTGGTTCACCAGCAGCAGCTGGCGGTTGAGCTCGGAGAGTTCGTGGGTACGCTCGGCCACCCGCGCCTCCAGGTGCTCGTTGGCTTCGCGCAGCACCCGCTCCGCCGCCCGGAAGGGGGTGATGTCGGTGAAGGTCATCACGAAGCCCCCCGCCGGCATGGGATTGCCCTGCATCTCGATCACCCGGCCGTCCGGCCGCTCCCGCGCCGAGACATGTGGGCTGCCCCGCTTCATGAAGGCGACCCGGCGCGCCACCTGGGCCTCGATATCGCCCGGGCCGCAGAGCCCCTGCTCGGCGTTGTAGCGAATGATCTCCTCGATGGAGCGCCCCACCTGGATGAGCCCGTGCGGATAGTGGAACAGCTCTATGTAGCGCCGGTTCCAGGCCACCAGCTTGAGCTCCCTGTCCACCACAGAGATCCCCTGCCCCATGTGCTCTATGGCCCCCTGCAGCAGGCCGCGGTTGAAGCGGAACACGTCCGAGGCCTCGTCCACTATGGTGGCTATCTCCTCGAGCTGCATGTTGCGCCCCTGCAGGGCAGAGGCCAGCACCAGCCGTGCAGACGAGGTGCCAAACACCCCGGCCAGCAACCGCTCGGTGTGGGCAATCAGATCGGCCGACGCCTGCATCTGGGGCGCAAGGGTGCCGCCGTGCTCGCCGGCGAAGCGGCCGAAGGCACGCTTGACCCGGCTCGAGCCGACGAAGCGGGCCGCCAGCATCTCCAGCTCCTTGACCGAGACCCGCGCCTGGTAGAGCGCCGTGGTGTCCCGGCTCGGCTTGCCGACGAAGTTGGCGGCCTGCAACCGCTCGCTCACCGCCGCCCGTGACAGCAAGGAGCCCGCCACGTAGCCGAGCAGATTGAGCAACAGGCTCAGGAAGATGCACCAGGCCCCCAGGCTCAGCTCCCGGAATGCGGGCCAGTCAGGGGGCGCCAGCAGCGCCTCCAGGGGCGAGCCCGCCAGCAGGCCGCTTTCAGCCAGCAGGGTGAGGAACCAGAGGCTGACCCCCAGCGCCAGCCCGAGGTAGACCCCCTTGCGATTGCCGTGCCGCCAGTAGAGGCCGAGCAGCAGGGCAGGCGCGAACTGGGCCACGGCGCCGAACGACAGGTAGCCGATACGCGACAGGCTGGTGAGGTCCCCGAGCCAGAGATAGAGCACCCAGGCCGCCAGCAGGATCAGCAAAATGGCGCCCCGGCGCACCTGCAGCAGCAGCCGCATCAGGCGCTCATCCCGCCCCTGCTGCCAGAAACGGCGCAGCAGCACGGGCAGCACCAGATCGTTGCTGACCATGATGGCCAGGGCGATGGTGCAGACGATCACCATGCCGGTGGCCGCCGAGGTGCCGCCGAGAAACGCCAGCATCGCCATGCCGTCGAAGCCGAGCGACATGGGCAGGCTGATCACATAGGTATCCGAGGCCATGTCGGCCCCCACCCACTGCTTGCCCGCCAGCGCCAGCGGCCAGATGAAGAGCCCCATCAGGAACAGGTAGAGCGGGAACAGCCAGCGCGCCCAGTGCAGATCCTGGCCCTGGTTGTTCTCCACCACAGTCACGTGGAACTGGCGCGGCAGGCAGATGACGGCGCACATGGCCACCAGGGTATAGATGGCGAGCTCCAGCAGGCTGCCCGGCGACACCGCCACCACCGCATCGAGAAAGTCGGTGGCCACCAGGGTGCGGGCCTCGCTCGGCCTGGCGATGATGAGCCAGAGCGCGAAGCCCCCCACCGCCATGAAGGCGAGCAGCTTGACCACGGACTCGAAGGCGATGGCCACCACCATGCCGCGATGGTGCTCGGTGGCATCCAGGTTGCGGGTGCCGAACAGTATGCTGAACAGCGCCAGCAACAGGGCGACGCCGAGGGCCAGTTCGGCCGTGTTGCCCGTGGGCCCCGCCGGCACCGAGTTGGCCATCAGCAGATCCAGCCCTGTGACTATGGCCTTGAGCTGCAGCACCAGGTAGGGAAGTATCCCCATGACGGCGATCAGGCTGATCACCATGGCCAGACGCTGGGACTTGCCATAGCGGGCGGCGATGAAGTCGGCGATGGAGGTGATGTGCTCGCGCTTGGCCACCAGGATGAGGCGGGCCAGCAGGCGCCAGCCAAACAGGAACACCAGCATGGGGCCAAGATAGATGGGCACAGGCGACCAGGGGGATTCGCTGGCCTGGCCCACTGTGCCGAAGAAGGTCCAGGAGGTGCAATAGACGGCGAGCGACAGGCTGTAGAGCAGGGGCTGGCCCTTGAGCCGGCGGCGCTTGCTCTTGTCCGCCACGTAGGCGATGAGGAACAGCAAGCCCAGATAGGCGAGCGACAACCCGATCAGCAGCCATCCTTGGTGCATCTACATTCTTCCCTTGTTCAGATGTGTTGAGCGCCACGCCGGCTCAGCGTGCCGACGGGCAACTGTCATTAAGTGTGCCCGCTCAGGCGGCGGCGCCCTCATGCTCCCCGCGCAACCGCAGGACGAAGACCGGCAGCACCACCAGCACCATGATGAAGAAGATGCCCCCACCGAGCGGCTCGAACAGCACACCGCAGATCGCCATCAGGGCCGCCACCGTCATGCCAAGGCCCAGCGCCGCATAGAGCGCCTGGGTGGGGATCTGCTGCTCGGCAGGCAGTTGCCGGGTCATGAAGCGCACGGCACCGAGGTGGCTGATGCAGAAGGTGACCCCGTGCAGCAGCTGACCCAGCACCAGCACCGCCAGTTCGGTGGAGGCGCCGAGCAACACCCAGCGCACCACGCAGCCGACGGCCCCCACCAGAAACAGGGTCTGGGCCCCGAAGCGGTGGAAGAAGCGCTTGTCCGCGGCAAACACGGCGATCTCCGCCACCACCCCCAGGGCCCACAGGTAGCCGATCAGGGTGCCGCTGTAGCCCGCCCCCTTCCAGTACATGGCGCTGAAGCCGTAGTAGGCGGCATGACTGCCCTGCAACAGGGCGGTGATGAGCAGGAAGCGGCGCACCGGCGCCGACTTGAGAGTAACGAGCAGGGAGGCCCGGGCCCGCTCCCCTGTGAGCTCCTGGGGCACCGGCCGCAGCGGCAGCACGCTCAGCGCCAGCATGGCCAGCAGTCCCGCCACCATGGTGTGCAGCACCCAGTCGCTGCCGAAGTTGCTCACCAGGGCGCCGACCAGGGTGGAGGCGACGATAAAGGCGAAGGAGCCGCACAGCCTCACCTTGCCATAGTCGAGGTGCGTCTGCACCACCATGCGGGTGGCGAGCGCCTCCCCCATGGGCATCAGAGTCGGGTAGATGAAGTTCGCCACCAGGGTCAGCAGCACCAGCCACCAGAGGCTGTGGCTGAGGTAGAAGCCCAGAAACGCCAGCAGGCTCAGCAGGCAGAGCAGCCGGGTGACGGGCAGCAACTGACCGGCCCCCTTGACCCGTCCCATCACCATCAGGTTGCCGGCAAAGCGGATGGCCATGCCGACCCCCAGCAGCAGGCCTATCTGCTCGGCGCTCACCCCTTTGCCCTCGAGCCACAGGGACCAGAACGGCAGATAGGCGCCGTAGACGAAGTAGAAGGCGCCAAAGAACAGGGCTAACCAGGAGAAGGCGGGCATAGGGGCTCGGCAGCGGGACAAGGGGCACAAATGATAACCGATTTTGGCGCGGGGATCCCCAGGTGCAAGAAGAGATAAAAACGATAAATATCAATAAAGTTGAACCTTTGTCACATCCCCCTGTCTATTGGTTAACACCGCTTCCTGATGAGTGTTGCAATCCTTACACCCGCCCCTGGCGGGTTTCTTTTTGGGGCCGGTTTGGGCCGCCAGAAACAGAGAAGGGGCCCTGGGGCCCCTTCATCATCATCGTCATTGGCACATATCAGAACACGTACTTGACCCTTGCGCTCAGGTTGCGGCCCGGCTCGGTCTGGTTGCTGGTGTCCGTGGTGGCGGCGAGGCCCGTGATGCTCTCGTAGCTGACGTACTCCTTGTCAAACAGGTTGAACACACCGACGTTGAGCTGCAGATCCTGCATCGGCTTGAACTGGGCGTAGATATCCACCACGCCCCAGCCGGCGCTCTTGATGTTGTCGTTGCCTCTGGCATCCTTGCCCACCTTGTCCATGTCGTCGGCGAAGCGCAGTGCGGTGTTGATGTTCCAGTTCGGCTGCTCCAGGCGCACCCCCAGGCTGCCGTTGAACGGGCTCAGGCTGTTGATGTAGTTGCCGTCACCGTCCTTGCCCTCTATGTAGGCCAGGTTGCCCCAGACGTTCACCAGCTCGTTCAGCCAGTAGTCCGCCTTGACCTCGGCCCCCTTGGTGGTCGCCTTGTCCAGGTTCTGGTACTGATAGATGGCGGTGCGCCCTTCGGTCCCCACGGCCGTCAGCTCGATGAAGTCATCAAACTGGTTGTAGAAGGTCGCCACTTCATAGCTGAAGCCGCCACTGCTGCCGCGCACCCCCAGATCGATGCCGTCGCTGCTCTCGGGCTTGAGGTTAGGGTTCGGCTCGATGCGATAGCCGTAGGCCTGATGGTTCAGGGTGGAGAAGGCGTTGTCATACATGGGCGCCTTGAAGCCGTGGCTGTACTGGGCGAACAGGTTGGCCGCCTCGTGTGCCTTGAACACCAGCCCCAGCTTGGGCGAGAACTCCCCTTCGGAGATCTTCTGCATGTTCTCGCCGGTGTAGGCGGGATCCTGGTCCGGGGTCATCTTGTAGTAGTCGTAACGGGCACCCGGGGTCAGCACCCAGCGCTCGCCAAACTTGATCTCGTCAAAGGCCCAGAGCGCGCTGCGCTCGCTGGTGGTGGAGGGGAAGCTCAGCTCGCTGTAACCGACGAAGTCACCCGGAGTGGTCGGCCCCTTGAAGCGGGTACGCTCGTTGTCGGTGTGTTCATACTCGACACCCCAGGCCAGACGCTGATTGGCGAGCGCCTTGCTGAACTTCACCTGGGCCCCCAGGCTCTCCTGCTCGAAGCCGTTGTGATCCAGGGAGTTCTTGGTCACATAGGGGTTGCCCGGATTGACCGGATACTTGGAGGAGGCGTACTGATCCAGGGTCTGCTTGGTGCGGGTGTAGTAAATCTTGCTGTCCACCCGATCCGCCCAGGGGGCATTCAGGGCGAGGCCGTGATCCAGCACCAGGGAGAGGTTGTCGGTCTCCTTGTCGGTGATCGGCTGATTGAAGACGGAGCCCGCCTTGGTCAGATCGATGGCATCCGGATCCTGCCCCTCGGTGAAGTAGTCGACCGTCAGCTTCAGGAACTGATCATCGGAGAGGTTCCACTTGCTCTTGAGCAGCACCGCCTGGCTGACGATGTCGAACTCGTCCTTGTCGCTGTCGTAGTTCTGGGTCACCCCACCGTCACGCCAGGTGTAGCGCAACAGGTTCTCGAACTCGCCGGTGCGCAGCGCGCCTGTGATGCCGGCCATCTTCTGGTGGCTGCTGGAGGCATACCCAGTGGTCGCATCCAGGTAGCTGTCCTTCCCCTTGAGGAAGTCGCCGGCATCCTTGGTGGTGATGGCGATGACGCCCCCCAGGGCATCGGAGCCGTAGGCCGCGGACGCCGGCCCCTTGGCCACTTCCACCTGCTTGATCATGTCGGTGTCGAAGTAGGTCTGGCCCACACCGCCGTTCTTGTAGGCGTCGTTCTGGCGCACCCCGTCCTGCACCACCTTGACCCGGTTCTCGCTCATGCCGCGAATGGTGAAGGTCTGGGCATCCCCCGCCCCCCCTTGCACGCTCACGCCCGGCTCATAACGGAACAGATCGGCGACATTGCTGACGACCTGCTCCTCGATCTGCTCCGAGGTGATGACGGCGATGGGGCCGGAGACGTCTTCCAGCTTCTGCTCCATGCGGGAGCCGCTGACGACCATGACTTCATCCGTTTTCTTGTCTGCGGCGAAAGCAGGGGATACCAGCCCGGCCGCCACGGCGAGGGCAATCAGAGAGGGGGTGTTGTTGTGCGCCACTGCAAAGTCCTTATTGAGAATCATTATCAACCGAACGGCATCTTACCCAGCCCGCGACAAAGATCAATAATAAAGTGAATCATTCTCATTTTCTTTTGCTTCTAAACGGTTTTACACTAGCGCCTCTTTTTTCCTGCTCGCCATGCTGCCATCGTATGGTGCAGTGCCTTTGCCAATCTCTGCCTCTGTGAGTGAGATGCCATGACTCGACGACTCCCCCTGCTCGCCCTGCCCCTGCTGCTGGCCGCCTGCGCCACCCCGCCGCAGAGCCAGCCTCCCCAGACCCTCTATCACTACCAGCTTGGCGAGGGGGCGGACGACAGGCCCCTCAGCCTCGCCCAGGCGGTGGACAAGGTCAGGGATGCCGACATAGTGCTGGTGGGCGAGCTCCACAGCCACCCGGCCGTGCACCTGTTGCAGGCAAACCTGCTGGCAGAGCTTGCCAGCATGTCGCGCGCCGATGGCCGGGGGCTGGTGCTCTCCATGGAGCAGTTCACCCGCGCCGATCAACCCGTGCTGGATGCCTACCTGGCCGGTCGCATCGGCGAATCCACGCTGATCCGCGAGGGCCATGCCTGGCCCAACTACCCGAGCGACTACCGCCCCCTGGTGGAATTTGCCAAGGCGCAGCAGCTGACAGTGATCGCCGCCAATGCCCCCAAGCCGCTGGTGAGCTGTGTCGGTCAGGAAGGCCCCGAGTGGCTCGACAAACTGCCCGCCAGCCGCCGCAACCAACTCGCCCGCGAACTCACCCTGGGAGAGGATCCCTATCGCCAGAAGTTCATGGCCTCCATGCATCATGGGGATGCGGACGGCAATGCCCGCCGCTTCGCCGCCCAGACCAGCTGGGACGACACCATGGCCGAGAGCATGGTCGATTATCTCGAGCAGCATCCCGGCCGGCGCATCATGCACATCGCCGGCAACTTCCACGTGGAGGGGGGGCTGGGTATCGCGAGCCGCATCGCCAGCCGCAATCCGGCGCTGAAAGTCGCCCTTGTGGTGCCTGAGACTGGCTCCCAGGATGGCAAGGCAGCTCTCGGACGGAGCGCCGACGTGCGGTTGCACATAGCCCCCCTGCCGGAACGCTGGCTAAATGCAGAGGAAATGAAGCAAGATATGGGCGCGCTGCATCAATCCCGCAGCCGTGACTGCAGCCAGTGGCTGCAACCCTAATCTTCCAGGATACGGCGGGTAAAATATGGACGTGTTACTGATCATCGATGTGCAGCAAGGGGTCATGAAAGCGACCCATCACCAACAGCCACAAGTTCTGGCCAACATCAACCGGGCCGCGGCCCATGTCAGACAGCATCATGGCCGGGTCATCTACATCCAGCATGACGACCTGCCAGGGGACGAGCTGGAGCCCGGTACCCCGGGCTGGCAACTTCACCCGGCGCTGCAACCCGCCAAGGGGGACAGCCGGGTGCGCAAGACGGCGTGCGACAGCTTCCTCGAGACCGAGTTGGCCTTCCTGTTGGCCGAGCAATCCGTCGACAGGCTGATCCTCTGTGGCAGCAACACCGATTTTTGCGTCGATACCACGGTACGCAGTGCCGCGGCTCATGGCTTTGAGGTGCTGGTGTTGAAAGATGGTCACACCACAGCCGATCGTCCCCACCTGAGCGCCGAGAAGATCATCGAGCACCACAACTGGATGTGGCAGCACCTGAGCCTGCCAGAGGGCAGAAGCATAACCCTGCTCACCACGGATCAGCTGCTCGAGGCGGCTCAACCCGCGCTGGCGTGCTAATCTGCCCGCCTTGAAGTGATCACCTGATTGGAGTCTTGCGTGCGTCTATTCTCTGCCGTTGCCCTTGTGCTGTTGTTACCGGCGATCACGGCCTGCTCCGGCATGCCGGGCACCACGCCCGACGGCCCGGCCCCCCTGTTTCATACCAACATCAACGAAGAGGGGAGCAAGCGCTTCACCTTCGAAGCCGCTCCCCTCGACGTCCTGCCGAGTCGGTTGCAGGAGGATGACAGTCGGCTGAGCCGCAACAGCAAGAGCCTGCTGGAGCGCCGCGAGGCCCTGCAGGACGAGCAACTGACCGAGACGCTGGCGGCGCGCAACTATTGCCGCACCGGCTACATAGTCCTCAGCCAGACCTCCTGGAAGATCCGGGGGGAGTGCAACGAGACCGCCACCCAGGCCGATCGCGACGCCTTCCCCAACAAGGCCTCCTGGCAGGAGTGATCCCGATTTGGGGACAGGTAACAAAACGGGCAGCCCAGGCTGCCCGTTTTTCATCTGATGACTTCGATCCTCAGACTGGTGCATCCGTCTCGCTGGTCAACTCGGCGCCGTTGTCGACGCGCTTGTGCCCCTCCACCAGATGGACGAAGTCCACCAGCTCGTCACCGGAGACCCGGAACGCCTGGCCGAAGCCCTTGACGAACAGCCCCTGCTCGGGCTTGAGACGAAACAGCACGAAGTCCTTGAGGTTGGAGAGCCCTTTGACGATGTCGCCAAAACGCCCTTCCAGCGCCGCTATTGCCTTGCCCCAGCGCTCGTCATCCCGCGCCACCACCTCGGCCACGGCGTCAAAGGTGAGCCGCTTGCGGGCGAACAGTTCGCGGGCGCCTGTCTCGTCCTCGATCAGCATCAGGGAGACCTTGGGCACCTGCTGCAGGTTGCGGGCATGGCGGGCTATCTCGGAGATCAGCACATAGTAGCCATCTTCCTGCAGCACGAAGGGGGCGTAGCTGGCATTGGGGTTCCCTTCGCCATCCACGGTCGCGAGCTGCAGGGTGCGGCAACCGTCACGAAATTCGCGGATCTCCGGTTGCAGGCGGTTCTGCAGACGCTCCTGACGTTCACTCATGCTTTCACTTCCTCTTGATACTGGTGGCGCAGGGCCTTGAAACGCTCCACCTGGTCAGGCAGCAGCTGACGCTGCTCGTCACGGCCCAGGTAGATCTTGAAAATGCAGCGACCGCTGTGGCCGAAGAACTGGAAGGAGTGCCCCTCCTTGCCCATGAACAGCTTGCTGACCAGGGCAATGCCGACCACGTTGTCGAGCTTGAGGTGGCCATGCATCTCGCCGTCCCGACCCATCAGGTTGTAGTAGCCACGGGCCGTCTTGCCCTTGGGGAAGGGAGCCTTCACCTCGAAGATGGAGCCGTCGGACTCCACAATGGTGGTCACCTGACCCCAACTGGCCAGATCCGCCAGCAGGGCTTCGGCATGATCGCTCGGCACCAGCGTCATCAGCTCGGCGGGCAGGTGGCGCACCACCTCCCACTCGCTGACGGCCAACTCGGTGGCGATGCTGGAAGGATGGGCGCTGGGATCTTGTTCCAGCAGCGCATGAATGCGTTGTGCAATGCTCATCGGTTCTCCCTGGATGATCTGGCGATGGTACTCGGTCTCGCGGCGGATACTGTAATAAAGCGGCCCCCTTAACGCAATTGATAATCGCTTTCATTATCAGTGCATTTTTTTCACGAGCTTGATATTCTCGGCGGCAATCCCACTCTCATACACCCTTCGGAGGTTCGCATGGGCCGTCGTTTTGCCCTCGCACTCAGCCTGCTCGGCTGTTCAGCCCTTTCTCTGCCTGCTGTCGCGCAGGAACGCATCGTCAGCATAGGCCCGGCCACCACAGAGCTCATCATGGCCCTGGGGGGCGAGCAGAGCCTGATTGCCACCGACGTCAGCAGCCCTGAACCCAAGGGGCTGCCGAGAGTCGGCTACCACCGCGCCCTGGCTGCCGAAGGGATATTGAGTCTGGCCCCGACCCGGCTGGTCGGCAGCGACGAGATGGGGCCGCCACCGGCTCTGGAACAGCTGCGCCGAGCTGGCGTCGAGGTGACAGTGCTGCCGACGGCCCCCACCCTGGCCAACCTCAACGAGCGGATCGACGCCCTGGCAGGCTTGCTGGGAAATGAAGCTGCCGGCACCAGGCTGAAGGCCGAGATCGCCGTCCAGAGCGACCAGCTGGCGGCCCAGGCGAAACAGAACAAACCCCTCAAGGTCGCCTTCCTGCTGCTGCACAAGGGCCAGCCCACCAGCATAGCCGGTGGCAATACCACCGCCAGCGCCCTGGTGACCCTGGCCGGCGGCGTCAACCCGGTCGCCCGCTTGCACGACTACAAGCCCGTCTCCACCGAATCCCTGATCGAACTGCAGCCGGATCTGGTGCTGGTGAGCGGCCGTGACTGGCAACAATACCAGAGCGTCGACAGCGTGCTGGCCCAGGTGCCGGCCCTGGCCGCCACGCCGGCAGGCAAGAACAGGGCCATCCACGCTATCGACGGTCACGCCCTGCAAGGGGGTCTCAGCCTGAGATCCTTGCAGCAGGCCAACCAGATAGCCCAGTGGATCAAGCAGGGTTCATGATGCGTCTGCCGCTGCCCTGGCTGCTCGCGCTCACCGGCTGCACGCTCGCCCTGCTGCTGGTCGGCTCCCTCGCCACCGGCCCCATGTCGCTCTCCTTGGCCGAGAGCCTGCAGGCCCTGTTTGCCGGCAAAGAGAGCGGGATAGAGGCACACAAGCTGCTGATAGTGCAGGAGATCCGCCTGCCACGTACCCTGCTCTGCATCGCCGTGGGAGGCATTCTCGGCCTCTGCGGCGCCGTGATGCAGGGGCTGTTTCGCAACCCCCTCGCCGACCCCGGCATCATAGGGGTCTCCGGCGGCGCGGCGCTGGGCGCCGCCCTGGCCATAGTGCTGCTGGCCCCCCTCGGCCAGCAGTTGCAGAGCCTGCTCGGCCTCGGTCTGCTGCCCCTGCTCGCCTTCCTCGGCGGGGCGCTCACCACCACGCTTGTGTATTTGCTGGGCACCCGTGAGGGGGGCACCTCGGTCACCGTCATGCTGCTGGCGGGCGTCGCCATCACGGCGCTGTCAGGGGCCGTGATAGGGCTGCTCACCTACCTGGCGGACGACCAGATGCTGCGCAACCTGAGCCTGTGGCAGATGGGCTCCCTGGCCGCCGGCAAGCCGGTGGATGTGGGGCTGGCGCTGGCGACCCTGGTCGCCCTGCTGTGGCTCTTCATGCGCGATGCCAATCCCCTCAACGCCCTGCTGCTGGGGGAAGGTGAGGCCCGGCATCTGGGAGTGAATGTGCAGGCTCTGAAGCGACGCCTGATCCTGCTCACCGCAGCCGGTGTCGGCGTCGCGGTGGCGGTGGCCGGCATGATCGGCTTCGTCGGTCTGGTGGTGCCCCACCTGGTGCGGCTGCTGGCCGGCCCCAATCACGTCAGGCTACTGCCGCTCAGCGCCCTGCTCGGCGCCGCCCTGCTGCTGGGTGCCGACATGCTGGCCCGCACCCTGCTGGCGCCGGCCGAGATGCCGGTGGGCATCATCACGGCCCTGCTGGGAGCCCCCTTCTTCATCTGGCTCTTGGTCAAGAGTCGCCGGACGCTATAACAGGAGAACGCCATCTTGCCCGGATCCCCCTCCCCCCTGCTCACTTGCCAGAGCGTCAGCCTCACCCGGGGCAATCGCCTCATCCTGGACAGCCTGGATCTCGACCTGCATGGGGGCAGCCTGACCGCCCTGCTCGGCCCGAACGGGGCGGGCAAGAGCTCGCTGCTCAAGTGCCTGACCGGCGAGATGGCCTATGAGGGCACCATCTCCCTGTTCGGTCGCGAGCGGCAAGAGTGGGCCGGCGATGCCCTGGCCCACAGAGTCGGGGTGCTGCCCCAGAGCTCGTCCCTCAGCTTCCCCTTCCTGTGCGAGGAGGTGGTGGCCATGGGGCGACTGCCCCACGCCGAACCCGGCGCCCGTCGCGACGAGATAGTGCAGGCCGCCATGATCCATGCCGGGGTCGAGCACCTGGCAGGCCGCCTCTACCCCGGTCTCTCCGGAGGGGAGCGCCAGCGGGTGCAGTTCGCCCGGGTACTGGCCCAGATCTGGCAGGAGCCATTACCGAAACGGCTGTCGGATCCCGAGCAGCCGCGACTGCTGCTGCTGGACGAGCCCACCTCGGCCCTCGATCTCAAGTACCAGCATCAGCTGCTCACCATGGCCCGCGCCCTGGCCGCCCGCAACACCGCCGTGCTGGTGGTGCTGCACGACCTCAACCTGGCGGCGCGCTACGCCGACCGGCTGGTGATGCTGGAGCAGGGCAGGCTGATGGCGGACGGCTCCCCGGCAGAGGTACTCACCCCCGAACTGATCGCCCGCCTCTACGATTATCCCGCCCAGGTGATCCACCACCCCGAGACGGGGCAACCCATGGTGGTGTGATGGCGGGCGCATCGCCCTCCCTGTCCACGACTACCCCGTCCAAGACATCCACCACCCAGAGACGGGGCAGCCCATGGTGGTGTGATGGCGGGCGCATCGCCCTCCCTGTCCACGACTACCCCGTCCAAGACATCCATCACCCCGAGACAGGGCAGCCCATGGTGGTGTGAGAGGGTTCGGGATCCTGGATAGCAAAAGAGCGCCATCAGGCGCTCTTTTTGATTATGAGAGAAGTTCTGACTCAGGCTATCTGATAGCGGCCCGGCTTGTGATTGAGTGTCAACACCAGGTTACAGATGATGGCCGCGACCACTGAGAGCGCTAGCAGCCAGGGGGAGACCACAAAGAAGGAGGCGATGACGATGGCGCAATCCAGCCCCATTTGCAGCTTTCCTGCCCGTATCCCCCATTTGTCCTGAATGAAGAGCGCCAGGATATTGAAACCGCCCAGGCTTGCCTTGTGGCGGAACATGATGAGCAGCCCCATGCCGATCAGGGTGCCGCCGATCAGGGCCGCATAGACGGGCTCTATCTTGCCTATCTGCAGAACGGCATTGAGGTGATCCGTCATGAAGGAGACGGTCGCCACGGCGGCGAAGGTGTTGAGGGTGAAGCGCGGCCCCATCCTGAGCCAGGCCAGGGCATAGAAGGGCAGGTTCATGGCGAAGAAGAGCAGACCGAAGCTCAGGCCAGTGACCTGCTGCAGCAGCAGCGCCAGGCCTGCGGTGCCGCCGGTGAGCAGACCGACCTGATGAAACAGGAAGATGCCGAGGGAAACGAAGCCTGCCGCGGTCAGCAGGGCGAGCACATCCTCATAGAGCGGATGGGCCGAACGGGGGGTGTTGTCCATAACCTTATGTCCAGTAGCGAAGTGAAAAGAGTGTCTGAGGCCCGGTGACGGGCGCGAGCCCCGTGAGTCGGGACTTCGTTATGGTCACAGTGTCCATTTTGAGTGACCCAGATCACAAGTACGGGATCGAATGCGCCGAAATGGTGCGCGTCAGCGCCGCGTTACAACCCTTGCACCAAAATATGTCACGCCCTCCCCCTCTCAAGCTGAAGCCAGCCTGAAGCGCGCCTGAAAAACCCGGGCTATCTCGCTGCCAGCAGGCGGGAATCGTTCTAAAATGAACCCCTTGCCACAGGCTGCGGAGCAACAGCAGATGAGAGTCAGCGTATTCGGAATAGGTTATGTGGGGCTGGTTCAGGCCGCCGTGCTCGCCGAGATGGGCCACAGGGTAACCTGCGTGGACGTGGACGCCGCCAAGGTCGAGCGCCTCAAAGAGGGCATGATCCCCATCTTCGAGCCCGGTCTCGCCCCCCTGGTGCAGGCCAACCATCAAGCCGGTCGCCTGCAATTCACCACAGATGTCGCCCAGGGGGTGGCGTTCGCCGAGCTCATCTTCATCGCGGTCGGCACCCCGCCGGATGAAGACGGCTCGGCCGATCTGCAGCACGTGCTGGCGGTGGCCGGCACCATAGGGCGGCTGATGCAGGGCGGCAAGGTGGTGGTCAACAAGAGCACAGTGCCGGTCGGCACCGCCAACCGGGTGCACCAGCATATCGCCGCCATCCTGCGCGATCGCGGGGTCGACTTGCCCCTTGAGGTGGTCTCCAACCCGGAGTTTCTTAAGGAGGGGGCCGCGGTGGCCGACTGCCTGCGGCCGGATCGCATCATCATAGGCACAGACTCGGCCCACGCCCTCTCCCTGCTCGAAGAGCTCTATGCCCCCTTCAACCGCAATCGGGATCGCATCATACAGATGGATACCCGCAGCGCCGAGCTGACCAAGTACGCCGCCAACGCCATGCTGGCCACCAAGATCTCCTTCATGAACGAGATGGCCACCCTGGCGGAGAAGCTCGGGGCCGACATCGAAGCCGTGCGCAAGGGCATAGGTGCCGACCCCCGCATCGGCCATCACTTCATCTATCCCGGCTGCGGCTATGGCGGCTCCTGCTTCCCCAAGGACGTCAAGGCGCTGATCCACACCGCGGGCGAGATTGGCTGCGATGCCCCTTTGCTCCACGCGGTGGAGCGGGTCAACGACGGCCAGAAGCACAAGCTCATGGCCCGCCTGCGGCAGCACTTCGGAAGCGATCTGACAGGGCGGACCTTCGCCCTCTGGGGCCTGGCCTTCAAGCCCAATACCGACGACATGCGCGAAGCCCCGAGCCGGGTGCTGATGGAGGCGATCTGGGCCGCCGGTGGCAAGGTGCAGGCGTTCGATCCCGAGGCCATGAGCGAGGCCCAGCGCCTCTATGGCCTGCGGGACGATCTGACCCTGTGCGGTACCCAGGAGGCCGCCCTCAAGGGGGCCGATGCCCTGCTCATCTGCACCGAGTGGCAGCAGTTCCGCGCACCGGACTTCGATCTGGTGCGGCAGACCCTGAAGCAGGCCGTCATCATCGATGGCCGCAACCTCTATGACCCGGCCCGCCTGCGCCAACGCGGCTTCACCTACTACGCCATAGGCCGGGGCGACAGCCTGGCCGCGGGGCTGTGCGAGGAGCAACAACAATGAAATATCTGGTCACCGGCGCCGCCGGCTTCATCGGCTTCCATGTGGCGCAGAGGCTCTGTCGCGACGGCCATCAGGTGGTTGGCCTGGACAACCTCAACGACTACTACGAGGTGAGCCTGAAGGAGGCGCGGCTGGCCTTGCTGCTGCCACTGCCCGGTTTTCGTTTCGAGCGGATGGATCTCGCCGATCGCGCAACCATGGCGGCGCTCTTTGCCCGCGAGCGGTTCGATCGGGTGATCCACCTGGGGGCCCAGGCCGGGGTACGCTATTCGCTGGACAACCCCTTCGCCTACGCCGACAGCAATCTCAACGGCACCCTCACCATCCTCGAGGGCTGCCGCCATCACGGGGTGCAGCACCTGGTCTACGCCTCCTCCAGCTCGGTGTACGGCCTCAACGAGCAGATGCCGTTCAAGACCTCGGACGGGGTGGATCACCCCGTCTCCCTCTATGCCGCGAGCAAGAAGGCCAACGAATTGATGGCCCACTCCTACTCCCACCTCTACGGGTTGCCCACCACGGGCTTGCGCTTCTTCACCGTCTACGGCCCCTGGGGGCGACCGGACATGGCGCTGTTCAAGTTCGTGCGCGCCATCCTGAGCGACGAGCCCATCGACATCTACAACCAGGGCCAGCTCAGCCGGGACTTCACCCACATAGACGACATAGTGGAGGGGGTGATCCGGGTCGCAGACAGGCCCCCGCAAGGCGACCCGACCTGGCAGGGGGCGGCCGACGCCAGCCCGGCCCCCTACCGCCTCTTCAACATCGGCCATGGCAGCCCGGTGCGACTCATGGATTTCGTGGAGGCCATAGAGGCGGCGCTCGGCAAACGAGCCATCCGCAACCTGCTGCCCATGCAGGCCGGAGACGTGCAGGCAACCTGGGCCGATACCCAGGCGCTGTTCGATGCCACCGGCTACAGAGCCGGAGTCGGGCTTGAAGAGGGAGTTGCCAGCTTCGTCGACTGGTACAGGGCCTACTACGGGGTCTGACCCCATCGCCCGAGATGAAAAGGGGTTGCCAGTGGCAGCCCCTTTTGCTGGGTCCCTGCCTCAGAGGCCCGGGGTATAGCGGAAGGGTTCGAGCCTGGGAGTCAGCCCCTGGCATGCGGGCTTGAGAGCCTCAGCCCCCGCCAGCAGCCAGTCGGTGCGATGGCGGTTGCCGAGGTTTTCCGTCTTCTCGGGCTCGAAACACAGCACCATCAGATCCGCGCTGCCCAGCACATGGCGATTCGGCGCGGCCGCCACCCAGGCCGCCGCCTCGCGAGCCTGCTCCCCATCCCCCAGCAGGTAGGGGTAATGTTGCACGGGTTGCCGGGCGAACAGCAGGTGCTGCTCCTTGAAACCGGCAAGCAGCAGTTCCTCCCCCGCGGGCACCTGCTGCTGTGCCCGCGCCATCACCCCTTGCGGCGTGCGCATGTCGTTGAGGCGCACGCAGATCCAGCAGGAGTAGAGCAGCCAACCCACCGCCAGCGAACAGAGGATGGCGCTGAGCGGCGCCCGGCGCAGCAGCACATTGACCAGCAGCAGCGCCGCCCCCAGCACCAGCAGGGGCAGCCAGGGGGCCGGTCCCAGATCCCCCAACCGGTTCGCCAGCTTGTCGCTGACGGCCAGGGCACCGGCGCCACCCACGCAGAGGATCCCCAGCAGCCAGCCGAGCCCCCCCAGCAGGCGGCCGGGCCAGACCCGCGCCAACAGTGCCCCCATGTAGGGAGCGGTCAGCAGGGCCAGGGCCGGCGTGCCCGGCGTGACATAGACGCCGCGTTTGCCCGGCGACAGGGAGAAGAAGAGCACCACCAGCATCAGGTAGCCGAGCAGCAGTATGACGCGCTTGTCCTGCCCCAGCACCGCCTTGCGCCACGCCAGCACCAGCCAGGGCAACAACAGGGAGAGCGGCAACCAGAACGGCGGGATCACTGAAGTGAGGTAGTACCAGAAGGGTTTGACGTGATGCCAGGCGTTCGCATAGCGGGTCACCGTCTGGCGCAGCAGTATGTTGTCTCTATAGGCCTGCAGCACTGGGTCTCCGCTCTGGGCCACGGCGCTCAGCATGGGCACCAGCCACAGGCCGATGGCCAGCAGCATGAAGAGCGGCCCCGCCAGCGCCTTCAACCAGTCGACACGGGAGGCGGCGCGGATCTGCTCCCTGTGGGTCCAGATTGCCGGGATCAGGATCAGCAGGGCCAGCAGCCCGACCCCCTTGGTGATGATGCCGAGCCCGGCGGCAAACCAGCCGAGCCAGTACCAGCGCCAGCCTCCCCCGCAGAGCAGGAAGCGCATGAAACCGTAGACCCCGAGGGTGATGAAGCAGGTCACCAGCGCATCGATCTGGGCCGTCTTGGCCTGCAGGGTGAACTGGACGGTGAACAGCAGCAGCAGCCCGGCCATGAAGCCCGTCGCCGGGTTCCACAGGCGGCGGCCCAGGTCCCACACCAACACTATGGTCAGCAGACCCGCCAGCAGGGAGGGCAGCAAAAACGCCACCTTGATGGAGCCGGTCAGCAGATAGCCGATGGCGATGCCCCACATGAACAGGGGGGGCTTGTCCGGGTAGATCTCGCCGCCACGCATGGGGAAGAGCCATTGCCCGCTCTCCACCATCTCCTTGGCGATCAGGGCGAAGCGCGGCTCGTCGGCGGGCCAGGGATCCCGCAGCCCGAGGCCGGCAGCCAGCACTATCAGGGCGATCAGCAGCAGCCAGCCGAGGGAGCTCTGATTGAGCAGGAAGCGGTCATTTACCATGGCGGACCTCATTGATATCGACGAACTTGCCACGTCTCCAGCCTTGGAGCGGGATGACCAGAGGGAAACGGCTGAACTGGACATGCTCATTTGCCATGGTGGATCTCGTTCTCATCGACGAGCTTGTCCCGCTTCCAGCCTCTGTGCTGGATATCCAGGTAGAGGCTGTAGAGGGCGGTGAAGGTGGGGAAGAGATTCTGCAGCACGCCGACGGAGTCCTGCTTGGGGGAGAAGACGAAATAGCTCAGGGTCATCAGGCTGCCGAGCACGCTCATGTACCAGAACATCCGGGGTATGACGGGTTTGCCGGCACGTTTGGAGGCCAGGAACTGCACCAGCCAGCGGCCGCCGAACATCAACGCCCCGGTGTAACCGATAAGCTTCCAGCCGGTGACATGCAGGCCGGTCCAGTCGAACCAGGTCAGCTCCATGGAGAGCAGAGAGTCGATCACTCGAGTGTCTCCCTGACTTCGACCACCTTGGAGCGGCGTTGCAGCCAGCAGACACCGACCACGTCCACCAGCCCGACCCAGAGCCGGTTCCAGACCCCGTATTTGGAGACACCCGCCTGACGTGGCCTGTGGTTGACCGGCCAGGGGGACATGCGGCCCCCCTGGGCCTGGATCAGGGCCGGAATGTAGCGGTGCATGTGGTTGAAGCTGGGCAGGCGCAGATACCAGTCGCGCCGCACCACCTTGAGACCGCAGCCGGTATCCGGGATGCCGTCCCGCAGCAGCAGATCGCGAAAACCGTTGGCCAGCCTGGAGGAGAGTCGCTTGACCCAATCATCCCGGCGGTTGACCCGGTGACCGATAAGTCCCACTTGCGCGGGATCCTGCGCGAAGCGGCGCTTGGCCTCCTCCAGCATGGCGGGAATGTCGGCCGGATCGTTCTGACCGTCACCATCCAGCACCACCAGCCAGTCGCCGCGACCGTGACGCACGCCACTGAGCACCGCCATGCTCTGGCCGACGGCCCTGGCATGGCGGATCACGCGCAGCCCGGCATAACGCCTCTTCAGATCGCACAGGATGGCATAGCTGTCATCCTCGCTGCCATCGTCCACATAGATCAGCTCGTAGCTGTATTTCCCCGCCAGCGCGGCATCTATCTCGCCGATGAGGGGGGCCAGATTGTCCCGCTCATCCTTGGCGGGCACGACGACAGAGACATCGATTGAATCAAGCATATGAAGTTCCCGACCATGACGAGGAACGCAGTCGCCTCGACCGCTTTCCTCATTAACATTCTCTCGACAAGCTGACTAACATCATGCAAATACAAGGCGTTAGACAGCAAGCGCGGCAGTTTATTGCCCCAAAAGTAATAAATCTATCAATTTGAGTTGTGCCGCGTTCAGAGGGCCTGGTCGCACAAGCCCCAGGCTCCCCTTCACACTCACCAAGAGCGCCTTTTTTTCTCTGCCAAAAGTTCCAGACCGTTTTCATCTCTGATGGCCTGACACATAACCAGATGTTCCATCCCCTGGCTGGCGTCCCCCCCATATCGGGCCTATATCTTGCGGATACGAAATTCGAGGTATCCATCATGCAGAGACTCTGCACCTGGGGCTGGGGAGTCCTGCTACTGCTTGCCACTTACACCCATGCCGACGCCTTTCGTCAGGCCCCCAAGGCGATGAGCGCCTTGCGCCAGGGCGCCGCCATGGAACAGAGCAACCCGCGGCGAGCCATAGCCCACTACTGCACCGCGGCCAGCATGGGCAACCCGGAGGCCTACTATCGCATCGGCCGCCTGCTGGCTCGCGGGCCCCAGGGGATCCGCAGCCCCCGCCACGCCAACGCCTACCTCGCCATGGCCATGCGCCTTGGCAATCAGCAAGCGGCTCGTTACTACAACGAGCGGGTGGGCAATGCCCCCCTGGGCACCTGCGGTATCGGCGGGGGCGGAGGAGGCGCCCCCTGGGTACGCCCCAGCACCCCCTTCGATCAGGATAGCTATCTGGCCCGGCAATCCCTCACCAAACAGAAGCTGGCCGTCATGATCCGCCAGGCCGCCCACCGTCACAAGGTCGACCCCCAGCTGGCGCTCGCCATCGCCATCGCCGAGTCCAATCTCAACAGCACAGCCGTCTCCCCCAAGCAGGCGCAAGGGGTCATGCAGCTCATTCCCGAGACCCAGGTGCGCTTCGGCGTGACCCGCCCCTTCGACGCCCAGCAGAACATCCGCGGCGCCATGATCTACCTGAAGTGGCTGGAGAAGCAGTTTGGCCCCGACTGGGTCAGGATCAGCGCCGCCTACAACGCCGGCGAACAGGCCGTGATCCGCCATGGCGGCGTACCGCCCTACCAGGAGACCCAGGAGTATGTGCAGCGGGTGCTCTACTACTCGGGACAGGACCCGGCCAAGAGCACCAGGCAGCCCCGCTGACCCCAGGCATAAGCTGATCCCATGGCTTCTCAAGGTCAGCTGATGAATCCTATCGAGCCAGAGTTAAGGAAGTCTTAAGCCAGCCCAACCCGGAACCTTGATCGGCCACCAGCCAGATGCCCGCCTCTTTTCCTCCCTCTGCCGGAGAGGATCCCGACACTCAATGCCCCCCGGTTGTCCACTTTGCCGCCCTCTTCCCATTGGTTTACAATCGACGGGTTTTTTGGAACCGGGTCGGCCCCTGCCGACCAGGCCCCACCACGACGTCAGTTTGTTGATGCAAAGACATTAAACTGCTGAAAAGGAAGAGAATTAGCCAATGGCTCAATTTATTTACACCATGAACAGGGTCGGCAAGGTAGTGCCGCCCAAGCGTCATATCCTCAAGAACATCTCCCTCTCCTTCTTCCCGGGTGCCAAGATCGGTGTGCTGGGTCTGAACGGCGCCGGTAAATCCACCCTGCTGCGCATCATGGCGGGAATAGACACCGAGATCGAAGGGGAAGCCCGTCCGCAGCCCGGCATCAAGATCGGCTACCTGCCCCAGGAGCCGAAGCTGGATCCGGAGCAGACAGTCCGCGAGGCGGTGGAAGAGGCGGTCGGCGAGGTGAAACGCGCCATGGCTCGCCTGGATGAGGTCTATGCGGCCTATGCCGACCCGGATGCGGATTTTGACAAGCTGGCCCGCGAACAGGGCGAGCTGGAAGCCATCATAGCCGCCCAGGGTGGTCACAACATGGAGAACCAGCTGGAGCGCGCGGCCGACGCCCTGCGCCTGCCGGCCTGGGACGCCCAGATCAAGCACCTCTCCGGGGGTGAGCGCCGCCGGGTAGCCCTGTGCCGTCTGCTGCTGGAAAAGCCGGACATGCTGCTGCTGGACGAGCCGACCAACCACCTGGATGCGGAATCCGTGGCCTGGCTGGAGCGCTTCCTGCACGACTATGAAGGCACAGTCGTCGCCATCACCCACGATCGCTACTTCCTCGACAACGTGGCGGGCTGGATCCTGGAGCTGGACCGCGGCGAGGGTATCCCCTGGGAAGGCAACTACTCCTCCTGGCTGGAGCAGAAGGACGCCCGTCTGGCTCAGGAAGCCAGCTCGGAAGCGGCCCGTCGCAAGTCCATCGAGAAGGAGCTGGAGTGGGTTCGTCAGAACCCGAAAGGCCGTCAGGCCAAGTCCAAGGCCCGTATGGCTCGCTTCGAGGAGCTCAACACCAACGACTACCAGAAACGCAACGAGACCAACGAGCTGTTCATTCCGCCCGGACCCCGTCTCGGCGACAAGGTGGTCGAGGTTGCGAACCTCTGCAAGTCCTATGGTGACAGGCAGCTGATCGACGATCTCTCCTTCGCCATTCCGAAGGGGGCCATCGTCGGCATCATAGGTCCGAACGGCGCTGGTAAATCCACCCTGTTCCGCATGATGTCGGGCCAGGAGCAGCCGGACTCCGGCACCATCACCCTGGGCGATACCGTAGTGCTGGCCTCCGTGGATCAGTTCCGCGACAGCATGAACGACAAGAAGACGGTGTTCGAAGAGGTCGCCGACGGCCAGGATATCCTGCGCATCGGCAACTACGAGTTCCCGAGCCGTGCCTACATTGGTCGCTTCAACTTCAAGGGCGCCGATCAGCAGAAGCGGGTCGGCGAGCTCTCCGGTGGCGAGCGCGGCCGTCTGCACCTGGCCAAGCTGCTGCAGACCGGCGGCAACGTGCTGCTGCTGGATGAACCGACCAACGATCTGGACATCGAAACCCTGCGCGCCCTCGAGAACGCCCTGCTGGAGTTCCCGGGCTGTGCCATGGTCATCTCCCACGATCGCTGGTTCCTCGACCGTATCGCCACCCACATCCTGGACTACCAGGACGAGGGCAAGATTGCCTTCTTCGAGGGCAACTTCACCGAATACGAAGAGTGGAAGAAGAAGACCTATGGCGCCGATGCGGTTCAGCCACACCGCGCCAAGTACAAACGCATTACCAAGTAATTGCGTCTGGCGATGGAGTGAGGCGGACCAACCGCACCGCTCCAGATAGACAAGCGCATCGCCCCATCGGGGTGATTGCAACGTCACAAGGGGAGCCCGGGCTCCCCTTTCTCTTGCCTTTTCGCTTACAATCTTCCCGCTTCCCCCTACCGGCACTCACCGATGACCCAGACCAGCGCCCCCCCGAAGAGACTCACCATCCAGATCCGGATCGAACCCGGCTGCCTGGGCCCGGATGGCAAGCGCCACATCGATACCTTCTGCGCTGCGGCCGGCCGTATCTTTGCCGCCATCGAACCCGAACGGGTGAGCTGGGTGCTGCTGCCGCGTCATGACAAGCAGTTGCCCGAACAGGAGTTTTTCATTGAGGGGCGCAAGCTGAGCGAAGAGCAGGCCAGCTTGCTGCTGCAGCGCATGGGGCTGACGCTCGCCACCTTGCAGGAGCACAGCGACGCCGTGCTGGCCCAGCTGGTGGAGCGCTACCTCAAGAGCCTCTGAGGGTCGCCATCGCAGCACAAGCCTCTATCGAACCTTGTTTTTACCTCTCGATGGGCAAACGTTTGAATTTTTACTCTATTCATTGATCCCCCTCGCAGATCCGGGGTTTGTAAACGTCGCGGCCTGTGTAAAAATGTGCGCGCTGTCACGGTATCAGGACGAGTCTGGTCACTCAGTCGCCAGAAACAGGGCCATTTACCCCGCATGGATGGGATTGGCCGTTCGCCTGCTGCTTATTTCACGTCACCCATTGGAATCCAACATGAATCAACAACACCAAGCTGCCAGCCAGGCCGCCGGGCAAGGATTGCTCGAGCGCCTGTTTGCCCTGAAAGGCCATGGCACCACGGCCCGCACCGAGGTCATCGCCGGCATCACCACCTTCCTGACCATGGTCTACATAGTGTTCGTCAACCCGCAGATCCTCTCTGCGGCGGGCATGGACACCCAGGCAGTGTTCGTCACTACCTGCCTCATCGCCGGCATCGGCAGCATTCTCATGGGGTTGCTGGCGAACCTGCCCATCGCCCTGGCCCCCGCCATGGGACTGAATGCCTTCTTCGCCTTCGTGGTGGTGGCTGGCATGGGCTACTCCTGGCAGATCGGCATGGGCACCATCTTCTGGGGTGCCTTAGGATTGCTGATCCTCACCCTGCTGCGGGTGCGCTACTGGCTGATTGCCAACATCCCGCTCACCCTGCGGGTCGGCATCACAGCCGGCATAGGCCTGCTCATCGCCCTGCTCGGCCTGCACAACGCCGGCATAGTGGTAGCGAGCCCCGCCACCATGGTGACGGTGGGCGACCTCACCTCACTGCCCTGCCTGCTGGGGCTGCTCGGCTTCTTCCTGATCTGCATCTTCTCCGCCCGCGGCGTGCACTCCGCCGTGCTGATCGCCATAGTGGTCACCACCACCCTGGGCTGGCTGTTCGGCGACGTGACCTTCAAGGGCTTCGTCTCTGTGCCGCCGAGCATCACCCCCGTCTTCGGTCAGCTGGACCTGATGGGGTCGCTGGACATCAGCCTCGCCGGGATCATCTTCTCCTTCATGCTGGTCAACCTGTTCGACTCTTCCGGCACCCTGATCGGTGTCACCAACCGCGCCAAGCTGGCGGATGACAAGGGCCACTTCCCGCGCATGAAGCAGGCGCTGCTGGTGGACAGCGTGAGCTCGGTCGGCGGCGCCTTTATGGGCACCTCCTCCGTGACGGCGTATATCGAGAGCAGCTCGGGGGTGGCCGTCGGCGGCCGTACCGGCCTGACCGCCATAGTGGTCGGCGTGCTGTTCCTGCTGGCGATCTTCTTCTCCCCGGTCGCCGCCATGGTGCCGGCGTACGCCGCTGCGGGCGCCCTCATCTACGTGGGCGTGCTGATGTGCTCCGAGCTGACCCGGGTCAAGTGGGAAGACCTGACCGAAGCGGTTCCGGCCTTCATGACAGCGGTGATGATGCCGTTCAGCTTCTCCATCACAGAGGGGATAGCCGTGGGCTTCATCTCCTACTGCGTGATGAAGGCGGGCACCGGCCGCTGGCGCGAGATCAACCCTTGCGTGCTGGTAGTGGCCCTGCTGTTCGTGCTCAAGTTCGTCTGGGTCGACAGCCACTAACCCCGGCTTTCGCACACAAAAATGCCCGTCATCGACGGGCATTTTTTATGGCTGGCAAAGGGCAAGGTTCAACGGATGCCGCGGGCCTCGCGGATCCACTCCCAGGCCTGCTGGATCTCCTGGGTCTTCTCCTTGGCCATCTCCATCATCTCGGGCGGCAGCCCCTTGGCGGCCAGCTTGTCCGGGTGATGCTTGCTCATCTCCTTGCGATAGGCGCGCTTGATCTCCTGATCGCTGTCGCTCTCGCTCACCCCCAGCAGCTGGTAGGCATCCTTGAGACGATCCTGGGAGGGGGCCTCCTGCCGGTATTGCTGCCCTTGTCCACTCTGCTGCTGGCGGTGGAAGAAGTTCATTTGCGCCTCGGCCATCGCCAGGATCCGCCCCAGCTCGATGCGGCTGAAGCCGAGCTCGTCCGCTATGGTCTGCAGTATGGCGCGCTCGTTGGCCTCCACCTTGCCGTCGGCAAAGGCGGCCTGCAGCTGCACCTCGAGGAAGAAACGCAAGATGTCACGCTGCCCCAGACTGGCACGGCGGAATTCCGCCAGGGTTTCCCGCAGCGGGAAATCGCTCTCCTTGCCCTGGCGGAACGACTCCTGGGCACGCACCCGCTGCTCGCCGGAGAGACGCATCCTGTCCATCAGGCTGGAGGCGACCCGGATCTCGTGCTCGGTGACCTGACCGCTCGCCTTGGCGATGTGGCCCATGACGGCGAAGGTGGCGTGGAAGAAGACCGCCTGCTGCTGCTGGCTGGGGGCACGCTGGAACGCCCCCCGAATGCCCATGCCCCGATCGAAGCGGTGGCCGATCCAGAGGCCAAGCAGGGCACCGAAGATGTTGCCGAGCAGAAAACCGAAGAAGGCGCCAAGCACCTTACCCCAAATACGCATGGTTCAAGACCTCGTGATGTTAATGAGTGCCGGCAAGCAGCTGGTCATCCAGCTCGCGCAGCCGATCGACTGTGCCTATGTCACGCCATTCGCCGGTCAGCAGGCTGCCACCGACCCGACCTTGCGCCATCCAGTCGCGCAGCAGGGGTGCCAGCTTGCGGGCACCGCAAGGCAGGGAGACAAAAGCCGCCGGGTGATAGAGGCCGACGCCGCTGAAGGTCAGGGCCGGCGCATCCAGCACCCGGCCGCCTTGCAGGGAGAAATCCCCCTGAGGGTGCTGGGGCGGATTGGGCACCAGCCAGAGATGTGCCAGGTCATCCGCCAGCGACTGATTCACCAGAGCGCCATAATCCCCGTCAATCCAGGTATCGCCATTGATCACCAGAAAGGGTTCTGGGCCCAGCAGGGGCAATGCCTGCACTATGCCGCCCGCGGTCTCAAGGGCGCTCTCCTCCGCCGACCACAGGATCTCGACCCCGAACTGGCGGCCATCGCCGAGCGCCTCCACCAGCTTGTGGCCGAGCCAGGCGTGGTTGATCACAAGCTGGGTCACCCCGGCCGCCTTGAGCTTCTCGATGTGGTGGACGATGAGGGGCTTGCCCCCCACCGCCAGCAGCGGCTTGGGCAGCAGGTCGGTGAGCGGGCGCATCCGCTCCCCACGACCCGCGGCCAGGATCATCGCCTTCATGAGGCCACCCCGGTGCGTGCCAGACCGGGCAGCACCACCCGCTGCAACCAGTCGCCGAAGCGAGCCAGCACCGGATGCTCGGCACCATGGGTGTGGCAGACATCCACCACATAGCCCAGGGTGCGGGGGATGTCCTTGAGGTAGCCAGACTTGCCGTCGCGATGGTAGAGACGGGTGAAGAGGCCGGCCGCCTTCAGGTGGCGCTGCATGCCGGTCAGGTCGGCGTGACGACGGAAGCTGGCATAATCGAGCCCGCCGAGCAGGCCCGCCCGGCTCAGGGTGTCGAAGCCATGGCCCATACCCTGCTCGATCACCTCATCGGGCCAACGCACGTAACAGTCTTTCAGCAAGGAGACCAGGTCGTAGCTCAGCGGCCCCATAACCATGTCCTGGAAGTCGATGACGGCAAGTCGGCTGTCGTCCGGCGTATCGCCGCCGCACACCATCAGGTTGCGGCTGTGGAAGTCTCTGTGCATCACCCCCTGGGGCTGAGCCAGGTTGTTCTCGGTTAGGCAGGCGAACATCTCGTCCAGCAGTTGCTGTTCGGTCTCGTCGAGAATCAGGTTCAGGTGATGACCCAGCAGCCACTCGGGGAAGATGGCATTCTCGCGCGCCATGAAGGCCTCGTCGAAGGGCTCGAGCGCCAGCCCGACAGCTCCCAGCCGGGGCAGCAGCCCTATGGCCTTGTCATACCAGGCCAGCACGTTGCCATCGTTCAGGCAGCCGATAAGCTGGGTATCGCCAAGGTCACTGACCGCCAGCAGGCCCTGCTCGTAGTCCACCGCCCTGACCTCGGGAGCCAGCAGCCCCACGGCGTGCAGGGCGGCCGCATTGCGAACGAATTCATGATTTTTTTCGGTTTTCGGATTAGCATCCACCCACACCAGGCCACCACCACGGAAGTAGCGGCGGAAACTGGCGTCACCGGAGATCAGGGTCAACTGGAGGTTGGCATCACCGGTAATCCGGCGTGCCCATTGCAATAGCAGGGAAGTGCGATCGTGCATGAGTCGGGAACCAAATTGGAAAGCAGCACTTGGCTGTTAGCCCTGGCCGCAATAATGCTTTATCATTGCCGGCTAACATAAAGCAATGACATGCAATGTCAACTCGATGGATCCTGACATAAAATGCATGCCCTGAATCAACCGTTTTTACTACGGATTGCGCGAGCCCTTCACATGACAAAATGGACACTGGGGTCTTCTTATCCCATCGCCCTGACCATCAGCCTTGTTCCTGCCCTGAGTCCGCTCACGGTCCAGGCGGCGCCCCTCAACGCGCCACCGGCCACCGGGATCCTCAACAGCCTCTGCTATGACTATGTCCCCAAGGTCGAGAAGCCCAGCGCGAGTCAGGACGCCAATGCCCAGCCCGTCGAAGTGGATGCCGATCGCCTGGAGGCCAAGCAGGGCGGTACCGCCGTCTATGAAGGTGACGTCAAGGTGCGTCAGGGCGTGCGCAAATTTGACTCCGACTACGCCCAGCTCGATCAGAAGAGCCGGGATGTCATCGCCATCGGCAACATCTATTACAACGATGGCCAGATTACTGTCACCAGCGACAAGACCCTCAAATCCAACCTGGACACCAAGAACTCCGAGCTGGAAGAAGGCAAGTATCAGGTGCATGGCTCACCGGTGCGCGGCTTCGCCGAGAAAGTCACCATGACCAACAACAACCAGAACATCACCCTGGAGGGCGCCCAGTACACTACCTGTCCCCCGGGTCAGGAAGCCTGGACCCTGAAAGCCGGCAGCATAGATATCGATCAGTCCGAGGTGTTCGGGGAAGCCTGGAACGCCAGCCTCTGGCTCTATGATTATCCGGTCTTCTATTTCCCCTATATCAACTTCCCCATCAAGGATGAGCGCAAGACGGGCCTGCTCTACCCCGGCTATACCCAAAGCTCCAAGAACGGCATGGACATCACCCAGCCGTTCTACTGGAACATAGCCCCCAACTACGACTCGACCATCACCTCCCGCTTCATGGACAGACGGGGCCTGATGGAGCAGGTCGAGTTCCGCTACATGCCGGATCCGGCCCACGTGGGCAGCCTCTATTTCGAAAATCTGGCGGACGACAAGCAGTACGACGAGACGGACAGCCTCAACGACTACCTGTCCGACGGGCATCGCTATCTGCTCAACGCCCGCCACACCTCCATGTTCATGGACAACGCCCTGCGAGTGTCGGTGGACTACACCAAGGTGCGGGATCGGGACTACAACTACTTCAACGACTTCTCCCCCAGCGTGGGCACCCAGGTCGACAACCAGTTGCAGCAGTCCCTCACGGCCGGCTACTTCCAGCAGAACTGGAACCTCAATGCCGAGGTGCGCACCTACCAAATTCTGCTGGCCAGCGCCCAGCAGCCCCATGAGCTGATGCCGCGCATCAACCACAACTACTACCAGCAGGGCAGTTGGTACGATCTGGCCTGGAACACAGAGCTGACCAACTTTGGCTACAACAACGACCAGGCAGTCCAGCAGAACCAGGGAGAGGCCTATACCGGCACCCGTGTCTACACGGCGCCCACCCTGACCATACCGCTCATCGACGAGGCCGGTTACTTCCTCGACAGCCAGTACAAGCTGATGTACACCCGTTACGATCAGACGGTACCGGATGACATGAGCAGCACCTTCACCAACAGGTTCACTCCGCAAGGTGGGGGGGATGTCACCCTAGAAGAGGGCATCATCACCCGGGTTCTGCCCTCGTTTCGCCTCAAGGGCGGCATGACCTTCGAGCGCAACCAGCAATGGTTCGGCGAAGGGGCCAGCCAGACCCTGGAGCCTGAGTTCCAGTACCTCTATGTGCCCTACAAGGATCAGGACAACATAGGTGTCTACGACTCCACCACCATGCGCCAGGACTACTACAGCCTGTTCAGCGATCGCCGCTTCGCCGGCCTGGATCGCATCAGCGACTCCAACCGGCTCTCGGTCGGCGTCACCACCCGTATCTATGATCCGGCCGGGGATGAACGAATTCGGCTGGCCGTTGCCCAAGCCTTCGACTTCGTGGCCCCCAGGGTCAAGCTCTACTCCAGCGACGCGCTGAGCACCAATACCCGCTCCCCGCTCTCGTTCGAGGGAGACGCCAAGATCAACGAGCAGTGGTATGCCCATGCCGGGGCACAATATGACCTGGAGCAGCGGGAGATCAGCTCCTCCAACAGCGCCCTGGAATACCGCCACGAGAAGCTGATCAGCCAGTTGAGCCACCGCTTCGTACGGGACGCCAACTACGACCTGGATCGCAAGGGCGAGGTGACGGATCTCAACCAGATCGGCCTGCTGTTGACCACACCGCTCAACGATCAGTGGCACCTCTATGGCGGCTACTATCAGGAGCTCGACCAGAACGTCAAAGTTGACCGCAAGGTGGGTCTGAAATATGACTCCTGCTGCTGGAGCATCAACTTCAACCTGGAGTGGGTCAATACGCCGGACAACGTGAACCTGGCCCCGACGTCCGAGCGCAGCCTCGGCATTCAATTTGAAATGAAAGGATTGGGTAGCGTGGGTACCGGCTCCAAGGGCACCTCCCTTGACACCGAAGCACTGCCTTACATTCGTCCGTTTAACCTGCGAGACCAATAACGGGTCTGGCAAACGCCTTGAGAGATGGATATGAAGAAGACGTTGATTTCCCTGCTGACCGCAGGCCTGTTTGGAGTCATGAGCCAGGGCGCCCTCGCCGCGCCCGAACTGGTGGACAAGGTGCTTGCTGTGGTCAACAAGGACGTGGTGCTGGCCAGTCAGCAGGAAGCCCTGGTGCAGAAGGTGAAGGCCTCCGCTCAGGAGAGCGGCCAATCCCTGCCCGATGACGTCACCCTGCGCAAGCAGGCGCTGGATCGCCTGATCCAGGAGAGCCTGCAGCTGCAACTGGCGGATCGCCAGGGGCTCAAGATCAGTGATACCCAGCTGGAGCAGGCCATCCAGAGCATAGCCGCCGACAACAAGATGAACCTGGAGCAGCTCCGTGCCCAGCTCGAGCGGGAAGGGCTGACCTATGCCCAGTACCGGGAAGAGGTGCGCCGCGAGATCCTGATGAACGAGGTGCGCCGCAGCCAGGTGCGCCGCCGCATCAACATCTCCGAGCAGGAGGTTAAGCAGGTGGTCGAGGCCCTGAGCAAGCAGGGTCAGCAACAGACCGAATACCACGTCGGCCACATCCAGGTTGCCCTGCCTGACAACCCGAGCGCCGAGCAGCTCAACGCCGCCAAGGCCAAGATAGAACGCATCCTTGCCGCCCTGAAGGAAGGGGCAGACTTCCGCAAGCTGGCCATCGCAGAGAGTAACGGTCCCAAGGCCCTGGAAGGGGGTGACTGGGGCTGGATGAGCCCGCAGGAGATGCCCACCCTGATGTCAGAGGCGGTACAGGGCGCCAGCAAGGGTGACATAGTCGGCCCGCTGCGCTCGGGCGCCGGTCTGCACATCGTCAAGATCTTCGACACCAAGGGTCAGCAGCAAGTAATGCAGACCGAGGTGAAGGCCCGCCACATCCTGATCAAGCCCTCCATCATACTGAGCGAGGAGAAGGCCAAGGAGACCCTGGACGGCATTCTGCACGACATCAAGAGCGGCAAGGCCAGCTTCGCCAGCATGGCGGAGAAGTACTCCGAAGATCCGGGCTCTGCGGTGCAGGGTGGCGAGCTGGGCTGGTCCGATCCCAACGTCTATGTGCCTGAGTTCCGCGACATGGTCAACCGCCTGCAACCGGGCCAGATCAGCGAGCCCTTCCGTACCAGCCACGGCTGGCACATAGTGCAGCTGGAAGATCGCCGCAGCCAGGACGCCACCGGCAAGGCCCAGGAGCAGCGCGCCTATCAGCTCATCTTCAACCGCCGCTTCACCGAAGAGTCCCAGGCCTGGCTGGATGAGCTGCGCGACGAAGCCTACATCCAGATTGAACCCAATTAATGGGCGAGCAGATGAACAGCCATCGTCTTGCCATCACCCCGGGTGAGCCCGCCGGCATAGGCCCTGACCTGGTGCTGCAGATAGCCCAGCGGGACTGGCCGCACCAGCTGGTGGTGATCGCCGACCCGGCGCTGCTGCGCGAGCGCGCCGCCCTGCTGGGGCTGCCCATAGAGCTGGAACCCTATGATGCCGCTGCCCCCGTGAGGGGTCAGCGGGCGGGAACCCTGACGGTGTGTGCCGTTCCCCTCGGCGCCCCCGTGGTGCCGGGCGAGCTCGACGAGGGCAATGGCGCCTATGTGCTGGCCACCCTGCAGCGCGCCTGCGACGGCAACCTGAGCGGCGAATTCGCCGCCGTGGTGACAGGTCCGGTGCACAAGGGGATCATCAATCAGGCGGGCGTCTCCTTCAGCGGCCACACCGAATTCTTCGCCCAGCAGTCAGACACCGCAGACGTGGTGATGCTGCTGGCCACCGAAGGGCTGCGGGTAGCGCTGGCGACGACCCACATTCCGCTGGCCTACGTGGCCATGGCCATCACGCAGGAGCGCCTTGCCAAGGTGATCCGCATCCTGGATGCGGATCTCAAGGGCAAGTTCGGCATAGCACACCCCAGAATTTATGTCTGCGGCCTCAACCCCCATGCCGGGGAAGGGGGCCATCTCGGCCGTGAAGAGATCGACGTGATCGAACCCGCCCTGGCCAGTCTGCGCCAGGAAGGGATAGACCTGGTCGGCCCCTTGCCGGCCGATACCCTGTTCCAGGAGAAATACCTCAAGGATGCGGATGCGGTACTCGCCATGTACCACGACCAGGGGCTGCCGGTGCTCAAATACAAGGGCTTTGGCAACTCGGTCAACATCACCCTCGGACTTCCTTTCATCCGTACTTCGGTGGATCACGGCACAGCGCTGGATCTGGCAGGCAAGGGCCTGGCAGACTCGGGCAGCCTGATCACCGCGATTAACCACGCCATCCAGATGGTAGAGAAAAAAAGATATGAGCAGTAAGGTGCAGAGCAACAAGGTGCACATGGGCCACACGGCCCGTAAGCGTTTCGGTCAGAACTTCTTGCACGACCGTTATGTAATCGATCAGATAGTCGCCGCCATCAACCCGCAGCCGGGTCAGAACCTGGTGGAGATAGGCCCGGGTCTGGCGGCACTGACCGAACCGGTCGCCTCCCAGATGGACAAGATGACTGTGGTCGAGCTTGACCGGGATCTGGCGGCTCGCCTGCGCGAGCACCCGACCCTCAAGGACAAGCTGACGGTGATCGAGGCCGACGCCATGCGCTTCGACTTCGGCACCCTGATGGGAGAAGGCAAACCGCCCCTGCGCATCTTCGGCAACCTGCCCTACAACATCTCCACCCCGCTCATCTTCCACCTGTGCGAGTTCGCCGACCGGGTCGAAGACATGCACTTCATGCTGCAAAAGGAAGTGGTATTGCGGATGTGCGCAGGCCCGGGCAGCAAGGCCTATGGCCGTCTGAGCGTCATGGTCCAGTACTACTGCCAGGTGATCCCGGTGCTGGAAGTGGGCCCGGGAGCCTTCAAGCCTGCCCCCAAGGTGGACTCCGCCGTGGTGCGACTGGTGCCACACAAGAACCCGACCATAGTCGCGAAGGATCTGCGCTGCCTGAGCCGGGTCTGCACCGAGGGCTTCGGCCAGCGTCGCAAGACCATCCGCAACAGCTTCTCCAACTTCATCACAGACGCTCAGCTGACCGAGCTTGGCATAGATGGCAACCTGCGTCCGGAGAACCTCTCCCTCGAGCAGTTCGTCATGATAGCCAACTGGCTGGCCGATCAGCAGCAGGCCTGATCCCATGGCATCCCCCCGGATAGTGGTTCGCCCGCACCCCAGCTATGTGGCGGGCACCGAGGATCCTTACCATTTTCTCTATCTCATCGAGATAGAGAATCTGGGACCGGGCAAGGTGCAACTGCTGCACCGGCGCTGGCTCATCACGGATGCCAACGGCAAGATGCTGGAAGTGGAAGGTCCCGGGGTCGTGGGCGAGCAGCCCTTCATCGCCCCCGGCGAGACCTTCAGCTATCAGAGTGGCGTACCGCTGGCCACCCCCTTAGGCGTGATGGAAGGCAGTTACACCCTGCAAGACGAATCGGGGCAGCAGTTTGAGACCCCCATAGCCCCTTTCACACTGGCCGTTCCCAACATTATCAACTGAGGTTTCATGGCGAATTGTTTCGTCGGTGATATCCAGGGCTGCTACGACGATCTGCGCCGTCTGCTGGATCTTGCCGAATTCGACCCCGACAACGACACCCTCTGGCTGTGCGGCGACCTGGTCGCCCGCGGGCCGGACTCTCTCAACACCCTGCGCTTCGTCAAGTCACTGGGAAGCCGCGCCGTGACCGTGCTCGGCAACCACGATCTGCACCTGCTGGCGGTGGCTCATGGGGTCGCCCCCCTCAAGAAGAAAGACAAGCTGCAGGCCCTGATGGAGGCCCCGGATCGGGACGAGCTGCTGGAGTGGCTGCGCCACCGTCCCCTGCTGGCGGAGCACCCGGACTTGCCCATCATGATGGTCCATGCCGGTCTCTCTCCGGCCTGGGATGCCCACACGGCACGCAGCTGCGCCCGCGAGGTGGAGACGCTGCTGCGCGGCGATCAGTACAGCTGGCTGCTGCACAACATGTATGGCGATCAGCCCGATAGCTGGGACGAAAATCTATTGGGGATAGAGCGCTACCGCTACATCATCAACAGCTTCACCCGGATGCGCTTCTGCTACTTCGACGGCCGACTCGACTTCAAGTGCAAGAAGGGACCCACGGAGTCCACCCCTGGCCTGCGCCCCTGGTTCGAGCAGCGGGAGCACCACGTGGACGATCCCATACTGGTGTTCGGCCACTGGGCGGCCCTGATGGGCGCCACCGGCAAGGCGGACATCAAGGGGCTGGACACCGGCTGCGTCTGGGGCAACAGCCTCACTATGTGGCGGTATGAAGACGACGCCATGATAGCGACCCCCTGCCCCGCTTACGCCAAGTAAGCCGTCGGTGCAGCCGCCCAGCCTGCACCGAGTTAGGCGATAGACGGACAATAAAACGGGCCCGGCATTGCCGGGCCCGTTCCTTATGGGGTGAGGTCGCGGCTTACAGCTTGCGCCCCAGCCGTTTCTCGACCTGGCGTCGCTCCCAGTCGGGCCCGAACAGCTTGAACGGCTGGAACAGGTTGATGGCATGGGATATCAGGCCCAGCCCCCAGCCCAGCATGGGCCACCAGGCCCAGATATAGTCCGGGTTGCTCAGGTAGTTGATGACAAACAACCCCCCTATCACCAGCACATAGCTGATGAGGTGGCCGTAGAAGCCTTTGAGCCCCTCGACGAACTTCATCGCCTCCCGCTCATCCCTGGCCACATGCACTGTCCCCTGACTATCTGTCTCGTTCCCTTTCATCTCGCTCTCCTGCAGTTGAGTCACATCGAGCTCAAAGACGGAGGCCAGGGCCTTGAGGGATTCCAGTCCAGGTTGCTGGCCCTGCTCGATCCGCTGTATGGTGCGGACACTCAAGCCAGTCAGGGTCGCCAACTGATCCTGGGACCAACCCCGTTGCAATCTCAACTTCCTGACGATCATCTCGAACTCCTTGTGGTGACTGACAGGGCCAGCATAGGGCCGGTGAGGCCAGAGGTGACACGACAGAGGGCCGACATCCACCTGACTATTCTTTAAAATCAATCAGTTGTAACTAGCTGTTGGATTGGTACCTATGCCCGGGCGCACAGACCAGCGCGCCCGGTCAGGCCTTCACAGGCTCCGCATCAGCTCGGCGGCGATCTCGAAGGAGCGCAACCTGGCCTGATGATCGACGATGGGACCGTTGAACATCAGCTCGTCAGCCCCGGTTTCGGCCAGCAAGGCCTTGAGGCCGTGACGCACCTGATCCGGATCCCCCACCAGGGATCGAGCCAGGGTCTGCTCCATCGCCATCAGCTCCCGGGGCGACCACTCCTCTCCCAGGCTCTGCACCGGCAGCGGCAGCTTGCCGGCATCCCCGCGATAGAGGCGCAGGAACTGCTGCTGGAGCGTGGTGAACAGGAAGCGGGCCTCCCGGGTTGTGTCGGCGGCGATCACATTGATGCAGACCACCGCATAAGGCTTTGGCCAGCGCGCGGAAGGGCGGAACTGGGTACGGTAGATCTCGAGTGCCTGCAACAGCAGGCCGGGGGCAAAGTGGGAGGCAAAGCCGAACGGCAACCCCATGGCGGCCGCCAGCTGGGCGCTGTAGAGGCTGGACCCCAGCAGCCAGATGGGCAGATGCAACCCCTGACCGGGCACCGCCTGCACGGCGCCGACCTCGTCACCGAAGTAGCCCATCAGTTCGCGCACGTCCGCCGGAAAGTCATCCACCTCGCCGCTGCGCTGGCGGCGCAGCGCCTGCATGGTGCGTTGATCCGTGCCGGGCGCGCGACCGAGGCCGAGATCGATGCGATCCGGGTAGAGAGAGGCCAGCGTGCCAAACTGCTCGGCGATCACCAGAGGGGAGTGGTTCGGCAGCATGATGCCACCGGCCCCCAGCCGCAGTGTGCTGGTGGCACCGGCCAGATGGCCGATGAGCACCGAGGTGGCGGCGCTGGCGATCCCCGGCATGTTGTGGTGCTCCGCCAGCCAGTAGCGGTGGTAGCCCCAGCGCTCGGCATGGCGGGCCAGATCCTGCGAATGACGAAACGACTCGGCCGGCTGGCTTCCTTCGGGGACGGGCACCAGATCCAGGACGGAATAGGGGATGGCAGACATGGGACACTCCATTGATTCACAGGCGATTCACCAGTGGAGCAATGTAGCACGAGATATCTGAATGAATCACCTGACCAGGCTGCCGGGACCCGTGCCATGCGGCTCGCGACAAGGGGAACGCCGGAAGATAACGGTTCCTCTTCTGGCCCCCACCTCCTATGCTTTTTGTCATCTTGCGAGCACACTGTTGGCAGATCATCGCGGGGAGCGCCCGTAGGACAAGGATAGGTCCATGACAAAAGCAAGCCTCGGCAGCAAGCCCTTTTACGTGCACATTGCCACCCTCTTCATACTGCTGTTCTCCGTGCTGGGGGGCGCCCTCATCATGCTGCAGTTCCAGCAGGGCCTGCAGCAGGGGCTGGAGCACGAACGGCAAAGCTTCCAGCAGTACAGGGAACAGCTGTCTCTCGCCATCAAGCTGAACCAGCGCCCGGCCCGCATGTCCCTGAGCCTGCTGCGCAGTGGCCAGCTGGCCGCCATGACCAGCCTGGAGTCCCGCCTCGGCTACCTGCCCCAGCTGGCCGAGGTGCTGGCCAACAGCGCCAGTTATGGCGCCATCTATGCCGGTTACGAGAACGGCGACTTCTTCCTGGTGCGCAAGCTGACCGATCGGGCCAGAGGATTGCTGGACAACCCCCCTCCCGGGAGCCACCTGCTGGTGCAGAGCCTGAGTCAGGGCCGGGGAGAGTTCCTCTATTTCAACCAGCGCCTGCGGCTGCTGGAGCGGCGGCCCATGCCGGACTACCAGTTCGATCCCCGCGATCGCGGCTGGTACAAGGAGGCTCGCTGGGGCACGGGCATCATAGTGACCCACCCCTATCTGTTCTTCACCACCAAGGAGCCGGGCATGACGCTGGCGGTGGAGAGCGACGATCGCCGGGCGGTGATAGGGCTGGATGCCGGCGTGGAGGGGCTCTCCTCCCTCATCGGCGAGCTGCCCCTGCCGAGCCACTGCCAGCTGGTGCTGTTCGACGAGTTCGGTACCCTGCTGGCGACGGATCCCAAGCGGCTGCCCAGCTTCGAACAACTGAGTCGCCTGCCCATGCTGTCGGCGCTCAAGCACCCCATACTGGCCAAGCTGCAGCAGGAGATGGCATCCAGGCCCACCCTGCTGCACGCGCCGACCGAGCTGACCCTGGCCGCCGAGGATGGCAGCGACTGGCTGGTCAACCTCTCCTCCCTCGACGAGGGATCCCCCTTCTACCTGGCCCTGCTGGTACCAGCGGACGAGCTCACCGCCCCGGCCCGCCACGATGCCCTGCGCAACCTGGCCTGGGCCCTGGCCGGTCTGCTGCTGCTGCTGCCCGTCATCTGGCTGGTGGCGAGGCGCACCGCCGCCCCCTTGCTGGCACTGACGCAAGAGGCCGAGCGGATCCAGCACTTCGACTTCGGCGAGAGCGAGCGGCCTGATTCGGCGATCCGCGAGATAGACGATCTCGCCCGCGCCATGTCCAGCATGCGGTTGACCCTGGGCAACTTCATGAGCATGGGTCTGGCGCTGGCGGCGGAGCACCGCTTCGATTCCCTGCTCAGCCGCATACTGCACGAGACGGTGGCGGCGGCCCAGGCGGAGGGCGGCTGCCTCTATCTGGCCCAGGACAAGCAGATGAAGGCGGTTCAGGCCATCTGGCAACGGCAGCCCCTGGATTGTGAGCGGGTGAACTGGCAGGAGTCCCTGCTCGGCGGCCTCTATCATTCCGAGCGGCTCAGCCTGCCCCTCGACGCCGAGCAGTGGTCGCACTACCTCGCCGACTGGGGCCCCTTCCCCGGCCCCCGCCAGCTGCTGGCCGAACCCCTCTACAATCACCGCCAGGAGTTGATCGGCTGCCTGTTGCTGATCCTGCCGGACTGCCCACCAAGGGAGCTGGCGTCGCGCATCAGCCTCATCGAGGCGCTGGCGGGCATGTCCGCCTCCGCCATCGAGAATCAGCGCCTGCTGGAGGAGCAAAAGCAGTTGCTGGAGGCCTTCATCGAGCTCATCGCCGGCGCCATAGACGCCAAGAGCCCCTACACCGGAGGCCACTGCCAGCGCGTGCCCGAGCTGACCCGCATGCTGACGGAGGCGGCCTGCGCCCAGCAGCAGGGCCCCTTTGGCGACTTCACCCTCAACGACGAGGAGTGGGAGGCCATCCATATCGCGAGCTGGCTGCACGACTGCGGCAAGGTCACCACACCTGAATTCGTGGTGGACAAGGCCACCAAGCTGGAGACCATCTACGACAGGATCCACGAGATCCGCACCCGTTTCGAGGTGCTCAAGCGTGACGCCCATATAGAGGCGCTGGCGGCCCGATTACCGGCCCCCGAGCAACAGGCAGCCCTCGAGGCTGTGGCCCCGACCTGGCAGATGCTGGATCAGGAGTTCGCCTTCGTCGCCGAGTGCAACCTGGGGGGCGAGTGGATGGCACCGGAAAAACTGGCACGGCTCGATGCCATCGCCAGCCGCACCTGGCTGCGTACTCTGGATGATCGCCTCGGCGTCAGCCCTGAGGAGCTCAGGCGCCATCCCGGGGAGGCGGCTCCGCTGCCCTGCCGCGAGCCGCTGCTGGCCGACAAGCCGGTCCACCTCATTCCCCGCCCCGCCCACGACAACCTGGCCAGGCACAATCCCTGGGGCTTCAAGGTCAGGGTCCCCACCCATCTCTACAACCGGGGGGAGCATTACAACCTTGCCATCGTTCGTGGCACCCTCACCGAGGAGGAGCGCTACAAGATCAACGATCACATCATCCAGACCATCCGCATGCTGGAGCGGCTCCCCTTCCCCCGTCACCTGCGCAAGGTGCCGGAGATAGCGGGGGGCCATCACGAGCGGATGGATGGCACCGGCTACCCGCGCCAGCTTCTGGGTGAACAGATGAGCATTCCTGCCCGCATCATGGCCATCGCCGACATCTTCGAGGCCCTGACCGCAAGCGATCGCCCCTACAAGTCGGGCAAGACGGTCTCCCAGTCGCTGACCATAATGCTGCGCATGGTGCAGGAGCGGCACATAGACGGGGCGCTCTTCGAGCTCTTCGTCGACAGCGGTGTCTGGCGGGACTATGCCCTGCGTTTCCTCGCCCCCGAGCAGCTGGACGAGGCAGCCTGTCAGGCCCTGCTGGCGGAGCCGCGCTAGCCGCTATTCCCCGAGCGCCCATAAAAAAACGGTCAACCCAGGTTGACCGTTTTTCATCTCCAGGCAGCCCTTAGAACAGCAGGTGCGCCACGCCGGCGATGACCGGCAGGGTGACCAGGGTGCGCAGCAGGAAGATGACGAACAGCTCCCACAGCTTGACCGGGATCTTGCTGCCCAGCAGCAGGGCGCCCACTTCCGACATATAGATGAGCTGGGTCACCGACATGGCGGCGATCACGAAGCGGGTGATGTCGCTCTCTATGGTCGAGGCCAGCACAGCCGGGATGAACATGTCGGCGAAGCCCACCATGATGGTCTTGGACGCCGCCTCGGCCTCCGGCAGTTGCAGCAGCTCAAGCAAGGGCACGAAGGGGGCACCCAGCCAGTTGAAGATGGGGGTATGCTCGGCCAGCATCAGGGCGCAGGTCCCGATCGCCATCACCACCGGCAACACGCCAAACACCATGTCCAGGGCGTTCTTCACCCCTTCCCGCGCCACGGCGCCGAGATCCGTCATGCTGTCGGCCTTGGCCAGGGCACGCTGATAGCCATAGCTCAGCACGCTGTGCTGATGGGGAATGGCCTCCTGCTTGCGGCACAGGGGGGTGCCGTCGCTGTAGACATCCTTCTTCCAGGAGAGCGGGGGCAGGCGCGGCACCACTATGGCGGCCACCACCCCGGCCAGGCAGACGGTCAGATAGAAGGGCACGAACATGTGCTCCAGCTTCACCTGGGAGATCACCACCAGACAGAAGGTGATGGAGACAGCCGAGAAGGTGGTGCCGATGACGGCGGCCTCACGTTGGGTGTAGAACTTGCCCTCGTACTGCTTGCTGGTGAGCAGGATGCCGACGCTGCCATCCCCCAGCCAGGAGGCGAAGCAATCCACGGCAGAGCGGCCGGGCAAGCGGAACACAGGGCGCATGATGCGGGTCATCATGGTGCCGACAAACTCCAGCAGACCGAAGTCCAGCAGCAGCGGCAGCAGCAAGCCGGCGAAGATGAAGACGGAGAACAGCACCGGCAGTAGATCGTGCAGCACCAGGCCACCGGTCGCCCCGGAACGCAGCACCTCGGGGCCAGCCTCGAAGAAGGTCAGCAGCACGAAGAGGCCCCCCAGTACCCGCACGCAGGCCCAGAAGGGGGAGACGTTGAACAGGCTGTTGAGGAAGGGGCGTCTCACCAGGATCGCCGGCTTGAACAACCAGGCGATCAACGTCATCAGCATGGTGGTGGTAATGATGGCGCTGACCATGGCCACCAGATAGTCGGCGAACACCGTCTGTACCAGCTTCGCCAGCACGGCGACGGGGATGGTGACATTGCCGTCATAGATGACGGGGGTCATGAACAGCAGGATCCCGATGAGCGACGGGATCAAAAACATCAGCACGTTGCGGCGAGTACGGATCGCCGGTGCTTCCAGGGTCTTTTCCAACATGATAGACAGCCTTAAATATGACTTTTCCTTCAGCCAGGCAGCCTGCATATTCATGCCCTCGCCCGGCAAACGGGCGCAAGAATAACCCAAAAAACTGCACAAACAAGCTTTTAATGGATTATTTCAAGCATAAATATTTTATCAGGCGAACCATCCATAAGAACAAACCAAAACAGTCATGCATATCAATTCAGTTTGACAGGTTAGCATAATGTTTCAAATTGGTTACGTTCAGGGGCGCAGTATAATCAGTTGCGGTTGGCAGGCAATAAGTGGCATGAGAAATATATCTATATGGTGATCCCGTCGATCCTCCCATAAAAAAACCGGAGCCTGTCGGGGCTCCGGTCTTGTCACGAGAGAGAGTCTCAATCGCGTACGTAGATCACTTCGACGCCGTCGTCGTCTTCGTCATCCCAGTCGTCGTCCTCGTCCAGCGCCTCATCGAAGGCCTTGGAGGCTGCCAGGGCTTCCGCCTCGGCCTGGGCCAGCTGGTTCTTGTGGTAGTCATCCCACTTGAACTCCACCTTCTCGATGGCGGCCTTGGCATCGGCTTCCAGCTGACGGGGCATGGTGTCCAGCAGATCCAGAATGTCGTAGCAGACCTTCTTGGTGCCTTCCTTGCTGATGGCGGTGATCTGGTAGACAGGGCCTTCGTAGGCCAGCGCGGCCTTGACTCTGTCCATCACTTCCTGGGCTTCTTCTTCCAGGATCAGATCCATCTTGTTGAACACCAGCCAGCGCGGTTTGCCTGCCAGCTCGGGGCTGTACTTCTCCAGCTCCCGGACTATGGTCACGGCATTCTCAGCCGGATCGGAACCGTCAACCGGGCAGATATCCACCAGGTGGATCAGCACACGGCAACGCTCCAGGTGCTTGAGGAAGCGGATACCGAGGCCAGCGCCTTCGGCAGCACCTTCGATCAGACCGGGGATATCGGCGATGACGAAGGAGCGGGAGTTCTCCCCACGCACCACGCCCAGGTTCGGCACCAGGGTAGTGAAGGGATAGTCGGCCACTTTCGGGCGGGCGGCAGAGACGGCGCGAATGAAGGTGGACTTGCCCGCGTTGGGCAGACCCAGCATGCCGACGTCCGCCAGCAGCAGCAGTTCCAGCTTCAGGGTGCGAACTTCCCCCGGGGTACCGTTGCTCTTCTGATAGGGGGCGCGGTTGACCGAGCTCTTGAAACGGGTGTTGCCAAGGCCGTGGAAACCGCCCTTGGCGACCAGCAGCTTCTGGCCGTGGGTGGTCAGATCCCCCAGCAGTTCACCGGTATCTTCATCGCTGGCGCGGGTACCGACCGGGACGCGCAGGGTGCGATCCTTGCCGCGACGGCCGGTACAGTTGGCGCTCTGGCCGTTCTCGCCACGCTCGGCGGCATGGAAACGTTCGAAACGGTAGTCGATCAGGGTGTTCAGGTTCTCGTCGGCGATCAGATAGACATCACCGCCGTCACCACCATCACCGCCGTCCGGACCACCGTTCGGGATGTACTTTTCACGGCGAAAGCTCACACAACCGTTACCACCGTCACCGGCATCGACTCGAATCTGGACTTCATCAACAAACTTCATAGGTAACCGTCACCTTAATTCGAAAAACCGATACGCAATTATAGTGGTACAGGCCCCTTGGGGCGAGACGCAACTGGCCGATGAGGCCCGTCTGCGCCGGCTCATCCGCGTGCCGTTTTTTCGTCAAACTCATCAGAAAAACAAAAGCCCCGCCTGTTGGCGGGGCTTCGGATCCTTGCGGTCCGTAATTACTCAGCAATGATGCTGACGTACTTACGATTCAGCGGACCTTTAACTTCGAACAGGATCTTGCCAGTCGCTTTCGCGTACAGGGTGTGATCCGTGCCCAGGCCAACGTTGGTGCCAGCGTGGAATTTGGTACCACGTTGACGAACGATGATGCTGCCTGCCAGAACTGTTTCGCCGCCGAAACGCTTAACGCCAAGGCGTTTAGCTTCAGAATCGCGACCGTTGCGGGATGAACCGCCAGCTTTTTTATGTGCCATTTATCGGACTCCTCTAATTAAGCGCTGATGCCAGTGATTTTGACTTCAGTGAACCACTGACGGTGGCCCGCTTGCTTACGATGGTGCTTACGACGACGGAACTTGACGATAGTCACTTTCTCGCCACGGCCGTGAGCCACAACTTCAGCTACAACCTTGCCACCTTCAACGAAAGGAGCACCTACTTTAAAAGTGTCGCCTGCAGCAACCATCAGAACTTCGTTGAAGTCGATGGTAGCGCCAGTCTCAACGTTCAGCTTTTCCAGACGAACGATTTGACCTTCGGCCACACGGTGTTGTTTTCCGCCGCTTTGGAATACCGCGTACATTTGATTAACTCCGTAAAGGCGTGTCTTTTGCTCAAGGCCAGACACGCGCAAAAACCTATAACAATGGGCGGGCATTCTACGCAGAACGATTTGCCTAGGCAAGGCCAATTTAGCAAAAAGTTTATTTTGTGCGCATATCTGCCGCCGTGAATAAACGCTTAACTGTAACCCATTGTGAAATCGTGTAGAATCCCCGCCATTGCTAAAAACGCAGTAATTGCTGCCGTCACGTTACGAGACTTATGGACCAACAGACTATCCGTGCGCTCTGTGCCGCCGACATGACGGCGGTCAATGAACTGATCCTGGCCAGACTCCAGTCCGATGTCAGCCTGATCAACCAGCTGGGTTTCTACATTGTCAGTGCAGGCGGAAAACGGATGCGCCCCATGCTGACGGTAATGGCCGCCCGCGCACTGGGGTACCAAGGTCAGGACCATCTCAAGCTCGCCGCCATCATCGAATTCATTCATACCTCTACCCTGCTGCATGACGACGTGGTCGATGAATCCGACCTGCGCCGCGGCCGGGAGACCGCCAATGCGCTGTTCGGCAACGCCGCCAGCGTCCTGGTCGGTGACTACCTCTACAGCCGCTCTTTCCAGATGATGAGCGAGCTCTCCAACTTGCGGGTGATGGAAATCCTGTCGGATGCCACCAACACCATAGCCGAGGGGGAAGTGCTGCAGTTGATGAACTGCAACGATCCGGACACCACGGAAGAGAGCTACATGACGGTCATCTACTGCAAGACCGCCAAGCTGTTTGAAGCCGCCACCCGCCTCGCCGCCGTGCTGACCCATCAGCCCGAGCCCGTCGAACAGGCCATGACCGACTACGGCAAGTACCTGGGCACCGCCTTCCAGATCATCGACGACGTCATGGATTACTGCTCCCAGAGCGATGAGATGGGCAAGAACGTCGGTGACGACCTGGCCGAAGGCAAGCCCACCCTGCCACTGCTGCGCGCCATGGCCGTGGGCACCCCGGAAGAGCGTCAGCTCATCCGCGACGCCATCGAGCACCGCAACGGCATGGAGCATCTCGACCGCATCCTGGCCATCCTGGATAGCACCGGTGCCCTGGAGTACTCCCGCGAGCGGGCCCGGGAAGAGGCCGACAAGGCCATTGCCGCCCTCGCCATCCTGCCGGACTCCCAGCACAGGCAGGCGCTGGAGACCCTGGCCCAGATGGCGGTACAGCGCAGCGCCTGAGTCAATGTGTCAGCATCCAAGAAAAAAGAGGCCATAGGCCTCTTTTTTATGGTCTGCGTTTTGCTCTCAGGCGCTGTATTGACTGCTCAATGGGCCAGCGCCCAGAGGATGACGGCCCCCGCCACCACCAGACAACCGCCGATGCGACGCAACTGCTCCGGCGGCTGATCGCTCATCAGTCTCAGCATCTGTTGCCAGGCCCTCGGCGCCAGCAAGGGGCCCAGCCCCTCGAACAGCAGCAACAGCCCCACTCCCATCAAGATGGCTGTCAGCATGACTCCTCCTGCCCTCTGGGCCCTTGTCTCATCAAGCAAAAGGGCCTGAATCATCAGGCCCTTTGGGTTATGGCGCTATGCCTGCTTACTGCTTGTCACCGTGAGGCGACTTGAGGTAGCGGAAGAACTCGCTGTCAGGCTTCAAGACCATGAGGTCGTTGCCGCCGGCGAAGCTCTTGCGATAGGCCTCCATGCTACGCACGAAGCTGAAGAACTCGGGGTCCTTCTTGTAGCTGTCGGCATAGATCTTGGCGGCTTCGGCATCCCCTTCACCACGCAGCTGACGCGCATTACTCTCGGCGTCGGCGATCATGACGGTGACCTTGCGGTCGATGTCGGCACGCAGGATCTCGGCCTGCTCGCGGCCCTGGGAGCGGTGCTCACGGGCTACTGCAGTCCGCTCGGCACGCATCCGCTGATAGATGGAGCTGGAGACTTCCACCGGCAGGTTGATCTGCTTGATGCGCACATCCACCACCTTGATGCCGAGCTCGGAGGAGCGAGCCATCTTCATCAGGGCATCTTCCATCACGGTACTGCGCTCACCGGAGACTATGTCCTTGATGGTACGGTTACCGATCTCGGAACGCAGACCGTTGTTGATCTTGCGCTTGAGCAGGTCTTCGGCCTGGATCTTGTTGCCACCGCCGGTCGCCAGATAGTACTTGGAGAAGTCCTCGATCTTCCACTTCACGTAGGAGTCGATGATGAGGTCTTTCTTCTCTGAGGTGACGAAGCGATCCGCCTGGCCTTCCAGAGTCTGGATGCGGGCATCCATCTTGCGAACCTGGTCGATGAGCGGCACCTTGAAGTGCAGGCCCGGCTCATAGAGGCGGGGCTCACCGGAGTCAACCCGCTTCACCTTGCCAAACTGCACCACTATGCCCTTCTGACCTTCATCGACGATGAAGACGGAAGAGAAGCAGACCATGGCGGCCACAGCGATGACACCAATAGCTATTTTCTTCATCTATTAGTTTCTCCCTGTGCTGAAACGGTCACCGCCACGCAGCGGGGTCGGAGTGGAATTGGCCCCTTCGTTGGACGGCTGGGCCGGCTCCACCGCAGGTGTGCCCGCCGGACGCGCCGGTTGCACGGCATTTGCCTTGCCGGAGAGCTTGTCGAGCGGCAGGTAGATCATGCTGTTGTTGCCAGCAGGCATGTCGACCAGCACCTTGTTGGCTTGCTGATAGAGCTCTTCCATGGTTTCCAGGTAGATACGCTCACGAGTCAACTCGGGGGCGGACTGGTACTGGGGCAGCAGCTCGTTGAAGCGCGCGACTTCACCCTTGGCCTTCAGCACGATCTGGGACTTGTAGCCTTCGGCTTCCTGTTCCAGACGCTTGACCTGACCACGGGCCTTGGGCTCGACTTCACGGGCATAGGCTTCCGCTTCACGGATGAAGCGCTGTTCATCTTCCTGGGCGGAGATGGCGTCATCGAAGGCGTCTTTCACCTCTTCCGGCGGACGCGCCGGCAGGAAGTTGACGTCGACGATCTGCAGACCCATCTGGTAGGGCTCTATGATGCCATCGATCACCTGCCAGGTCTCCTGACGGACTTTTTCCCGACCCGTGGTCAGGACATCATCCATCTTGGTGTGACCCACCACGTAGCGCAGGGCGCTGTCGGTGGCCTGGCTCAGACTCTCGTCGGCATTGGTGACGCTGAACAGATACTGCTCGGGATCGACCACGCGGTACTGCACGTCCATCTCGACCCGGACCACGTTCTCATCCTGGGTCAGCATGAAGCCGGAGGCAGGCAGGGAGCGCACCGATTCCACATCCACCGGGATCACCCGATCGATGAAGGTCGGCTTCCAGCGCAGACCCGGATCCACGTTATGGGAGTACTCCCCAAAACGCAGCACCACGCCCCGCTCGGCTTCGCGAATGGTGTAGAAGCCGCTGACGACCCACACCACCACGGCCACCACCAAGGCGATGGAGAGGCCAAACTTGCCCACATCACCACCCGATTTGCCACCACCGAACAGGCCACCGAAACGACGGCTCACCTTGCGCAGCATCTCATCCAGATCAGGGGGTCCCTGATTCTTGCCGTTGTTCCCCCAAGGGTCACGGTCTTTGCCGTTGTTACCAGGCTCATTCCAAGCCATCAGCGTCTCCATTAATACATGCGGATGGATATCATCTCTATCGGACCATCAACCCTTGACGAAGTCTGTCTTCATCGCCGGATCAATGTCTGATAAAGCGTTGTAAACTCTCACCTTCTTGTTTCATGAGGCGGTTCCAGTCGGCAAGCTGCAAGCGTACCTCCAGGACAAAATCCCCCTCCTCGCTGAAACCTTCCTGCTCGATGCCTTTCAGCCGATAGAGCGCACTGCGCAATCTCGCGGCCGAGGGCGGCAACTGCAGGGTGTGATGGACCATGGATCCGGCCAGCAGTTCAGTCAGGGCCTGGAACAGGTATTCACTGCCTTCACCTGTCTGGGCCGACAGCCAGACCCGCTGCGGGCGCCCTTCGTCATCCCGCTCCAGACCGGCCGGACGATCGGTCAGCTTGTCGATCTTGTTGCAGATCATCAGCTGGGGGCGGTCGTCCGCCTCGATCTCGGCCAAAACGGTCTGCACCGAATCGACATTCTCCTGCATCTGCTCATCGGCACAGTCCACGACGTGCAGCAGCAGGTCCGCTTCGCGGGTCTCCTGCAGCGTCGCCTTGAAGGCCGCGACCAGATCATGGGGCAAGTGCCGAATAAATCCAACTGTATCCGCCAGGATCACATCACCCACATCCTGGATCACCAATTTACGCAGGGTGGGATCCAGAGTTGCGAACAATTGGTCGGCAGCATACACGCTGGCATCTGTAAGTTGGTTGAACAAAGTGGACTTTCCGGCGTTGGTGTAGCCCACCAGCGACACGGTCGGCACCTCGTTGCGGTTACGGGCGCGACGGCCCTGCTCCCGCTGCTTCGCCACCTTGTCGAGCCGACGCAAAATCGCCTTGATGCGCTCTCGCAGCAGGCGTCGGTCGGTTTCAAGCTGGGTTTCACCCGGGCCGCGCAGACCTATGCCGCCCTTCTGACGCTCGAGGTGGGTCCAGCCTCGCACCAGGCGAGTAGAAAGATGGCGTAATTGGGCCAGTTCGACCTGCAACTTGCCTTCGTGGGTACGGGCGCGCTGGGCGAAGATATCGAGGATGAGGCCTGTCCTGTCCACCACACGGCACTGGAACAGACGCTCCAGGTTGCGTTCCTGGGCAGGAGTCAGGGCATGGTTGAAGATGACCACGTCCGCGCCCAGCATCTGGACCTGGGACGCGATCTCTTCCGCCTTGCCGCTGCCGACAAAATATTTGGCACTGGGCGCGCTGCGACTGGTGGTGATCACCCCCAGCGCATTGACCCCGGCCGAGCTCACCAGCATCTTGAGCTCGTCCAGATCCTCCCGCTCACCCTCATCGCTGAAGTTGACATGTACCAGAACGGCCTGTTCACCAGCTTCGTAACGGTCAAACAAGCGCTTGCTCCTTGACAGGTATCATGATGATTCTGAGTTGGCGAGTGGGCTCGCCGCGGGATATCACGCCTCGGCTTCACCCTGCTCTTCACCGGCGGCGCCCGGGGCGTGCTGGTGATGGTTGACGGCACGGGCCGGCACCACGGTGGAAATGGCGTGCTTGTAGACCATCTGGCTCACGGTGTTCTTCAGCAAAATGACAAACTGGTCAAACGATTCGATCTGACCCTGCAGTTTGATGCCGTTCACCAAATAGATAGAAACAGGAATCCGCTCACGGCGCAGCGCATTCAAAAACGGGTCTTGGAGAGATTGCCCCTTAGCCATCTTTCTTTTCCTTATAGTTTGTTGTTTTTAAACACCGGATATCAATATAACAACCTGATTATACAGGGAGTGTCAAGCCGCACCAGCTCGGGCGACCACCCTGGCCACATTGCCAGACTCACCAGATTCCAACCAGGTCAGGTCGGGCCAGCCACGCAACCAGGTCATCTGGCGCTTGGCCAGCTGACGGGTGGCAACGATGCCACGATAACGCATCTCATCATATCCCACTTCCCCTGCCAGGTAGTCCCACATTTGGCGGTAGCCAACGCAACGAATAGCTGGCAGATCCGGGTGAAGATCACCCCGCTCATAGAGCGCCCTGACCTCCTGTTCGAACTCCCCCAGCAGCATCTTGTCGAAACGCAGCTCGATGCGCTGATGCAGCACGGCGCGATCGGAGGGGGCGATGGCAAACTGGTGCACCCGGTAGGGCAAGCCTTCCCCCTGCACCTGGGTCAGCTCGGTGAGGGTCTTGCCGCTGATGCGATAGACCTCGAGCGCCCGGCTGAGCCGCTGAGGGTCGTTGGGGTGGATGCGGGCGCCGGCCACAGGATCGATGCGAACCAGCTCATCGTGCAGGGCTTGCCAGCCGAGGCGAGCGGCCTCTGCCTCAATCCCGGCGCGAATGGTCGGATCGGCGGAGGGCAGCGGAGAGAGCCCCTCCAGCAGCGCCTTGAAGTAGAGCATGGTGCCCCCCACCAGCAGCGGGATGCGGCCGCGGTCGGCGATCTCTTTCATCTCGCGCAGGGCATCGCGGCAGAAATCCGCCGCCGAATAGCTCATGGCCGGGTCCAGGATGTCGATCAGGCGATGAGGGGCCTGGGCCAGCTCGGCGGCAGTCGGCTTGGCGGTGCCAATGTCCATGCCGCGATAGATGAGCGCGGAGTCCACGCTGATGATGTCGCAGGGCAGGGCCTGACACAGAGCGATGGCGAGATCCGTCTTGCCGGAGGCCGTCGGCCCCATCAGAAAAATTGCAGTCGGCAAGTCAGCCACTTTCATGTTCCTCTGGCACGGTCGCCCCGTCGGGAGGCGCCCCATGCAAATAGCTATCAATGGATTGAAGAGGTCAGCCCCGGCGGTTCAATCGCCCCGTGCAAACCCCTCCAGCACGGCCGCCAACGACAGAGGGCGCACCATGCGAATGTCTGCCAGTTGGTCACTGAAATCGGTCACAAGTTCCGTCAGCAGCCGGCTGGCCGTTGAAAAATCATATATTTTCTCGGTGCTTATCCCCTGCTCCACCAGCCACTGGCATAGTACTTCAGCCTGCTGGTCGGCATCACTGTCAGATCCGCTCTCGATCAATTGCAGCAATTCGGGTAAGAGACGCACCAGATCGGTCTGGCGCAGCAAAGCGGGCACCCGAGTCAGGATCATGGTGTCGCGCCCCCCGCTTTTCAACTCCAGCCCCATGCGTTTGAGCAAACGTTCCTGCTCCTCCGCCAGCGCAATCAGGTTCTTTGGCAGCTTGAAGGAGACCGGCAGCAGCAGGGGTTGCGCCGCCAGCCCCTGGCCCCAGGTCTCCAGCAGCCAGTGGCGCAGCAGCACCCGCTCGGCCCGCACCAGGGAGAGCAGCGCCAGTTGCCCCTCCCGCTCGATCAGCAGATAGGCCTGCTCCACCAGAGTCAGGGCGCGAACCCCCTGGGGCGACGGACCGGCCGGGGTGACGGGAGCAGCCTGAGACGCCTCCCCCACCACCGGCAATGTGGTGAGCAGGGCGCCCATGCCGCGCATCGCCTCCCGGCTGGGGGGCTCGGGGGGCTGGTAGTTGCCCGCGCGGCCTGCACCTTCGCGCACGGCACCGCCATCCCGCGTCTGGGCGGGGGCTCTATAGCTGTGCTCGGCGCCATACCACTCGGGGCGCGGCGCCTGGCCGGGATACTCTATCTGCGGGCTGGTCGGCAGCTCGACCAGGCTCTCGGCCAGCGGCTCGTCCTGCTCGCTGGCTCCCGCCCCTTCCTGGCGCAGGGCGGTAAAGAGCGCCTGGAAGATAAAGTCGTGGATGAGCCGCGCCTGATGGAAACGCACTTCGTGCTTGGCGGGATGAACGTTCACATCCACCTGACGGGGATCCAGCTCTATGTAGAGCACATAGGCGGCGAAGCTGCCGGCGGGCAGCAGCTCGTCATAGGCCTGGCGGATGGCGTGGTTGATGAGCTTGTCGCGCATCATGCGTCCGTTCACATAGGTATATTGCAGATCGTTTTGCGGTCTGGCCCCCGCGGGCAGCGCCAGCCAGCCCCACAGACGCACGTCGCTGTGCTCGCTCTCCACCGCCAGCGCGTGGTGCATGAAGGGGGTGCCGCAGACGGCGGCGAGGCGACGCTCCTGCTCAGGCACCGTATTGGCGACCTTGTACTGGCGCACCACCTTGCCGTTATGGCGCAGGATCAGGGTGATGTCGAAGCGGGAGAGCGCGATACGGCGCACCAGCTCGTCGATGTGGGCAAACTCTGTCTTCTCGCTGCGCATGAACTTGCGCCGCGCGGGCGTATTGAAGAAGAGATCCACCACCTCCACCGTGGTGCCCACCGGATGTGCCGCCGGCTTGACGGTGACGCTCATCTCGCGTCCCTGCGCCTCGGCCTGCCAGGCTTCGGACTGCTCCGCGGTGCGGGAGGTGAAGGTGAGACGGGAGACAGAGCTGATGGAGGCGAGCGCCTCGCCGCGAAAGCCGAGGCTGTTGATCCCTTCCAGGTCATCCAGGGTCGCCACCTTGGAGGTCGCGTGCCGTGACAGCGCCAGCACCAGCTCGTCCCTGGCGACACCGCTGCCGTTGTCACGGATGCGGATCAGCTTGGCGCCCCCCTTGTCGATGTCGATCTCGACCCGGTCGGCCCCCGCATCCAGGCTGTTTTCCACCAGCTCCTTCACCACAGAGGAGGGCCGCTCAACTACCTCGCCGGCAGCAATCTGGTTGGCCAGGATAGGAGGCAATATACGGATCGGCATGGCTGACTCCTGCTTTTTAACCTTGGGGATCTAGGTTGGTGCTGAGCGAAGCCCAACATGGAAAAGATGAACACATCAACCTCACCCAGCCCTCCTCTCATAAGGAGAGGGAGCACAAGACTCCCCCCTTTGAAGGGGGCGGCTGGGAGGGGGTTAACCCAATGACAACAGTGTTTTCGATGGGCTATCCACCCGAACCATCACTAAAACAGCCCATTTATTTCGGGATATAGAGCACCTGCCCTATCTGGATATCCCGTGACTTGAGCTTGTTGATCTCCACCAGCCGCGCCTGGCTCACGCCGTGCTTCTCGGCGAGGCGGGAGAGGCTCTGGCCGCGGGTGACCACGTGGCGGATCATCTGGGACTTGTCGTCGCTCTGCACGCTTGCGACCGGCACGCTCGGCTCCTTGGCCGCCACCTTGTAGGGTTTGATCACCCCGGCACCGGAGGCGCTGCCGACGCTGCTGACCGGGGCGCCGCCATCACTGCTGCGGCTCGGCACTGTCGCCGGCATCCGGTTGGTCACCTGCTGCCGGGGCGCGGGGGCAACCGCCGCCTTTTTCGCCGCGGGCTGGCTGGCGCTGGCCACTCGCTGCCCCTTGCCCGTCATCATGGGGCCCTTGGTCGGGTGGCTGCGATAGTAGCTGCGGATCCCCTCGAAGATGGCCCGGGCCAGCTGATCCTGGTAGCTGGCAGTGGCCAGCAGCTTCTCTTCCGCATGGTTGGAGATGAAGCCGGTTTCCACCAGCACGGAGGGAATGTCCGGCGCCTTGAGCACCGCCAGGCTGGCGTGCTCCGGTGCCTTCTTGTGCAGCCGGGCAACCCGTCCCATGGAGCGCAGTATCTGGCGACTCACCTCATAGCCCTCGGCCCTGGACTTGTCCATGGAGAGATCGAGGAAGGTCTGCGCCAGATAGGGATTGGGGTCGGATTCGGCCAATACCTTGCCCACCCCGCCCAGCAGTTCCCCCTGCTTCTCCTGCTTCTCCAGCCAGCTGCCCATCTCGCGGTTGGCGCGATTGGTCGACAGCACCCAGACCGAGGCGCCGCGCGGCGTGGAGTTGTGGAAGCTGTCCGCATGCACGGACACCAGCAGATCCGCCTTGGCCTTGCGGGCGATTTCGGAGCGCTTGTTGAGGTCGACGAAGTAGTCACCACGACGGGTCATCACGGCACGCATGCCCGGCTCGCGGTCGATCAGCGCCGCCAGCTTCTGAGACACCGACAGGGTCACCCGTTTCTCGTAGGTGCGGCGCGGGCCTATGGAGCCGGGATCTTCCCCGCCATGGCCCGGATCGATGGCGATGACGATGGCCTTGCCCTGACCGCCGACGGGAGCGGGCTGCGCCGTGGCGCCCCCTTTCTCTTCATAGGGCAGATCGATCACCAGGCGATGGCCATAGGGGCCGGCCGGGGCCAGCGGGAACACCACCGGCTTGATGGCGGAGCTGAGATCCAGCACCAGACGCATGCTGCCCTTCTCGAGGGGCGTGCTCTCGCGGATCTTGCGCACCAGCTCGCTCTTGTTCTCGATGCGAGCCAGGTTGGCGGCGTTGCTCGCCCCCTTGAGATCGATCACCAGGCGACTCGGGCCGCTCAGGGTGAAGTAGTTGAAATTGGGGGCGCTGCTCATGTCGAGCACCACCCGGGTATTATCCGGCGATGGCCAGACCCGCACACTCTTGAGCTGATTCGCCCAGGAGGGTAAGGCCATCAGGGAGAGGGCAATAACAAGGATCAAGCGCACTGAGATGACAACCGTTCCAGAATGGCTTCGCCAATAGCAGTGCGGGCCGCAATCAGGGCCTCGCGCTGCTCGCTCACATACGTCAGGGTAATCTCGAGATCGGGGGACGGCAGCCAGCCCTCCCCTTTCTCCGGCCACTCCACCAGACAGAGGGTGTCGGCGCCGAAATAGTCCCGAATGCCCATGAATTCCAGCTCTTCCGGATCCGCCAGTCGATAGAGATCGAAGTGATAGACCTGCCAGTCGGCCAGTTCATAGGGCTCCACCAGTGTATAGGTAGGACTCTTGACCTTGCCTTGATGGCCAAGCCCTTGCACCCAGCCGCGGGTCAGGGTGGTCTTGCCGGCCCCGAGGGCGCCGTGCAGAAATACGGTAGTGGCCTGCTGGCACGCCTGCGCCAGACGGCCACCCAGTGCCACAGTTGCTGCCTCGTCCGGCAGTGTCATCATCAAGGTTTTTGCCATGTTCTTCTTGTTACTTGTTACGGTGTCGGATTGACCAGACGGCGGATCCAGGGCAGCAGATCCGATGCCAACATGCCCCGCTCACCCTCGGCGGCGGCCAGATCGGCGGCCTCTGCGTGGATCACGGCCCCCAGTCGCGCGGCCATGCCGGCAGACCAGCCCTGGGCCAGGAGGGCGGCGATTATACCAGATAACAGATCCCCCATGCCGCCACTGGCCATGCCGGGATTGCCTTCATCGCAGAGGCTGATGCACTGGCCATCGCAGATGAGCGAGCCCGCCCCCTTGAGCAGCACCACGCCGCCGTATCGCTGCTGCAGCCGGGAAACGGCGGCGAAACGATCCGCCTCAACCTCGGCGACGGCGCACCCCAGCAGGCGGGCCGCCTCCCCGGGGTGGGGCGTGAGCACCCAATTATCCTGATGACGGGGTGCCTGCGCCAGCCAATTCAATCCATCGGCGTCCAATACCAGGGGCAGACTGGCACTGAGGTGGTGTTCGAACTGGGCCCTTCCCCACTCATCCTGACCGAGCCCGGGCCCCAGAACTCGCACCGTGGCCCACCCCTCGTCACTCCCGGCCGGGCATCCCATCAGCTCGGGCTGCACCAGGCTGGCGGGGGGAGAGTCCGGGTGCTGGCACAGTCGAACCAGACCCGCCCCCGCCCGCAGGCCTGCCTGCCCCGCCAGCAGTATGGCCCCCTGCATCCCCAGGTTGCCCCCCACCAGCAGCACCTTGCCGTGCTTGCCCTTGTGGGCCGAGCGGGGACGGGGAGTGAGCAGGTTCTTTATACGGGAATAATCCAGGCGCTCGGCGGCGGGCACCTGGTCGGCCTCGGGCATCACCCCGAGGGGATCCCAGTCGAGCTGGCCGACGCCGTCCACCCCGTCGGCGGTGAGCATGCCCTGCTTGATGCCGATGAAGCTGAGGGTGCGGGTGGCATGCACCAGGGCCCCCATGGCGCGGCCGGTGTCGGCATTGAGCCCGGAGGGAAGATCCACCGCCAGAACCGGGGCATTCAAGCCATTGATTGTTGCGACGATCCTTGTCATTGGCGAGGAGAGGGGGAGCTGGACACCGGTGCCGAGCAGTGCATCTATCACCAGATCCGGCGGAGGGAGCGGCGCCCCCTCGAGCGCATCGGCCATCATCACCTCTCCCCCCGCCGCCAGCCACTCGTCGGCGGCCCGCCTGGTGTCACCTCTGAGAAGGCCTGGCGCCCGGGCGGCTATCACCAGGGGCTCGAGGCCGAGTCGGCGGGCGAGGCGGGCCAGCACATAGCCATCCCCCCCGTTGTTGCCCGGGCCGACGAAGATCCACCAATGGTGACTCTGGGGCCAGTGGTGGCGGGCATAGCTGCACAGGGCGGCGCCGGCCCGCTCCATCAGGGCGTAGAGGGCTTGCCCCTCACGCTCGGCCCAGCACTGCTCCATCTTGCGGATCTGTTCGGCCCGCCACAGGGGCTGTGCTAGACTGATGCCTTGTTTTTTGCCGATAGCGTCCTCGATAACCTGTACCATGACGGCTCCCCACCTTCATCATCCACTGGCCCGACTCCTGACCTGGCATATGGCATGCCATGACGGCGCTCGGCCCTCGTCACCCTCAGTGCTGTGGGCGCCATGCCGCTGCCAGCAGGCAGGTGAGACACAATGACGGCCGCCGAACTCGCGCAACTGGCCCACGATATCAAGCTCTGGGCACGGGAGCTAGGATTTGACCAGGTCGGCATCACGGACACGGATCTCGCCCTCGAGGAGCCCAGATTGCAGGCCTGGCTGGATGCGGGCCATCACGGCACCATGGACTACATGGCGCGCCATGGCATGATGCGGGCCCGGCCCCAGGAGCTGCTGCCGGGCACGGTGCGGGTCTTGTCGGTGCGGATGAACTACCTGCCGTTTGAGGCAGGCTTTGCCGCCACTCTGAAGGACCCCACCCTCGGCTACATCAGCCGCTATGCCCTCGGCCGCGACTACCACAAGGTGCTGCGCAACCGGCTCAAGCAGCTGGGGGAGCGCATCGAGCAGCGCTGTAAGGCGCTGTTGCCATCCGCGCAGGAAACCCCGGGGGAGTGGCGTCCCTTCGTCGATTCGGCCCCCATACTGGAGCGCCCCCTGGCGGCCAAGGCTGGGCTGGGCTGGGTGGGCAAGCACTCGCTGCTGCTCAACGAGTCGGCCGGCTCCTTCTTCTTTCTCGGGGAGTTGCTGGTCAGCCTGCCGCTCCCCGTCGATGCCCCGGTGGAAAAAGAGCAGTGCGGCAAGTGCGTGGCCTGCATCAACATCTGCCCCACCGGCGCCATCATAGCCCCCTACGTGGTGGACGGGCGGCGCTGCATCTCCTATCTCACCATAGAGAACGACGGCCCCATCCCGGAAGAGTTCAGGCCGCTGATGGGCAACCGCATCTATGGCTGTGACGACTGCCAGCTCATCTGCCCCTGGAATCGCTATGCGGATGCGAGCCCAGAGCCCGACTTCAGCCCCCGCCCCAATCTGCACCGCCCACCCCTGCTCGACCTCTGGCAGTGGTCGGAGGCGGCATTTTTGAAGCACACCGAAGGCAGCCCCATTCGCCGCATCGGCTATCAACGCTGGCGCCGCAACCTGGCGGTGGCGCTGGGCAACGGCCCGGCCAGCAGCGACGCCATGGCGGCCCTGCAGCAGGCGCTTCCCGGCGCCGAGCCCATGGTGACCGAACACATCGAATGGGCGCTGGCGACCCTGGCCGCGCGCCAGGAGAAAGAGAACAAGAAGACCCGTTTGCTGATCCGCTGCATCGAAAAAGGCCTGCCGGATCACGCATAAGTGATCTGGCCCTTGCCGGATGACAGCACTTTTTTCATGCTCTGCCGACCATTGACCATAGGCACAATAAAAGGAAGATTCGGATGCAGATGTTGGGAGTAGATATTGGCGGCTCCGGGATCAAGGGCTGCCTGGTGGACACCGAGACTGGCGAACTGATTGGCGAGCGCCACCGCATTGCCACGCCGCAACCGGCCACCCCGGCCGCCGTGGCGCACACCCTCAAGGCGCTGGTCGAGCATTTCCAGTGGAAGGGGCCCATAGGGTGCGGCTTCCCCGCCACCATCCACAACGGCATCGCCAAGAATGCCTCCAACATCGACAAGAGCTGGATCGAGACCGATGCCGCCCACCTGTTCGCCGACGTGACCGGCCTGCCCTGCCACGTGCTCAACGACGCCGATGCGGCCGGGCTGGCCGAGATGCGCTTCGGCACGGGCCGGGATCGCAAGGGGGTCATCATCCTCATCACCGTCGGCACCGGCATAGGCACTGCGGTGTTCGTCAACGGCCAGCTGCTGCCAAACACCGAGCTGGGTCATCTCATCCTGGAAGGCATGGTCGCCGAGCACTACTGCTCGGATGCGGTGCGCAAGCGCGAGGATCTCTCTTGGAACCGCTGGGGCAAGCGCTTCAACAAGTACCTGGCCCGCCTCGAGTTCCTCTTCTCCCCCGATCTCTTCATCCTGGGAGGCGGCAGCGCCGCCAAGCTCGACAAGTTCATCGACCGGATAGAGACCCGGGCCCCCCTGGTGGCGGCGGCCAACCTCAACCAGGCCGGCATCATAGGGGCCGCCCTCTACGGCGCGGCCCGGCAAGAGGGCTGAGCCTACCCCAGCAAAGAGCAAGAGGCCCGAACCGGGCCTCTGCCATGGCGCCCTAGAGGTCGTCGAGCCGATGGGCCCCGTGCACCAGCCGGGTCAACCGGGATTGCGCCATGGACGCCAGGGAGGCTAGCAGCGCGGCCGTGTCCGGCGTGGGGCACTCCCGGGCCAGGCGCCCCAGCTCACCAACGAGTTTCTCCTCCTGCCGCGACACCAGGGTCACTATCTCGTCGGGCTGGGCAGCGGCGGGCAGTGCCAGACGCTGGCAATCGGCCAGCAGATCCACGCCAAATCCCTGATCCAGCCAGGTCTCCTTGACCCCGCTCCCCATCTGCTCCCGATAGTCGTGCAGGTGGGCCGCCGCCGCGTCCTCCCGCCCTTGCAGATAGGCCAGCAACATCCGGCTGCGCTCCCCATCCACCTGGGGGATCAGGCGCCCGTAACTGCGCCCCTGCTGCTGATGCAGTTGCTCGAGGTAAAGCATCAGGTCCTTGATCTGTTGAAATCGCATCTTGGCTTCCTCCTGCCGTCCACCTCCTGCCAGTATAAAAAAACGCCGCTCCCTGCCCGGATAAAAGCGGTCATTTTTTGTTCTGCATCAAAGGGATGGGAAAGAAAAAGGAGAAAACGAGGAGGAAGGAGCAAAGAGATTCCTCCCTGTCATGCTGGCAACTGGCCGCCAGCGCCCAGGGAGAGGTCGTGACAAAACGGGGGAATCATCGAGTTAAGGAGGATTATCCAGGTTATATTCGGACGGATGAATTCAAATCAGAATCTAATATTGAAGCTGTCGATTTACCCCTCTTCCCTTAGTCAGGAAGCGGGAATCCTTATCCATTTTTTAGACGTCTAGACGTAGAAACATGCGTTGACACAGCCATCCGGACATCTTAGCATCATCCTCCATGATGGCAGAGCAACCCAGTGAAACCTCTGCCCAATTCACCCGCCTGTAGCGCCCTGTGCTTTAAGGCTGTTAGCACGGAAGAATCCATGATTAAGTTGATCGGTCTCAACAAAGTCTACGGTAAAGGCAGTGACGCCGTGCACGCCCTGCGTGACGTGAGCCTGCATGTGCCACAAGGCAAGATTTTCGGAGTGATCGGCGCCTCCGGTGCCGGCAAGAGCACCCTTATTCGTTGCGTCAACCTGCTGGAGCGCCCCACCCAGGGCCAGGTCATCGTCGATGGTCAGGATCTCGTGGCCCTGAGCGAGCGGGATCTGACCCAGGCTCGCCGCCAGATCGGCATGATCTTCCAGCACTTCAACCTGCTGGCCTCCCGCACAGTGTTTGCCAACATCGCCTTCCCGCTGGAGCTGGCGGGCTGGAGCAAGGCGCAGATCCAGGCGAGGGTCGAGGAACTGCTCGCCCTGGTCGGGCTGGAAGCCCGTGCCCACGCCTATCCGTCCGAACTCTCCGGCGGTCAGAAACAGCGCGTCGCCATCGCCCGCGCCTTGGCACCGGCCCCCAAAGTATTGCTGTGTGACGAGGCCACCTCGGCCCTCGACCCCCAGACCACCCGATCCATCCTGAGCCTGCTCAAGGAGATCAACGTCAAGCTGGGGCTCACCATCTTGCTCATCACCCACGAGATGGACGTGGTGAAGGGGATCTGTGACGAAGTGGCCATCATCAGCGACGGTCGCCTGATCGAGCAGGGGGAAGTGGCCTGGTTCTTCAGCAACGCCAAGACCCAGCTGGCCCGTGACTTCATCCACTCCACCATCCACCTGGAGGTGCCCCAGGAGTACCGGGACAGGATGAGCAGCGAGCGGGTGGCCAACAGCTATCCCCTGGTGAAGCTCGGTTTCACCGGCGCCACCGTCGATTCGCCGCTCATCTCCGAGGTGAGCCGCCGTTTCAACATCGACATCAGCATACTGAGCGCAGACATCGAATACGCCGGTGGCGTCAAGTTCGGCTTCCTGCTGGCTGAACTGTTCGGGGATGAGGCCCAGTGCGAGGCCACCCAGCAGTTCTTCATCGACAACCACATTCAGCTGGAGGTAATGGGCTATGTCCGAAGCAATGACTAATCTGCTGCGCCCAATCCTCGGCGACTCAGCCATCATATCCAGCTGGAGGTAATGACTCATGTCCGAAGCCATGATTAATCTGCTCATCACAGCCCTCGGCGACACCCTGATCATGGTGTTTGCCTCCGCCCTGTTCGGCTGCCTGCTCGGGCTGCCGCTGGGCGTGGCACTGCACGTGACCAAGGCCGGCCAGATCCTGGCCAACCCACTGCTGAACAAGATCCTCGGCATAGTAGTCAACGTCGGCCGCTCCGTGCCCTTCATCATACTGCTGGTGGCCATCATTCCGCTGACCCGGCTGATCGTCGGCACCAGCATAGGCACCATAGCCGCCATAGTGCCGCTGACCGTCGGTTGCATCCCCTTCATCGCCCGTCTGGTGGAAGGTGCCCTGATGGAAGTGCCGGACGGCCTGCTCGAAGCCGCCAAGGCCATGGGTGCCAAACCCTTGCAAATCATTGCCAAGGTGCTGCTGCCTGAGGCCCTGCCCGGGATCCTCAACAGCATCATCATCACCCTGGTCACGCTGGTGAACTACTCCGCCATGGCCGGTGCCATCGGTGGTGGTGGTCTGGGGGATGTGGGTATTCGCTACGGCTACCAGCGCTTTGACCCTACCGTCATGCTGGTCACCGTGGTCATTCTGGTGGTACTGGTTCAACTCATCCAGAGCGCGGGTGAGCGCCTGGTCAAACAATGTGATCATCGTTAATCGTCGATTTCTGACAGGAGGTTTTTATGAAATTGGGCATTAAATCCGCGGCAGCTGCGCTGCTGGCAACTCTGGTACTGGTCGGCTGCGGTCAGAAGGAAGAGAGCAAGACCCTGAAAGTCGGCGCCATCGCCGGCCCCGAGACCGAGCTGATCGAGACTGCGGCCAAGGTGGCCAAGGAGAAATACGGCCTGACCGTCGAGGTCGTCACCTTCTCCGACTATGTCACTCCCAACGTGGCCCTGAACGACGGCAGCGTCGACGTCAACGCCTTCCAGCACAAGCCCTACCTGGATGCCCAGATCCGTGATCGCGGCTTCAAGCTGGTGCCGGTTGGCAACACCTTCGTCTACCCGATCGCCGGTTACTCCAAGAAGATCAAGGCCCTGTCCGAGCTGAAAGACGGTGCCCAGATCGCGGTGCCGAACGATCCGACCAACCTGGGTCGCTCCCTGATCCTGCTGGAGAAGCAGGGCCTGCTGAAGCTGAAGGAAGGCGCCGGTCTGGAAGCGACAGTGCTGGACATCGCCAGCAACCCGCGCAACTTCAAGATCGTCGAGCTGGAAGCCGCTCAGCTGCCCCGCTCCCTGGAAGATGTTGATCTCTCCATCATCAACAACACCTTCGCCGGTCAGATTGGCCTGACCCCGACCGAAAACGGCCTCTTCGTCGAAGACAAGGAGTCCCCCTACGTCAACCTGATCGTTGCCCGCGAGAACAACAAGGACGACGAGAAGGTCAAGGAGTTCGTCCAGGCCTTCCAGACCGACGAGGTCTACAAGAAGGGAACCGAGCTGTTCAAGGGCGGCCTGGTGAAAGGTTGGTAATCACTCACTCTGTAAAAAAGGCCACGCCAAGCGTGGCCTTTTTTTTTGCCCCCGTTATCATAGCCAGAAGCACGGCAACACGAAAAAACAGAACAACAATGAAGAAATGGTATCTGGCCTACTGCAAGCCCAAGGAAGAGGCCCGCGCCCGCGCCCATCTGGCGGCGCAAGGCGTTGAATCCTATTACCCCATGGTGGAAGTGGAAAAACTGCGGCGTGGCAAACGGGTCCCGCAGCGTGAACCCATGTTCCCCAACTACCTGTTCATCTACGTGGATCTGGAAGTGGTCACCCCGGTCACCCTGAAGTCCACCCGCGGCATCAGCCGCATCATCCACTTCGGCAAGGAGTGGAGCCCCGTCAGCAGCCAGCTGATCTACCGGCTGATGAGCCGGGACGACAGCGACGAAGCGCGCGCCAGCTACGCCTGCCTGCCGACGCAAGGGGACAAGGTATTGATCGAATCAGGCCCCCTGGCCGGGTTCGAGGCCATCTACCTGGAGCCGGATGGGGAGAAGCGGGCCATCCTGCTGGTCAGCCTGCTGAATCAGGAAACCAGCAGCAGCTTCGACAATCAGGCCTTCCGGCGTCTGGACTGAGTCGGCAGCGAGAAGCGCCCATACCCCTGCTGGTCAGCCTGCTCAATCAGGAAACCAGCAGCAGCTTCGACAATCAGGCCTTCCGGCGTCTGGACTAACCATCCAGCATCTGGTCTGAGTTGGCAGCGAGAAGCGCCCCATACCCCTGCTGGTCAGCCTGCTCAATCAGGAAACCAGCAGCAGCTTCGACAATCAGGCTTTCCGGCGTCTGGACTGAGTCGGCAGCGAGAAGCGCCCATACCCCTGCTGGTCAGCCTGCTCAATCAGGAAACCAGCAGCAGCTTCGACAATCAGGCTTTCCGGCGTCTGGACTGAGTCGGCAGCGAGAAGCGCCCCATTCCCCTGCTGGGCAGCCTGCTGAATCAGGAAACCGGCGGCAGCGTCGACAACCGGCGTCTGGAGTGAAAAAAAGCGGGGCAGGCCCATAGGCCTGCCCCGCTTTTCTGCCGCCTCAGCCTTGCTCAGGCATCCAGCTCGAAGCGGCTGATGGCCGCGGTCAGCTGGCCCGTCTCCCGGGTCAGTCTGGCGGCGATCAGCTCCCCCTGCTGGCTATGTTCGCTGGACTGATGGCTGAGCCCGGCGATCTCCTCCACAGTGCCCGCCACCTCCTGGGCCACCCTGGACTGCTGCTCGGTCGCGGTGGCGATGGCGGCGAGCTGGCCGCAGAGATCCTGCACCAGCGCCGACATGGCCGCCAGGGTCTCGGTGGCCGAGGCCACGGCGCCCCTGCCCTGCTCCACCAGCAGGGTGCCGCTGCCCACGGTATCGGCCGTCTGCCGGGTCTGCTGCTGTATGCTGGCAATGGTCTGGTTGATCTCCGCCGTCGACTGGCTGGTACGGCTGGCCAGCTGGCGCACCTCGTCCGCCACCACGGCGAACCCCCGCCCCTGCTCCCCGGCGCGCGCCGCCTCTATGGCGGCATTGAGCGCCAGCAGGTTGGTCTGCTCGGCTATGGTGGCGATCACCTCGGTGACGCGGCCCACCTGCTCGCTCTGGCTGCGAAGCAGCGACATCGCCTGATTGGCCTGGGTGATCATGGCGGCAATCTGCGCCATGGTGACGCTCATGCGGGCGAGGGCCTGCTCCCCCTGCCTGGCCTGCTGCTCGGTCTGCCGCGCCGCGCCGGCCGCATCGGCGATGTTGCCCGCCACGTCCCGGGTGCTGGCGGACATCTGCTCTATGGCGGCCGCGACCGTATCCAGCCGCTGATTCTGACTCGCCAGATCGTCCACTATGGCGTTGGTGGTCTGACCCACCTCGCGGCCGGCCCCTTCCACCTGCGCCACCGCACCCTGGATCTCCCCCACCAGCTGGCGCAACTGGCTCGACATCCGGTTGATGGAGCCGGTCAATCCGCCCAGCTCGTCCTGGCGCAGCACCGGCAGGGGCTCCCTCGGCAGGCGGCCATCGGCGACCTGCCCGGCCCGGTTCACCAGGCTGGCGATGTCACGGGTCAGGCGGCGGCTGAACAGCAGGGCCACCAGGGTGCCGAGCAAGATGACGCTGGTGGTCGCCAGCAGCAGGGTACGGTGGATGGCCTGACTGGCCCCGGCCAGCTTGCCCGCTATCTTGTCCACTTCTCCCCGGGTCTGGGTCACCTGGCTCGCCAGCTGACTGGCCAGCTGGGTCAACGCAGGTTCTATGTCGGTGGCCATCAGGTGGTTGGCCTGATCCCAGTCCGGCGCCTGCCGCCTGGCGATCACCTGCCCCACCAGCTCGGCAAAGGGGGCAGACATCTCCTCAAAGAGCGTCCACAACCCCTTCTGCGCCTCGGTGAAGTTGGCCTGCTGCTGTTTCAGCTCGGCCACCCGCTGCAGATGGAACTGGTAGTAGTCCTGGTACTTGTCGCGATACTCCTTGTCCCCCGAGATGAGGAAGTCCCGCAGGGCGGAGAGGGCATTGGCCAGCCCGTTGTAGGCATCCCCCACCTGCTTGAGCAGCAGGCGGCGATCGCCGGGCAGCGCCTCCTGGGGCGTCGCCACCTCTTCGTTGGCAATGGATTGCAGCTGATCGAGGGCAGCCTCCGCCAGGGGGCCGGCTTCCAGCAGCATCAGGGTGTGGGCCGGCAGGTTCTCTTCGGTATGGGCCAGGGCCCACACCTTCTCCTGCGCCCCCTTGAAGCTCTTGAGGGAGCGGCTCAGGGCGGGCGTGAATCCCTGCTGCTCTATGGCTCGCCAGGCCTGCTCCCACTCCTGCTTGATGCGCGCACCTTGCGCGGGATCCTTGCCGAGGATGAGGTAGGCCCGCAGGGAGGAGACGGTGGCGATCAGGGCCTTCTGGCTCGCCTCGTCCCGTTGCAGGGCGGGCAGGGCCTGGCCCAGCAAGGCCTCCTGGGAGGCTTCAATCCGGCCGAGCTGATGGTAGACAAGGGCGGAGGAGAGAATGATGAGCAGGTTGATAAAACAGAAGCTCAACAACAGCTTGCTTGATATTTTCATGACCATCCTTGTGTCGCAGCGGGCATCCTGCCCTTGATTAGCGCCCGATCAATGCGGGCAATCGTTCGCGCCAGGTGTCATGCCAGACGAGCAACTCCTCGCGTGGCATGGGGCGTGCGGAGAAGAACCCCTGGCATTGATCGCACCCCAGCCTGGCCAGCAGCAGCCAGGTGGCCTCGTCCTCGACCCCCTCTGCCACCGATTTTAACCCCAACTTGCGCGCCAGTTCGATACTGGATTCGATAATGGCGAGGCGGGAGGGATCTTCATAGCAGCGATCGACGAAGGATCTGTCCAGCTTCAGCTCGGTGAACGGCAGCAGGGCGAGCTGCTGCATGGAGGAGTAGCCGGTCCCGAAGTCGTCGATGGAGAGGCCGAAGCCGTGCATCCGCAAGCGGGTCAGCACCTCCAGCGACTTGCCGAGATCCTTGACGAAGGCGCTCTCTGTCACCTCCAGGGTGATGAGCTCGGGGTTGATGCTCCAGCGCTGGCAGTGATTGAGCAGGGTATTGCACAAATCCCCCTCGATAAGCGAAGTGGTGGAGAGGTTCATCGACAGGTTGAGGGAGAGCCCTGTCTTCTCCCACAGGTGGCCGTCGCGCAATGACTTGCCGATGATCACCTCGGTCAGCGGATCCATGAGCCCGTTGTGCTCCGCCAGCGGGATGAAGCGGGCCGGCGAGATGAGCCCATACTCGGGGTGCTGCCAGCGGGCGAGCGCCTCCATGCCGACCCACTGACCGTTTTCAAAACTCACCTTGGGTTGATACCAGGGCAGCAGCTGGTCCTGCTCCAGGGCACGGCACAGCTCATCCAGACTCAGGCTGTGGCCGTCCTCCTCCTGGCTGCGTGCCTGCTGGGGTTGCCAGGCGCCGATCAACTGGGCTATCTGCTGATGACTGGCGGGCTTGTCGATGCGCCCCAGCACCTGCAGGCCATAGGCGCGGCTCATGCGCAGCACGGCGTCGACCACATCGTCTTCCAGTGCGCTGCACAGCACTATGCCGCCGCGAAAGCCACCCAGGGAGAGGCGGCGCAGCAGGGCCATGCCATCCATGCCCGGCATCCGCAGATCGCAGAACAGGATGTCGACCTGATGGTGCTGACACTGGGTCAGCGCCTCCTCTCCGTCCTGGGCTTCCAGCAGGTTGCCGTAGCCAAGCCCGCGGATCTGGTGCATCAGGGCCTTGCGCTGGAAGTTGTGATCCTCCACCACCATGATCACCAACTCATGCCGTGCACTATTCATCGAGCCATAACTCCATTTCACCTCTGATAGAGTCCATCAATGCCTGTACCGTCTGGCCCAGCTCGTCGAGTCTGTCCAGTTGCTTCAACCTGGCCGCCGCCTCCAGCTGGGCGGCCTCGGTCGCCAGGGCCTGCTGCCCCACCATGCGGGCGGCCCCCTTGATGCGATGCGCCGTCTCCACCAGCGCCTGGGTATCCTGTCTGGCCAGCGCCAGCATCATGTCTTCGCCATCCTGCCGGTTGGCCTCCAGATACTCCCTCCCCATGCTGCGCGCCACCGCCTCGTCACCAAACAGGGTCAACCAGCTTATTCCCGGTGCCTGAACCTCTGCTTGCCGGGGCACCATTGTCTCTTGTTGCGGGCTGGCCGCCGGTAACCAGCGAGCCAGGGTCTGGCGCAAGGTTTCCAGGCTGTAGGGCTTGAACAGCATGTCGTTCATGCCGGCCTCCAGCATCTGCTGGCTGGCCTCCTCCGAGGTATCGGCGGTGACACCTATGATGGGCGCCTCGTCACCGGCCGCCCGCAGGGTGCGCGCCAGGGTATAGCCATCCATCACCGGCATGTGGCAGTCGGTGAGCAGCAGGGCGAACTCCTGCCCCTGCCAGGCGCGCAGCGCCTTCTCCCCATCATCCACCACCTCGGGGTCTATGCCGAGGATGGCGAGCTGGCGGGTCAGCAGCGCACGGTTGACGGGATGATCGTCCGCCACCAGCACCCTGCCCCTGAGCCGCTCTCCCTGCATCTGCATCGGCTGGCTCGGTCGCTCGCTCGACAGCTGGCGACAGGTCTCCAGCAGCAGGTCCGGGTAGATGGGAGACTGGCCTATCCGCCACCAGGCGTCACTGCCCATGCGGCCACGCAATGCCTCATGGGGGGAGAGTACTATGCCCTTGAGGGAAGATTGCTGCAAATGCTGCAACCAGCCACTGCCAAGGACCTGCTCCAGGCGGCTCTCCTGCGCCAGCAGGTAGCCCTCAAGGGGATGACGCCACTGATCTGCGGTCAGGGGGTGGAGTGTGGCGCCGAGTTGCTCCATCACGGCTTGCAGCACCTCGTCCTCACCGAACCACCACCAACGCTGACCTGCCAGCGGCGGGGCGTCCCACCGACACTCGGCCAGGGGGATCGCGAAGGTCACTGTGGTGCCGCCCCCCCCCTCGCTCTCCAGCACCAGGCTACCCCTCATCTTCAGGGTCAGCTGATGGCAGATGGCGAGCCCGAGCCCGGTGCCGCCGAAACGCCGGGTGATGTCGGACTCCACCTGCTTGAAGGGGGTGAACAGATTGACCTGCTTCTCCCGGGCTATGCCGATCCCCGTATCCCGCACCTTCAATGTCAGCCGATGGTCCTGATAGCCCACCTGGATGGCAATCTCCCCCGCCTCGGTGAACTTCACCGCATTGTTCAGCAGATTGGAGATCACCTGACCCACCCGCACCGCGTCCATGCTGGCGTGATCCGGCACTTCAGGCCCCCACCCTAGCGTCACGTTGAGCCCCTTGCCATAGGCCAGGGTGGCATGACCCCGGATGACGTCGCAGATGACTGAGGTCAACCGGCAGGGATGGGGATTGAGTTGCAGCTGCCCCGCCTCCATCTTGGAGAAGTCCAGGATGTCGTTCACCAGATAGAGCAGGTGATTGGTGGAGGTCGAGATGTTGCGCAGCATGTAGCGCTGATCGTCATCGAGGGAGCTCATCTGCAGCAGCTCCAGCATGCCGTGCATGCCGGAGATGGGGGTGCGCAACTCGTGGCTCATGGTGGCGAGGAACCGGCTGCGCACCTGGGTCGCGTCTTCCGCCACCCGTCTGGCCTCACGCAGCTCCAGCTCCTGGCGCTTGAGCTTGGTGATGTCCTGCACCACCCCGTTCAGGATGACCCCCTCCAGCCCCTCTTGTCGCACGAAGTGGCCCCGGATCTGCAGGTAGCCCGCTTGTCCCTGGCGCTTGATCTCCACCTCGAGATCCAGCGGCTGCATGGTCAGGGCATGGCGCTCCACCGTGGTCACGAAGTCATGCAGGGCTTGCCCCGTCAGCCCCAGAAGGCTGTCGTCGGTCTCCTCGGATCCCAGCATCTCCTTGAGCCCCTGGGAGGTATAGAGGAAGCTGCCGTTGCCCGGCCCCAGCCAGTGATACTGATAGACCAGCCCCGGCATGCTGTCGGTGATCTGGGTCAGCCGGGTCTGCGCCTCCTGCGCCGCGGAACGCGCCTGCCTCAGCTCGGTGACGTCCGTCAGTACGGTCAGGATCCCGAGCCGCTTGCCGTCGGGACCGACGAACAGCCGCTTGGTGTAAATCATCTGATGCTCGACTCCGTCTGCGAGCTGGATCTCGCCGCGGCCGTGAAACTCCTCGCCGCTCTCCCAGACCCTGGCATCCTCCTCGATCACCCTGGCCCGAATGGCCTCCGGCAGCCGGTCCTTGAGCAAGCTCTCATAGGAGCCGTTCAGGTTCTCGCCCCCCAGGAACATTTGTCGATATGCCAGGTTGGTCATCGCAATTTCATGGCGCTCATTGGTCAGCACCACCTGGTTGGGCAGGGCATCCAGCATCATCTGAACGAACACCAGCTGTTCTTCGAGCCGGCGCTCCGCCTCCCGCCGCTGACTGATCTGGCGGCGCAGAGTCCGGTTCCAGCCCACGAACAGCAGCAGGAAGAGCAGAAAAATCCCCCCGCCCAGGGAGGACCAGAGCAGCACTTTACGCGGATCCAACCCCGTCTGTATGGTCAGGGAGAGCCACTTCTTCTCCAGGGCGACCAGCTCCGCCGGGGGGATTGAGAGCAGCACCTTGGTCAGGATCTGCTGCAACATGGGATCATGCAGGTGGGCCGCCATGGCGATGGGAACCCGCAACTCGCTGCCGGAGAAGACTACCTGATAGCGATCGCTGAAGCCCCGCTGCAACGACTGCTCCAGGGTGGTCATGCTCATCAGCAAATAGTCCACCTTCTGCTGATCCAAAAGCGGCAGCAGCTCGGGATCGCTTGCGACCGTCACGGCCTCGGCCCCCACCTCGCTCAGCAGGGATTTCTCCACCGAGCCCCCCACCATGCCCACCCTGTACCCTTTCAACTCCCTGGGACTGGCCAGCTCCGCCATGCCATGCCTGCCCACTATCACCCGATTCAAAGAGACGTAATTGGGCGTAAAGCGGGCAAACTGCTGGCGCTCCATGGTTGGGGTCATGGCCGGGATGACATCCAGCTTGCGAGCCTGGAACAGCTCGAGTGTCTGGGCCCAGTTCTTGGTCTGCACCAGGGTGAACTGCAGGCCGGCGCGCTGGTTCAACATCGCCAGCAGATCGGCAACCAGCCCCTTGAGCCGTCCCTTGTCGTCTATCTCGCTCATCCCGGGCCAGTCCGGGGCGACCCCATACTTGAGCACAGGGTGCTGCTGCAGCCACGCCTGCTCCGGCGCGCTGAAGACGACCTCCTTGCTGCCCTTCACCAGCTCATAGTCAACTATGCCCCCCGCCTCCAGGATGCGGCGACGCTCGCCGGGCGAGATGTCATCCAGCGCCCGCTCGAGCAGCTCCTGCAGCGGCTCGTTGCCCGGCGCCACCGCCATGGCGAGGGAGGTATCCTTCATCCAGTCCACAGTGGTGACCGCCATGCCCGCCATGGCCTGCAGGCGGCTCAACATGGGCAGCTCGGCCAGATAGGCGTCCGCCTTCCCCTCCTTGAGCATGAAGATCGCCTCATCCCGGCTGTCTACCGTCACCAGGTTCGAGATGCCAAGGCGCAGCAGCTCATCGCAGGCGCTGACACCGAAGACGCAGACCCAGCGCACCCCGTAAGCCTCCTCCAGGGAGAGGCTCTCCCGCCCTCCGGTCAACAGGACGGCGCGGGGCAGCGCCATCAGCTCTGAGGTAAACAGCATCTGCAGCTTGCGGATCGGGCTGGGGGCCACGCCGATCACCATGTCAATCTTGCCGTCCAGCAACGCCTGCTGGACCGCCGTATTATTGGCATAGGTGCGATAACGCAGCTCGAGACCCAGGCTGCCGGCAATCTGCGAGGCAAAGGCATCCAGGGGGCCGGTGAAGTTTCCCCGGCCATCGGTATAGATATAGGGGGGCCAGGCCGTCGCCGGCATGCCGACCACCAGCTCATCGTGGGTAAAGAGCCATTGCTGCCCGGAGGGCGTTAAGGCGCTCCTGTCCAGCAGCGTCTCGACCGCCGTCGCCCCCTGGCTACAGCAAGCCAGCCAGCACAACAGGATGAGGCGATAGCAGCGGCAAAGCATAGTTAACTCCCATATGGATAGGAGGGGGATCATAATGTGTCTGGCTAAATGTGCGACAACAAAATTGAGATAATGCTCATCAGGAAAGAAAAATGGCAGGCCGAGGCCTGCCATCCAGGAGTCGGGGGCCGGAGCCCCTCGCCTCAGGTTATTCGATTCCCGAGTCGGAAACCGGTTTGAAACTCCCGCTCACGGATATGGGCGACCTGCACATTGTGCCCTTCCAGCCCTATGTCTTTGAGCAGGGCGGGAGAGAGATGCAGATAGCTGACGCGACGTTCCAGCCGGGTGATCCGTTTTTGAACCAGGGTTTCGACGCGGCGCAGCAGGGCGAGTTCGATAGACATAATATTCTCCAGTTGAACGTGCGGTTCTCCCGGAGAGAGGCATCACCCTGCGGGACAACCGCGGGTGATGAAAAAGCAGGTGTTACCTGTTCCCTCCACGCGGTAAATAAAGAGCACGAGTCTTCGCGCTGCCATTGCAGCGATCGAACGCAACGTTGAACATGGAATGTTGCATGATCGTCTCCTTACCGTGTGAAAGTTGAACAAGTTGCCACAGTCTAAAAAAACACCGAATTTTACGCAATATCTCCCCCACCCATATGGGTGGAATGCGGTCAAAAGCGGCCCCGGTCAAATCCCGGACAACAGCCGGAACTCCTCAAGCGCATAGGTATCCGTCATGCCGCTGACGTAGTCGAGCAGGAGCCGCACCCTGTAGTACCACTCCTGCTCGGCGCCATTGTCAAAGCGCGGATCCCGGCTGGCCACCGCCAGCCGGTAGGCCTTGAGGTGGCGGGCCGACAACCGGTGGAACAACCGCCGGGCGAAGAAAAGCTCGCTCCCGCCGTTACCGGCCAGCAGCCGCTCGAATTGAGCGGCCGGCAGTGCCAGCAGGCAGGCGTAGGTGGAGAGCACACCGCGCAGGGCGGCATAGCCTTCCAGCTCCAGTGCCTCGACCTCGGGGCGCATGAATACCTGCTCGCGGGCCACCTGCTTGAGGGTGTCGAGCACCTGCGCCGCCGGGGCCTGACCGTGCAGCAGCGCCCTGGGGTAGGCGCCGCTCAGGATGGCCTCGTGATCGCTCACATAGGTGTGGGCCGCGAGCGCCACCAGATCCCGGGTCAGGTGCTGACGAAAATGGGGGAAGAAGCCCCGCTCCGAGGCCAGCGCCTCCTCGAGCAGGGTGGCCATGTAGTCCCCCTCATCGGCACCGCGCAGCGCCGCCAGCAGCTCCCCCTGGGTGAGGATGCGCCTGTCCACCGCGTCCTCCAGATCGGCGATGCAGTAGGAGATGTCGTCCGCCGCCTCCATGATGTAGACCAGCGGATGCCGGCATCCCGGCGCCAGCCCCAGACTCTGGCCGAGGGCGCGGTAGAGCGGTTGCTCGCTGAAGAAGATGCCGCGCTTGCTGGTCCAGCCATGGTGCTGGCCATAGCCCTGGGGACTGTGCAGCAGGGGCTGCTGCGGGTATTTGCACAGGGCCGCCAGCTGGCCCAGGGTGAGGTTCATCTCGTGCAGGCTGTGCACCAGCCGCAGGCTCTGGGCATTGCCGTCAAACACCAGCAGGTCCTGGCGCAACTCGGCCCACTGCGGGCTCGGCAGTTGTTCATGGGCGCTGGCGAACAGCTCATCCAGCGACTGTGCCAGCCACTGGCTCATCACCTGCTCGCCGAAGTGGCCGAACGGCGGGTTGCCGACGTCGTGCAGCAGGCAGGCCATCTCCACCAGGTTGATGAAGGCCCCCTCGCAGACGGTGCCCGCCGGCAGGGCCGCCAGGATGCGCCGGCTGATCTGGCGACCCGTCTCCTGCACCTCCAGGGAGTGGGTGAGGCGGCTGCGCACCGAGGCCTTCACATCCAGCGGGAAGACCTGGGTCTTCTGCTGCAGGCGGCGCACCGGCGCCGCCTGCACTATGCGGGCACGATCCTGCTCGGTCGCCTCCAGCAGCTCCTCGCTGCCCCAGGGGTGAATGCGCGCCGGGGTAATCAGACTGTCATACATGGTGCGGCTCCTTGCCTGCGACGTCCGTCAGGTTCACGACAACAACCAGCGCCGCAAGCGGGCGATGTCGCCGGGATATTCACGGCGCAGTGTCTCAATCCAGTCCTCCACGTTCTCCCACCAGGCGGGGTGATCCGGGCTCTGGATCAGCTGGGCCGTCTGCTGCAGGCGGCGCAGGCCGATGGAGCCGGCGGCCCCTTTTATCTTGTGCGCCTCCTCCACCACACCGGCCTGATCCTTGGCAATCATGTTGGAGTCCAGCACCGCCATGTAGTCCGGCATCATCTTCTCGAACAGATCCACGCTGGAGAGCAGCACCGGCTTGCCGACCGTGCTGGCGTAATCGGTGAGGAAGGGCAGGTCCAGCAGTGCATCCTGGTTGCCCGCGTCCGCCTGCTCATCGGCCTCGTCGTCCGCCAGATCCGCAAACAGGTGGCCTATCACCTCCCGCACCGCTCTGGAGCCGAGCGGCTTGTTGATCACATCCTGCATGCCGTGATCCCGGTAGTACTGGCGATCGCCGGTGGCGTTGGCGGTGAGCGCCACCATGGGGGGCAGGCTGTCGCCGTAGCGGGCCAGCAGCTGGGCCGCCACGTCGAAGCCGGTCATGTCCGGCAGCTGGATGTCCAGCAGTATGAGGTCGAAGTCATCCGGGTTGGCCATGGCCAGCGCCTGGGTGCCGTCCCGCGCCACCTGCACCTGATGACCCAGCTTGTTCAGCAGAGCGCAGGCGACGGTGACGTTGAGCTCCACGTCCTCCACCAGCAGAATATCCAGGGAGGGCATCTCGGGCTCCGGCGGGGTCGCCTGCGGCGCGACACAATCCACCTCCAGTTCGGCGGTGAAGCAGGAGCCTTCCCCCGGATCGCTGTCCACATAGAGCTGACCCCCCATGGCCTGCACCAGCTGGCGGGAGACGGCGAGGCCGATGCCGGTGCCGGTGGCGTGCTTCTTGCCCTGCACCTGATAGTACATGGCGAAGATCTTCTCCTGCTGGGCGCGGGGAATGCCGACCCCGGTGTCTTCCACCTCGAAGTGCAGCGCCAGCTTGCCCGGTTCATCGGCGGCGTGGGCGAGACAGCGCACCGTCACCCCGCCCTCGTCGGTAAACTTGACCGCATTGCCCACCAGGTTCCACAGCACCTGACGCAGCCGGGTACCGTCCGCCATCACGAGCTGCGGCATGTCGCCATCCCTGTCGAAATGCAGATAGAGCCCCTTCTGCTCCGCCTGGATGCGCGACAGCATCTCCAGCTCGTCGAGGAAGGCGGGCAGGTCCATGGGGGCAGGCGCTATCTCGAGGCGGCGGCGATCGAGTTTGTCCAGATCGATGATGTCATTGAAGATGTTGCCCAGGGTCACAGCACTCAGGTGGATGGTCTTGAGCTGCTGCTGCCGCTTGGCATCGAGGGGGGTGTCCATCAGCATGCGGCTCAGCCCCACTATGCCGTTGAGCGGGGTGCGCAGCTCGTGGCTGATGGTGGAGATGAAGGTGGTCTTGTCCCGGCTCGCCTTCTCCAGCTTGTCCTGATACTGCTTGCGCTCCGTGATGTCGCGACCAAAGCCGAGCAGGCCGAGCCGCTTGCCGAACCTGTCGAAGAAGGGCACCTTGCGCAGCTCGAAGTAAGCCTTGCGGCCATCGGGGTACTCCAGCCACTGCTCGTAGGTGAGGGGCTCGTTGCTGGCAAAGACCTGCTTGTCGGTCTCCACCACCTTGTTGGCGATCTCCTGCTTGTAGACGTCGAACGGGGTCAGCCCGATGAGCTCGGCCTCCACCTTGCCGGTGAGCTCCTCCATGGCGCGGTTGCAGCCGGAGAACTGCTCGTCCTCGTTGCGGTAGTAGACCAGATCCGGGGAGCAATCGATGAAGGAGCGCAACAGGGCGGTGCGCTCCCCCAGGTGCAGCTGGGCCTTCTCCCGCTGGAACACCTCGTTCTCCAGATCCTCTATGGCTTGCTGGCGCAGGGTCTCGGCCCGGTTGGTCTCGGCTATCTGGGCATTGAGGCGGCTGATGTTCTCCTGCAGCTGGCTGTTGAGCTCAAGGTCGCGCTCGCGCATGTCCTGCAGCTTGCGCACCATGCGGGTCAGCCGCTGGCGGGAGTCTTCCAGCTGATCCACGACTATGGAGAGGAAATAGACGGCCCAGGGGGTCACCAGCAGGCCGAAGAAGACAGAGCGCACCAGGTCGACTATGTCCACAGTGCCGCGCAGAAACAGGGTCACCCCCATCTGGATGGAGACCGCCAGCACTATGATGGCGGTAGCCAGGAACATGCTGAAGCGCACCAGTCCCAGCTTGGTCATCAGGTCGACATAGTATTGCGCCCAGGATTTGATTTGCTTCATCTCGTTGTTTTCTCCCCGTTATTGCGCAAACAGAATACCAGTACGGCGCCCTGAACTCTTGCCCCTTGCACCTTAAATTATTGATTAACGTCACACTCCGACTGGGGTAGCATTCCCGCCTGAGTCAGTCAGCTCCGGTTCAGCAAAGGATCCCGAGCCGCACTGCCACCCTTGTCATCCCTTGTGTCAGGAGCACACCCCATGCGCAATCATGTCCTGTTGAGTCTTGGTCTGCTAGCCGCCAATGCCGCCCACGCCGATCTTGGCGAGATCCCCAGAGAGTCCGGCTGGTCCGGTTTCCTGCTCGGCGGGGTCAATGTCGTCAGCTACGAGTCCAACTTCTACGCCGGCGATGACAACCACAGTCGAATCAACGACCTCGGCTCTCCCGACAGCGAGAGCGGTCTGACCCCCCTCATCAACGCCGACATCCGCTACACCTTCGCCGACACCCGCACCCAGGTGTTCCTCGGCAACCTGATCCAGGATGCGGTGCGCTTCGACTTCACCCAGCAGCTGGGCCTGCGCCAGGAGATGGGCGACAAGGGCATAGTGGCCACCTCCCTGGTGTTCAACGCCATGCCGGTGGAGCTGTGGAGCGATCCCTTCGCCACCGGGGTAGATCGCAGCGCCACCGACGTGAAGTCGAAGGGAGTGCGCTTTGCCTGGGACAAGATCTGGGGCAGCAACTTCTACGGCACCCTCACCACCCGGGAGGTGGATCTGGACGAGGAGCGCAGCGGTCAGCAGTATGACCAGACACACGGCACCCAGTATGCCGCCATGCTGGATCGCAACGGCAAGGTGCACGACATGGCGCTCTCCTACCAGTTCCACTTCGGCGGCAACCAGTTGCTGGAGCCGGCGATCCTCTACAAGCAGGCCAGGCTGGATGGCAGTGCCGAGAGCTTTGACAACACAGGGTTGCAGCTGACTTACGCCAAGCGGGGCCCGCAATGGTCCATCGTCAGCAACCTCTATGCCGGCAAGCGCAAGTATGACGAGGCGAATCCCCTGTTCGGCCAGCGTGCCGATGCAGACGAGTTCGCCATCAACGGCACCTTCTTCTGGCACAACCTGTTCGGGGTCAAGGCCCTGGCCGCGACCTTCACGGCGGCTTATTCCGGCGCCGACTCCGACATCGACTTCTACGATACCCAGGCCACCCGCTTCAGCACCGGCCTGCTGTACAACTTCTAAGCCGAACCCTGTCGGAAACAGCGAGGCCACCCCAGGGGTGGCCTCGCTTTTTTTCGCTTCCTGACGGCGTCAGATGCCGAGGGAGTCCAGCAGATCGTCGTGCTCGTTGCTCGCCGGCGCGACCGCCGAGGCCTGCTTGGTCGCCGCCAGCTTGGTCTGGGCGATCAGCGCATCGGGGTCAATCTCCTCCTGATCCCTGCCCTCGTTGTGCAGCCGAATGAACTCGGTGCCGTCCATCGCCAGCTCCAGATAGAAGATGTTGTTGCTGGCGGTGAAGAAGGTGACCCTGCGGGTCTCGGGATTGTCGAGGTTGGTATCTACGCTCAGCATCACCTGCTTGTTCAGGGCCAGCATCTTGGGCTGGTTCTGAGTGATGTGGGTCTGCAGCTCGCGCCCCACCTTGCCGGTGAAGCTGCCGAGGATCTGGTTCATCAGCTCGCCCATGACGTTGCTCACCTCGTCAGAGGTGTGGGAGATGGCGAGATCCTCCTTGGAGAGCCCCATGCTGAGCATGTAGCTCTGGTAGAGCTCCATGGCCGCGGCGGCGGAGAAGTTGATCACCACCAGGCCGGAGAAGCCGCCATCAAACAGCACGAAGCAGCCGATATCCGGCTTGAGGCAGGTCTTGCTGATCCGCTGCACCATGCCGGAGAAGCGCACCTGGGTCTGGGTCGCCGCGCTCAGGACGCCCGTGACCGAATTGCACAGGCTCAGCAGCACATCCTCTGTGGTCAATACGGCATCATCCTCGGATCTTGTTACTATCATGGAACCTTCCTGCTGATCGAAAAAATAGGCTTGTCTGTCTCACCGCCCATGTCATCACGCGCGCGTCCGATACGCTAACAGATTGCGTGATCCCGGTGCTGAAACCGCGAGCCGCCTCTCACTTGACCAGATTGTCAGTCAGAAACGGCTGAAATCCACCCAGGGTGGCCAACCGGGCTAGCCAGTTATCGGCCTGCTGTCGCAAATCTTGTGCCTGATAGGGAATCGCGGGATGCGCTCCCCAGATGGGACCGGGCCAGGCGGCATCGGTGCTGAAGCGGGCGACATGGTGCAGGTGCAGCTGGGGCACCAGGTTGCCGAGCGCCGCCACGTTGATCTTGTCGGGGCCCAGCGCCTCTTCCATCAGGGCGGCGACGGCGCAGGACTCCTGCATCAGCTGTTGCTGCTGCTCGGGGAGGAGATGGTGGATTTCCCGCAGCCCGGCGACCCTGGGCACCAGGATGAGCCAGGGATACTGGCTGTCTTTGGCCAGCAGTACGCGGCAAAGGGGGAGGTCCCCGAGTATCTGGGTATCCGCCTGCAGGCGGGGATGCAATTCAAACATGGGGCCTCGCTGGTCAACATGGGCACGTCAGGAGATGAGTGTGCCCACGTTACTGCAACGGGGGGCAAACTTAAAGCCGGGGCACGGCCCAACCGATGAAGCGCTTGCGAAGTTCGGGGTCCGCCTGCAGGAAGAGCTGCTGCAACTGCCCCTCCAGCTCGCTGGCAGGGCCTGAAGGGGCCTGGGCCGCTGTCGCCGCGGCCGTGGTCGCCACGGCGCCGGTCGCCAGCACCGCCTTGCCCGTGCCGCGGTTGTACTCTTGCAGCCTGACGTGCCAGTCCATGCCGATCTGCATGCCGTTGACCACCAGGGCCTCCTGTTGCACCTTCAGGGGCTTGTCCCCCGCCAGCAGGCTCACGACCGGCGCCTTGGCGTAGCGCTCCATGCCTTTCTCGTCGGTGGGCACCACAGCCTGCAGGCGCACCGACTGGCCGCGGGCCTCATAGCGGATCACCTGGGGATCGGAGCGGATCTGGCGATCGTTGTCGCTGCTGTTGCGACTCGGGATCACCCCCTCATAACGCACCAGCAACTGCTGCGCCCCGTCGGCCAGCACCCCATGCTGCTCGTCCTGCACCTTGCCGTCGCTCACCGCCAGGATCTGGAAATCCCCGGGTACCTCGACCCTGACCTCGGCCTGCACCGAGCCGGCACACGACAAGCCGGCACACAGCAACATGACCCCAACCCAACCCTGATGACCCTTCATTCCCTGTCTCTCTCTGCTCGCTATGATGGGCGCAGGCTAGCAGCCAAAGATGACAGAAAAATAACGGGCTCAGAGCAGGTAGTGGGGCCGCTCGGCAAACCACTGGGCCAGCACCTGCTTGAACAGCCGTATCTTGCGCGGCACCCGGCGCTGCTGGGCATGGAGCACATGGAGCGGGTGCAGGGCCGTCTGCCAGTCCGTCAGCACTGCCACCAGCTCGCCCCTGGCCAGACTCGTCTCCACCAGCATCAGCGGGCACTTGGCAAACCCCATGCCCGAGCGAGCCAGTTGCAGCACAGTGCTGTAGTGATTGGCCCGCACCTTCCCCTGCACCAGGATGTGGGCCTCCTCCCCTGCCTTGCGAAAATGCCACTGCTCCCAGGCCGGGTTGTGCCCCTGGAGCAGGCAGGGGCGCCCGCCCAGCTCATAGGGGGTGGCGGGGAGCCCCTCCCGAGCCAGCAGGGTTGGGCTCGCCACCACCACGTCTTTCAGCTGCCCGAGGGGCAGCGCCACCAGGTTGTCAGGCACCTGATCCATGGCGCGCAGGGCGATGTCATTCTCCCCCTGGCTCATGTCGATCATGGCGTTGGTGAAATTGAGCTCCACCTCGACCCCGGGGCAGATCTCGGCGAAGCGCGCCAGCAGCTCGCTCACCATGCGATCGCCGGTACTGACCGGGCAGGTGAAGCGCAGGCGACCGCGGTCCTCCTCGGTCAGAGCCTGGATGTCCTGCTCCGCCTGGCGGGCCAGCGCGGCTATCTGACCCGCCTGCACATAGAGGGTCCTGCCCGCCTCGGTCAGGCTGAGGCGACGGGTGGTGCGCTGCAACAGTTGCGCATTGAGGGAGGATTCGAGGGCGCTGACGTGGCGGCTCAGCATCCCCTTGCTCACCCCCAATGCATCGGCGGCGGCGGAGAAACTGCCCCGCTGCACCACCTCGTAGAAACTGCTCAGATGGGCGATGTCCATCCATTAGCTCCAATATGGAAACAATGGGTTCATCTTAAGCGCTTTTTCTCCCTTTTCATCCAGCTATCATCAACACATCCCCATCAGGAGTGACCAAGATGAAAATTGTGATTGTGGGTGCCTCCGGCACCGTCGGCTCCGCGGTCAGTGAACTGCTTGCCAAAGATCATCAGGTGATCCGCGTCGGCCACAGCCGTGGTGATGCCACGGTCGACATGCGCGATCCCGCCTCCATCACGGCGCTGTTCGCCAAGCTGGGCCAGTTCGATGCGCTGGTCGTCGCCAGCGGCAGCGTGGCCTTCAACGGTCTGACCGAGATGACCGACGAGCAGTGGCAGGTGGGAGTGGAGAGCAAGCTGATGGGCCAGATCAATCTGACCCGCGCCGCCATCCCCTATTTGAATGACAAGGGTTCCATTACCCTGATCAGCGGCATCCTGAGCGAGGAGCCGATCAACTGGGGCGTGAGCGCCAGCACCGTCAACGGCGCCATCGATCACTTTGTGAAAGCGGCCGCCTGCGAGCTGCCACGGGGCCTGCGCATCAACGTGGTGAGCCCCACCGTGCTGGAGGAGTCCATGGGCAAATACGCCGACTTCTTCCCGGGCTTCGTGCCTGTGCCCGCCGCCAAAGTGGCGCAGGCTTACAAGAAGTCGGTGCTGGGGGTGCAGACCGGCCAGATCTTCAGGGTCAATGGCTGAGGCCGCCCCCTCCCACTGCCAGACGCCAATAAAAACGGGCCCCGTCACGGGGCCCGTCTGTTTGTCGGCTTGTTGCCTTCACCACCGGCAAACGTTTGTGTGCCGGCGGCAAAAAAAGGCGCTCAGCCTCAGTCGATCAGACCGTACTGCTCGCGCAGCACCTCGATGATCTCCTGCTTGGGATTGGCACTGCGCACCAGCTTGTGGCCTATGACCTTCTCGGCGATCCCCACGTAGGTGTGGGAGATGTCCATCATCACCTCGGTGGGCAGCTTGTTGTCCCGGGCCAGGGCGAAGCGTTCCGGCATGCGGTTCTTGTTGAGCAGGATGTCCGGATCCGGGAAGTGGTTCAGCAGCCACTGGCGGAAGCCCTCTTTGGACTTCTCGACGATCTCGCCATTGCGCAGGGCGGCGCCGTCCCAGATGCGGGAGCTGTCGGGGGTACCCACTTCGTCCATGTAGATGAGCTTCTCGCGACCGGCGGCATCCTGGACATAGCCAAACTCGAACTTGGTGTCGACGAAAATCTGATCCAGCGCGGCCAGAGCCTCGCTGATGACGTTGAAACCCTCCTTGAGCAGGGCTTCATAGCTCTCTATGTCTGCCGGGGAGCGGAAGCCGAAGGCCTGATGGTGGCGCTCTATGTCGGCACGGGAGACGTTGACGTCGTCCGCTTCCGGCACGCCGTCCAGCCCTTTCAGCACACCCTTGGTGGAGGGGGTGATAAGGATCTCGGGCAGCTTCTGATCCTTCTTGAGCCCTTCCGGCAGGGTGATGCCGCAGAACTCCCGCTCGCCGTCCTTGTAGGCACGCCACATGGAGCCGGTGATGTACTGGCGGGCGATGGCTTCAATCATCACGGGGCGGGCTTTTTGCACTATCCAGACGAAGGGGTGCGGGATATCCAGGATGTGGCTGTCCGCCAGTCCCTTCTCCTTGAACAGCTTGAACCAGTGGCTGGAGATGGCATTGAGTGCAGCTCCCTTGCCCGGCACGCCGTTCAAGCCATCCACACCCTGCCAGATGCAGTCGAAGGCCGAGATGCGGTCGCTGATCACCATGAGGGCGAGCGGTGTATCCGCAGGCACATCATAGCCTTTCTCTCTTATGAGCCGGGCACTGTCTGCGGGGGTCAACCAGTAGACGCTGCGCACTTTGCCGGAATGGACAGGTTTATCGGTACGGATCGGCAAATCGTCATTCACCGCCAATACTTGATCTGCAAGACTCATGGCTAATAACACTTCCTGTTGTGGGACTGACAAGACAGGCGCATCAGGCTCCTGTCTACGAGGGATTCATTCAGCTAAACAGCGCTAGGCCCCTCTGCCGGGGCAGGCTCCCAGGAGGGCCCTTGGCGCGGACTCCGCATAACAAAACAGGGGCACCAGGCCCCTGTTTCTATTCTGCTTTCGCAGCCTGATCGGCCACGCCTTTGGCAAAGGCCTCGGACAGGCTGATATACATCTGGGAGATGACACCGGATGCGACCGGCTTCTTGTCCTTGTCGAACAGGGTGATGGAGGTCTTGCCTCCGGCCATCTCGCCCAGCTGGAAGCGGTACTGGTCTTCCTCCAGCTTGAACGGCTCGGCCCCCTTGGCCTGCCAGAACTCGGCATTGGGCTCGTCATACTCGACGTCGATCCAGCCCAGGGACTGCTGGGTGTCCTTGATGGTGAAACCGTAGGCCGGCAACACCTGATTGAGACGGCGCCAGACCTGCTCGAAGGAACCATCGGCAATCCATGCACTCAGCTCGTTGTTGTCCAGACCCAGCTCCAGGCCCATGCCATCGGTGGACTTGTGCTGTTCGCGGGCCTTGAGCTGCTTGTCGTAGTAGAGGGAGAACTGGTTCAGTGCCCGGGTCGCATAACGCTGGGCATCGGCCGGGGTCAGCACTGTGCTGGTCTCGCCGTCTATGGTCTCTTCATGATCCAGCACCCGTACCGACATGTTGACGGCGTGACGCTGCAGGTCGTTGCTGAGGGTGAACTGGTAGCGTTGACGGATGCGGAAGTCTTCGTCCTCCTCCGCCCAGCCATCGAGGGCGGCGGAGTTGTCAAACCAGCCGGTCTGCAACACGCCGGCCTGCTGATCCAGCTTCTCTGTGGTGACCTTGTGCTGGGCCAGGAAGTTCATCAGGAAGGCCCAGGTATCGCGCTCCACGCTTTGGCTGGTGCTCAGGGCATAGAAGGCCAGAGTAGGCTCGCTGGCCTTGGCCACCACCTGACTGCCAGGGACCACCGTCAGCAGCTGGGCTGGCGGACGCACGTCCACCTTGGCGCCGATGGCACCTTCGCGGCTGCTCTCAGGCAGGGCCGGAATGTCGAAATTACTGTTAAAGGCGGGGGTACTCAACCCGGCGGGCACGAGGAAGGCGCGACCTTCGAGGCGGCTCTCTTCATACTCGAAGCCACGGTTGGCCATCTTGCGATCCTGGGGTGAGCTACAGGCTGCCAACACGGCAACAGTCGCGACACTCAGCACCAGGCGCACTGCATTTCCCTTTCCATTTGCTTTAAACACTCGCCATCAACTCCGCAGTCGTCAGTGCTCGCGCCATCGCCTGTTCCCCCTCGGGGGTGAGGTCGGTCAGCGGCAGGCGCAAGGTCGCCGTCGCCATCAATCCCAGGCGGGCACAGGCCCACTTCACCGGGATGGGACTCGGTTCGCAGAACAGAGTCTGATGCAACGGCATCAATCGATTGTTGATGTCATGAGCCTGCCCGGCATCACCGGCCAGCGCAGCACGACACATGTCGGCCATCTGGGGCGCCGCAATATTGGTGGTGACCGAAATGACGCCATCGCCCCCTTGCAGCATAAAATCACATCCGCTGGCATCATCGCCACTATATAGCGCGAAATCCGGCCCGCACAACTCGCGCAGCAGCGGGGTGCGGCTCAAATCACCCGTCGCCTCTTTCAAACCGATAATGCCGGGAACCTTGGCCAGACGAGCCACGGTCTCCGGTTTGAGATCGCAACAGGTGCGACCGGGCACATTATAGAGAATTTGAGGCAGACCACTAGCCTCGGCGATCGCACAATAGTGACGATAGAGGCCTTCCTGGGTGGGTTTGTTGTAATAAGGGGTCACCGAGAGGCCCGCCACCACGCCGGTTTTGGCAAAACGCCGGGAGAGCGCGATGGCGTGGGCAGTGCTGTTGGAGCCGCAGCCTGCGATGACCGGAATGCGACCGGCGGCGAACTCGACGGTCTTTTCAACGACGGCGATATGTTCCTGCTCGCTCAGGGTGACCGACTCTCCCGTGGTGCCCACCGCGACTATGGCACTGGTGCCGGCACCGACATGATACTCCACCAGAGCTGCCAGACTGGTCCAATCGATGTCACCCGAGGCCAGCATGGGGGTAACGAGCGCAACAATACTACCGCGTAACATGGATATTTCTCCCGATTTTCAGGGGCGTAATGGTAAAGCTGCCCCTTTTGAAAAACAAGGGAGGCAAGGGACAAGCCGTGTTACCATCCGCCACAAAACGTATGGATGCACGAGGGCAGGACAGGGCCCGGAGCAGGGCGTCATGCCCGCCAAGCGCGCTCGCTGTCACCGCATTCGCAATAAATGGACGAGAGACGATTTATGACTCACTACCTGGTCGTAACGGCCATCGGCACGGACAGGCCTGGCATCGTCAATGAGGTTACCCGTCACGTCAGTGGCTGCGGTTGCAACATTGTCGACAGCCGTCTTGGCATCTTCGGTAACGAATTCACTTTCATCATGCTGTTGTCCGGTGACTGGAACAGCCTGATGCAGCTTGAGATAAGCCTCCCCCTGCGCAGCCAGGAGTGGGATCTCATCACCATGATGAAGCGCACCGAGCGCCACCACTCCCTGCAATATGACATCAGCGCCAGCGCCGAGGTGCTGATCCGGGATCAGCCGGGCATCGTAAGCCAGTGCACCCAGTTCTTCAGCGATCACGGCTGGGACATTCAGGCCATGCAGACCGTCACCCTCGAGCAGCAACCCTTCAACCTGCTCAAGGCCAATTTCCAGCTCAATCAGGCCAAGCAGGGAGAGGCGGCCGACTCGAAAACGGCCTTCGCCGATTTCTGTCGTGAACTGGGTGCCGAGTCATTCGAGTTCATCGTCAATCACAAATACGCCTGACGGCGTTTATCCGAGGAGACCCCATGCAACCACTACAAGTTGGTACTCAGGCCCCCGATTTCTCTCTCTCCGATCAGGATGGTCAGCAGGTCAGTCTGTCCTCCCTGCGGGGCAAGAAGGTGCTCATCTATTTCTATCCCAAGGCGATGACCCCGGGCTGCACCACCCAGGCCTGCGGCCTGCGGGACGTCAATGCCGAACTGGCCGCCCTCAACGTGGTGGTGCTCGGCATCAGCCCGGATCCGGCAAAGCGTTTGAAGAAGTTCGAGGAGCGCGACAGCCTGAACTTCCGACTGCTGGCCGATGAGGATCACGCCGTGGCCGATGCCTTTGGCGTCTGGGGCCCGAAGAAGTTCATGGGCAAGGAGTACGACGGCATCCATCGGCTGAGTTTCCTCATCGATGAGGAGGGCAAGGTGGCCCATCGCTTCGACAAGTTCAAGACCAGCGATCACCATCAGGTGGTGCTCGATCTCGTCAAGGGCTGAAGCCCCGCCAGTTCAGAGACGACAACAGGGCCTGCAGATGCAGGCCCTGTTCATTTTCTCTGCCGCGCAAGCGCCGGGAATGTCCTGCCAAAAGTAGCGCCCCTGTTGCGCCCTCCTCCCCGTTTTTCTCGCCAACCTCCCCTATCAGATCAAAAAATTCATCCTGGATATGGGTTAACGTGGCCCCAGATTCATTTTCCAGTGAGACAGCCCATGAACATGAGCCATACCGAACGCCTGATCCTGAGCAATCAGTACGAGATCCTGGCCAAACTCAACCCGGAGAAGGCGGCGTTTTACCAGCGGGCCAGCACCATAGTCGAGCGTGGCTACTGCCTGCAGATCCTCGAGCTGGAGAAGAGCTTCGGCCATCTGGATCTCGCCACCTGCCAGGAGGTGCTGGACACTCTGGAACTGCACCATGCGCTGGCCATCTCCTGGGGCAACCTAGACGCAGGTACCCGATCCGAGGTGAACGAGAGTCGCCTGGCCTTCAACGGCTACAGCCGCAGCCAGGAGCGGGAACTGGCGGATTATGTCTGCTTCCTGCTGGAGGTGGACAAGCGCTTCCCCGAGCTGCCGTGCCCCTGTGACGAGCTCTCCAGCGACATCGCCATGCGCGACAAGTACCAGCGCATGCTGGCGGCCTGGCGTCAGTGCCCCCGTCAGTACAAGCTCTCCATCCAGGAGATCAGCAAGGTACTGGCCGCCTGAATGTGAAAAAGGCGCCTGGTGGCGCCTTTTGCTCCCCTGCCGGGGCTATTCGTAGAGGAAGGATTTGTCCAGCTGCTTGAAGGCGGCGTTGAGGGTGTCGGCCAGCTCCTCGTAACGGGGTCGGGCCACCAGCTGACGATGACCGCCCTGCTCGTTCATCTTGCCGTTGATCTCCCTGTACCAGTTGGCGAGGGAGGGCGGGAGCCGGGTATCGGCACGCTGGCCGAGCCAGTAATAGCCTTGCAGCGGCAGACTGAGTAGGAACAACACTGAGGCCATGACGGAGGGCCAGTAGTGCAGCTCGCCGAACTGGAACTGCAGCATGACGCTGAGCACGGCGAGCGCCGGAATGACCCTGAGGGCGAACTCGGTGGCCTTGATCACCCGATTCTCCGGGAACATGGAATTAAGCTCGGGACGGCGCGGCCAAAGAGTCATATAATGACGGCCTTGCTGTAATTTAGTTCCAAAAATGTTCATGCTCATACTACCTCCGAGCTCTTTTTGAACGTATTAACGGCAAAACCTCGACAATATTTGAGAGGCAATAACAAAGGTTGAGGATGACTTTGTTATTTTTCAACAATCAGGTTATCCTTTGTACGCCCAATTTTTACGCCAGTGGTTTGCTGCTGGCCTGTCAGGGACGTCAGAATTACGGGTCTTGTATCACTATACAAGGGGCAAGCAACAGATTGCCAACCCTCATAAGGATAAGTTGATAGTTTTTGGGCGCACCGCGTCCGGCGCATCCTCCAACCCAACCCAATCTGCGATAGGATTTATTCATGAGTAAGCTGGTTCTTGTTCTTAACTGTGGCAGCTCGTCCCTGAAGTTTGCTGTCATTGACGCAACCACCGGTGATGATCTGCTGTCCGGCCTGGCCGAATGCTTCAACCTCGACGACGCCCGCATCAAGTGGAAGCTCAACGGCGAGAAGGGCAGTGCCGATCTGGGTGCCGGTGCCGCTCATCAGGAAGCACTGGACTATATCGTCCACAAGATCCTGCCGCTCAACCCTGAACTGTCCAAGAACCTGATTGCCATCGGCCACCGCGTGGTACACGGCGGCGAGCAATTCACTTCTTCCGTGCGGATCTGCAAAGACGTGATCGCCGGTATCGAAGCCGCCATTCCTTACGCTCCGCTGCACAACCCGGCTCACCTGATCGGCATCCGTGCCGCCCTCAAGGTCTTCCCTGAGCTGGCCGAGAAGAACGTCGCCGTGTTCGACACCGCCTTCCACCAGACCATGCCGGAAGAAGCCTTCCTGTACGCCCTGCCGTACAAGCTCTACAAAGAGAACGGCATCCGTCGCTACGGCGCCCACGGCACCAGCCACTACTACATCAGCCTGGAAGCCGCCAAGCAGCTGAACAAGCCGGTCGAAGAGCTCAACATCATCAACTGCCACCTGGGCAACGGCGGCTCCGTCTGCGCCATCAAGAACGGTAAATCCGTCGACACCTCCATGGGTCTGACCCCGCTGGAAGGCCTGGTGATGGGTACCCGTTCCGGTGACATCGATCCGGCCATCATCTTCTTCCTGCACGACAAGCTGGGCATGAGCGTCGCCGAGATCAACACCATGCTGACCAAGGAATCCGGCCTGCAGGGTCTGACCGAAGTCACCTCCGACTGCCGTTTCGTTGAAGACAACTACGACAGCAAGGAAGAAGCCAAGCGCGCCATGGACGTGTACTGCTACCGTCTGGCCAAGTACATCGGCGCCTACGCCGCCGCCATGGACGGTCGTCTGGATGCCGTGGTCTTCACCGGCGGCATCGGCGAGAACTCCGCCCCGATCCGTGAGATCACCCTGAACAAGCTGGGCCTGCTGGGCTTTGACGTCGACCACGACGCCAACCTGAAGGCGCGCTTCGGCAAGGGTGGCGAGATCACCAAGGCTGGCTCCACCAAGGCCCTGGTTATCCCGACCAACGAAGAGTGGGTCATCGCCCACGACGCGCTGGAACTGGTCGGCGCATAAATTAGCTGTAGAGCAAGGCCGCCCCAGGGCGGCCTTTTCCTGATCCCAAAAAATGAACAAGGGGTAATAAGTGGCACGCACTATTATGCTCATCCCGGTCGGCACTGGTGTCGGCGTAACTTCCGTGAGCCTTGGCGTCGTTCGCGCCATGGAACGTCACGGTGTCAATGTCAGCTTCTTCAAACCGGTTGCCCAGCCGCGTCCGGGTGAAACCGGTACCGAGCGCTCCACCGCCGTGATCCGCGCTGCCGCCAACATCAACCCGCCCGAGCCGTTCGCCCTCTCCTATGCCGAGAACATGATCACCTCCAGCAACACCGATATCCTGCTGGAAGAGATAGTGGCTCGCTTCGAAGAGCACGTGAAGACCAGCGGTGCCGAAGTGGTGGTGATCGAAGGCCTGGTGCCGACCGACAAGCAGCCCTTTGCCAACAAGCTGAACTACGACGTCGCCAAGGCGCTGGACGCCGACATGGTGTTCGTGACTCATCCGGGCAACGACTCCAGCCAAAAGCTGAAAGAGCGCATCGAGCTGGCCTGCTCCAACTTCGGTGGCGTCAGCAACCCGCGTATCGTGGGCTGCGTCATCAACAAGGTGGGTGCACCGGTTGACGAGCACGGCGTGACCCGCCCCGATCTGACCGAGATGTTCGAGGCCCATCACCACACCTCCGACACCGCCCACAACCTGGAAGTGCTGCAGGTGTTCGGCAAGAGCCCGCTGCGCATCCTCGGCTGCATCCCCTGGAACACCCAGCTGATCGCCCCGCGCGCCAAGGATCTCGCCAAGCATCTGGCCGCCAAGATCCTGCACAAGGGTGAGCTGGACAGCCGTCGCCTGCAGACCGTGACTTTCTGTGCCCGCTCCATCCACAACATGATCGAGCACTTCCGTCCGGGCAGCCTGCTGGTGACCTCCGGCGATCGCTCCGACGTCATCGTCTCCGCCTGCCTGTCCGCCATGAACGGCGTCAAGCTGGGTGCCCTGCTGCTGACCGGCAACTACCACCCTGAGCCGCAAGTCATTGCCCTGTGCCAACAGGCAATGGCCACCGGCCTGCCGATCATGATCACCGGCACCAACACCTGGCAGACCGCCGTCAGCCTGCAGAACTTCAACGTCGACATCCCGGAAGATGACCGCGAGCGTATCGAGCTGGTGCAGGACTATGTGGCTGGCCACATCGACAAGCACTGGATCGAGTCTCTCTCTGCCAAGTCCACCCGCTCCCGTCGCCTGAGCCCGCCGGCCTTCCGCTATCAGCTGACCGAGCTGGCCCGTCAGGCCAACAAGCGCGTCGTGCTGCCGGAAGGGGAAGAGCCGCGGACCATCAAGGCTGCCGCCATCTGTGCCGAGCGTGGCATCGCCCGTCCGGTACTGCTGGGCAACCCGGAAGAGATCCGTCGCGTCGCCGAACAGCAGGGTGTGGTACTGACCGATCGCGTCGAGATCATCGACCCGCTGGAAGTGCGCGAGCGCTATGTGCCGCGTCTGGTCGAGCTGCGCAAGAACAAGGGCATGACCGAAGTGGTCGCCCGCGAGCAGCTGGAAGACAACGTGGTGCTGGGCACCATGATGCTGGAGCGTGGCGAAGTGGACGGTCTGGTTTCCGGCGCCGTGCACACCACAGCCAACACCATTCGTCCGCCGATGCAGATCATCAAGACTGCCCCGGGTTCCTCGTTGATTTCGTCGATCTTCTTTATGCTGCTGCCTGATCAGGTGCTGGTGTACGGTGACTGCGCCATCAACCCGGATCCGAGCGCCGAACAGCTGGCCGAGATCGCCATCCAGTCCGCCGACTCCGCTGCCGCCTTCGGCATCGAGCCGCGCGTCGCCATGATCTCCTACTCCACCGGTACCTCTGGCGCCGGCGCTGACGTAGAGAAAGTGCGCGAAGCGACCGAGCTGGCCAAGGCCAAGCGCCCCGACCTCATCATCGACGGCCCGCTGCAATACGACGCGGCCATCATGGAGAACGTGGCCAAGTCCAAGGCACCGAACTCACCGGTCGCAGGTAAAGCGACTGTGTTCGTGTTCCCGGACCTGAACACCGGCAACACCACCTACAAGGCGGTACAGCGTTCCGCAGAACTGGTCTCCATCGGCCCCATGCTGCAAGGCATGCGCAAGCCGGTCAACGACCTGTCCCGTGGCGCTCTGGTAGACGACATCGTCTACACCATAGCCCTGACCGGTATCCAGGCAGCCCAGGCCGAGTAATATCGCCCAGCGCTGACCCTGTGAAAAACCCGCCGAGAGGCGGGTTTTTTTATGGCGGACAGGGATCTGTTGATCGGCGAGATCAAATCCGGATCCTCGCAGGATCCGCCGGACTGGCCGCGAACGCCTCCTGGCAAGGGGCCGGCGATAAGCAAACACTCACACCCGCGCAGGGGGATTGCACAATTGCGATCCAGTCAGGATCAAATCAGAATATCCCTTTAAGATCAGCTAACTAACGCCAGACACACCGCTAATCTACAGAGTTTTCCACAGCTTTTGTGGATAGTTTACCGATCATTTGAAAGAAAATGACAGCGCTAGCCAGCGCCCTCCTTCCCTTGCGTCCATGAAAAAGGGCTCCGAAGAGCCCCTATGGGATAGGTTACCAGCCCCTGATATCAAGGACGCAGGGACTTGTCGGCCCGGGAGATACCGCAAACGCCGGAGCGCACCACTTCGATGATCTCGTTGGTCTGGGCGGCAGTCTTGATGAAGGCGTCCAGCTTCTCACTCGTCCCGACGAGCTGCACCGTGTACTGCTCCGGGGTGACATCGACGATCTGGCCACGGAAGATGTCCGCCAGCCGTTTCAGCTCGTCGCGGGCACCACCGGCGGCGCGTGCCTTGACCAGGGCGATCTCCCGCTCTATGTGTTCCCCTTCGCTCAAGTCACACACCTTGAGCACGTCCACCAGCTTGTGCAGCTGCTTCTGGATCTGCTCCAGCACCCGTTCGTCACCCATGGTGACGATTGTCATGCGGGACAGGGTGGGATCCTCGGTGGGGGCCACCGTCAGGGTCTCGATGTTGTAGCCGCGCTGGGAGAAGAGACCTACCACGCGACTCAGGGCGCCGGATTCGTTCTCCAGCAGTACTGAAATGATATGCCTCATCAGATTTCCCCCGCCTTGCTCAGCCACATCTCATCGACGGCGGGATCCACCAGTACGACCGAAATAATATGTTCCATCGTCAGGTCCTCTCCGTCTTGCTCAGCCACATCTCGTCCATGGCACCAAACTTGATCTGCATCGGATAGACATGCTCATCCGGGTCGACCGAGATATCCATGAACACCAGCCGATCCTTCATGGCGAAGGCCTTCTCCATGGCGCTCTCCAGCTCGGCCGGATCGCTCACCGCGATGCCGACGTGGCCATAGGCCTCTGCCAGCTTGACGAAATCGGGCAGGGATTCCATGTAGGAGTGGCTGTGGCGGCCGCCGTAGAACATCTTCTGCCACTGCTTGACCATGCCAAGGGCGCGGTTGTTGATGGAGATGATCTTGATGGGCACCCCGTACTGCATGCAGGTGGAGAGCTCCTGAATGTTCATCTGCACCGAGCCGTCACCGGTGACGCAGCAGACCACAGCATCCGGGTTGGCAAACTGGGCCCCCATGGCGGCCGGAATACCGAAGCCCATGGTGCCGAGGCCCCCGGAGTTGATCCACTGGCGTGGCTTGGCAAACGGATAGTAGAGGGCGGCGAACATCTGGTGCTGACCCACGTCGGAGGCGACGAAGGCTTCCCCCTTGGTCACCTTGTAGAGCGCCTCTATCACCTGCTGCGGCTTGATCAGGGTGGGGTGGGTCTCGTAGGCCAGGCAGTTGCGGGAGCGCCACTGATCGATCTGGCTCCACCAGTCCGCCAGCGCCTGCTTGTCGTTGTCGAAGCCGCACTCGCGGATCACTTCCAGCATCTGCTCCAGCACGGTTTCCACCGAGCCGACGATGGGCACATGGGCCTGTACCGTCTTGGAGATGGAGGTGGGGTCTATGTCGATGTGGACTATGGTGGCGTTGGGGCAGAACTTGGCCACGTTGTTGGTGACGCGGTCATCGAAGCGGGCACCTACGGCGAAGATGAGATCCGCGTTGTGCATGCTCTTGTTTGCTTCGAAGGTGCCGTGCATCCCCAGCATGCCGATGAATTGCGGATGGGTGCCGCTGAAGGCCCCCAGTCCCATCAGGGTGGTGGTCACCGGCAGGTTCAACAGCTCTGCCAGCTTGGTCACCAGGTGATCCGCATTGGCGTTGATGGCGCCACCGCCCACGTACATGACGGGGCGGCTCGCCTCGGTCAGCAGCTTGGCGGCCCGCTTGATCTGGCCCTTGTGTCCGGCCTTGGTCGGATTGTAGGAACGCAGGGAAACGGACTCGGGATACTGGTAGGGGAATTTCTCTTTCGGGTTCTGCACGTCCTTGGGCAAGTCCACCACCACGGGCCCCGGGCGGCCACTGGCGGCAATGTAGTAGGCCTTCTTGATGGCGTCGGGAATCTCGCTGGCCTTCTTGCACAGGAAGCTGTGCTTCACCACAGGACGGGAGATGCCGATCATGTCGGTCTCCTGGAACGCGTCCTCCCCTATCATGCTGGTCGGCACCTGACCGGACAGGATCACCAGGGGGATCGAGTCCATGTAGGCGGTGGCGATGCCGGTGATGCAGTTGGTGGCGCCGGGACCCGAGGTCACCAGCACAGTGCCCACCTTGCCGGTGGAGCGGGCGTAACCGTCCGCCATGTGCACCGCGGCCTGCTCGTGCCGCACCAGGACATGCTCCATCTTGCCGTTTTCGAAGAGAGCGTCATAGATGTCGAGCACTGAGCCACCAGGGTAGCCGAAGACATGCTCAACTCCCTGATCTTCCAGCGCTCTAACCACCATCTGGGCGCCTGATAACATCTCCATGATAAAGCCCTCCAGGCTTTGCTCCGTTAAGCGAAAGCTACCGACAGTCCGCTGCTTCCCGGCAGCGCCGATCCGTCTCTTGTTGTTGTCTGCATCCAGACCAGGCGAGTTCGGAGCCGTCGATAGTAGAAAAATAGGTTTTTTCCATCATTCACCCGAAAAGCGGGTGAAAAACCAACTTAACCCGCTTGTGAACGCTTGTCCACGGCTTTGTCTGACCAGAACAGTCATAAATTTCAAACAGCTATTAACATTCAGTGACTTGGTCACCAGACCGGAAACAAAGCGGGGAGTATGGGGGGGAAACTAGCGGATCATGCTGCCAATCTGGGCAGGGATGGAAATAAATGGCCCGCCCCAGAGGGCGGGCCGTCAAAACCATCCCGTCTCAGTGCTCGTCTTCCGGCTCCACCAGCCAGATCTGCTGATCCGGATCCGTCTCTTCACAGACCGAGATGCTGACCCCCATGTCGAGCAGCTCATGCAGGGTGAGATTGTCTGCCAGTGTCATGGTGTCGCCGTTTTCATTGGTAAAGCGCATGTTGTCCGTCCTCTCCTTGATGGGATCAACTCAGTCTAGTCAAAGGCGCTGAGTTGCGATAACCAGGGACGGGCCAATGCCGGGTTGCCCGCCAGCTCGCTGAGGCGATCGCACACCTCTTCCGGGAAGAGGGTCCTGCCCCACAGGCGGCGGGAGAGAGAGGCCAGCTCCTCCTTGGCACCGGCCAGCAGCCAGTCGGCCAGCTCCCCCGCCACATCGGGGTAGCGGATCCGCCCGGGTGACGGTGCCTCGAGCCAGGTTCTCAACGCATTGGCATCCAGCGTCTCCATCAACTGGGCCAGCCCCATCAGCTCCAGGGTCCTGCCGTTGGTCAGCTGCTCGAACTGGCCGCCCAGCGGCTTGACCAGCAGCTTCTTGCCGAGCGACAGCGCCTCCGAGGCCAGTTCGAATCCCGCGTTGCTGATGACACCCCGGCAACCGGCCAGCGCTAGCTTGAACCCTTCCCGGGCCGCAGGCTCGAAGCGGATGTTGCGCCATTGGCTGGCCTTGCGAAGGCCGGGGTGAAAGCAGACGAAGCGCTGCTGGTTGAAGCGCGACAGCAGCGCAGCTATCTGCTCTGTCTGCTCGAATGGCAGATAGACCAGGATCTGCTGGTTGTCCGGGGCCGGGGTCATGGGATCTATGATGGGGGGCAGCAGCGGCTGACCGAAGTGGAACCAGTGCAGCCCAAGAGAGCGGCTCACAGGGGCGAAGTGGCGCATCAGCTGGCGGTTGAAACCACTCTCCCCCCAGCGCGGAATGGGCCAGTCGAAGCTGGCCTGATGGCTGATGGTCAGACTGGGTTTTTGCCAGCGCCGGGCGGCATGGGCACTGAGTGGCTCAAAATCGCTGATCACCAGATCGTAATCCCGGCAGTCGAGGGCCCGCATGTCCTGCCAGAAGCGAAGGGGAGAGAGCCCCTTGAGGGTGCGCCAGCCCGAGATGCGGCCCTGATGGCTCACGAAACTGATGCCAGGGAAGGTGCGATAGTCCCCGAACTCCCCCATCTCGAAGTAGCCGTCGGCGGTACGCCCGCTGAACAGGTAGTCGACCTCTATCCCCCTGCTCTTCAGGGCACGGGCCAGAGTCCTGCTGCGGCTGATATGACCGTTGCCGGTCCCCTGTACTCCAAACAGTATCCTCATCCCTGGCTCCAGCCGAGCGCCCACAGGGCGCAGCAGCCCCCGAGCAGGGCGCCGGCCACCAGATCGCTCAGATAGTGCACCCCGAGCAGCAGCCGCGACGCCCCGACCAGGATGGCCCAGAGAAACAGCAGCGGCCCCCATAGCGGGAAGCTGGCCGCCAGCACGGTGGCCATCAGGAAGGCGGCGGCGGTATGACCGGAAGGCAGGCTGTAACGATCGGAGGGGGTGATGAAGACTGGCAAGCCCACGGGGCGCTGGCGCCTGAGGGCATTCTTGAGCAGCAGATAGAGCGGCAGTTCGGCGGCAAAGGCCAGCAGGGCGACTTGTACCACTTCCCGCTGCGCCTCCCCCTGCCACCAGAGCAGGGCGGCCAGCACGGCGTAGAGGGGGCCGTCACCGGTACGGGAAATGACCCGACTGATCCTGGCCTGCGGCCGGTTGTAGGGATGGAGCAGACAGGCACGGCACACCCGCAGGTCCCATTGCTGGATCTTGTTCATCACGCCCCCTTCCCTTGAGTCTTGAATGCAGACTAGGGCGGCGCAGTGACACTTGGTTGAAGGAGAGATAACAGATTTGTGACATGAACCATGCAAAAAAGGGCCATGCGGCCCTTTTTCAGCTATTACCCGGGAAGACTCAGTTCAGGGAACCGCGCAGCCCGTTCTCCATCAACTGGCAGTTGTGGGCCGCCAACCGGCTCATGAAGCTCTCGTCCACCGTCAGGCCGAACACCTGCTCGTAGAGATCCTTCATCACGAAGGGCTGCCACATCATGCTGAGGAAGGAGATCTTCAGCATCTCGGGATCCAGGTTGTCACCCAGCTGACCGTTGGAGCGCATGGATTCGAGCAGGGCATCGAACTGGGGCAGCTGACGCTCCAGCAGACGATTCAATACAAAATCCCGCCCCGGGCTTTTTTCGGTTGATAATGCACTGGAGATGGCGGAAGTCAGCTCGCTGTTCGGCGCCATCACCTGATAGTAGGTATTGAGCAGATCGGTCAGGCTGCGATTGCTGCTCTCGTCATGCCAGGCCTGATCCAGCGGCTCGGCCACATCCCCCAGCACCGCCTTGTAGAGGCCCTCTTTGCTGCCGAAGTAGTAGTGGATCATCGCCAGATTGGAGCCGGCCAGCTCGGCGATCTCACGGGTCGTCACCTTGCTGTAGGGGGTGTTGAGAAAACGTTCGCGTGCGGCGGCGAGCAGCTTGTCACGAATGTCGGAACGTCCGACCGGACGGCCAGGTCTGCGCTTTTCCATGGAATACCTCAGATAATTCAGCAAGGGCTGATAAGTCGATCTGATTGTGCGGGTGATCGAGTACAGCAGGAACGACCAGATAATCAGGCATGAACCGAATATGGGACAAGGAAATTTGCACTCCTTTACAATCCGATTAAATAACACAGTGAATTGAACCTGTCCTTTCGAGTTGACACAGCATAAAAATCTCGATATTGGTAGTAGCGTTATCGACTGGAAGGATTGAGTCATCATGCATATTGCCGCTCTGCTACTACTGCTCCCCCTAATCGCGACTCCTCGCGCGGGATCCTTGTAGCCGGGCTAAGGCATAGCCGGAATTTACAAAAACCCGTGCACCCCGCACGGGTTTTTTTATGCCAATGCAGGATGCACGCACCGAACTTAGGAAGAGGGAAGTCACATGTCAGATCGAGTCATCATATTCGATACCACCTTGCGTGATGGCGAGCAGGCGCTGTCGGCCAGCTTGACGGTCAAGGAGAAGCTGCAGATTGCCCAGGCGCTGGAACGACTCGGTGTCGACATCATGGAAGTGGGCTTCCCTGTCTCTTCCCCCGGTGATTTTCAATCGGTGCAGACCATAGCCCGTCACATCAAGAACAGCCGGGTCTGTGCCCTGGCCCGTGCCCTGCCCAAAGACATAGACGCAGCCGGCGAGGCCTTGAAAGTCGCAGAAGCCTTTCGCATCCATACCTTTATCTCCACCTCCTCCATCCATGTGGAGAGCAAGCTGAAGAAAAGCTTCGAAGACGTGCTGGAGATGGGGGTCGGCGCCATCAAGCATGCCCTGCGCTACACAGATGATGTGGAGTTCTCCTGCGAGGATGCGGGCCGCACGCCGATCGATAATCTCTGCCGCATGGTGGAGGCCGCCATCAAGGCGGGCGCCCGCACCATCAACATCCCGGACACAGTAGGCTACACGGTACCGACCGAATTTTCCGGCATCATCCAGACCCTGTTCAACCGGGTGCCCAACATCGACAAGGCCATCATCTCGGTGCACTGCCACGACGATCTCGGCCTCTCGGTGGCCAACTCCATCGGCGCGGTGCAGATGGGAGCACGCCAGATAGAGTGCACCATCAACGGCATCGGCGAGCGGGCGGGCAACTGCTCCCTGGAAGAGGTGGCGATGATCCTGAAAACCCGCGCCGACCTGCTCGGGGTGCACACCAACATCCGCCACAACGAGATCCACCGTACCAGCACCCTCGTCAGCCAGCTGTGCAACATGCCGGTACAGCCGAACAAGGCCATCGTCGGGGCCAACGCCTTCTCCCACAGCTCCGGCATTCACCAGGACGGCGTGCTCAAGGCCAAGAACACCTACGAAATCATCACCCCCGAGAGCATCGGCCTGACCCAGAACAACCTCAACATGACCTCCCGCTCCGGCCGCCACGTTATCAAGCACCGCATGGAGAGCATGGGCTACGCCGAGAGCAGCTACGACCTGGACCACCTCTACGGCAAGTTCCTGACCCTGGCCGACAAGAAGGGGCAGGTGTTCGATTACGATCTCGAGGCGCTGGCCTTCTTCAGCCAGATCCACGAGGAGCCCGAGCACTTCAAGCTGGAATATCTGGGCGTGCAGAGCGGCAGCTCTGTGCTCGCCACCGCCTCGGTCAAGCTCAAGGTGGGCCAGGATCTGATCTGCGAAGCGGCCACCGGCAACGGTCCTGTGGATGCTGTCTATCAGTGCATCAACCGCATCACAGGCTACGAGATCCGCATCGACAAGTACGAACTCAAGGGCAAGGGTGAAGGCAAGAATGCCCTCGGCCAGGTCGACATAGTCGCCGAGTACAAGGGTCGCAAATTCCATGGCATGGGGCTGGCCACCGACATCATAGAGTCCTCGGCCCAGGCCCTGGTCCATGTCATCAACAGCATCTGGCGCGCCGATCAGGTCGCCGAGCAGATGGAACGCAATAACAACATCAAATCGGAAACCGTCTGAGCAGCGATCGACTAGCTGAACAGATGGAATGAAATCACAACATCGGGACGGAGACAGTCTGAACAGGTAGAGGATCGCAGTATCGGGTCACTGGGCAGATGGAGCTCAACACAACATCAGGACGGAGACAATCTGAACAGGTATAGGATCGCAGCATGGGATCACTGGGCAGATGGAGCTCAACACAACATCAGGACGGAGACAGTCTGAACAGGTATAGGATCGCAGTACCGGGTCACTGGGCAGATGGAACTCAACACAACATCAGGACGGAGAGAGTATGAGCAGTTATCGGATCGCAGTATTGCCGGGGGACGGCATTGGCCCGGAAGTGATGGCAGAGGCCATCAAGGTACTGGAAAAGGTGCAGACCAAATTCGGCTTCTCCCTCGACTATGATCGCTTTGATGTCGGTGGCATCGCCATCGACAACCACGGCACCCCGCTGCCACAAAGCACCATAGCCGGCTGCGAAGCAGCCGATGCCGTGCTGTTCGGCTCGGTCGGTGGCCCCAAGTGGGAGCACCTGCCGCCGAACGATCAGCCGGAGCGCGGCGCCCTGCTGCCCCTGCGTGCCCACTTCAAACTGTTCTGCAACCTGCGTCCGGCCCGTATCTACACCGGTCTGGAGCAGTTCTCCCCCCTGCGTGCCGACATCTCGGATCGCGGCTTCGACATCGCCTGCGTGCGCGAGCTGACTGGCGGCATCTACTTCGGCCAGCCCAAGGGGCGCGAAGGGGAAGGTGCCACCGAGAAGGCGTTCGACACCGAGGTGTATCACCGCTTCGAGATTGAACGCATCGCCAAGATAGCGTTCGAATCGGCCCGGGTGCGCCGCAGCAAAGTGACCTCCATCGACAAGGCCAACGTACTCGCCTCCTCCATACTGTGGCGCGAGGTGGTGACGCAAGTTGCCAAGTCCTACCCGGACGTGGCGCTGAACCACATGTACATCGACAACGCCACCATGCAGCTCATCAAGGATCCGTCCCAGTTCGACGTGCTGCTCTGCTCCAACCTGTTTGGCGACATCCTCTCCGACGAGTGCGCCATGATCACCGGCTCTATGGGGCTGCTCCCCTCCGCCAGCCTGAACGAATCTGGCTTCGGCCTGTTCGAACCGGCCGGTGGCTCGGCCCCGGACATCGCCGGCAAGGGGATTGCGAACCCCATAGCCCAGATCCTCTCCGCCGCCCTGATGCTGCGCTACAGCCTGGGCCAGGAAGCCGCCGCCCAGGCCATAGAGCAGGCCGTGGCTCAGGCTCTGGCCGAGGGTTACTTCACCGCCGATCTGCATCAGGGTAGCGCACAGCATCCGGTGCAGAGCACCGCAGAGATGGGCAGCCAGATAGCCGCACGGATCTGAGCCACGCAGCACATAACAAGGAATACAGAGCAATGTCCAAGACCCTCTATCAGAAAGTGTTCGACGCCCACGTGGTCCGGGAAGTGGAAGGGGAAACCCCCCTCATCTACATCGACCGCCATCTGGTGCATGAAGTGACCAGCCCGCAGGCGTTCGACGGCCTGCGCGCCATGAAGCGCCCGCTGCGCCGCCCGGATCTGACCTGGGCCACCATGGATCACAACGTCTCCACCACCACCAAGGACATCGCCGCTTCCGGCGAGATGGCCCGAATTCAGATGGAAACCCTGGCAGCCAACTGCAAGGAGTTCGGGGTCCGTCTCTACGATCTGAACCACAAATACCAGGGCATAGTCCACGTGATGGGGCCTGAGCTCGGCATCACATTGCCCGGCACCACCATAGTCTGCGGCGACTCCCACACCGCCACCCACGGCGCCTTCGGCTCCCTGGCATTCGGCATCGGCACCTCGGAAGTGGAACACGTGATGGCGACCCAGACCCTGAAACAGGGCCGGGCCAAGACCATGCGCATCTCGGTCAATGGCAAGCTGGCCGAGGGCATCAGCGCCAAGGATGTGGTGCTGGCCATCATAGGCAAGGTCGGCGCTGCCGGCGGTACAGGTTACGTGGTGGAGTTCGCTGGCGATGCCATCAGGGGTCTCTCCATGGAAGGGCGCATGACGGTGTGCAACATGGCCATCGAGCTCGGCGCCAAGGCGGGCATGATAGCCCCGGATCAGACCACCATCGACTACATCCAGGGCAAGGTATTCGCCCCCACAGGCGAGTCACTGGCGCAGGCCATCGCCTACTGGCAGACCCTCAAGAGCGATGCCGATGCCACCTTCGATGCCGAGGTGGTGCTCAACGCCGCCGACATCGCGCCTCAGGTGACCTGGGGCACCAACCCGGGCCAGGTGATCGCCGTCAATGAACCCATTCCGGCACCGGAATCCTTCAGCGATCTGATGGAGCAGCAGTCCGCCCGCAAGGCGCTCGCCTACATGGACTTGCAGCCAGGCCAGAAGCTCTGTGATGTCGCCATCGACAAGGTGTTCATCGGGTCGTGCACCAACAGCCGCATCGAGGATCTGCGTGCCGCCGCCGCCATTGCCCGTGGCCGCAAGGTCGCCGCCGGGGTACAGGCCCTGGTGGTGCCGGGCTCCGAGCAGGTGAAGGCTCAGGCCGAGGCCGAGGGGCTGGACAAGATCTTCCTCGAGGCGGGCTTTGAGTGGCGCCTGCCCGGCTGCTCCATGTGTCTGGCCATGAACAACGACCGGCTGCAACCGGGGGAGCGCTGCGCCTCCACCAGCAACCGTAACTTCGAAGGGCGCCAGGGCCGTGCCGGTCGCACCCATCTGGTGAGCCCGGCCATGGCCGCCGCCGCCGCCGTCACCGGTCGCTTTGCCGACATTCGCGCACTGTAAGAGGGAGTTAACATGACAGGTTTCAAGCAACACAAGGGGATCGTCGTCCCCCTCGACAGCGCCAACGTCGACACCGACGCCATCATTCCGAAGCAGTTTCTGCAGAAGGTAAACCGCATCGGTTTTGGCAAGCACCTGTTCCACGACTGGCGCTTCCTGGACGATGCAGGCCAGCAGCCCAACCCCGAGTTCGTGCTGAACCAGCCGCAATTCGCCGGTGCCAGCATACTGCTGGCCCGGGAGAACTTCGGCTGTGGCTCGAGCCGCGAGCACGCCCCCTGGGCGCTGGCGGATTACGGCTTCAAGACCATCATTGCCCCGAGCTTTGCCGACATCTTCTACGGCAACGCCATCAACAACGGCATGGTGCCGGTACGCCTGAAAGAAGAAGAGGTCGAGGCCCTGTTCCAACTGGTCGCGGCCAATCCGGGCACCCAGATCGAAGTGGATCTGGAGGCGAACCAGGTGCGCGCCGGTGCACTCACTTTCGGTTTCGAGATCGACGAATTCCGTCGCTACTGCCTGCTCAACGGGCTGGATGCCATAGGCCTGACCCTGCAACACGAAGCGACCATCAGCGCCTTCGAGGCAAAACAGCCAAGCTGGATTTAAACAGACATATGAGGGCGGGCCCGATGAGATTTCCACATCGACGAGTTCCGCCCCCATCCATCTGCTGCCTGCTCAACGGGCTGGATGCCATAGGCCTGACCCTGCAGCACGAAGCGGCCATCAGTGCCTTCGAGGCAAAACAGCCAAGCTGGCTCTGACGCGCCAGCGGCAAGAAAACGAGTAGAATCCACAGGGAGCCCAGGCTCCCTGTTTTATTCTCAGTCCCGCCCAGGCACAGTGGGCTCACCGACAGGAAAGGATGATGAAGACGACCCGCTCCCTCTCCCTGCTGCTTGGCATGCTGCTCGCCCTCCCGGCCAGCGCCGGGCAGACCTATTTCAACAGCAACGGCGGTCAGCTCAACGTCGGCTGGCAGGACAGGGAGGGCCAACCCCAGCAACTCAGCTACCGGCTGGAGGCGGGCAAGCTGCCGCCGCTCATCGCCTATCGCCCGGCCAGGATGCAGGAGGAGGTGCTGCAGACCTTGCTGCAGCAGGCTGCCCTTGAGTTCCCCGAGGTGCAATTCTCCCTCTCCCGCCCCAGCCTCGCCCTCAGCCTCAAGAGCCGCAACGCCGACAAGGCAAGGGAAGCCTCGCTCTGGGTCAAGCCGGAGCAGGCCAGGCTGGAGGCCGAGTGGCTCAAGCAGCACTACTTCCAGCCCTTCACCCCCCCCGACGGCGCCCCCGCCATCAAGCAGGATCATGTGCGCATCGCCCTGGAGAGCCGCGCCGAACTGGCGCCCCTGGCCGAGCAGCTCAAGCAGGAGGGAGCCACAGAGACGGAAGCGCGCCAGAAGACGGTGGCGCACATGCTCGACTTCATCCAGGCCATCCCCTATCAGCTGCTCGACAGCCAGTCGGGGCGCTCGGGCAAGGGCTTTCTGAGCCCCCGCCAGGTGCTGGAGCAGAACCGGGGGGATTGTGACAGCAAGGTCACCCTGATGGCGGCCCTGCTGGCCCAGCGCTTTCCCGAGCTGAAGCAGGCCATGGTGTTCGTGCCGGGCCATGCCCTGCTGGGGGTGGCGCTGCCGGCCGGCCCGGGTCAGGCGACCCTGAGCTGGCAAGGGGAAAGCTATCTGCTGCTGGAACCGACCGGCCCCGCCCAGCTTCCCATGGGCCAGCTCGCCCCCACCAGCAAGACGCTGGTCGACAGCAAACAGTTGAGCGTCCAACCCGTGCTGGCCAGCAACTGAAACGCACCCAGGGCGGCAACCCGGGCGGGAAGACAAGATTGGCCCGGGCCGAAAATGCATCGACCAGCCGGTGGCTGGTCGATGGAACAGGGTGGCGTGCGGGCTCAGGTCAGCGGCAGGAACTCCAGCGCCAGCAAGAGCCCGCCCTCCTCCTCCAGCACCCGCACTATGCGGGCCTGGGCCTCAAAGGGAGGTAGCAGGTTGCTGCTGGTGGCCAGGCTCACCCTGATGGGTTGAGCCAGATCGAAGCCATGTTCATTCACCTCGACCCCCATGCCATTGGCGCTGAGATCCCGGCAGACTCCCTCAAGCACCTGCTGGCGCTGGAACAGGGTGACGGGGGCGTTGATGACCATGCGCTGGAAGGCACGTCTTTCCTTGGTGCTGGTGATCACTGGGGGCATCCTCCTTGGTGGTGGCTCGCACGGCGCGGCCCGTGAAACATAGTGCTGGCCTCCCCCAAAGAAGGCCAATACAATGCGGTTCGTTGCTCAAACGGGGTGCGGTTTACCGCTGAGATTATACCCGTGAACCTGATCCAGATAATGCTGGCGGAGGAATTTGAGGCATGGCGCGCGTTTTTTGTGCCCTCATCCGCTGGCCCTCACCACAGGAGACGTGCCATTGATGAGCAGACCGCTGCCCATGGCACCTCAGTACCCACAGGAGTGCCATTGATGAAGACCCTGCTGCTGCTCGCGACCGGCCTGCTCTCTGCCCAGGCATTTGCCGCCGATACCCTCACCGTCTACACCTACGATTCGTTTGCAGCCGAATGGGGCCCGGGTCCCAAGATCAAGCAGGCCTTCGAGAAGGAGTGCGGCTGTACCCTCAACCTGGTGGCCCTGGAAGACGGCGTCGCCATCCTCAACCGGCTGCGGCTGGAAGGCCAGCACAGCAAGGCAGACCTGGTGCTGGGGCTGGACGATGCCCTGGTCAGCGAGGCCAAGCAGAGCGGCCTGTTTGCCCCCCATCACACCAGGCTAGACGCCCTCAAGATGCCGGGTGGCTGGCAGGATGACACCTTCGTCCCCTATGACTACGGCTACTTCGCCTTCGTCTACGACAAGGACAAACTCAAGCAGCCCCCCAAGAGCCTGAAAGAGCTGGTGGAACGGCCCGATCTCAAGGTGATCTATCAGGATCCCCGCACCTCCACCCCGGGCCAGGGGCTGATGCTGTGGATGAAGTCCGTCTACGGCGACCAGGCCCCCGCCGCCTGGGCACAGCTGGCCAAGAAGACGGTCACCGTCACCAAGGGCTGGTCCGAGGCCTATGGCATGTTCCTCGATGGCGAGGCGGACATGGTGCTCTCCTACACCACCTCCCCCGCCTATCACCTGATCGCCGAAAACAAGCCCCAGTATCAGGCGGCCGCCTTCGCAGAGGGGCATTACCGTCAGGTGGAAGTGGCCGCCAAGCTGAAAGGCGCAGTCCAGGACAAGCTGGCGGACCAGTTCCTGCAGTTCATGATAAGCCCGGCCTTCCAGCAGGAAATCCCCGCCGGCAACTGGATGTACCCTGTGATCGACCAGTCGCTGCCCAAGGGCTTCGAGCAGATGATCACAGTAGCCAAGCCGCTCACCTTCAGCGCCGATGAGGTGGCCGCCAATCGCAAGAACTGGATCCGCGAATGGCTGCAAGCCGTCACCCAGTGAACGCAGGCTCTCGTCCCCTCTGGTGGCTGCCGGGCAGTGCGGCCACCCTGCTGATCTTGCTGTTGTCCCTAGGGCCGCTCGCGGCCCTGCTGTGGCAGGCGGGCACCTTGTCTCCCCGCACCCTGCTGGCCGATCCCTATCTGCGCCATGTGCTGGGCTTCAGCCTGGGGCAGGCCCTGCTCTCCACCCTGCTGAGTCTGGGGCTCGCCATTCCGGTGGCCCGTGCCCTGACGCGGCGCCGCTTCCCCGGCCGAGCCCTGCTGCTCAAGCTGTTCGGCCTCTCCCTGGTGCTGCCCGTCATCATCGCCATCTTCGGCATGGTCGCGGTACACGGTCGCCAGGGCTGGTTGCCACAGCTGCTGCGCGGCCTGGGGCTGGATCCTGGCAACTACCTGTACGGCCTGTTCGGCATACTGCTGGCCCATGTCTTCTTCAACATGCCGCTGGCGGCGCGCCTCATGCTGCAGAGCATAGAGAGCGTCCCTGAGACCTCCTGGCGCCTCGCCAGCCAGCTCGGCATGCGCTCATCCCACATCTTCCTGCTGCTGGAGTGGCCGCTCATCCGCGGCATACTGCCGGGGCTCGCCAGCCTCATCTTCATGCTCTGCTTCACCAGCTTCACCACTGTGCTGGCGCTGGGCGGCGGCCCCAAGTCCACCACCCTGGAAGTCGCCGTCTATCAGGCACTGCGCTTTGATTTCGATCTCGCCACCGCGGGCGGCCTGGCGCTGGTACAGCTGCTGCTGACCGTCGCCCTGCTCCTGCTGCAACACAGGCTGCAGACCACACCTGCCAGCCGCCTCACCAGCCGCCGCCCCTGCCTGCGGCCGGATCGCCATCAGCCGGGGACAGGCCTGGTGGACGCCGTGGCGCTCTGCACCGGGCTCGCCATCTTCCTGCCGCCGCTGCTGGCCATAGTCGTGGCCGGTTTCAACCCCGGCCTGCTGACGGCGCTGGCATCCCCCGGACTGTGGCAGGCGGGCGGTCAATCCCTGGCCATCGCCCTAGCGGCCGGGTCGCTGGCGACCCTGCTTGGCGCCGGTCTGCTGCTCACCAGCCGCCACCTGAGGGTGCGCGGGCGCAAGCGGCGAGCCGCCGCCCTGTGGGAGGCCAGCGGCTCCATGATCCTGATGATCCCGGCCGTGGTGCTGAGTACAGGTCTCTTCATCATGTTCATGCCCTTTGCCGACGTCTTTGCCCTCGGCCCCTGGCTGGTGGTACTGGTCAACGCCCTGATGGCGCTGCCCTATGTGCTGCGCACCCTCAGCGCCCCCATGCAGCTGGTGGTGCGTCAGTACGACCGGCTGGCGGACAGCCTGGGGGTGCGCGGTCTGCATCGCCTGCGACTGGTGGAGTGGCCCCTGCTGCGCCGCCCGCTGGCGCTGGCCATGGCGCTCTCCATGATATTGTCCCTCGGGGATCTCGGCGCCATCGCCATGTTCGGCAGCCAGGCCCTCACCACCTTGCCCTGGCTGCTCTATCAGCAGCTCGGCAGCTACCGGCTGACCGAGGCGGCCGCCACAGCCCTGCTGCTGCTCACGCTCTGTTTCTCCCTGTTCTGGCTGGTTGAGCGAGGTCTTGGAGGAAAAAATGGCGAGCATTGAGGTACAAACCCTGCGCTACCGTTTCTGCGGCTGTTCTGGCTGGTCGAACGGACTCTTTGAGAGGAAAAAATGCTGAACATCGATGAGCTGGTCACCAGCTACCCGGATTGGCGCGTCAGCTTCAGCGCCACCCTGCCCAGGGGGGAGATCACCGCCCTGATAGGGCCAAGCGGCGCCGGCAAGTCCACCCTGCTCGGAATGATCGCCGGTTTCGTGCCGGTGGAGTCCGGCAGTCTCAGCTTCGATGGTGTCGATCTGCTGCCGCTCGGCCCCGCCGAGCGGCCGGTGACCACCCTGTTTCAGGATCACAACCTCTTCCTGCACCTCTCGGTGTTCGACAACATCGCCATCGGCCTGCACCCGGGCCTGCGCCTGAGCCCGGCCCAGCGCGAGCAGGTGAAACAGGGCGCAAAGCGGGTCGGTCTTGGCGACATGCTGACCCGCCTGCCGGAGCAGCTCTCCGGTGGCCAGCAACAGCGGGTGGGGCTGGCCCGCGCCCTGGTGCGGGGAAAACCCCTGCTGCTGCTGGATGAGCCCTTCTCGGCCCTGGATCCCGCCCTGCGCCGGGAGATGCTGGCCGAAGTGGCCCGCCTCGCCTGCGAACAGGGGATCACTGTGCTCATGGTGTCCCACAACCCTGAGGATGCCCAGCTCATCGCCGATCAGGTGTTGTTCGTGGATGAAGGCCGCATCGCTCTGCAGGGCAAACCCGACATACTGCAAGACAGCGAGCACCCCGGGCTGCTGCGCTATCTTGGCCGTACACAAGGGTAATGACGGCAACGGGATCAAAAAAGGGGAAGCCTGCTGGCTTCCCCTTTCTCATGCAGATGTCCCGTCCTGAATATGGTTTACACCTTTCCCCCCAATAAATGGAGAACCCGATGGGACAAGGTGTGAAACGGACACAGCGCGATTACTCGCTGACTTTTAAATTGGCACTGGTCGAGCAGATTGAAAAAGGCGAGCTCACCTGCCAGCAGGCACAAGCCCGATACGGCATTCAGGGCAACTCCACCGTTCTGGTATGGTTGCGTAAACATGGTCGGCAAGATTGGAGCCAGGGGGCTTCTGTGCGCGCCGGCAGGAGCATCACTATGCCTGACCCCAACAACCAGACGCCCGAACAGCGCATCAAGGAGCTCGAGCAGCAGCTGGCGCTGATGAGCCAGAAGGCCCAGTTCTTTGAGGCCGTCGTCGATGTATTGAAGAACGACTACGGCGTCTCCATCGTAAAAAAGCGACCCGGCAAGTCCTCTCGCAGCGGCAAGTCCAGAGGCTGACCATCGTCAGGGCTTGTCGGTTTCTGGGGATAAGCCGTCAGGCTTACTACAAGCGCAATCGGGTTGCCGACCTGCGCCATGCACAGGGGCTGCAGGTGGTGCGCTTCGTGCGTCAGGTACGGCTGCGACAACCACGGGTGGGCACCCGCAAGCTGCATTATCTGCTTCAGGGTCAGGATGATGGCGGGCTCAAGGTCGGGCGGGACAGGCTGTTTCAGATATTGGCCGAGCACCGCCTGCTGGTGCAGCCAAAGCGGGCGTATCACAAGACCACCCACAGTTTTCACCGTATCTACCGTCATCCCAACTTGCTCAAGGCCGGGCCGGAGCAGGTCACGCCGGTGGCACCGGAGCAAGTCTGGGTCGCCGACATCACCTATCTGCCAGCCAGGAGCGGGCCGCTGTACCTGAGCCTGGTGACGGATGCTTACTCACGCAAGATAGTGGGCCATCACGTGCACGAAGGGATGCACGCCGAGTCGGTGGCGATGGCGTTCAGACAAGCGCTGAAGCAACGGCGTGGCGGCGGGGAGCTTATCCATCACTCGGACCGCGGCGTGCAGTATTGCTCGGGCCTGTATCAGTCATTGCATGCCCGGCACGGGGTGAAATGCTCAATGACGGATGGTTATGACTGTTACCAGAATGCGTTGGCGGAGCGGGTGAACGGGATTTTGAAAGGGGAGTTGTTGTTGCAAAGCCCGCAGGACCTGGCGCAAGCGCGGGAGATGGTGCGTGAGGCAGTGGATATTTACAACCTGGAGCGACCGCATCATGCCTTGAAATACAGAACCCCCGATGCAGTGCATCGGGGGTTCTGAGTCACGTGAAGCTAGACGAAAATGTGTAAACCTATTTCAGGACTAGACAAGAGATTGCGTTAAATCAGAGATTTTCCTCGGCGAACGAAGCCAGTCGGCTGCGCACCACCCCGTTCAGGAAGATGTTGGCACTGCCGTCGAAGTCCTTGAAACGCTCGACTATGTAAGTCAGACCCGAGGTCACCGGGCTCAGGTAGTTGGAGTCGATCTGGGCCAGGTTGCCGGAGCAGACGATCTTGGTCCCCTCGCCGCAGCGGGTGATGATGGTCTTGATCTGGGACGCGGTCAGGTTCTGGCACTCGTCCAGCAGCACGAAGGTGTTCTGGATGCTGCGCCCGCGCATGAAGTTGACGGATTTGAACTGGATGTTGGCCTTCTCCATGATGTAGCTCAGGGACCCGCTCATGTTCTCGTCCTGCTTGTGCAGCACCTCCAGGGTGTCGGTCACCGCCGCCAGCCAGGGCATCATCTTCTCCTCCTCGGTGCCGGGCAGGAAGCCGATGCTCTCGGCAATTTCCGGGGTGTTGCGGGTGACTATGACCTTCTCGTAGATCCCCTTCTCGATCACCAGCTCCAGGGCCGCCGCCATGGCCAGCAAGGTCTTGCCGCAGCCCGCCGGGCCGGTCAGAATCACCAGATCGATGTGCGGATCCAGCAGGGCATCGAGCGCCATGCCCTGATAGATGTTCTTGGGATGCACCCCCCAGGCCTTGCGTGACATCAGTCGCTCGCGGCCCAGATCTTTCAGGCGGATCTTGTTACCGTCGTGGCTGAGCACCCTGGCTGCGAAGAAGTTCTCCTCGTCCAGCAGGTACTGGTTGACGTGCACCCCCTCCAGCAGGTTCGAGTCGATCACGTGGACTGTGTCGCGACCATGGGTCTCGCTGTCGCACTCGCCCACCCGTTCCCAGAAGCTGCCAGGCACCACCTGGAAGCCCTTGGCCAGCAGCCGGATGTCGTCGATCAGCTGGTCGCTGCGATAATCCTCCACATGGGCAAGGCCAGCCCCCTTGGCCTTGAGGCGCATGTTGATGTCCTTGGTCACCAGCACCACCTGGCGTTTCATCTCGTGCTTTTGCAGGTAGAGGGCCGCGTTGATGATGCGGTTGTCCGCCTCCTTGTCGGTGAACACCTCGGCATCCTGAGGAAGATGGTGATCGCTGAAGATGGAGATATGACCGCTCGCCTCACCCGCCAGCGCCACCCCCTGCACTATCTGTTCGGGGTTGGCGTCGCGAAACACATCTTCCAGCGCGCGGATGGCGACCCTGGCATCACGGCTGACGTCTTTCTGGCGATCCTTGATGTTGTCGAGCTCTTCGAGCACCGTCATGGGGATGAGCACGTCGTGCTCTTTGAAGGAGTAAATGGCGAGGGGTTCGTGAAGCAGAACGTTGGTATCCAGGATAAACAGCTTTCGGTCCGTGTTGTCCATAAGCATCCTCCTTGGCACTGAAGGTGCCACGTGTGTGAATCTCAGATGTCATTGAAACCACACGGCCGTGACAGTTTTATTACCCCCAACGCTACGCCCGATTTTACCGCTGCGCAACAAATCGCTTGCAAGGCAGTCTCGTTCGAACATAAAAGCAGCAATGAAAAGACCGGCACTCTGGCCGGTCGTTTTTCACTTCTGTCTGTCAGGCCGCGCCTGTCAGCCGCACTTGGAATCGCCACAGTTGAGGCAGGTCATGCAGCCATCCTTCTGCACCAGCGCCTTGGTGTGGCACTTGTAGCAGAGCGCCGCACTGGCCGGGAAGCCGCTTCCTGACTGCTGGGCGTCAGCCTCCTGTTCGGCCTGCATCTGTGCCTGCTTCTCGGCCAGAAACGCCTGCTGGTGCTCATCCAGCCCGGTGGCCTTGAGCATGCCTATCTCGGTGAGATGGGTCTCGATCACGTTGCCAATTTCGGCGATGAGCGACGGCACATACTTGCCCTTGTTCCAGTAACCGCCTTTGGGATCGAACACGGATCTCAGCTCCTCCACCAGGAAGGTGACATCCCCGCCCTTGCGAAACACCGCGGAGATGATGCGGGTCAGCGCCACTATCCACTGGTAGTGTTCCAGGCTCTTGGAGTTGATGAAGATCTCGAACGGACGGCGCGTCTCGTGGACTGTGCCTTCGTTGAGAATGATGTCGTTGATGGTGATGAACAACGAGTGCTCGGAGACATGCTCCGGCGTCTTCAGCTTGTAGGTGGTGCCCATCAGCCGCTCCGGACGCAGCACAGTCTCGTGCATGTGCACCACGTCATCCTCGGGGGCCGGTGCTTCTTGCGGCTCATCCCGGGTTTTCACCTTGTAGGCGACGATTTTCCTGTCGATCTTCTTGACCATAATCTGTTCTCAGAATTTGCCGTAATAGCCTTCTTTCAAGGCGTCATAGAGGTTGGCGGCGGTGTGCAGCTCGCCATCGTATTCGATCTCTTCGTTCCCCTTCACCGTGATGACGGAGCCATCCTCCAGAGTGAACTCGTACTGAGTGTTCTCCAGATCCTTCTCCTTCACCAGTACCCCCTGGAAGGCCTCGGGGTTGAAGCGGAAGGTGGTACAACCCTTGAGCCCGGAGTCCGAGGCATACATGTAGATGTCCTTGAACTGCTCGAACGGGAAGTCGGTCGGTACGTTGGCCGTCTTGGAGATGGACGAATCTATCCAGCGCTGGGCTGCCGCCTGGATGTCCACGTGCTGGGCCGGGCTGATGTCGTCGGCTGTGATGAAGTAATCCGGCAGACGGCAGGCCTCATCCTCGGTGTAAGGCATGGCAGCGGCGTTGATGAGCTCCCGGTAGGCCAGCAGCTCGAAGGAGTAGACATCCACGCTCTCCTTGCTCTTCTTGCCCGCCTTGATGACGTTGCGGCTGTAGTGATGGGCGAAGCTCGGCTCTATGCCGTTGCTGGCGTTGTTGGCCAGTGACAGAGATATGGTGCCGGTCGGCGCTATGCTGCTGTGGTGGGTGAAACGACCACCGGTTTCGGCCAGCGCGGCCACCAGGGCGGGATCCACCTCGGCCACCTGTTGCATGTAGCGGCTGTAGCGCGCATGCAGCACCTTGCCCTTGAGCCTGTCGCCGACCTTGATGCCATCGGCCGCCATCTCGGGGCGCAGCCGCAACATCTTGCCGGTCACCTCGAACTCCTGCTCCATGATGGGGGCAGGGCCCTTCTCCTTGGCCAGACGCAGGGACTCCTGCCAGCCGGTCATGGCCAGCTCCTGGGAGACCTGCTCGGTGAAGGCGACAGAAGCGGCAGAGCCATATTTTATCTGCAGCATGGTGAGGGTCGAGCCCAGACCAAGGAAGCCCATGCCATGACGGCGCTTGGCTGTGATCTCCTCGCGCTGCCTGGGTAACGGCAGCTGGTTGATCTCCACCACGTTGTCGAGCATACGGGTGAAGATGGCCACCACCTTGCGAAATGCCTGCCAATCGAACGCCGCTTTTTCAGTAAAAGGGTCGCGCACAAATTTGGTCAGATTGACCGAGCCGAGCAGACAGGCGCCATAGGGGGGCAAGGGCTGCTCGCCACAGGGGTTGGTGGCGCGGATCTCCTCGCAGAACCAGTTGTTGTTCATCTGGTTGACCTTGTCGATCAGGATGAAACCGGGCTCTGCATAGTCATAGGTGGAGGTCATGATGACGTTCCACAGCTTGCGCGCGGGCAGGGTCTTGTAGACCTTGCAGGCCACCTGGCCCAGCGCGTTGATCACCACCCCTTCCTTGTTCGGCCAGTCGGCCCAGAGCACCTGCTCGGGATCGTCCAGCGCAATGCCATCCTGCTCCACCTCTTTGGCAGTGTAGGGGAAGATGAGTCGCCAGGGAGCATCTTCCTTCACCGCCTTGACGAACTCTTCGGTGATGAGCAGGGAGAGGTTGAACTGGCGCAGGCGACCATCTTCCCGCTTGGCCTGGATGAACTCGATCACGTCGGGATGCCGGATATCCATGGTGCCCATCTGGGCGCCACGGCGACCGCCCGCCGACGAGACGGTGAAACACATCTTGTCGTAGATATCCATGAAGGAGAGCGGCCCCGAGGTATAGGCCCCGGCACCGGAGACAAAGGCACCGCGCGGACGCAGGGTCGAGAAGTCATAGCCGATGCCACAGCCCGCTTTCAGGGTCAGACCGGCCTCGTGCACCTTGCCGAGAATGTCATCCATCGAATCTTCGATGGTACCGGAGACAGTGCAGTTGATGGTCGAGGTGGCAGGCTTGTGCTCAAAGGCCCCGGCATTGGAGGTGATGCGGCCCGCTGGAATGGCCCCATTGCGCAGCGCCCACAGGAAGGGCTCATACCATGCATCAGGCTCGCTCTCCTGCGCCGCCAGCGCACGGGCGACCCGCTGATAAGTCTCGTCTATGGTGCCGTCGATAGGCGCCCCATCCTTGCTCTTGAGGCGATACTTGCTGTCCCAGATCTCGAGGGAGGTTTCCTGCATGGGGATGAGGGCAGAGCCGGTTCCACTCTCTAGCACAGGGTTGGATTTAGCCATTTTCAAGCCACCTTATGTGAATGCAACAACGTCATGACAGAGTCAAAAACACAACCAATAGGTTTCATATCAACCAGATAACACTATATATAGTATCTCTCTCACGGGGCGCCGATTCTATCCTAAAAAAATGCCCCGGCCAGCAGATATTTGGGCCAGGGCATTTAACCGGTTCATTCCCGATAAATTTAACGGGAGAGGGGATCTCAGGGCTTCTTGACGTACACGCTCGGCGTCTCACCCGCCATATTCAGATAGAACTCGTAGACACCATCGGCATCCGGCGAGAACTTCATGTCCTCATACTTGGAGCAGGGATTGACCGGCACAGGCTCTCCGCCCAGCACGGCGACACCATCACTCGGGCTCTTGTAGCCGAAGTTGGTGCCACAGCTCCAGCCGGTATCGGCGAACTTGAACTTGTAGGGAGCCCACTCTTTCTTGAGCGTGCCCTTGGCCATGTAGAGCTTGTCGGCCACTTTGACCACCTTGCTCTCATCGGTCGCCATCCAGTCGTTCATTTCCCCGCGCAGGTAGATGGATTTGCCATCGAAGTCGCTGTTGTCTGCCGCCTGCTCTGCACCGCCATTGGATGCGCAACCGCCTAATACCAGGGTTCCCGCCGCCAGCATCATCGTTACTGTTCTTTTGAACATGTGTCCATTCCTCAGATTATTGTGATTCCTTGGCCCATCGAACCTGGGCAGACGAATTAAAGCAGAGCGGGCATCACAAGAAAGGTAGAGTCATCACATTCTGTGCTTTTTATATCCAGCACTCGGCGCCGATGGATGAATATCGAACAGAAAAGGGGCTAGTTTTTTGGGCCGGGGAGATCATGTCGTCAAACCGCGGGAGAGTTCGAGCTAAATTATCAGTCAACGCACTGATTTTCAGGCAATAAAAAACCCCGCTCGATGAGCGGGGTTTCTTCTAATTGGGTGCCTGGCAGTGTCCTACTCTCGCATGGCGAATGCCACACTACCATCGGCGCTACCGCGTTTCACTTCTGAGTTCGGCATGGGATCAGGTGGTTCCACGGCGCTATGGCCGCCAGGCAAAAAACTTCATCCGGAAAGCTGACGTGAATAACGACTTGGCCTTAATGGCTCGTCGCTATCACTGAATTAGTTAGTAGTTCACGCACTTGCTACAAGGCCAGAAACACTTCTTGGGTGTTGTATGGTTAAGCCTCACGGGTAATTAGTATGGGTTAGCTCAACACGTCGCCGCGCTTACACACCCCACCTATCAACGTTGTGGTCTCCAACGGCCCTTTAGGACCCTCAAGGGGTCAGGGATGACTCATCTCAGGGCTCGCTTCCCGCTTAGATGCTTTCAGCGGTTATCGATTCCGAACTTAGCTACCGGGCAGTGCCACTGGCGTGACAACCCGAACACCAGAGGTTCGTTCACTCCGGTCCTCTCGTACTAGGAGCAACTCCCTTCAATCATCCAACGCCCACGGCAGATAGGGACCGAACTGTCTCACGACGTTCTGAACCCAGCTCGCGTACCACTTTAAATGGCGAACAGCCATACCCTTGGGACCGACTTCAGCCCCAGGATGTGATGAGCCGACATCGAGGTGCCAAACACCGCCGTCGATATGAACTCTTGGGCGGTATCAGCCTGTTATCCCCGGAGTACCTTTTATCCGTTGAGCGATGGCCCTTCCATTCAGAACCACCGGATCACTATGACCTACTTTCGTACCTGCTCGACCTGTCCGTCTCGCAGTTAAGCTGGCTTATGCCATTGCACTAACCTCCTGATGTCCGACCAGGATTAGCCAACCTTCGTGCTCCTCCGTTACTCTTTGGGAGGAGACCGCCCCAGTCAAACTACCCACCAGGCACTGTCCGCGAGCCCGATTCAGGGCCCTGCGTTAGAACATCAAACATACAAGGGTGGTATTTCAAGGACGGCTCCAGCGCAACTGGCGTCACGCCTTCAAAGCCTCCCACCT
>NZ_CAMPOU010000004.1:435000-802500 GCF_946892685.1 Aeromonas sp. Marseille-Q5825
CCGGAGCAGCCCCCCCCAGTGATGTAGACCCGCAACTTGAGCTCGGGATTTTCTTCTTCGGTAATCAAGGTCTTTACCTTGTTCGCCGCCGCATCCGTCATCTGGATTGGCAACGGGGCTTCTGCTACTGCACTCATTACTGACCTCACAACCATTACATCCACAAACATGGAAACCGCGAAATTATCCAATACCCGACCATTTAGTTCAAGTATTCACCACTCTCTTACTGCACCACGGGCAAGGGGGCAGGTTGAGTCACCAGAGGCTTGAGTACCTCACTCCATTCCGCCAGCAACTCCTGGGCCGGCTGGCGCCCCTCCTTGGCGATGATGATCCTCACCCGATCCGGCACAAAGCCTGTCGGCAGTTGCCAGTTGCCTTCCAACAGCTGGAAGTAGCGCAGCGCATAGCGCCCCTCCCCGACCTTCATGCCAAGCTCACGCCCGCTGAGGATCTTGGGTTTGTCTGCCAGACTGCCTTCGACCCTGATCTGTACCTGGCCCCGGAACAGCTCCCGCTTCTTGGCGGGCTGGGTCAAGGCCAGACGATAGTGATAGCGACCCGGCACGCTGGTTTCCTGCAGGGTCAAGTTGTCGATGGTCACCCCCACCTGATCACCTGTTGGGCGCATGATCCGCTCGAAGAAGGCCAGCTGACGCTTCTGCTCCTGCACCTGGGCTTCCTGATCCTTGAGGGTCTTCTGCAACTGTTCGAAGGCCGCCTTCTGGGTCGCCAGCAAGGTGTCCTTGACCCCCAGATCCGTCTTGAGCTGACCTATGGCCTTGCTCTGCCGCTCCAGGGTCTCTTGCTGTACCGTCAGCAGACTGCTCTGGGCCAGCTCTTGCCGATTCCCGATGAAATAGCCGATGCAGGCCCCCACCGCCAGCACCACCAATACCTTCACGATTTGGGACATAGGGCCTCTTCTATTAGCACGCCATACCACGGCCTGTTTCCCTTCACTATACGCGACCTCGCCGGATTGATATGGATAAACAAGGAGTTAACTGGCAGCCACGCTGCCGTCTCCCCGCTTTTGACGCGCAGAAAGCCGTAAAGTTCGCTCCAGGATCTGGGAATAGATGGGGCGCCCTCCCAACCATTGCGCCACCAGGGTGGCCCCTATGGTGGTGATCATCATGGGCAGGATCAGCTGATAGTTGTCCGTCATCTCGGTCACCAGCACTATGCCGGTGATGGGAGCCCGCACTGTGGCGGCAAAGAGCGCCCCCATGCCGGCGATGGCGAAGGCGCCCGGCTCTATGCCCAGATCCGGAAAGGCTGCATGGCACAGGTGGCCGAAGATCACCCCGAACAGGGTACCGAGTGCCAGAGTAGGGGCAAAGACGCCACCGGGGGCGCCCGAACAAAAACAGATGAGGGTGGCGATCAGTCTCACCGAGAAGATGAGGAAGAGGGTCGCCATCGCATAGTCGCCCCCCACCAGGTGAGGGATCAGCTCGGTTCCCCCACCGGTCACCGAGGGGGCAAACAGCGAGAGCACGCCGAAGGTGCCTGCCACCAGCATGCCGATGGCGACGAAGCGGTGACGCTTGTTCTGGTGCAGGGCCAGATAGCCGTCCTGACAGGCGAGCACCAGCTTGTTGAACACGAAGCCCAGCACGCCGAAACAGCCCCCCATGAAGAGGAAGAGCCAGAGCGCCTTCAGGGCCGGGGCATCATAGTGGGGCAGGCTGATGACAGGCGCCTGCCCCTTCATGTTCTGCAGCATCAGGGTCGCCATGACGGCCGAGATCCCCACCGCCTTGATGGCGAGGAAGGAGTAACGGAACTGCGGCCGCATCTCCTCCATCACGAAGAGTATCCCCGCCAGCGGCGCGTTGAAGGCGGCGGCCAGTCCGCCCGCCGCTCCCGCCGCCAGCAGGGCATGACCATGCTCCTTCGGCAGGCGGAAGATATCCGCCACCATCTTGCCGAGGTTGCCGCCGATCTGCACCGAGGGCCCCTCCCGCCCCAATACCATGCCGGAGCTCAGGGTACAGATGCCGCCGAAGAACTTGACCGGCAAGACACGCCACCAGCGCACCGGGCGCAGCTCATCCATAGCCCCTTCTATCTCGGGAATGCCGGAGCCGCCCGCTTCCGGGGCGAAGGTATGAGTAAGGAAGTAGCCGACAAACCCCAGCAGGGCGCTGAAACCAAAGCCCAGCAGACCGAGTTGCCACCAGGGGCGGTCGGCCAGCAGCAGGATTCTCTGCTGGGCCAGCCAGTGCACACCGGATTCAAACAACCCGCAGACCAGTCCGGCCAAAACACCGACCAGGGCGGCCAGCAAGAGCACCAGCAGCGGCATCTTGTCCCGCTGGATCAGGCGCTGCAGGGCAGGAGGGCGACCTTGTGTGGTCGCCTCGCGAGGGGGGATAGCTTGTTGCACCATGGGTATTCACGCTCATCTAACGAGGGTCGGAAACACCCGGCCTCGGCTCGGCTGCCCAGCACAGGGCCTTTCTGCTATAGTCGGCCCGTTTCATTTATCACGGGTGCAGACCGGGAGTCCGGGTGGCGAGAGCGCAAAGCATACTCCTCCCACCGCAGCCTGCCGAGCCGCAATCGACCGCCTGCGCCCGGGTGACGACCAAAATCCCATTAAGGATGATCCATGTCAAAATCAGATCAGCTGTTTGAACAGGCCCGCCAGACCATTCCGGGCGGCGTCAACTCACCGGTCCGCGCCTTCAATGGGGTCGGCGGCACACCCCGCTTCATCGATCACGCCGATGGCGCCTACCTCTATGACGTGGATGGTCAGGCCTATGTAGACTACATCGGCTCCTGGGGCCCCATGCTGCTGGGTCACAACCATCCGGCCATCAAGGCCGCCGTCATCAAGGCCGTTGAGAAGGGGCTGAGCTACGGCGCCCCCACCGAGATCGAAGTGCTGATGGCCGAGAAGGTACGCCAGATAGTGCCTTCCATGGAGCAGGTGCGTATGGTCAACTCCGGCACCGAAGCCACCATGAGCGCCATCCGCCTCGCCCGTGGCTACACCGGCCGGGACAAGATCGTCAAATTCGAGGGTTGCTACCACGGCCACGCCGACTCCCTGCTGGTGAAGGCAGGCTCCGGCGCCCTGACCCTGGGCCAGCCCAACAGCCCGGGCGTGCCGGCCGATTTCGCCAAGCACACTCTTACTTGTGTGTTCAACGATCTGGACTCGGTGCGCGAAGCCTTCACCCAGTACGGCAGCGAGATCGCCTGCATCATAGTCGAGCCGGTGGCGGGCAACATGAACTGCATCCCGCCGGTGCCCGGCTTCCTGGAAGGGCTGCGCGCCATCTGTGACGAGTTTGGCGCCCTGCTGATCCTGGACGAAGTGATGACAGGCTTCCGGGTCTCCCTGCGCGGCGCCCAGGGCCACTACAACATAGATCCCGACCTCACCACCCTCGGCAAGATCATCGGGGCCGGCATGCCGGTGGGCGCCTTCGGCGGCAAGAAGAAGGTGATGCAATACATAGCCCCGACCGGCCCCGTCTATCAGGCGGGCACCCTCTCCGGCAACCCTGTGGCCATGGCTGCGGGTCTCACCATGCTGGACTTGCTGCTGGAGCCGGGTCTCTATGAGCAGCTGAGCGCCAAGACGGCCCGGGTGGCGGAAGGGCTGAAAGCCGCCGCTGCCAAACACGGCATCCCGCTCGCCATCACCTATGTGGGCGGCATGTTCGGCTTCTTCTTCACCGAAGAGACCGAGATCACCCGCTATGAGCAGGTGACCCGCTGCGACATGGAACGCTTCAAGCGCTTCTACCATCTGATGCTGGAAGAGGGTGTCTATCTGGCGCCGAGCGCCTACGAGGCGGGCTTCCTGTCACTGGCCCACGGCGACAAGGAGATTGAACACACCCTGGCCGCCGCCGAGCGCAGCTTCGCCAAGCTGGTGGGCTGAGCCCTGCCGGAATGAACCAAGGGCCCGCAAAGGGCCCTTTTTTGTTACCTCTGTCGTCTCGCCCTGCCAGAGCCCCCTTCTGGTGCAGACCCTTCTCTCTTCTCGCCGGTGTTTGCCACTTGCTGGTGCATCCGCCACCCCATTGGCTGTCATAAAGCGGGCCCACTATTTGCACTGCTTTATTCAGGAGCCCACTTGACCGAGGTCCATATGGCAGAGATGAGCCCCATCGACGTGCTGCGGCGCTATCAGGAGTACGAGACCGAGTTGCCCCCCCTGTTGCTGGGGCTGCTCACCCTCCCCCAGGAGGCCCTCAAGGCCTATCCCTTCGTGCTGAGCGTGCAGAGCCTGGGCGAGAGCCAGACAAGAGCGGGGATCCTGCCCCCCATTCCGGCCCCGCAGGGGCAACTGCGACTGAAGGTGCAGGGCCATGGCCGCGAGCTTGAGATCAATCTGCATCAGCTGATCGCCTGGCTGATGGGGGACAGGGAGCGGCGCCGCGCCATACCCTGGTTCAGGGCCGTCTACGTGATCCTGAGCCTGGCGCTGTTTCTCATCGTGGGAACCCTGATCTGGCATGGCCTAGAGCAGCTCTATCTGCTGCTGTGCGGCACCCAGCAGAACCGGCTCGGCGCCTTCAGCGCCATCATCTTCCTGACCCTGGCCCTGGCGGTGTTCGATCTGGGCAAGACCATACTGGAGGAGGAGGTGCTGCTGCATAAGGACATCTTCCGCCACAGCGCCATTCGCCGCACCATCACCCGCTTCATCGCCGCCATCCTGATCGCTGTCTCCATCGAGGGGCTCTTGCTGCTGTTCAAGGGATCCCTCGGCCAGAACGAACTGCTCTGGCCTGCGGTGGGGGTGATGGGCTGCGCCGTGGGATTGCTGCTGGCATTGGGGCTCTATGTCTTCCTCGGGGCCAAGGCCGAGGCCGCCCTGGTCGCCTCCAGCCAGCGGCCAGCGGCGGCCCCGCAGCAAGCGCCGCTCACCAGGCGGCATGGCCGGATCAGGCGGACCGGATAAGCCTTCGCCAGACTCCGAATCTCCTCATTTATGGCATCACGAGCTGGCAGCACCGGCCAGCCGAGACTCGGGCTGACGGCGCGCAGCCTGCCAGGAGGCGTACATGGTCCAGGAGGTGTAGATGACGATGAAGGCCACCAACCATTTGAGCATCTCCATGTCCATGGACTGTACCAGCATGGCCGCCAGTACCACGCCGATGGGGCCGAAGAGGGCTACCGCCAGCACGGCCCTGGCATCGAAGGCCCCCTTGCGGATGAAGGTGCCCGCCGAGAAGACGCTGAGCACCGCAGTGGACCCCATCATGATGGGGAAGGCCGCCAGCGGGTTCATCCCCAGCAGATAGACCAGCGTCATGCAGGGGGCGAACAGCCCTATGCCCACATTCATCAGCACCCCGAACAGGAAGTTGCCGAGCAGGGCTATCCCCAGCTTGTAGCCACTGAGCCCCATGGCCTCGCCGCCCAGGGGGAAGAGCCCCAGCAGCCCGGCAAAGATGAGCCCGGCCACCACCAGCAGGGAGACCGCCATCACCAGCCTGATGGTCTGGCGATCGAACGAGGCCACATGACGGGCACCCCAGGCGGCGCCTGCGGCAGCGGCGGCCATCATGCTGATCAGGGTGAGCGGATCCACCTTGACCACGCCGATGAAGATGAGGGACTGGGTGACCGTCGGCAGCACGCACTGACCGTTGAGGGTGCCCGGCAGCAGGCGATCGTCGATCAGCTTGAACTGCTTGTAGCAGGCGGTCTTGACCGCGAAGCTGCCGACCCCAAGGGTGTCGAGAAAGTTGGCGACGAAGCCGATGGCCGCCACCGGCCAGAAGGGGGTGGACTCCAGCTCGCCCCGGCGCCGCTTGTGCCACCAGGCGTGAACCAGCATGAAGATAAAGACCAGGGCGCAACCGATAAACAACAGGCGCAGAAAAGTGACTAGCATAGGGGGACCTCCAGCAACGGGCGGCGATTCTAAGGCAGCCCACAGAAAAAATCCTGGTCTGGATCACGCTTTCATCGGATGCAAACGTTTGGCCCCGTCAGTTTCTGATGGTAAAGCTCGAATGACTCTGCCAATACTTGTCGTTGAGGGCGCAAGCCCGCACTCATCGGGCGTAGTCCTGGTCATTTCGCGACGACCACAGCACCGATGGGCATAAGCAAAAGAAGGCGGTCACCCGCCTTCTTTTTATTGCCTTTCGTCACCTAGGCCGCAACGGCCTCAGGAGATCCAGCGGGGCAGCCTGGGAGCCAGGCGGTCGATCAGCCGATCCGACAGTGGGGTCAGCAGCAAGGGCGGCAGGCAGATGAGGGCGAGGCAGAGGGCGCCGACATAGACGTCCGTCAGCCAGTGGGCACCGGCGAGGATGCGGGGGGCCGAGAACAGGGGCACCATCAGCACGGCGATCACGGCGACCCGGCGCGGCAGGTAACGCAGGGCAAAACCGGCGAAGATCATCAGGAACAACGCATGATCCCCGGGGAAGCTGTCGCCGGCAGAGTCCTTGGCCGGGATGGCGCTGAGCTCGCTCAGCCGCAGCGCCCCGTCCACCATCAGGGTCGGGCTGGGACGACTGACCGGCAACAGGTGGCCGAGCTGATTGATCACCAGGGCCCCCAGCAACATGACGATCCCCATGGCCACCAGGCGACGGCGCGCCTCACCCTGGGCCCGGAAGAAGCAGGTGGCCAGGATCAGCCCCATGCAGCCCAGGGCGACCAGATCGAACAGGCGATTGTTGGTGATGGCCACCAGATCGGCCCAGCGGACGGATTGGCCCAGCCAGCCATTGACCAGCTGGAAGGTGGCGAGATCCCAGTGATCCCAGGGGCCATGACCCGGCAGGGCAGCCCAACTGAGGGCAATCAGGCCCCCGATCAGATAGAGAGGTATGAACTTGCTCATGCCGAGTCTTCCTTCAAAAAGCGGTGATTCTAGGTCAGCCTCCCGGTGACTTGAATCACAAAAATGTAAGAATTCATGTAACAAACAATATCCTATTGAATCTTGTTTGCACCCGCCCTGCCACCCCCCGGATGCGGGAGCAGCCAGCGCCACCTTGGCGCGCTAGGGGCTTGCGGCTAGTATGAGGCTCTTTTTACTCAGGATGATGGCTATGCGCAGCTACCTTCGCATGATGTTGTTTGCCCTCGGTTTGCTGGCGGGCGTGCAGATACCGGGGATCGTCGATCTCTACTACCAGCGGCTGGATGCGCGCCTGCAGCAGGCCAGCCTCAGCTTGGAACCCTTCCAGCGCACCGCGGATCAGCACTTTGGCGGCGATCTCGACGCCCTGATCGCCCATTACGGCGCCAGCCAGGATCCCGTCTTCACCCAGGACGCCACCAGCCTGCAGCAACTGGTGAGTCAGCAGCGCCACCTGCAGCAGGAGCGCGCCTTCCAGGGTCAGCCCTGGTACCTGCAGCTCTCCCACCTGCTGTCGCAGGCGGACTCCCAGCTCTGGCAGGACACCCTGCGCAACTACGGCTATGTGGTGCCCCTCAAGCAGGCCGCCATCTTCTGCGGTGTGGCGGTGGGGCTGCTCGCCTCCCTGCTGGGGGATCTGCTGCTCAGCCTGCTCCTGCTGCCCTTTCGCCAGCGCCAGCCCGCCCCCCGTCACGCCCTGCGCTGATCTCCAGCCGTCTCAAACAACAGGGGCCAGCGGCCCCTGTTGTCGTTCTCCTCCCTGAAAGGGGCTACTCGAAGGGTTCGAGATAGGCCTCGATGGCCTTCTTCAGCCAGGCCAGCACCTTGCCGTGATGGGCATTCTCCGACAGATAGACCCCGTAATCGCGCCACTGCAGGCTGAACTTGTGCTTCAGGGTCAGCAGCTCCCCCTGGCGCAGCTGGCTCTGGATCAGCGGTGAGGGCAACACAGCCCAGCCGAGGCCGTCCAGCACAGCATCCCGCATCAGTTCGAAGCTCGACAACCCTATGTGCTGGCCGCCGATGGGGAGCAGGCTCTTGACCGAGAACTCGTCCACATAGGAGAGGGTGACCTGGGTCTGATCGGTCAGATCCTGCTGCAGCACCCGCTTCAACCCCGCCAGCGGGTGGCTGGGCGCCACCACCATCAGGGTACGGATGGGGTTGAGCACCTCTATGTTGAGGCCGCTGCGCTCCTGATCCTCGGTGATGAGGCCGAAGGCGGCATCCACGAACCCCTCCTCCACCAGGGAAGGCAGCTCGGGGGGCGAGGCCAGCACCAGGGAGATGCTGGTGCCGGGAAACTGGTGGCGCAGCGCCCCCAGCATCTCGCGCCAGACCGGCTCGGGGATAGCGTCATCCCGCGCCACCCTGAGCGCCACCTCGGCGCCCGAGGCGTAGTGCTCGCACTTGAGCTTGAGGCTGTTGGCCGCCTGCAGCAGTCGCCGGCAGTCGTCCAGCACCTGCTCCCCTATCTCGGTCAATCGGCTCTGGTTGGCCCCTCGTTCAAAAAGGTCGACGCCAAGCTCCACTTCCAGGGCGGCGATCGCCGTGCTGACGGCACTCCGGCTCTTGCCAAGGCGTCTGGCGGCATTGGCAATCGAACCACTGCCTGCTGATTCTACAAAGAGTTGTATCTGATAAAGCTTCATGATTGCGCTCTGGTGGCAGCTTGCTCCATCTTCACCTTACGCCGCGCCCCTCCCCCAAGGCAAACCGTCAGCGCCAGAATTATCGACGCTCAGCGATACCCGGACCTTGCCCAACCGCGGCTATCCTCTCCCTCGTCGTAGCAACAGAAGGAAACCCCATGTTATTCAGTCCCCTGCTTTTGGCCCGCCTCTTCCTGACGGGCGCCATCCTGACCGAGGTGGCAGGCACCTCCACCATGGCTCTGATCCCGGAGAGTGAGGCCGGCTGGCTCAACTACCTGCCGATGTGGCTCCTCATCGCCCTCTCCTACCTACTGCTGGCCAAGGCCGCCAAAACAATCTCCATTGGTATTGCGTTCGCGCTCTGGGAAGGGCTGGGAATCGCCCTGATCACCGCCGTCTCAGTGCTGTTCCTTGGTTACGAGCTGAGTGTGCAGGAGTGGGTCGGGCTGGCGCTGGCAATAGTGGGCATTGTTATGGTGACCCTGGGGGAAACCCATGCCGAGCCGGTTGACGCCACCCCTGCCAAGGAGCTCCCATGCACCCGTTGATCATCGTCCTGAGCGCCGCCCTGCTGGATGTGGGGGCCAACATGGCCATCAACCGCTCCCTCGGTTTTCGTCACAAGGGCTGGGGCCTGCTCGGCATACTGCTGGTGCTCTGTGCCTTTACCCTGCTCAGTGAGGCGGTGAGCACAGGCAGGATAGATCTCGCCGTGGCCTATGCCACCTGGGGCGCCATCGGCATCCTGGGCACCGCCCTCGGCGGCCTGTTGCTGTTTGGGGAGCGTCTCAAGCCCGTCGGCTGGGTCGGCATCCTGATCATGGCCGTCGCCGTGGCGCTGCTGACCACGGCGTGATGAACACCTGACCCCATGAAAAAGCCGCCCGGTGTTCGCCGGGCGGCTTTTTACGCACTCATGCTGCCGCAAAGCCCGCTCATGCCGGCCCGGCATCGACCTCGTAGAGCTCCAGCGGCAGGCCGTCGGGATCGGCGAAGAAGGTGAAGCGACTGCCGGTCAGCTCGTCCACCCGCACCGGCTCCACGGCCACCCCCTGGTGCTCCAGATGGGCGATGACGGGATCGAGCACCTGCACCCGAAACGCCAGGTGCCGCAGGCCGCACGCCTCCGGCCTGGAGGGGCGCGGCGGCGGGGCCGGAAAGCTGAACAGCTCCAGCTGGCTGCCATCTGGCAGCGCCAGATCCAGCTTCCAGGAGTGGCGGGCCTCCCGCAGGGTCTCGTTGATGATGGGCAGCCCCAGCACCTGGTGGTAGAAGTGGCGCGAGCGCTCATAGTCGCTGGCGATGATGGCCACGTGGTGAATGCCGCCGAGCAAGGGAAGTGTCATGGCAATCCTTGTAAAACGGGCAGCCAGGCTGCCCGTTCTCGTTAGTTGAAGAAGCCGCCGAACCACTGATCCAGCGCGTTGACCGGGCTGGAGACAGGGCTGGCGCAGCTCATGGGCTCCCCCAGCCCAGCCAGCTTGGCCGGCACCTGCAGGCTGCCGGGACAGTCGCTGGCGACACGGGCGCCGCTCGCGCGGGAGAAGCTGGCCCAGCTCACCCCTTCCGGCATCTTCAGCCCCAGGCTGTTGACGCCGCGCTGGCTCATGTAGCCGCTGAACAGCTGCAAGGCACCGCTGGCCCCGGTCAGCCCGGCGGGCTGGTTGTCATCCCGGCCGACCCAGACGCTCACCAGCTCGTTGTTGTCCATACCGGCAAACCAGGAGTCCCGCAGCTCGTTGGTGGTCCCTGTCTTGGCGGCCATGGTGGCGCCGGGGAACTTGGCGCCGAGCGCCCGGGCAGTGCCCTGGCTCACCGTCTTGGTCATGGCGAACAGGGTCAGCCAGCTGGCCTGGGGATCCGTCACCCGCTTGGCGGTCTCGTCATGCTGATAGAGCTGGCTGCCATCGCTGTTTACCACGGCGCGAATGGCCGACAGCGGCTGGGTCAGCCCCTGGTTGGCGATGGGCAGATACATCTGGTTCACCTCCATGGGCGAGAGCGCCACCGCCCCCAGCACCAGGGAAGGATAAGGCTGGATCTCCTGCTGGACCCCCAGCTTGTGCAAGGTGTCCACCACCTTGTCGAGCCCCACCTGCAGACCCAGGTTGACGGTCGGCACGTTGAGGGAGCTGGCGAGCGCCTCCATCAGCGGCACGCTCTGGCGGAACTTGCGATCGTAGTTCTGCGGCGTCCAGATCTGGCCATCCTGGCCGCGGATGCGGATCGGCTGATCCTTGAGCGGCGTGCCCAGGGTCAGGCCGTTGGAGAGACCGGTGAGATAGACAGCCGGTTTTACCAGGGAGCCAATCTGACGACGGGCATCCAGCGCACGGTTGAAGCCGGCGTAACGGGGATCCCGCCCCCCCACCATGGCGACCACCTCGCCCTTGTGCCAGTCGGAGACCACCATGGCCGCCTCCAGCTTCTTCTTGCCGCGCTGCTTCTCGATGGTGGCGAGGCCTGTCTCGACCGCCTGCTCGGCGGCGTGCTGGGCGATGGGATCCAGGCTGGTGAAGATCTTGAGGCCGGACTGCTTGAGCAGATCCGGGCCGAAGCGGTTCTGGATCTCCCGCTTGAGCAGCCCCATGAAGGCCGGGGTGCGGCCATAGCTCATCTGGCCCCGGGTGATGATGCCAAGGGGCTGCTTGCTGGCCAGCTCATACTCGGCCTGGGTCAGGCTGCCGTGCTCCATCAGCAGTTTCAGCACCAGATCCCGGCGCGCCTTGGCCCGCTCGGGGAAGCGCCAGGGATCGTAATAGGAAGGCCCCTTCACCATGCCCACCAGCAGGGCCACCTGATCGATGTCCAGCTCGTTGACCGGGATGCCGAAGTAGAAGTAGGAGGCGAGCCCGAAGCCATAGACCCCTTGCGAGAAGTTCTGCCCCAGGTAGACCTCGTTGAGGTAGGCCTCCAGGATCTCGTCCTTGCTGTAGCGGTAGTCGATGAGCACCGCCATATAGGCTTCCTGTGCCTTGCGCCACAGGCTGCGCTCCCGGGTCAGGAAGAAGTTCTTGGCGAGCTGCTGGGTGAGGGTGCTGCCCCCCTGCACTGTGCGGCCCGCCAGCACATTGGCTACCATGGCACGCATGATGGCCACAGGCGAGACGCCGCCGTGCTGATAGAAGTCGCGATCTTCGGTGGTCAGCAGGGTCACCAGCAGGCTGTCCGGTACCTCGGCGATGCGTACCAGCAGGCGATCCTCCCTGTCCTCGGTGTTGAGGCGGTCAAGCAACACAGGGTCCATCTGGGCATAACCTAGCTGACGCTGGTTCTCCAGGGACTGGATCCCCTCCAGCCGCGCACCGTTGAAGGTGAGACGCAGGCCACGGGCGCCGTCGGCGCCGTCATGGAACTCGAACGGACGGCGTACCAGCTCGATGCGATTGCCATTGACCGCGTACTCCCCCGGGGTGTGGGGCTGACGCACCTGCTTGTAGCTCAACATGTTGAGCTCGCGCAGCATCTGGGTCTGGGAGAGGCGCTGGCTGGGGTAGAGTTCCAGCGGGCGGCTGTAGACCATCACGGGCAACTGCCACTTCTCGCCATCGAAGCGCTCGCGCACCTTGGTATCGAGGTAGATGCCGAACACCACCATAAAGGCCGCCACCACCAGGGAGAGCTTGAAGCCAAGCCAGAACAGCTTGCGCCAGATGGTGCGTTTGGGAGCTGCCTTCTTGGGAGGGCTCTTGCGTCGTTGGGTTGCCATAAATCCTCTTTGCATTCCTTTCTACTTGTTATGTCGCATTCGCGAACGTCCGATCGGGCTTAACCAATCGAACCTGGATCCTGGGTTTCATTTCGCCAGACATTCGCCAGACAAATGGATGCCCACTCCCTCATCCCAACCCTTCTTCCACAAGGGGAGAAGGGAGCAAACACCAAGCTCGATCGGTTCCCTCTCCCTCTGGGAGAGGGCGAGGGTCATCTGCTGGAGTTGGGCTTAGCTAGGCTCAGCACCAACCTAGATCCCCATCTTCTTCTTGGTGACTTTGGTCGGCATGGCCTCCAGGGGGTTGTCCGGCCAGTAGTGGCGGGGGTAACGCCCCTTCATCTCTTTCTTCACCTGCTCGTAGGATCCCGCCCAGAAGGCGGCGAGATCGGCGGTGATCTGCAGCGGTCGCTGGGCCGGAGAGAGCAGCTCCACCACCAGGGGCACACGGCCATCGGCCACGCAGGGGGTCGTGCCCTGCCCGAACATCTCCTGAATACGCACCGGGATCACCGGGGCCTGCCCCGGCTGATAGCGGATCCGCACCCGGCTGCCGGTCGGCGCGCTGAAGTGGCTCGGCAGCGCCTCGTCCAGCCGTTTTGGCAAGGGCCAGGGCAGGGACTGGCGCAGCAGATCGGAGAGGTTGAGCCTCTTGAGCTGCTCCAGCCGGGTCATGCCGCTCAGGGCAGGCAAGAGCCACTCCTCCAGCCGGGCCAGCAGACTCTCGTCGTCCATGGCGGGCCAACCCTCGTCCGGCAGCCAGTCGCGAGCGCAGCGCAATCGGGCCAGCAGCCCCTCGCTGCCCTCGTCCCAGGGCAGCACATGCAACCCCTTGCGACGAATGCCCTGCAGCAGGCAGCGCCCCTTCTGCTCATCGGAGAGATCCGTCAACGGCCGCTGGCCGAGCACCAGTTCGCCGAGCACCTGCTGGCGCTCGGCGCGGACCCGCTCTTCCCGCTCGTCCCAGTCGAACCACTGGCGTTCGCTCACCAGCTCCGGCAGCTGGCGCACCAGCTCGTCCAGCGCCACCGGCTCGGCGATGAAGATGCGGCTGCCGCGATCGTTCTGCCCCATCTCGATGGCGATCAGGGCCCCTTGTCCCTGACATGGGTGACCTTCTACCAGATCGCAGCCGATCCCACCACTGAGTTGATAGCGGCTGCCACTGCGCAGCTTGCCGATCCGGTCCGGCCAGGCGAGGGCGCACAGCAGCCCCAGCCACTGACCCTGGGCGGCCGCAGGCCTTGCGCCAAGGCGCTCGAACCAGCGGGCGGCCCCCTGACGCAGGGCCCCCAGACGACGATGGAACAGCACGGAAAGGCGCTCGGATCCTCGCAGATCTTCTTCCAGCAGCGCCACCAGGAAAGCCCCATCGGCGACAATCCCTGTCAGACCCTCGGCCTCCAGCTCCCGGGCCCGCAACAACATGCGCGCCAGACGGGGATGAGTGCCGAAGGCGGCCATGGTGCGGCCGGCCGGGGTGAGTTGTTGCTCACCCTCCGCCTTCATGGCCCCCAGGGCCACCAGCAGGCGCCGGGCGCTCGCCACCGCAGCCGCAGGGGGCATGTCGAGCAGCGGCAAGCTCTCCACCCTGGCGCCCCACTGGGCGGCGTCCAGCAGCAGACCGGTCAGCTCCTGGGTGAGGATGTCCGGCGGGCTCTGCTCGGCGAGGCGCTCCTGCACTTCGCTGCTCCAGAGCCGGTAGCAGACCCCGGGGCCGAGACGGCCGGCACGGCCTGCCCGCTGGGTGGCGGAGGCCCTGGCAATCTGACGGGTCTCCAGCCGGGTGACGCCGCTTCTCAGATCGAAGGTGGCACGCCGCTCCAGCCCGCTGTCGATGACCACCGAGACCCCCTCTATGGTGAGGGAGGTCTCCGCCACATTGGTGGTGAGCACCAGCTTGCGACTCCCCGCCGGGGCAGGCTCTATGGCCGCCTGCTGGGCCGCCATGTCGAGGCGACCGTAGAGGGGGGCAAGGCGCACGTCATCCGGCAGGCGCCCCTCCAGCCACTGGGCGAGTCGCTCTATCTCCCCCTGCCCAGGCAGGAACACCAGGGCACTGCCCCCGTGGGCCGCCAGCGCCTCCAGCACCACGGCGCCCACCTGGGGCTCCAGCCACTGCTGGCGATTGGCGGGGCGGTAGTGGTAGTCGATGGGAAAGCCGCGCCCCTCGGAGCGGATCACAGGGGCGTCCGGCAACAGGCTCTCGAGCGCCATGCCCTCCAGGGTGGCGGACATGATGAGCAGCTTGAGATCGTCACGCAGCCCCTGCTGGCTCTCGATGGCGAAGGCCAGGGCGGTATCGGCGTACAGGCTGCGCTCGTGGAATTCGTCGAAGATCACCAGGGAGACGCCGGTCAGCTCGGGGTCTTGCTGCAACATCCGGGTCAGCACCCCCTCGGTCACTATCTCGAGCCGGGTGGCGGCACTGGTGCGACTCTCGCCCCGCACCCGCAGCCCGATGCGCTCCCCCACCTTCTCCCCGAGCTGACGCGCCAAGAAGCCCGCTATGTTGCGCGCCGCGAGGCGCCTGGGCTCCAGCATGATGATGCGACCGGGCAGCCGGTTTAGGCGCACCAGCTCCAGGGGCAGCAGGGTCGACTTGCCTGCCCCTGGCGGGGCCTGCAGTATCACGCTGGCGTGGCTGTCGATGGCATCAAACAGCTCGGGCAGCACAGAGACTATGGGGAGTTGGGACAAAACGGCGAAGACCTTCTGTGATGACCAGGAAAACGGCGCCCATTCTGCCACAGCCAGCCGCCCACCGTCAGCAGCCGTGCCGGATGCGCGCCAACCGGTTGGGGCAGACCTGGGGCGTCCCTGCCGGTACAACAGCCCGCCCGGACAAGCGCGAGACGCGACCAGGAGACATCCGTAGACGAGCTGCCATAGAATGGCCCTTTCATGTGAGTACCACGAGGACCGACGCTGCGCATGCCCAGACTCTTCTTTGCCCTGCCCCTGCACCAGCTTGCCCCCGCCTTGATCGACTGGCGCGAACGACGTCCCTGGCCCGGCCTGCCGGTGTCCGAACGCAATCTGCATTTGACCCTGGCCTTTCTCGGTGAGGCCGACGAGGCCACTCGGGACAGGCTGATCGCCGCCGCCGCACAGCAGCGCTGTCCCCCTTTCAGCGTCCATCTGGATCAGACCGGCTGGTTTCAGCGTGCCAGGGCCGCCTGGGTGGGGCCCAGTGAATGGCCAAACGAGCTGAACGTGCTGGCCAGGGCCCTGCGTCGCCACGGCGAGAAGCTGGGGCTTGGCAACGGGGAACAGGGCTACCGCCCCCATGTCACCCTGTCGCGCAAGGCCGGCGAGGCCCCGGAGGCGCTGCCCGCCCCCGATCTTGTGCTGCAGGCGGACAGCTTCTGCCTCTACCAGTCCGTCAGCACCCCGCAGGGGGTCAGCTATGAACCCATCGCCTGCTGGCCCCTGCGTGCCCGCATCAAAGAGACCAACAGCGAGGAGCTGACCCCATGATCTTCGATCCCCCTTTGCAATCCGGTCTGCTCATCGCCCGCTACAAGCGCTTCCTCACCGATGTGCAGCTAGCCGATGGTGAGACCATCACCATCCACTGCGCCAATACCGGCGCCATGACGGGTTGTGCCGATCCGGGCACCCGGGTCTGGTACTCCACCTCGAACAACCCCAAGCGCAAGCTGGCCCACAGCTGGGAGATAGCCCAGAGCCCGGCGGGCCACTTCATCTGCGTCAACACGGCGCGGGCCAACCAGATCGCCCGGGAGCTCATCGAGCAAGGGGCGCTGGCGCCGCTGGCGGGTTATGCCAGGCTGCGCACCGAGGTGAAATACGGGGAGGAGAACAGCCGCATCGACCTGTTGCTGGAAGACGATCACAGGCCAAGTTGTTACATAGAGGTGAAATCCGTCACCCTGCTCGACGAGCGGGAACAAGCGGGCATGGGCTACTTCCCCGATGCGGTCACCGCCCGTGGCGCCAAGCACTTGCGTGAATTGATGGCCATGAAGGCGGCCGGGCACAGAGCCGTGCTGCTGTTCATGGTTTTGCACTCCGGTATCGCGAGAATGCGCCCTGCAGCCCATATAGATCCGCACTATAGTCAGCTTGTTGAGCAGGCGATGGCGGCAGGGGTTGAAATTTTATGCTATCGCCCCCATGTTGGGGTGCAGGGCATGGTGGCTCAAGATTTTATTCCATTTGAATCTGACCATCTGCTACCCGAGGGCTGAGAATAAATGCTGGAGTGGGTAACATTATTGACAAGGCTTGTTTGCCTCCCGTTGACCCTTCTGCTATAGATACCGCCCTCAATTTATGGATGGCACGGGTAGCGTGCTGAATTAGGAGACAGGGCATGCCAACAGGCGAAAACAGGAAATCTCTGGGCCCCCTGGCCATTGCGGGTGTAGAGCCTTACCAGGTAAAAGCCGGTGAGGAGTACATGAATGACCAACAAAAGGTACATTTTCGCAAGATCCTGGGAGCCTGGCGCAACCAACTGATGCAGGAAGTTGACCGCACCGTCGACCACATGAAGGATGAGGCTGCAAACTTCCCGGATCCGGTCGATCGCGCCGCGCAGGAAGAAGAGTTCGCACTCGAACTGCGCACCCGCGACCGTGAACGCAAGCTGATCAAGAAGATCGAAAAGACCTTGCTGCTGCTCGAAGAAGACGACTTTGGTTACTGCGAACATTGCGGTATCGAAATCGGTATTCGTCGTCTGGAAGCCCGTCCGACCGCCGACCTCTGTGTCGACTGCAAGACGCTGGCTGAAATCAAGGAAAAACAGATGGCTGGCTGATGCCGCCCATCGACATGGACAAAAAAAGGGAGCTCGCAGGCTCCCTTTTTTATTGAGCTTTTCCCGCGACCATCCCAGAATGCAGCCTCAATGCATCGTCTACCCGAATTCCCATGGCCATGACTCCCTCCTCCCCTGTTCGACCCCATGTCGGTCGCTTCGCCCCCTCCCCGTCAGGTCCGCTCCACTTCGGCTCCCTGGTCGCCGCCCTTGGCAGCTTCTTGCAGGCGAGATCGCAACAGGGGCGCTGGCTGGTGCGCATCGAGGACATAGATCCGCCGCGGGAGATGGCCGGGGCCAGCGGGCTCATCCTCCAGACCCTGGAGGCCCATGGCCTCGGCTGGGATGGGGAGGTGATGTTCCAGAGCGCGCGCCACGGCCGTTATGACGAGATCATCGATCAGCTCTATCGGGCCGGGGATCTCTACTGGTGCCGCTGCACCCGGCGCGAGATCATGGCGGCGGGCGGCTTCTACAACGGCCACTGCCGCACCCTGGGACTGACGGCAGAGGGCTGCGCCGCACGCCTGCGCCAGCATAATCCCGTCTACCACTTCGAGGATGAGTTGCAGGGCCATATTGCGGTGCCTGCGGCGCTCGCCGAGGAGGACTTCATCGTGCGCCGCCGGGATGGCCTCTATGCCTACAACCTGGCGGTGGTGGTGGATGACATGGACAGCGGCATCACAGAGATAGTGCGCGGCGCCGATCTGCTGGAGCCCACTGTGCGCCAGATTGCCCTCTACCAGACCCTGGGGGCTGACGTCCCCGCCTGGGTGCACCTGCCGCTGGCGGTGCTGGCGGATGGCAACAAGCTGTCGAAGCAGAACCATGCGCCGGCGCTGGCACAGGATGACGTCAGGCCCGCCCTGTGGCAGGCCCTCGCGTTCCTCGGCCAGTGCCCGCCGCCTTGCCTGAGAGAGAATACCGTCGACGAGATCATCGCCTGGGGCATTGCCCACTGGCAGCTGGCCCGGGTCCCCCGCCAGCAGAAGATAGTGCTGGGGGCCAGATAAGCAGGCCCCCGGAGCAAAAGCAGGCCGCCGCGTTTCTCATTTGAGCAGGCCAGAACCCGGGGAACTGAAAGCGTCTTTCCTTGTACGACCTGGCCCGAATCGGGGAAGCAGACCGCAGCGTTTCTCATTTGGTCGGGCCTGAGCTATGATAGGCCGCTATTTTTTGGCCTCCCGTCAATTTGAAGTCATGAAGAGGTGTACCATTTTTTCCCAGATCGCAAACTTTTGCCGCAAGGTGCTCGGCAAGGAAGACGGCGAGCAGTCGATGGAGTCTCCCATTCCAGCCCGTGTCGCCGGTCAACGCCGAACCTTGAGCCGTGACCAGCACCCCATCTCGCGCAAAGAGATCAGCGAGAATGCGCTCAAGGTGCTCTACCGCCTGAACAAGGGGGGCTACGAAGCCTACCTGGTGGGTGGTGGCGTCCGGGATATTCTGCTCGGGAGAACGCCAAAGGATTTCGACATCGCCACCGATGCCACGCCGGAGCAGATCAAGGCGTTGTTCAGCAACTGCCGCCTGATCGGCCGTCGTTTCCGCCTGGCCCACATCGTCTTTGGTCGTGACGTGATCGAAGTGGCTACCTTCCGTGGTCACCACCATCAGGTCAATACCAGCAAGCACGTATCGGCCCAGTCTGATGAAGGCATGCTGCTGCGCGACAACGTCTACGGCACCATAGAAGAGGATGCCGAGCGCCGTGACTTTACCGTCAACGCCCTCTACTACAGCGCCAAGGATTTCACCCTGCACGACTTCGAGGGTGGCATCGAGGATCTTGCCGAGCGCAAGCTGGAGCTGATCGGTGACCCCGAGACCCGCTACCGGGAAGATCCGGTGCGCATGCTGCGCGCCGTGCGCTTCGCCGCCAAGCTGGAGATGACCATAAGCCCGCGCACCGCCGCCCCCATCCGGGAACTGGCGCCGCTGCTGCAGGACATTCCGGCCGCCCGTCTGTTCGAGGAGACCCTCAAGCTGTTCCTGGCCGGTGACGGTCTCGCCACCTACAAGCTGCTGCGCGAATACGGGCTGTTCCAGCCCCTGTTCCCCCAGGTCGCCGCCCTGTTTACGCCCAACGGCAACTCGCCCTACGAGCAGTTCATCGAACTGGCGTTGATGGACACCGATACCCGGGTACGTGAAGAGAAGCGGGTCACCCCGGCCTTCCTCTATGCCACCCTGCTGTGGGGCGCCGTCGAGGCCCGTGCCCGGGTGCTGGAAAACGAGAGCGGCCTGCCCTGGCACGACGCCTTCATGCTGGCCATCAACGAGGTGCTGGATGCCCAGGTGCGGATCATCGCCGTGCCGCGCCGCTTCACCACGGACGTGCGCGACATCTGGGCCCTGCAACAGCGCCTGACCCGTCGTCAGGGTCGTCACCCCGAGCGCGCCATGGAGCATCCAAAGTTCCGTGCAGCCTTTGACTTCCTGCTGCTGCGCAACCGGGTCGAGCGCGGCCTCGGCGAGCTGGCCAGCTGGTGGGAGCGCTATGTGGCCTCCAACCCGGATGTGCGTCCGCAACTGCAACGGGAAGCGACCCGCCGCCCGGCGAGCGGTGAGCGTGCCCCGGCGGCCGAGCCGCGCGGAGACGGTGAGAAACGCAGCAGCAACAGCCGCAACCGCCGCCGCCCCCGTCGTCGCAAGCCGAAAGCGGCAGAATAAAGGCCACCCGATGATCGAGGTCTTCGTTGCCATCGGATCCAACCTGGGCAACCCCGTCGCCCAGGCCAGACAGGCCGTCGCCGCCCTGGGCAGGCTGCCGGAATCCGAATTGCAACAGGCCTCGCAGCTTTACGGCAGCCGCCCCATGGGCCCTGCGGATCAGCCGGACTACGTCAATGCCGTGGTGCGGCTTCATACCCGGCTCGGCCCCCTGGCTTTGCTGGATCAACTGCAGAAAATCGAGCGGGAACAGGGACGTGTGCGCAAGGACGAGCGTTGGGGTCCAAGAACCCTGGATCTGGATCTGCTGCTGTACGGCGAGCAAGTCATCCAGCATGAACGCCTGATCGTTCCCCACTACGGCATGAAGGAGCGGGAGTTCGTCCTGCTGCCCCTTGCCGAAATCGCCCCCGCCCTGGTGCTGCCCTGCGGCACCCCGCTCACCGAACTGGTTGCCCGCTGCCCGCGCAATGGTCTCGAGATCCTTGCCTGCGCAACGGGTGAGTAGACGAGTAGGAGCAACGCAATGAGCAAGATCACCATCACCGACCTGCAGAAGATGAAGCAGGACGGACAAAAAATCACCGCCATCACCGCCTATGATGCCACCTTCGCCAAGCTGTTCGACGACGAAGGCGCCCAGGTGCTGCTCATCGGTGATTCCCTCGGCATGGTGCTGCAGGGAGGGGACGACACCCTGGCCGTCAGCATGGATGAGATGGTCTATCACACCCGCTGCGTGGTGCGTGGCGCCAGCAAGGCGCTGGTGGTCACCGACATGCCGTTCATGAGCTACGCCACTCCCGAGCAGACCTACCAGAACGCCGCCCGGCTGATGGCCGCCGGCGCCCGCATGGTGAAGATGGAAGGGGGCGACTGGCTGTGCGAGAGCATTCGTCACCTGACCCGCAACGGCGTGCCTGTCTGCGGTCACCTGGGGCTGACCCCGCAATCCGTCCACGTGTTTGGCGGCTTCAAGGTGCAGGGGCGTGACGAGTTCCACGCCCAGGAGATCTACCGTCAGGCCCTGGAGCTGCAAGCGGCCGGTATCCAGCTGCTGGTGCTCGAATGCGTGCCGGTCGCCCTGGCCGAGCGCATCAGCAAGGCGCTGCGCATCCCGGTGATCGGCATAGGCGCGGGCCCGGCCACCGATGGCCAGATCCTGGTGATGCACGACGCCTTTGGCATCACCTCCGGCTATGTGCCCAAGTTCACCAAGAACTTCCTGGCCGAGACGGGTGACATGCGCGCCGCCATCCGCCTCTATGTGCAGCAGGTCAGCGAGGGCACCTTCCCCGGTCCCGAGCACTGCTTCAACTGATCCAGGCCTCATGAACCGCAACGGGGGCTAAGCCCCCGTTTCGCATCCCTCTCTGGCCCTTTCAATTCCTGTTTCTTTGACCTATCCGAAGGTGAACTGTTGGTGATGTTGCTCGTGAACTATCCCGTGCCATCCACGCTGGCCCTTTCAATCCCTGTTTCTTTGACCTATCCGAAGGTGAACTGTTGATGTTGGTTGTGAACAATCCTGCCGCTCTGCGTGAACAGATCGGCCAATGGCGCCGCGAAGGCCGCGCCATCGCATTCGTACCCACCATGGGCAATCTGCACCAGGGCCATCTCACCCTGGTCGATGAGGCCCGCAGCCGCGGCGACAAGGTGGTGGTCAGCATCTTCGTGAACCCCTTGCAGTTCGACAAGGCCGAGGATCTCGCCAACTATCCCCGTACCCTGGAGCAGGACTGCGCCGCCCTGCAGGCCGCCGGCGTGGATCTGGTGTTCACCCCGACCCCGGAGCTGATGTATCCCCAGGGGCTGGCCAGCCAGACCTTCGTCGAGGTACCGGGTCTCTCCAGCCTGCTGGAAGGGGCGCTGCGCCCTGGCCACTTCCGTGGTGTCAGCACTGTCGTCACCAAGCTGTTCAACCTGGTGCAGCCCGACGTGGCCTGCTTCGGCCAGAAGGATTACCAGCAGCTGGCGCTCATTCGCAAGATGGTGGCCGACATGGCCATGCCGGTCGAGATAGTCGGCGTGCCCACTGTGCGGGCCGAGGACGGGTTGGCCCTCTCCTCGCGCAACGGCTACCTGACCGCCGCCGAGCGGGCCCTGGCCCCCGAGCTCGCGCGCACCATGAACTGGATTGCCGAGCAGATTGAAGCGGGGAACCACCACCTCCCCTCCCTGGTGGCCCAGGCCAGCCAGCGTCTCGACAACGCCGGCTTCAGGACGGATGCCATCGACATCGTCGATGCCGACACCCTCGAATCCTCCACTTCTGCCAGCAAGCGGCTGGTGATCCTGATGGCTGCCTATCTCGGCAAGGCACGCCTCATCGACAACCGCGTTGTCACCCTCATCAGCGCAAGCAACGACTGACAGTCCCGATGGCCGACCCTTACCCCGGCAAGGCCCGCCTTATCGACAATAGTGTCGTCACCCTTCAGGGTTGAGACACGGCAAGGAGACAGAGATGTCCCAGAAGGTTTATTGCATCGCCCAGTTCCTGCCCAAGCCGGGCAAGGAGCAGGCCCTGTTCCAGGTCTTGCAGGGGCTGGAGCCCAACACCCTGAGGGAGGACGGCTGCCTGCAGTACAGAGTCACCCGCCACATTGCCAGCCCCTTCGCCGAGGGGGAGAGCTTCCCCATCGTCTTCAACGAGATCTGGCAAGACATGGCCAGCTTCGAGGCCCACTGCCAGCGCGCCGAGATCAAGGCCTTCTTCGAGCGTTACTGTCTGGCCGAAGAGGGTCTGGCGGCCAAGTGGAACGTCTGCGTCTACAGCGACGAGCCGGCGGACTACGACGCGCCAGCCCTCTGAGGCTCTGCACCAGACAAATAAAAAAGGCGCCCGAGGGCGCCTTTTTGCTGGCCGGTTGCACCTCAGTGACGCAGCCCTGTCCCGCGGGAGATGAGCCACCAGGCAAGTCCGTAGAGCGCGACTATGAAGCCGATGATGATGAGGTAGGCGGTGCCGAGCGGCACGTCGGAGATGCCGAGGAAGCCGTAGCGGAACGCGTTCACCATGTAGATGATGGGGTTCACCTGGGAGACCCCCTGCCAGAACGGCGGCAGCAGGCTGATGGAGTAGAAGACTCCCCCCAGATAGGTGAGCGGCGTCAGGATGAAGGTCGGGATGATGCTGATGTCATCGAACGACTTCGCGAACACGGCGTTGATGAGCCCCCCCAGGGAGAACAGGATCGAGGTCAGCAGCACGGTGAAGCAGACACTGAACAGATGGTGGACCTGCAGCGGCACGAAGAACAGGGAGACCAGTGTGACGATGAGACCGACACAGAGACCCCGTGCCACACCGCCGCCCACATAGCCGGCGATGATGATGTAGTTGGGCACTGGCGCCACCAGCAGCTCCTCCACGTTGCGCTGGAACTTGGCGCTGTAGAAGGAGGAGGCGACGTTGGAGTAGGAGTTGGTGATGACCGACATCATGATGAGGCCGGGCACGATGAACTCCATGTAGCTGAAGCCTCCCATGTCACCGATGCGCGACCCTATGAGGTTGCCGAAGATGACGAAGTAGAGGCTCATGGTGATGGCCGGCGGCACCAGGGTCTGGATCCAGATGCGGGTAAAGCGGCTCACTTCCTTGGCCAGTATGCTCTTGAAGGCGATGTAATAGGTCATGGGATTCATGCTTTGCGACCCTCCTCTACCAGGTTGACGAACAGCTCTTCCAGCCGGTTTGCCTTGTTGCGCATGCTCAGCACCTGCACCCCCTGGGCGGAGAGCTGCTCGAACAGGCTGTTGAGGGACTGGCTCTTGTCCAGCTCCACCTCCAGGGTGTGCTCATCCTGCATGCGACCGTTGAACTCGGGCAGGGTCGGCACCTGGCTGCCGGGCACCAGATCCAGCAGGAAGGTCTCCCGCCCCAGCTTGCCGAGCAGGTTCTTCATGCTGGTGTTCTCGATGAGGCGCCCCTTGTCGATGATGCCGATGTTGCGGCACAACATCTCGGCCTCTTCCAGGTAATGGGTGGTGAGTATGATGGTGACACCCTGCTCGTTCAGATCCTTGAGGAAGCTCCACATGGAACGACGGATCTCGATGTCCACCCCGGCGGTCGGCTCATCCAGGATCAGCAGCCTGGGCTCGTGCATCAGGGCGCGGGCTATCATCAGCCGGCGCTTCATGCCGCCGGAAAGGGTACGGGCCGCCATGTCGCGCTTGTCCCACAGATCGAGCTGGCGCAGGTACTTCTCGGCGCGCACCTTGGCCTCGGCCCTTGGCACGCCGTAGAAACCGGCCTGGTGGGTGACAATCTGGCTCACCTTCTCAAACTGGCTGAAGTTGAACTCCTGGGGCACCAGCCCGAGCTGGGCCTTGGCCAGCTCCAGATCGGTGTCGATGTCGTAACCGAACACCTTGACCTTGCCGGCACTCTTGTTCACCAGCGAACTGATCACGCCGATGGTGGTGGACTTGCCCGCCCCGTTCGGGCCGAGCAGGGCGAAGAAATCTCCCTGCTTGACGGTGAGATCTATGCCCTTGAGGGCTTCGACGCCCCCCTGATAGGTCTTCTTCAGACCGCTGATTTCCAATGCGTTCATTGCAACCCCTGTGATGGATGAGCCCATCTCGAGACAGAAAAGGCGGCTTTAGCGCCGCCTGAAGACAGTCGATGGCGGGCGGCCAAGCAGCCCTGCCACGTCCGAGCCTTGCTTACTCTTGCGGAACTACCTTGCCGATGAAGGGCAGATTACGGTACTTCTGGGCGTAGTCGATGCCACAGCCCACCACGAACTCGTCCGGGATGGCGAAGCCAATCCAGTCCACCGGCACCTGGACCTCACGACGGGACGGCTTGTCCAGCAGGGTGCAGATGGCCAGGGATTTAGGTTCGCGCAGGGAGAGGATCTCGCGCACCTTGTTGAGGGTGTAACCGGTGTCGATGATGTCCTCGACGATCACCACGTCCTTGCCTTTGATGTCGTCATCCAGATCTTTGAGGATGCGCACGTCACGGGTGCTGTGCATGCCGGAGCCATAGCTGGAGGCAGTCATAAAATCCAGGGTGATGGGCAGCTGGCACTGACGGCAGAGATCGGCCAGGAAGACGCAGGAGCCGCGCAAGAGGCCAATCATCACGACTTCATCGGAGCCCTGGTAACGGGCGGTGATCTCTTCACCCAGTTTGGCGATCCGGGCGGCGACGTCAGCCTCGGAGATCATCACCTCGACGTTGTGTTTCATCACTTACTCCAATAATGGCCAAAGGGTTATTGGCCGTTCATTAACATCAAAACCGATGATTCTACCACTCCAACCGGAAGGCGTCAGGCATACGTGATGCTTTTATCGGCTTATTTTAATTGATAGAGTTAGCAAGCCTTCGGGCATTATCGGTGACAATACTATAAACACCATAATCAATAACTATTAGATGAAAAAACTATGGAACCACGCGCAGAAATAAGACGTCGGACCCGGCTGTCGCCGGAGGCTCGTCGTGATCAATTGATGGAATGTGCCATCGAGGTATTTTCCCGTCGCGGCATTGGCCGTGCGGGACATGCCGAAATTGCCGAGCAGGCCAAAGTCTCGGTTGCCACCGTGTTCAACTATTTCAACACCCGTGAAGATCTGGTCGATGAAGTGCTGGCCGAGATTGAAGGCTTTGTGCAGCAGATCCTCGAGCAGGCGTACAACGGCCAGGGCTCGGTCAGGGACAGCATCCACCGCCACGTGAAGCTGTTCGTTGACGCCGCCTATGACAAACCGGACCACGCCAGTATCTGGCTGGAATGGAGCTCGTCGGTACGGGAAGAGGTCTGGCCCCGTTACACCCGCCTGCTGGACAAGGCGCTGGAGCGCATCGCCCCCCACCTGCAAGCGGCCATGGACAGTGGCGAGATCCAGAGCGTGCTGTCGGCGCAGGATCTGGCTCGCTCCCTGACCGGGTTCGGCTACGTCATGATGCAGATGATCAATCAGCCACAGCGCCCGAGCCGGGAAGAAGTGACTGATTTTCTGTTCAAGTACGTGACGGCACCCCTCCAGGTGGTCTGATCCTCCCTGCCAATAAAAAGCGGCGCCGGACTGTTCAGGTCGGCGCCGCTTTTGTTTGTCTCCCTTTCGTCTCAAAGACTCAGGACTTGGCATAGCCCCAGCGCCCGGTCAGCGCATGCTCGACGCCCAGATGATCCAGGATGCGGGCGACCATGAAGTCCACCAGATCCTCGATGCTTTTCGGCTCATGATAGAACCCCGGTGCGGCGGGCATTATGGTCACCCCGAGCCGCGCCAGTTTCAGCATATTCTCCAGATGGATCGCCGAGAAGGGGCTCTCGCGGGGCACCAGAATGAGCTGGCCGCGCTCCTTGATCACCACATCCGCCGCCCGCTCCAGCAGGTTGTCGGAGGCGCCGTTGGCGATGGCCGAGACGGTGCCCATGGAGCAGGGGCAGACCACCATCTGCCTGGGCGCCGCCGAGCCGGAGGCCACAGGCGAGAACCACTCCTCCTTGCCGCAGGCCACTATCTGACCCTCTCTGGCGCCATATTGGCGACAGAGATAGGCCGACAGCTCTTTCGGCGAGCCCGGCCACTCCTGCTGCTGCTCGGTCTTGAGCACCACCCGGGCGGCCGAAGAGGCGAGCAGATAAACCTTGTAGTCCGCCTGCACCAGACACTGGAGCAGGCGCAGGGCATAGGGAGCGCCGGAGGCACCGGTCAGCGCCAGGGTGATCTGCTTGTTCATGATGTGCCTTGCTTGAGGCGGGCTATCAGCTTGTCGTGAATGCCGCCGAAGCCGCCGTTGCTCATGATCAGAATATGATCCCCCGCGCGGCTCTCGGCCACCAGCCGGTTGATCAGGGCCTCCAGATCGTCAAACACCTGCGCCGGACGCGTCATGTGGGCGGTTACCTCGCCAAGGTCCCAACCGATGTTCGCCGGCTGGAAGAAGAACACCTCGTCGGCGCCGTCGAAGCAACCTGCCAGCTCCTCCTTGTGCACCCCCAGCTTCATGGTGTTGGAGCGGGGCTCCAGCACCGCCAGAATGCGGGCCTTACCGACCTTGGCACGCAGGCCGCCGAGGGTGGTCTCGATGGCGGTGGGGTGGTGGGCAAAGTCGTCATAGACGCTGATGCCCGCCACCTCGCCCTTGAGCTCCATCCGCCGCTTGGGGGACTTGAACTGGCAGAGGGCGGCTATGCCGTGCTCCACCATGACACCGGCATGGCGGGCAGCGGCGATGGCCATCAGGCCGTTGTTGACGTTGTGCTCGCCTATGCACTCCCAGTGCACCTCGCCCTGCTTGACCCCATCAAGCCACACCTCGAAGACGGAGCCGTCATCGGCCAGCTTGACCGCCTTCCACTTGGCGTCGTCCTGACCCACCAGCTCCACCTCGCTCCAGCAGCCCATCTTGCGCACGGCGGTGAGGTTGTCATCGGCCTGGGGGAAGAGCACCCGGCCGTTGCTCGGTACTGTGCGCATCAGGTGATGGAACTGGCGCTGGATGGCGGCGAGATCCGGGAATATGTCCGCGTGGTCGAACTCCAGGTTGTTCATCACCAGGGTACGCGGATGGTAGTGGACGAATTTGGAGCGTTTGTCGAAGAAGGCGCAGTCATACTCGTCCGCCTCGATGACGAAGAAAGGGGCTGAGCCCAGACGGGCGGAGACCGGGAAGTTGCCCGGTACGCCACCGATCAGGAAACCGGGCTCCAGCTTGGCGTATTCCAGTACCCAGGCCAGCATGCTGGCGGTGGTGGTCTTGCCATGGGTGCCCGCCACGGCCAGCACCCAGCGATCCTGCAGCACGTGCTCCAGCAGCCACTGGGGGCCGGAGATGTAGGGCAGATTGCGATCCAGCACATACTCCACGCAAGGGTTGCCACGGCTCATGGCGTTGCCTATCACCACCAGATCCGGCGCCGGATCGAGCTGGGAGGGGTCATAGCCCTCGGTCAACTCGATACCTTGCTGCTCGAGCTGGGTGCTCATGGGGGGATAGACGTTGGCATCCGAGCCAGTGACTCGATAGCCCAGCTGTTTCGCCAACACCGCCAGACCACCCATGAAGGTGCCGCAGATCCCGAGAATGTGAATGTGCATACCGCTGCCTTTTCCAGTAAGGGAGTGCGCATTCTAGGGTCTGTTGACCCGGTGGCACAAGCCGCGACCATGACCAGAGCGCAGCCAGGCCCGGCAAGGCGACAGAAATCGGACTGCCTCAGGCGACGCGACATCCACCAGCACGCTCCCATGCCCGCGAAATATGGTCATTTGACGGGACATGGCTATAATGTCGGCCTGCAAACTTGACTCCAACACTCAAAGGAAACGTCATGAGCCTGAACCTGGTACCGGCTGGCAAGAGCCTGCCTGACGACATCTACGTCATCATCGAAATCCCGCAGAATGCCGACCCGATCAAATACGAAGTCGACAAGGACAGCGGTGCCATCTTCGTTGATCGCTTCATGTCCACCCCTATGTTCTACCCGTGCAACTACGGTTACGTGAACGCCACCCTGTCCCTGGACGGGGATCCCGTCGACGTGCTGGTGCCGACTCCCTACCCGCTGCTGGCCGGCTCCGTCATTCGCTGCCGTCCGGTCGGCGTGCTGAAGATGACTGACGAATCTGGCGAAGATGCCAAGATCGTGGCCGTGCCGCACTCCAAGCTGACCAAGCAGTACGATCACATCCAGGATGTGAACGACCTGCCCGAGCTGCTGAAAGCCCAGATCCAGCACTTCTTCGAGCGCTACAAAGAGCTGGAAGCGGGCAAGTGGGTCAGGGTGGAAGGCTGGGGCGACAAGGCCGCCGCCGAAGCTGAAATCCTGACTTCTGCCGAGCGTTACGCTGCCAAGTAAGCGTCTCCCTCGCAAAAAAAAGGCGCCTTATGGCGCCTTTTTTATTGGCCGTTGCGGGGACTGACCGGGGGGATCCCCCTGGATATAGAGGTCGCGCCCGTTCTGCCGATAGGGGCGGTAATAGTTGTCACCACAGCGATATTCCTGCCCGGCGCCTCCCACCAGATCGCAGTTGACCGGCAGCACCTCCAGCCACTTGACGGCCTGCTGGAACCGCAACCACTCCTGCCATTCATGTTCCCGCGCCAGCTGATCCCGCAAGGCGAAGGTATCTGCCGTGGACATGCCCTGATTGACGATCACCTGACCCGCCTGTGCCGGCAACGAGAGCAATATCAGCAAACACATTGAAACAGGCTTCATGGTTATTTCTCGCATGACTTATTTTCCTGATTAAATTTAAAGCTGGATCAGATAATTACCAATATCGTCATCACTAGACCAATCCAAATTCCGTCGGCTCACCTAGTTGTTTAGTATCACCCAAGCAGGATGCACACCATGAAACTGGCACAAGGCCTGATGTGGAGTCTACTCTTCGGCTCCGCGGCTATGGCCAACGAGGTCAACCTGAGCTGGCAGTGGCAATCAGCCGACGGTCAACGCAAGCACCTGCAACTGAGCACGGACGAGCGGGTCCTCTCGGCCAGCCGCCACGAGATGACGCTGCTCGATGCCTCCCTCAACTATCCGCTGGAGACCCTCTACTCCTACATCAGCCCCAGGCTCTACAACAGCATCAACCAGATCAACCAGAACAGCCCGGAGACGGCGACCAAGTTTCGCAATCTGGAGCAGGCCTTCACCCTGCATGACGACAGCCTCGAATCCACCCAGTTCTGGCAGGCCTATGAGCAGTATCAGGAAGATGCCTTCTACGAGATGCGGGTGTTGCCCTGCGTGCACCCGGCCAATCGCCAGCTCCCCTGCGTGAGGCCCAACTACTCCCAGCTGTTCTACCAGTTCAAGGGGGATCTCAAGCCCCTGGCCAGGCAGTTCTCGGCCAAGGATCTGGCCACCAGCGTCAACCTGTTGCAGGAGTGGTTAAGCGCCATCCCCACCCCGCCCGAACAGATGGATCACTTCGCCCCCCCTGCAGGCCCTGCAGGACAACAAGGCCGACAGCGACGAGAAGGCGCTGCTGATGGCCAGCCTGCTGGCCGAGCTGGCACCGCAATACAACCTCAGCATCATCTATCCGGGCATCAGCATCGGCAGCGTCTCGCCGGCCTGGCTCGCCATCACCGCCGACAGCGGGCTGGAAGGGGATACCCTGGTGATAGACAACCAGCGCCACGTGCTGCTGACCGGCTCCCCCCTGCTGGCCCAGCAGATGACCATGGCCCAGATCCCCCTGATCAGTGAGCCACTCTATTGAGTCCACTGCCAGAGTGTATGGGCAAGCGGTTGATTTTTATCGACTCCATGCCATCCTTGCCGTCCCCATTCGCAAGTTAAGGGGCAGATTGCTTCTGCGACCGGATCAATCCTCGCGTTTATTTAACACTTTTTAAACAGATCCGATCAGTTTAGGATGTGGGTTGTCCCATTCCCTAGATCCCAAAATCGTTATAACATAACAAAGGAGTGTCATACGGATGAAACATCTCGTACTTACCCTGGCGCTGCTGCCAACCCTGGTTCTGGCCCACAACATCAAGGAGTCGGCTCAGGTACCGCTGGTCAACATCGGCGACAAGGGTGAGCTTGTGCTGAAAGAGAAAGAGATCAGCTATCAGCCCTGGCAAAGCAAGGTACTGACCGGCAAGGTCTTTCTGATCCAGCATATCGCGGGCCGCTCCAGCGCCAAGGAGCTCAATGCCCCCATGATAGAGGCGATCAAGGCGGCCAAGCTGCCCCATGACAAGTACCAGACAGTCACCATCATCAACAGCAATGACGCCATCTGGGGCACCTCCGGTTTTGTGAAGAGCAGCGCCGAAGACAGCAAGAAAGAGTTCCCCTGGTCCACCATGGTGCTGGATGCCAAGGGCATGGCCCGCAACGCCTGGGATCTGGCGCCGGAGAGTTCGGCCATCATAGTGCTGGATAGAGAGGGCAAGGTGCTGTTTGCCAAAGATGGCCAGCTCGATGCCACCGAGATAACCAAGGTGATGGGGCTCATCCAGTCCCATCTCTGAATCAGAGAGAAGGGCGCTGATGGCGCCCTTTCCATAAGGGTCTATGGGTCGTTCCACGTTGACAATCTGGGTGTTGCTGCTGGGCTGGTTGTGGATGCAACCGGCGCTGGCACAGCACCCGCTTGAAGCCGACCTGCCCGACCATAGCCATGCCTGCACCCTCTGCGCCCTGCATCTGGATGGCAAGCTGGCACTGACCCCGACCCCCTTTGTCCCCACTCCGTCCTCTGCCATAGCGCTGTTTATCGGCGCCCCCCTGCCGAATGTCACCCCCACCACAGCAGGCCAATGCCGCATCAGAGCCCCGCCACACCTTCATTGTTTCTTCCGTTGAATCAGTTTCTTATCAATTTTTCAAAAGGATTAACGATGAAAGCAGTCACCCTGTTGCTGGCCGCAGCCGCCTTTGGCGCCCAGGCAAATCACGACGAACACGAAAGTCACAGCCATGGCGCCCACGAGCATGGCCACGGCCACCTCAATCTGGTGGTCGATGGCAACCAGCTGATGATCGAGTTGCAGGCACCCGCCGCCGATCTGGTGGGTTTCGAGCACGCCGCCAAGAGCGATGAAGAGAAGGCGCAATACGCCAAGGCAGTCGCCCGCCTCCAGCAGCCTGACGCCCTGTTCCGCCTGGACCCGGCCGCCGGCTGCAAACTGACCCAGCAGGCGCTGCAAGCCGCCAAAGAGGATCACGACCATGACCATGACAAGGCTGCCAGCGACGAGCATGAACACCATCATGACGAAGCGGGTCACGCCGATCTCGAAGCCATGTATACCTACACCTGCGCCACCCCGGCCAAGCTCAATGGCCTTGAGGCGACCCTGTTCAGCCTCTATCCAAGCCTTGAGAAGCTGAGCGTGCAGGGGATACTGCCCACCGGTCAGACCGCAGCCGAGTTGACCCCGTCCGCCAACAAGCTGAGCTGGTAACGCCATGAAAAACGCCGTGGTTGAGATCCGCGATCTGGCCTTTGCCTGGCCAGGTGGCGAGGCTGTACTCGATCTGCCCGCCCTGCGCATCAGCGAGGGGGAACGGGTGTTTATCAAGGGGCCGTCGGGCTCTGGCAAATCCACCCTGCTCGGCTTGCTGGCCGGGATCCAGACCGCCAACCACGGCACCCTGGAGGTGCTGGGCCAACCGCTGGCCCGGCTCTCCGGCCGTGCCCGTGACCACTTCCGAGCGGCCAATCTGGGGTACATCTTCCAGCAGTTCAATCTGCTGCCCTTTCTCTCGGTGCTGGACAACGTCACCGCCGCCCTCACCTTCTCCCCCGAGAAGCGCGCCCGCTTGCAGGGGAGCCCGGAACAGGAGGCGCGCCGCCTGCTAGGGGAGCTGCAACTGCCGGACGAGGCGCTGCATCGTCCCGTTCACGCCCTCAGCATCGGCCAGCAGCAGCGGGTCGCCGCCGCCCGGGCGCTGATCGGCTCACCGCCCCTGGTGATCGCCGACGAACCCACCTCGGCCCTGGATACCGACAACAGGGCCGCCTTTATCAAGCTGTTGTTCGAGGAGTGCGACAAGCAGGGCTCGACCCTCGTCTTCGTGAGTCACGACCCCTATCTGGAGCCGCTGTTCCCCCGGGTGGAGAACCTGCAACTGCTCAACCGGAGGGCCGCATGATGACAGCCACAAACCAGCGCCTCTGCCCGGCCAGCCTCGTCGGGTTGGGTAGATCACAAGCTAAAAAACGGAGGGCATCATGCTGAAACTTGCCCTGCAAAGTCTCTGGGCCCGCCGTCTCACCGCCGGGCTTACCCTGCTGGCCGTTGCCATCAGCGTCACCCTGCTGCTCGGAGTGGAGCGGGTGCGAATGCAAGCCCGGGAGAGTTTCTCCAACACTGTCTCGGGTACCGATCTCATCGTCGGCGCCCGCTCCGGTCAGGTGAACCTGCTGCTCTACTCGGTGTTTCGCATCGGCAACCCCACCAACAACGTGGGCTGGGACTCCTATCAGGCCATCAAGACAAAGCCTGGCGTCGCCTGGACCATTCCCCTCTCCCTCGGTGACTCCCACAAGGGGTTCAGGGTGCTCGGCACCAACGGCGACTACTTCACCCATCTGAAGTACGGCCAGCAGCAGTCGTTGCAACTGCGCGAAGGACGGCCATTCGAGACGCCTTTCGAGGCGGTGCTTGGCGCCCAGGTGGCACAGAAGCTCGGCTACAAGCTGGATCAAGCCATCGTCATCGCCCACGGCGCCGGCAACACCTCCTTCAGCCAGCACGACAACCTGCCGTTCAAGGTGGTGGGAATACTGGCACCGACCGGCACTCCGATAGATCGCACCATACATGTGCCGCTGGCGGGGATAGAGGCGATCCACCTCGGCTGGGACACCGGCCGTCACAGCAAGAATGTGACCCCGGAGCAGGCGCTGGCACAGGATCTCACCCCGAAAACCATCACCGCCTTTATGGTGGGGCTGAGCAACCGCATTCTGGCGTTCCAGCTGCAGCGCAGCATCAACACCTATCCCAGGGAGCCGCTGATGGCCATCTTGCCCGGCGCCGCCCTGCAGGAGCTGTGGAGTCTGATGAGCGTGGCGGAGACGGCGCTCTCGGTGATCGCCGGTTTCGTGGTGGTGGCGGGCCTCATCGGCATGCTGACCACCCTGCTGGCGGGGCTCAACGAGCGGCGCCGCGAGCTCGCCATATTGAGATCCCTGGGCGCGGGTCCCTCCCACCTCTTCCTGCTGCTGGCGCTGGAGGCGATGGCGCTCACCACCCTCGGCATCGCCCTCGGGGTGGCCGTGCTCTATCTCGGCCAGGGGCTTGCCACCCCCTGGCTGCTCAGCCACTATGGCCTGCAACTGAGCCTGGGGCTGCCGAGCGCCTACGAGTGGCAACTGCTGGGGCTGGTGTGGCTGGCGGGCATGGTGATAGGCCTGCTCCCCGCCGCCCGCGCTTACCGCTACAGCCTGAGCGATGGCATGAGCATCCGCGTCTAACGCCTCGGCCCCTGACAAAATAGAGAAGGACAGATGATGAAGTGGAAGATAGTGGCGCTGCTGGCCAGCCTGCTGGTGCTGCCTGCCATGGCCGCCGATTACAAGACCATCGACTGGGACGTGCTGATCCCGGAGGGGGAGAAGCTGCTGCCACCGCCCCAGGTCAATCACGAAGACCCCATGTCGGTGCCGCAGCCGGTGGGGGGCGTCAACAAGAAGCTGGACAATCAGGAGGTGCGGATCCCCGGCTTCGTGGTGCCGCTGGAGGGGGATGCCAAGACCATCACCGCCTTCTTGCTGGTGCCCTACTTCGGCGCCTGCATCCATGTGCCGCCACCCCCCACCAACCAGGTGATCTACGTGAGCTACCCCAAGGGAGCACCTGTGGACGATCTCTGGGACGCCATCTGGGTCAAGGGCAAGATGCACACCGTCAGCTCCAGCCACGAGATGGCGACCGCCTCCTACTCCATGGAGGCGGTCGAGGTCAGCGTCTACGAAGAGTAAGCCACGCCAATGGCCTCCTGCGGGAGGCCATTTTTTTATCCGGTGACAGCCAGCTGACGTCGTCCCCGCCTGAGGGATTGTTCATGGGCCAGGTTGGAGTAACATTCAACACCAGACCCTGCGATCACGGAGCCAGCATGGCTGACCTGCCCCCCAAGAAAGAGAGTGCCATCCTGAGCAGCCAGGAGCAGACCCTGCGCCTGGCCCGCAGTCGCGGCATAGACGGCATGCTGACCCGCAACAGCGACAGCACCTTCGAACAGCGTGCCACCTTCCGCCATCTGGCGGATCAGGCCGCCCGCCAGCGCAATCTGGAAGCCATCATGGTGATGGCCGCCCGCCACTGCGAAGAGACGGCGGCCGGCGGCGAGATGGACAGCGACTGGCTGACCCGCTTCCTGCAACTGGCCGAAGACATCAGCATGGTGCCCATGCAGCAGCTGTGGGGGCGGATCTTCGCCCTGGAGGTGGCGACCCCGGGGCGCTTCTCCATCCGGGCCCTCAACACCCTCAAGGAGATGACCCAGCGCGAAGCCCAGCTGTTCCAGCGCATCTGCGCCCTCTCCTGCCACTACGAGGGCAGCGACGAGCAGCGCCTGCTGCTGGGCATGCACAAGGGGGCTGGCCTACTCAGCCGCGCCAAGGTCACCCGCATGGGACTTGGCAAATACCGGGTCCCCTACAGCGCCCTGCTGCTGCTGTGCGATCTCGGCCTGATGCACCGCGGCGAATTGGAATCCGGCCCCCTGCCTGCGGACGGGGTCGAGCTGGCCTTCGGCAACCAGCGCTGGCGCCTGCGCCAGCGCCAGAGCAACCTCACCCTGCTCTATTACCGCCTCACCCCCATCGGCAACGAACTTGCCCTGCTGCTGGAAGAGCCCCCCCTGGAGGAGTACCTGCAGGACTTGAAGACACTGCTCTCCACCAACCTGCAGATAGAGACCCTGATGCTTGCCCCGGCCGGCGAGCCTGATCTCCCCAGCTGATCCCGGCGGGCCCTCAGGCTTCCCCCTGACTCCCCAGCGGCCGACAAAGGCCATGGGCCCGGTATGGTCACAGATACCGGGCCCATGAGCATGACAAGGTAAGCGTGAGCGCGACTCATTTCTTGATCTTGCCCATAAAACCACCCTCTCCCGCTTCCCACACCAGCCCCGTTCGGTAACATGGTCAACATGAACACCTCTCGTCGAAGTCAGCCATGAGCCAGACCAGAGCTAAGCCACAGGTAAAAAGCAGCAGGCTGGAAGCTGAAATTCAGGGGCGGTAGCCTTGCCGGTGATTCCCACGGCCCACTCTCTTACTGTTTCTATATTTTGTGGTGATTGCTGAGCAAAAAGAGGGTGTCAAACGAACACGCTCAGCTTCAGAGGTTTTCCGGTAAAACACTGATTTAAAATTAACTTTTTCACGGCGGTTATCGGGGCGGAGCGAAGTTATATGGAAGGCGGTACTAACTTGTTAGTATCGCCTTCCATATAATCACGGTTAGCTCTCATCACAAAAATCCAACATTGTAGCAAATATGAATATTGAAAAAGAAAATGAACGGTTATCACAGCAAAAAATGCTTGATTACATTCTTCACGAACCCAAGTCAACGGAAATGTTGACTATCTATTTCTCTGACTATGGAAGTGGAGACCATGATTATGGTATCTACTGCGCTCTAGTTCCGATAGACCAAAAGGAAGAAGTTCTCTCAAATTATACGTGGGATTTGAGTATTGGATCAGGAGCACCCGGTTCTTGTGTATATTATGATGATGGTATAGAGACTCCTAAATACCACAGGTTTGGTAATGACAACGGCATTGAACCATTAATTATTTGCAGAGATTTTCATGGTTTTAAAACTAATTACAAGGAAATATCTGAAGAGTTTAGGTTATTTCACAACCTTTATCATGATCACATTAACAATAGGTATGTAAAAATTGATGACAATGGCAATGAAATAACTATTATTGAGATTGAGCCGAGTAAAATACAAATAAGACTGAAGGAATTAAAGCAATTCCTTTCCATTAAGGAAATGTTTTTATCCATACAGTTTGATTGTAGAGAGCACTCCCTACTTTCTGAAGAGGAACTATCTCTTGATGATATTGAATTATCTGAAGAAAGCGAATCTCATATATGGAAACTTGCATACGGTGATTTTGGCGGCATTAGTAAATATCAAGTATTCTCTAGGTTGCTAGGTAAAAAAATTATAAAGCCATTTCCCAAATCAAAAAGTGGGCTATATGGATTCACAAAAGAAGAACCCAAGAAGTTTGTCGATTTCATCATAGACACTGATGAGGTTGGAGATGAACTATCGTACAGTTCAAACCCTGACTTGCTTGCCAATTTTTTTGGTGCAAATCCAGAGGCACCAAATTATCTGACAGCTGTAAATTTCAAAAAGGAAGTATTGGATAAGTACTATGGAAAACCGAGTAAATATTCAGTTAATGATTCGAGTCTAAGCTGTGCAAGCTTATGGGGACTACAGATAGATAATCACCACGACGGCAAGGTCTGTGTTTGGTTGGGTGATTTAGGTAGAGACCTTCCATATGAAGAACAGTTACATTGGAGATCATACAACATTGCACCATCGGGTGGTGTAAGCGAAACCTATTACAAGCGTCAAATAATGGCACAATTTATTGACTCAGATCGCTTAGAACATGTATTCAAATCTAAGTACTCAGAATTACAAAAAATTAGCAGCGATAATATAGGATGGAAGCTATTGCTTCCCCTGAATGATGAAGATATTTATCACTTTGAATGCCTAAGAATTCCATCAACAAACGAGCAACGTGATTTTGATGATCTCGTCCTGGGCCTTACCAAAGTTCTCATAGACTCTTTAAATGAAAAGCAATTGAACATATTCATAGAAAAAGATTTGCGAGGAGATATAAAAGGTGGGATATCTCGACTGGAAACTGCTTTTAAAAATAACTCCATAGAAGGATATGAAGATCATATTGAGTTCCTAAGAAAGCTTCAAAACCTACGTTCCAGTAGTTCGGCTCATAGAAAAGGCAGCAACTACAAGAAAATTGCAATCGAATTTGAAATCGGAAGCAAAGATCTGATTTCTGTTTTCGAGGGTATATTAGCCAAATCAGTAGATTTATTGGATTATTTCATAGAGGTATGTTCCTCTGAAAAATTACAAAAAAGCTAACAATGAAATCTAGGTGACGCCTATGGCACACCTGATTTAGGTGTTAGAAAGGAAGTCAATCATTTCAATTATCCGAAAAATTTCTTGCCCTTGTGGCAGAGGAAATAATATAGAAATTGTTTTTTAAAAAAAAGGACTGGCAGTGGTTCAATGACGATCTCTGACGATTTAAATAAAAAACTTAATTTACCGTGTTGGTTTCATGGAACAGAACAATATTTTGACACATGGATAATACCTCCGCCACCCAAGCCGAGGGAAATCTTGCTCGTTCCTCATACTGCAATTTTCTTTACAAGCGATATGAACTTCGCCAAAGGAGCCGGTAAAAGAATTGCCAAGGTATCTATATCAAGCCACTCAAAGATACTGGATACCACAGCTAACTATGCAGCATCCGAAAATCTTAGGCTGTCTCTAAGGCAGCATCAGATAGCATCAAGAACCCTAAACATACAACATGATTTCTGGCATGATGGGTGGAAAACTGGTGATGTATTACGAATGACATACTCTGATCCTACGCTGGAGACTCATCTTCAACAGATGGTTGTAAACCTTTCACGGCAGTTAGATCTTCCTATAGAAGCTGCAAACGTGGTTGTTCAACTTAATGCTTCCCGTGGTTTAATTGAGCTCATCTGCACTTCAGCAAAGAAACTAGGGTTTGACGCAATATATGGGCATGAAGTTGATCGACATTCAATTGAAGGTAAAGTTATTGCACAACCTTGGTTAGCAGTGCTCTCTAAAGGAGTTTCTTCTAATCCAGAGTGGGTGTAAGCACCTAACGAGGCGCTGCTACTGACAAATTTACGCTGCGTTCCAAATTTACCGTAGAGTGCGGCGTTAAATAGAGGAAAATTAACTGTTGAACACTATATAACACGCCCAATTAAGTCGCTAGCCACTGACAACAAGGGGCATCATTGGCAGGAAATAAACAAAGGGGCAATTGCCCCTTGTTTATTTACGCTCGGTACCAACAATCGACCTCAGTCAATCAACCCCCGCAGCCGCAGGGCAGTCAGCAACTCCTCCACCAGCACTTCCACCGGCTTGCCGGCGTTCAGCAGATGGATTTCCGGCTGCTCCGGTGCCTCGTAGGCCGAGTCGATGCCGGTAAAGTTGCGGATCTCCCCTGCCCGTGCCTTCTTGTAGAGCCCCTTGGGGTCGCGCTCTTCGCACACGCTAAGGGGAGCATCCACAAACACCTCGACAAACTCGTCGGCGCCTAGAAGGTTTCGCACCAGTTCCCGCTCGGCACGAAACGGCGAGATAAAGGCGGTGAGCACGATAAGGCCCGCATCCACCATGAGTTTTGCCACTTCGCCGACCCGGCGGATGTTCTCCTGACGAGCGGCATCGTCGAAGCCGAGATCCCCGCACAGGCCGTGGCGCACATTGTCCCCATCCAGCAGATAGGTGTGCTTGCCTTGCGCGGCCAGCGCCTGCTCCAGTGCTCCCGCCAGGGTGGACTTGCCCGCCCCGGAGAGCCCGGTAAACCAGATTACCAGGGGCTTCTGTCCCTTCAGCTCGGCCCTGCTCTCTTTGTCGACGGCATGGTCGTGCCACACGATATTGCTCATCCAACACTCCTTGATTGGCGCTCACGCCTCAAAACTGAAACTGTCCGCAACCACGGGGAGCCGACTCGGACTGTCAGCCGACAACGTGCTGATGCCATGGTATTGCTCATTCAAACTCCTTGCGAGGCATCAGGGCCCCAAAACGAAGAGGGTTGCGCCTTAAAACGGAAACAGCAGGGGCACCATGACTATCACCCCCAGGCTGTAGGCCAGGGAGACAGGCACCGCCAGCTTGAGGTAGTCCGGCATCTTGTAGTTGCCCGCCGCATAGACCATCAGGTTGGTCTGGTAGCCGTAGGGCAGTATAAAACTGGAGCTGGCCCCGAACAGCACCGCCAGAATGAACGGCATGGTGGAGACATCCATGCTGAGCGCCAGCTGGTAGCCCATGGGGAAGGCCAGGGCCGCGGCAGCGTTGTTGCTCATCAGCTCGGTCAGCACCAGGGTAAACAGATAGATGCCGATAAAGGCGATGAGGGGGCTGGAGCCGTTGAACTCCCCCATCAGCCAGTCGGCAATCAACCTGGCCAGGCCGCTCTTCTCCAGCTGATCGGCGATGGCCAGCGCCCCGCCCACCACCAGCCAGATGTCCAGCGGAAAGCGGCGGCGGATCTCGTCCAGAGTCAGGATGCGGGAAAAGAGCAGCACCACCAGCATCACCAACAACCCCTTGAACAGCGGCACCAGATCGAACACCGACAGTGCCAGCACCCCGAGAAAGCCCAGCACCACGGCGGCGCTGCGCTTGCCATCGAGCCGGGTGGAGGCTTCGAGCCCGCTCACCACCACGAACTCCCGGGAGAGGGACTTGTTGCCCGCAAACTTGGGGCCCGGCGCCAGCAGCAGGGTGTCGCCCGCATGCAGCTCAATCTGGCCGAGACCGCCGGTGAGCTGGGTCTCGCCCCGGCGCACCGCCAGCACCACCGCATCGAAGTGGGTGCGAAACTCCGCATCCTTGATGGATTGCCCCACCAGCCGCGAGCTGTGGCTGACGATCACCTCCACCAGGTGCTGGCCGTTGAGGCGGTGCTGGCCGTAGAGATCCAGCCCCTTGAGCTCCTGCAGCACGCCGACGCTCTCCACGTCGCCGCAAAACAGCAGCATGTCCCCCTCGTGCAGCTCGTGTTCCGGCTGCACCGGGCAGATCACCTGATTCCCGCGAATGATCTCGGCAAGATAGAGGCTTTTCAGGCTGCGCAGGCCGTTCTCCTTGACGCTGCGCCCGGCCATGGGGGAACCGGCCCCCACCTTGGCCTCGAGAAAGTAGCCGGACTCACGGCTCATCTCTGTGTCCTGCTCCGGCAGGTGGCGGGCAAACAGCAGCACGGCCACCAGGCCGGTCAGCAGGGTTCCCGCCCCCACCATGAAGAAGTCGAACATGCCGAGCGGCGGCGCCCCCATCTTGATGAGGAAGCTGTTGACGATGAGGTTGGTGGAGGTGCCGATCAGGGTCAGCACGCCGCCGAAGGTGGCGGCGAAGCACATGGGTAGCAGCAGCCGGGAGGGGGCATGGTTAGGGTTGCGCTTGACCGCCCCCAGCATGGAGGCCACCACGGCGGTGTTGTTGACGAAGGCCGACAGGAAGGCGGTGGAGAACCACACCTTGACCAGCACCTTGTTGAAGGAGCCGGTGCCCACCAGGTTGGCGAACCAGCTCATGATCCGGGTCTTCTCCACCGCGAGCGACACCAGCAGCAGCAACACCAGGGTCAGCAGGGCGCTGTTGGTGTAGCCCGCCACCACGGCGTTGATGTCCGCCAGGCCGCTCAGATAGGTGATGAGCACGGCGCCCGAGAAGAGCAGCGCCGGCCGGAGTTTGCCCTGGATCAGCAGGGCGACGAGGGCAGCCAGCAGACCCAGCACCAGGGATTGTTGCCAGGTCATGGGCTTACTCCTTGCCGGAATCGTTGCTGATGGTCAGCGCCTGCCAGTGCGGGAAATGCTTGCGCACCAGGGCGTTGAGCTCGATCTCGAACTCGCTGTACTGCCCTGCCACCGCTTTTGCGGCCAGCCCTTCCACTATCATGCCCGCGCCCACTGTGACGTTGGTCAGCCGGTCGATCAGGATGAAGCTGCCGGTGTCGCGGATATCCGCATAGGGGTCGAACGCCACCGGGTCGGTCAGGCTGAATTCGCACAGGCCGATCTCGTTGAGCTTGAGCTCGGCGGCCGGCAGCTCGTCCAGCTTGTTGATCTCGATGCGATGGCGAATGGCCTCCACCTGGCCACGGCTCTTCTTGGTGGCCAGCTTGACGTCGTAGACCCGGCCCGGTTGCAGGGACTCCTCCCCCATCCAGACGATGTGAGCCAGCACGTTCTGGGTCACCTGGGGCTTTTTCGCCGCATCCACCAGCAGGTCGCCCCGGCTGATGTCGATCTCGTCCGCGAAGGTGACCGTGATGGCCTGACCCGGCAGGGCGTACTCCAGATCCCCGTCAAAGGTGACGATGCGGGTCACAGTGCTCTCCTTGCCGGACGGCAGCACAGCAAGCCGGTCGCCGACCCTCAGGATGCCGGAGGCCAGGGTGCCCGCGAAGCCGCGAAAATCCAGGTTGGGGCGGTTCACGTACTGCACCGGCAGGCGCACCGGGTGGCGTTCCAGCTCGCGCTCCACCTCGGCAGACTCCAGCAGGGAGAGCAGAGTCTCGCCTTCGTACCAGGCCAGCTTGTCGCTCTGGTTGACCACGTTGTCACCGTCCAGGGCCGAGACAGGCACTATGTGGATGGTGTCGACGCTGAGCTTCTTGGCGAACTCGCGGTACTCCAGGCTGATGCGATCGAACACCTCCTGGCTGAACTCCACCAGGTCCATCTTGTTGACCGCCACCACGAACTGCTTGATGCCGAGCAGGCTCGCGATAAAGCTGTGGCGACGGGTCTGATCCAGCACCCCTTTACGGGCATCGATCAATATGATGGCCAGATCGCAGGTGGAGGCGCCGGTAGCCATGTTGCGGGTGTACTGCTCGTGGCCCGGGGTGTCCGAGATGATAAATTTGCGCTTGGCGGTAGAAAAATAGCGGTAGGCCACGTCTATGGTGATGCCCTGCTCGCGTTCGGCCTGCAGGCCGTCCACCAGCAGTGCCAGGTCCAGCTTCTCGCCCGTGGTGCCGAGCTTCTGGCTGTCGGACTCCAGCGCCTTCAACTGATCTTCATAGATCTGCTGGGAGTCGTGCAGCAGGCGGCCGATGAGGGTGCTCTTGCCGTCGTCCACGCTGCCGCAGGTGAGAAAGCGCAGCAGGCTCTTGTGTTGCTGGGCGTGCAGGTAGGCTTCAATGCCCTGTTCGCTGATGGCGGTCTGAATATGGTTGTTCATGATGCGATTCCTTAGAAATATCCCTGACGCTTCTTCTGCTCCATGGAGCCGGCCTGATCGTGGTCGATGAGCCGCCCTTGCCGTTCGCTCGAGGTGGTGAGCAGCATCTCTTCGATGATCTCGGGCAAGGTGGTGGCATTGGATTCGATGGCCCCGGTCAGCGGGTAGCAGCCCAGGGTGCGGAAGCGCACCAGCTCCTGCTTCACTTCGTCTTCCGGGCCTATGGGCATGCGCTCGTCATCCACCATGATCTTGATGCCGCTGCGCTCCACCACGGGGCGCATGGCCGCGAAATAGAGCGGCACTATGTCGATGTTCTCGAGATAGATGTATTGCCAGATGTCCAGCTCGGTCCAGTTGGAGAGCGGGAACACACGGATGCTCTCCCCCTTGTTGACCTGGCTGTTGTAGACACGCCACAGCTCGGGGCGCTGGTTCTTTGGATCCCAGCGGTGGGACTTGTCACGGAAGGAGTAGACCCGCTCCTTGGCCCGGGATTTCTCCTCGTCCCGGCGCGCCCCGCCGAAGGCGGCATCGAAGCCGTACTTGTTGAGCGCCTGCTTGAGCCCCTCTGTCTTCATGATGTCGGTGTGCTTGCCGCTGCCATGCACGAAGGGGTTGATGTCCATGGCCAGACCGTCCGGGTTCTTGTGGACGATGAGATCCAGCCCGTACTTCTTGGCGGTCTCGTCCCGGAATTTGATCATCTCCTTGAACTTCCAGTTGGTGTCCACGTGCAGCAGGGGGAAGGGGATCTTGCCCGGGTAGAAGGCCTTGCGGGCCAGGTGCAGCATGACGGAGGAGTCCTTGCCGATGGAGTACATCATCACCGGGTTTTCAAATTCGGCGGCCACCTCGCGGATGATGTGGATGCTCTCGGCTTCCAGCTGTTGCAGGTGTGTCAGTCTTTCACGGTCCATGTCTGGGTCCTCGGTTCATTGCTATCGCGCCTGCTCGTGGCGCTGTTCTGGTTCAGTTCGGTGCCGCCTTGGCCGCACCGTCAAATCGGTTGCTGTCGCGGCCTGCCCTCAGGCCAGGCTCACCAGCTTCAGTTCGTGGCGGCTCGCCTCTGTTTTGGCCTGTTCGCCACCCTGCTCGCCAAACCAGGCGAGCTGCTTGCGCAGAGCCACCACCTCGCCGATGACGATGAGCGACGGGCTCACCGCCTGCTCGGCCAATACGGCCAGGTCAGCCAGGGTGCCGGTCAGCACCCGCTGACGGGCGGTTGTACCCCGCTCTATGATGGCGATGGGGGTGCCCTGGCCTCGGCCATGGCTCACCAGCTGTTGCTGAATATGCTCGGAGCGCATCAGCCCCATGTAGATGACCAGGGTCTGGTTGGTGGCCGCGAGCTGCTGCCAGTCGGGCTCCTTGCCCTCCTTCTGGCAGTGGCCTGTGATGAAGACGGCGCTCTGGGCATGGTCACGGTGAGTGAGCGGTATGCCCGCATAGGCGGTGGCGCCGGCGGCGGCCGTGATGCCGGGCACCACCGAGAAGGGAATGCCCTCTTCTGCCAGCACTTCCAGCTCTTCGCCGCCGCGGCCGAACATGAAGGGATCCCCCCCCTTGAGCCGCACCACACGGTTGCCCGCCCTGGCGTATTGTACCAGCAGACGATTGGTCTCCTCCTGGGGCACGCTGTGGGCACCGGCCTTCTTGCCGACCGACACCAGGGTGGCATCACGGCGCACCAGGTCCAGGATCTCCGGGGAGACCAGCTGGTCATAGAGCACCACTTCGGCTTGTTGAATCTGTTGCAGCGCCTTGAGGGTCAGCAGGCCAGGATCCCCTGGGCCCGCACCGACCAGCACCACCTCGCCCACTTCGCTTTGGGCCTTGTCCAGCCCCTCGTTGAGCCAGCCCTCTGCCCCCTGCCAATCCTCTTTCTCAATCAGACCGGCGAGGGTGTTGGAAGCAAATGCCCGCTCCCAGAAGCGGCGGCGATCGGAGAGAGAAGCGAGCACCCGCTTGGCCTTGACCCGCACCCGGCCCGAGAGCTCGGCCAGTCCGCCCAGATGGCGGGGCAGCAGGCTCTCCAGTCGCTCGCGCAGCAGGCGCACCAGCACAGGGGCCTTGCCGCCGCTGGAGACGGCCACCATCAGGGGCGAGCGGTCGATGATCGAGGGGAAGATAAAGCTGGAGCGCTCGGGGTCGTCCACCACATTCACAAAGAGCCCGAGCTGGTTGGCGCTCTGATAGACGAGGGCGTTGACCTCGAGGCTGTCGGTGGCAGCCACCACCAGGATCTGGCCGGCCAGATGGGCCGGGTCGAAGCGAGCCGCCACATGGGTGAAGCGACCGGCAAATTCATGGAAGTCGGGCTCGAGCTCGGGGGAGACCAGGGTCAGCCGGGCACCTGCCGCCAGCAGCAGGCGCGCCTTGCGCAGGGCAACCTCGCCCCCGCCCACCAGCAATACCGGGCGGCCTTCCAACCTGGCAAACATAGGTAAATAATCCATCAGGGCCCACTCCTCGGCATACGACGACATCTGGGGCGACTATAGGCAGGAGTCCTTATCCCTCAAAATAATAAAAAATGCTCTTTAATGCGTTTTAGTAATTAGCAAAACCATGTCGTGGCAAAGGGGAGCGAATGTCCTTGTGGTGGTTCGCACCAGACCCTAGGCTAGTGAAAGTGTTTCATAAGGAGCTTTACCATGAATGAGTCATTGATTGTGCTGGGGATCTTCGTGTTCCTGGTGCTGGCCACCCTGAGCGCGGGCATCAAGATAGTGCCCCAGGGTTTCAACTGGACTGTGGAGCGCTTCGGTCGCTACACCCGTACCCTCTCCCCCGGACTCAACCTGCTGATCCCCTATGTGGACAGAGTCGGCCACAAGATCATCATGATGGAGCAGGTGCTGGACATCCCGGCCCAGGAGGTGATCTCCCGGGACAACGCCAACGTCACCATAGACGCCATCAGCTTCGTGCAGGTGGTGGATGCCCGAAAGGGGGCCTATGAGGTCAACGATCTCACCAGCGCCATCCGCAATCTCACCATGACCAACATGCGGACAGTGCTCGGCGCCATGGAGCTGGACGAGATGCTCTCCCAGCGCGACACCATCAACGAGAAGCTGCTGCGCACCATGGATGCGGCCACCGCCCCCTGGGGCATCAAGGTGACCCGGATCGAGATCAAGGATGTGCGCCCGCCGCTGGCCCTGGTGGAAGCCATGAACGCCCAGATGAAGGCCGAGCGGCAGAAACGGGCCGAGGTGCTGGAAGCCGAGGGGGTGCGCCAGTCCAAGATCCTGAAAGCGGAAGGGGAGAAGCAGTCCCAGATCCTCAAGGCCGAGGGTGAACGCCAGGCCGCCTTCCTCGCCGCCGAGGCGCGGGAGCGTGCCGCCGAGGCGGAAGCCAAGGCGACTCATATGGTCTCCAAGGCGATCGCCGAGGGGGATATGCAGGCCATCAACTACTTCGTGGCCCAGAAATACACAGAGGCGCTGGCCCGCATAGGTGAAGGGCCCAACAGCAAGATCATCATGATGCCGCTGGAGGCGGGCAGCCTGATTGGCTCGGTGGCGGGCATGGCCGAGCTGTTCAACAAAGATGGCAAGGTCGGCAAGTCATGACAGCCCTGTTCGAGGGGCTGACCCACTGGCACTGGCTGGGGCTCGGCTTCGTGCTGCTGGCCATAGAAGTGCTGGGGTCGGTGGGATTTCTGCTCTGGACCGGCATAGCCGCGCTAGAAGTCGGCCTGATCCTGCTGCTCTGGCCCTTCGGCTGGCAGGCCCAGCTGCTGCTGTTTGCGGCGCAGTCCCTGGTGACCACCTGGGCCTGGTGGCGCTGGCAGCACAAGCGCGACCGCTCGAGCCGCGATGCGGCCGCCCCCATCAACGAGCGGATGCAGAGCTATCTGGGGCGGGAGCTGACCCTGCTCGATGAGGTGAGCCAGGGAACAAGCCGGGTGCATCTGGATGACACCGTCTGGACTGTGCGCTGCCCTGTGCCGCTGCCGGCGGGCAGCCGGGTCAAAGTGGTGGGGGCCGACTCCCATATCCTGCTGGTGGAACCGTTGCCCTGACCGGGCAGTATCTGCCCCCTCAGTGGCCATAAAAAAAACGGGCCCGGCGTTACCGCCGGGCCCGTTTTTTTATGAGGTGCAGGCTTAGTTGGCCTTGGCATCGCTCACAGCAGCTTCTGCCTTGGTGGCCACGTCAGCAGCAGCCTTCTCGACGGTAGCAGACGCTTCGGAAGCGGCCTTCTCTACGGTAGAGGCAGCTTCGCTAACAGTTGCAGCAACGTCGGCGGCCGGAGTAGCAGCCGGAGCGGCGGCTTCTTCTTTCTGACCACAGGCGGTCAACATCAGACCCAGGATACCGGCTACCAGTACTTTGTTCATGTGCATACCCTCAAAAAAAGATGGAGAGATGGTGTCAATGACCATCACTGTGCGTCTTCGCTCCCGGTAAAACAGCCAGCCACCGGGAGTCAGGAGGCGCGCGAAATATATCCCCATATGCGGCCAATGAAAACGCGTATCACAATGATATTTTCTCGTTGGCTAGATAAAAAGAACTACTGCAACGACAAATATTAATACAATACGCCTTTATTGACGCGAAACAGCACGATTAAACACCAACAAGAGAACGGTTGTCAGTCAATCATTGCCATTTCGGCAGCCGTCATCGGTATCGAGAAAGAGCCCTCAGTCAGACAGCTTCTGACAAATCAGCCGCCGCCCCTGGCTGTCGCTCTCTCTGGCCAGATCCAGCAGCGCCATCACCGCCAGGGCCTCCACAGCGGGCACAGGGTTGCTCGCCTCCCCCCTGATGGCGGCGCAAACACCGCGGTAGTAGGCGCCGTAATCCCCGGCCTCCCCGCTCACCGCCTGCACCGAGGGCTGCCCCTCCACCATGCGGCTGAGCTGGCCGGGTTCGGGATCCAGGCCCCAGTTCGCCGCGGGCGGGCGCAGGCCGAGCTTGAGCTGCTCCTCCTGCACATCCATGCCGAACTTGATAAAGGATCCTTCGCTGCCGTGGATGACAAAACGCGGCATGGTGGCAGAGACCAGACAGCTGCCGTGCAGTATCACCCTAAGCGCGCCGTAGCCCAGCACCACGTGGAAGTAGTCATCGCTCAGGGCGCCGGGGCGCTGGGTGGCCAAATCCGCCTGGATCCAGTCAGGCTGACCGAACAGCTGCAGCGATTGGTCGAGGATGTGGGGACCGAGATCGAACCAGAGCCCGGAACCCGGGCCGCCCGCCTCGCGCCAGCGCTGACGCACTTGTGGGCGGTAGCGATCGAAGTGGGATTCAAACTGGGCGATCTTGCCCAGCGCCCCTTCCGTCAGCAGTCGGCGTACCGTGAGGAAGTCCCCGTCCCAGCGTCTGTTGTGGAAGATGCTGAGCAGCCGCTGCTGCTTCTCGGCCAGCTCGACGAGCGCTTGCGCTTCGGCCAGATCCAGGGCGAACGGCTTGTCGATCACCACGTGCTTGCCCGCCAGCAGTGCCTGACGGGCGATGGGGGCATGGGTATCGTTGGGGGTCGCTATCACCACCAGATCGACAGTGCTGTCGGCCAGTACCTCGTCCAGCGAGCCGACGCGGCAGCCCGGCAGCTCGGCCTGCACCTTGGCGGCATCACGGCTCACTACCCAGCGCAGGGCAAGCCCCGGGGTGCTGGTCAGGAAGGGGGCGTGGAAGGTCTGTCCTGCAAAGCCGTAGCCCACCAGGGCGGCGTTGATTGTCTGACTCATGGGATTCTCCGCTGAACTGTCCAATATGATAGGCACCTGATGATAGGCACCTGGCGAGGTTGCGCCCAAAAAAGAAGGGGGCCTAAAGCCCCCGTTTCGTTCATCAGAGCACAGGATTTATTGCCTGTGCAAGCGACGTTATCCATCAATGCCGGGGGTTGTGCCCCCGCGCATCAAGGCTGCAGGCAGAGGCGACGACCCTGCCGCGTCATCAGCATCAGCAAGGGGGGCAGCAGCAGCCACATGTGCAGTGCCAACTGGCTCAGGGGATCCGGCATCAGCCATCCGGTGATCCCCACCAGGGCGCCGGAGCCGCTCATCTGGAACAGGCCGAGCAGGGCGGCGGCGGTACCGGCGCAGTGGCCGAAGGGGGCCAGCGCCATGCCGGCTGCGGCACCCAGTATCATGGCGAAGCCGATGCTGGAGAGGAACACGGGCCCCATCATCGCCAGCGGATGAGCCAGGTGCATGGTCAGCGTCAGCAGGATGGCCGACAGCAGCAACACCAGCAGGCCGATGCGCAGTGTGCGTCTTGGTCCCACCCTGGCGATGAAGCGCGGCGCCAGGAAGCAGGCGAGGATGTTGAGCGCCGCGTTGGCGGTGAACCAGTAGCTGAAGCCATTCATGTCCAGCCCCAGCTTCACCATCAGCTGTACCGGCGCCGCCGTGACATAGGCCAGGATCACCGCCATCGCCAGCATGCAGAGCGCCGCGTTGAACAGGAAGCTCGGGGAGCGCAGCACAGGGCTGTAGCGGGACCAGCTGATGAGCGGGCCGCTGCTGCTGGTCTCCTCTGGGCGAGTCTCCGGCATGCGCCACAGCAGCCAGCTGCCGACCACAACGGCGTACCCGGCCATAAACCAGAAGTTGGCCGACCAGCCCGCCTTGGCGGTGAGCCAGCCACCGAGCAGGGGCGCCAGGGCGGGGATGAAGCAGATGGCGCCGTTCAGGTAGGAGATCATCTGACCGCTCTTCTTGGGGCCATAGCTGTCACGCACCACCGAGAAAGCGGCGACCGAGGTGGCACAGGCACCGAAGCCTTGCAGCACCCGCGCCAGCATCAGCTCGCCCAGGCTGGCGGCAAAGCCGGCGGCCAGGGCGCTCAGCCCGTAGAGCAGCACGCCGCCAAGGGCGATGGGTTTGCGGCCGTAGCGGTCGGCGAGCGGCCCCACCAGCAGCTGACCCAGCCCCATGCTGAACAGGAACCAGGTGATGGTGCCTTGCATCAGGGTCACCTCGGCCCCCAGCTGCTCGGCCATCTGCGGGATGGCGGGCAGATAGATGTCGATGGCCAGCGGGCTGAACAGCACCAGGAGTACAAGCAGAAGAATCAATGGCATCAGTCACCTCAAGCCCTAGGGGGAAAATCGATTGGTGCGCGAGTCTACTGACTCAGAGTAATGAATTGAAATGGTATTTAATCACTTTGGTTATTCCTATGAGGAAAGATGTATTTTATCTGCCTCTCAGCACGATCAGGGCAGCCCTCATCCGGTGCCGGATTGCAGGCAATTGGCGCTTTTACTAAACCCCTGCCCCGCATAGAATGCGCAGATTATTTTTGCGGAGGTGTGCGATGAACAAGCTTGTCCTGGCAACAGGGAACCAGAAAAAGGTGAAGGAATTGGCCGCCATGCTGGCCGATATGAAGATCCAGGTGATCCCACAGAGCGAGTTTGCGGTCTCCGATGCCGACGAGACCGGCACCACCTTCGTCGAGAATGCCATCATCAAGGCACGCCACGCCGCCCGCATCACAGGCCTGCCCGCCGTCGCTGACGACTCAGGCCTCGAAGTGGACCTGCTGCACGGTCGCCCCGGCGTCTACTCCGCCCGCTTTGCCGGTGCCGGTGCCAGCGACAAGGAGAACATCGACAAGCTGCTGGCCGAGCTGCAAGGTGCCCCCGACTACCTCAAGAGCGCCCGCTTCTGGTGCGTGCTGGTCTATATGCGCCACGCCGACGATCCCACCCCCATCATCTGCCAGGCGAGCTGGGAGGGGATGATCATCGACGAGCCCCGTGGTCAGCACGGCTTTGGCTATGATCCCGTGTTCTTCGTGCCGGATCACGACTGCACCTCGGCCCAGATGCCGGCTGAGCTCAAAAACCAGCTCAGTCACCGTGGCCAGGCCCTGGCCAAGCTCAAGGCCGCATTGGCCGCGGCGCACTGAGACCCGACCGGGCTCCGGGATACGCCGGCACGCATTTCATCTACAATGGGGGCCGTCGGCCCCCGTGTTGCTTATGGCCTCCCGGCTCAACGAGCGCAGGCCCTCATTGACCATGGGGAGCCAGCCAGGCCCCCGTTTTGATTTTTGATTATTGGAAACCCCATGCTGCAACTGCCGCCCCTCTCCCTCTATATCCATGTGCCCTGGTGCGTCCAGAAGTGCCCCTACTGCGACTTCAACTCCCACGCCCAGAAGGGGGAGCTGCCCCACCTGGAGTACGTGGCCGCCCTGCTGGAGGATCTGAGCCAGGATCTGCACTGGGCCCAGGGGCGCCCGCTCTCCTCCATCTTTATCGGCGGCGGTACGCCGAGTCTGCTCTCCGTGGAAGCCATGCAGGCGCTGCTGGACGGGGTGCGCGCCCGCATCGCCCTGACCCCGGATTGCGAGATCACCATGGAGGCCAACCCGGGCACGGTTGAGGCGGACAAGTTCGCCGGCTTCCAGCGCGCCGGCATCAACCGCATCTCCATCGGGGTGCAGAGCTTCCAGCAGGAGAAGCTGACCCGCCTCGGCCGCATCCACGGCCCGGAGGAGGCACGCAAGGCCGCCGAACTGGCCCATGCCATCAAGCTGCCCACTTTCAACCTGGATCTGATGCACGGCCTGCCGGATCAGAGCCTGGAGGACGCCCTCTATGATCTGCAACAGGCCATGGACTGCGCGCCGCCCCATCTCTCCTGGTATCAGCTCACCATAGAGCCGAACACGGCGTTCGCCTCCAAGCCGCCCAAACTGCCGGAGGATGACACACTGTGGGACATCTACGAGCAGGGTCACGCCATGCTCACCGCCCAGGGTTATCAGCAGTACGAGATCTCGGCCTACGCCAAGGCGGGCTATCAGTGCCGCCACAACCTCAACTACTGGCGCTTTGGCGACTATCTGGGCATAGGCTGCGGCGCCCACGGCAAGGTGACGGATCTCGCGAACCAGCAGATCCTGCGCACCGCCAAGGTGAAGCACCCCAAGGGTTATCTGGACCCTGCCCGCCCCTATCTGGACAGCCAGTGGCAGGTGAGCGCGGACGATCTGCCGCTGGAGTACTTCATGAACCGGTTCAGGTTGTTCGAGCCCGCCCCCAAGGCGGAGTTCGAGGCCTATACCGGGCTGCCGCTGGAGCGGGTGGAGACCATGCTGGCGGTTGCCCAGACCAAGGAGCTGATTGAAGACTTGGGAGAGTGCTGGCAGCTGACGTCCCTCGGCCATCGCTACCTGAACGTGCTGCTCGAGCTCTTTATGGACGAATAGCCCGACGGGGCATCAAGGTCTGGCTTCACCGCCAAAACAGAGAGGGTGCCCATGGCACCCTCTCTGTTTCAGTCATGCCTCGCGGCAGAAACCCGCTCAGCAGCAGACGCGTACCATCCGCTGTTGACCGGGCTCCCACCGCTGGCCGTGCTTGGCCTTGCGCTGGTAGCTCCCCTTGCCCTTCTTGCTTGGTTCGACCCTGGCCTGGAACAGTGGCGAGGTCACCAATGCCTTGAGGTGATTGTCCTGGATGACGCCCCGCCCATGATCGTGGGCCTGATCGATGATATCGACCCGCTTCTTCTTGGCCATACTGGCTCCTGTCTGTGTGGTTGAAGCTGGCTAAAAATACGCCAGTGTACATAAAAACGCGCCGATTGTGCGCCTCCCGGCCCCCGAGTGCAAGAGGTCGGGGCGGATTGCCCAGGCTCAGGGAGCGGGCCGGTAGATCACCCGCACCAGGCCGCTCGCCAGCACTGCAGTGGAGAGCGGGACAAGCCGCTCTGGCAGTGGCTCGCCGCCAAACAGCAAGACTCCTTTGCCCAGCACCACCGGCACCCAGAACAGGGTCAGCTCGTCCACCAGCCCGGCCTGCAGGCCCTGCCTCACGACCTCGCCACCGTCCAGATAGATGTGCCGCGCCCCCTCCTGCCACAGCTCCCCGAGCACCTGCGCCAGCGCCCCCTGCCGGAAAGAGACATGGGCACGGGGCGTGGCGGGCCTGTGGGTCAGCACGGTCACAGGTTTGTCGCCGTAGGGCCAGTCGGGGAAGCCGAGCACGGTTTCGTAGCTGTTGCGTCCCATCAGCAGCAGATCGGCGCTGGCCATCAGGGCGCCGTAGCCGGTCTCCTCCTGGGAGTCGCCGTTATAGGGTTCCAGCCAGGCGAGATCGTTCCCCTCCCCCGCGATAAAACCGTCGAGGGAGAGGGCGAGAAAGGCAGAGACCCGGGGGCGATGGCGCTCAGTGCTCATGGTCGTGATGCTCGTGACGGGAAGAGGTGCCGGACTCCAGGGTCTCCAGGATGGCGCAGTGCTCCGCCGAGCGAGGGCCGCCGCAGCAGATGTCGGAGAGCGCCTTCAGGTTCTCCCGAAAGCGGGTCAGCTCGACAATCTTCTGCTCCACCTGTTCAAGCTTGGTGTCGGCCACCGCCTTCACCTCCTGACAGGTGACTTTGGCCTTGTTGGTGTCGAGGGCGAGCAGCTCCCCTATGTCCGCCAGGGAGAAGCCCACCGACTTGGCGCGGATGATGAACTCCAGCCGCCGCCTGTCCTGCTCCCCATAGAGGCGATAACCCGACTCGTTGCGGATCCCCGGCGAGATGAGTCCGTTCTTCTCGTAAAAGCGCAGGGTGTCCGCCTTCACCCCGCACGCCTTGGCCAGTTCCCCGATCCGATACATCCTTCCTCTCCCGCCAAATATGGTACTCAATATAAACCGGATTCCACTATCGCCCCTTTGCCCGGCGATTGCCAGCCAAAGGCAGGAAAGCGGCAGCCAACCCCGGCCTTCCCGGCTCTTTATCCTCAAAACACTGAAAAGACAAACGTTTCACAAAAAATCACCAGAAAACGTTTAACACCGCACCACACAAGGCTTTGTCTCTTTAAAAAATCCACCACAGCTCACATTTTTTGTGTAGAATACGCGCCCACAAGAGAGCGTCGCGTCAAGCGGGCATTTCCTAAAACGCGTTTGCCAACAGCAGGTCTTTTTGGCGAGAGTGGTTTGCGAAATCCCCCACTTCCATTTATTTGGGGACTCTCTGTGTTGAGCCTCGCCTCCCATGGAACGGTCCCCGTTATGCTGAGGACGATAGTGTGATGGAACAAGCTCGACCCATTCGCCGTGCGCTGCTGAGTGTGTCTGACAAGACTGGCATCCTGGAATTTGCCAAGGCACTCAACGAGCGTGGCGTGGCCCTGCTCTCCACCGGCGGTACCGCCAAGCTGCTGGCCGATGCGGGCCTGCCGGTGACCGAGGTCTCCGACTACACCGGCTTCCCCGAGATGATGGATGGCCGGGTCAAGACCCTGCATCCCAAGGTGCACGGTGGCATCCTCGGCCGCCGCGATCGGGATGACGCCATCATGGCCCAGCACGCTATCTCCCCCATCGACATGGTCGTCGTCAACCTCTACCCCTTCGCCGCCACCGTGGCCAAGCCAGGTTGCACCCTGGAAGACGCCGTCGAGAACATCGACATCGGCGGCCCGACCATGGTCCGCTCCGCCGCCAAGAACCACAAAGACGTGGCCATAGTCGTCAAGGCAGCCGACTACGGCCGGGTGATCGCCGAGATGGATGGCAACGGCAACAGCCTGACCCTGGCCACCCGCTTCGATCTCGCCATCGCGGCCTTCGAACACACCGCCGCCTACGACGGCATGATAGCCAACTACTTCGGCACCCTGGTCCCCTCCTACGGTGACAACAAGGAAGGCGATGAGGAGTCCCGCTTCCCGCGCACCTTCAACGCCCAGTTCATCAAGAAGCAGGACATGCGCTACGGCGAGAACAGCCACCAGGCTGCCGCCTTCTACGCCGAAGAGCAGGCCGCACCTGGCTCGGTGGCAAGCGCCATCCAGCTGCAGGGCAAGGCGCTCTCCTACAACAACATCGCCGACACAGACGCGGCGCTGGAGTGCGTGAAGGAGTTCGCCGAGCCGGCCTGCGTCATCGTCAAGCACGCCAACCCCTGTGGCGTCGCCATAGGTGAGGATCTGCTGGGTGCCTATGATCGCGCCTACCAGACCGACCCCACCTCCGCCTTTGGCGGCATCATCGCCTTCAACCGCGAGCTGGATGGCGCCACCGCGGCGGCCATAGTCGCCCGTCAGTTCGTCGAGGTGATCATAGCCCCCAGCATCAGCCAGGCGGCCCGCGAGGCGGTCGCCGCCAAGCAGAACGTGCGCCTGCTCGAATGCGGCCAGTGGACTGCCCCGGCCCAGGGCTTTGACCTCAAGCGTGTCAACGGCGGTCTGCTGGTGCAGGAGCGGGATCACGGCATGGTCACCCTGGGGGATCTGACCGTGGTCAGCCAGCGTCAGCCGACCGAGGCCGAGCTCAAGGACCTGCTGTTCTGCTGGAAGGTCGCCAAGTTCGTCAAATCCAACGCCATCGTCTATGCCAAGAACGGCCAGACCATAGGCGTCGGCGCTGGCCAGATGAGCCGGGTCTACTCCGCCAAGATCGCCGGCATCAAGGCCGAGGATGAAGGGCTGACTGTGGCGGGCTCCGTCATGGCCTCCGACGCCTTCTTCCCGTTCCGCGACGGCATAGATGCCGCCGCCGCCGCGGGCATCTCCTGCGTCATCCAGCCAGGTGGTTCCATGCGCGACAACGAGGTGATCGAGGCCGCCAACGAGCACGGCATGTGCATGGTGTTCACCAACATGCGCCATTTCCGTCACTGATGAGTCAGGGCCGCCACTGGCGGCCCTTTTGTTGTCTCTTTTCAACTGACTATTTTCAACCGCTGCCCCAGGCGGTTATCACAAATAGAAGCGAGCGATACGATGAAAGTACTGATCATTGGCAACGGCGGCCGTGAGCACGCCCTGGCCTGGAAGGCCAAGCAATCCCCCATGGTGACCCGGGTGTTCGTCGCCCCCGGCAATGCTGGCACCGCCCACGAGGGCAGCATAGAGAACGTCGCCATAGAGGCGACCGACATCCAGGCTCTGCTGGCCTTCGCCAAGGCCCAGCAGATAGGTCTCACCATAGTCGGGCCGGAAGCGCCCCTGGTGAAAGGGGTAGTGGATGCCTTCCGTGCCGAAGGGCTCGCCATCTTCGGCCCGACCGCCGCCGCCGCCCAGCTGGAGGGCTCCAAGGCCTTCGCCAAGGACTTCCTGGCGCGCCACGCTATCCCCACTGCCGACTACCAGAACTTCACCGAGGTGGAGCCGGCACTGGCCTACCTGCGCGAGAAGGGTGCCCCCATCGTCATCAAGGCTGACGGTCTGGCCGCCGGCAAAGGTGTCATCGTCGCCATGACCCTCGAAGAGGCGGAAGCGGCGGTGCGTGACATGCTCTCCGGCAATGCCTTCGGCGACGCCGGCGCCCGTGTGGTGATCGAAGAGTTCCTAGACGGGGAAGAGGCGAGCTTCATCGTCATGGTGGACGGCGAGCACGTGCTGCCCATGGCCACCAGCCAGGATCACAAGCGGGTCGGCGACGGCGACACCGGCCTCAACACCGGCGGCATGGGGGCCTACTCCCCGGCGCCAGTGGTGACAGATGCGGTGCATCAACGCGTGATGGAGCAGGTGATCATGCCGACGGTGCGCGGCATGGCGGCCGAGGGCAACGTCTACACCGGCTTCCTCTACGCCGGCCTGATGATAGACCCCCAGGGCAACCCCAAGGTGATCGAGTTCAACTGCCGCTTCGGCGACCCCGAGACCCAGCCCATCATGCTGCGGATGCGCTCCGATCTGGTGGAGCTCTGTCTGGCCGCCTGTGCCGGCAAGCTGGATCAAGTCGAAGCCATCTATGATCCCCGCGTCGCCATCGGCGTGGTGCTGGCGGCGGGCGGTTACCCCGGTGACTACCAGCAGGGCAAGCCCATCAGCGGCCTGCCGGTGGAAGAGGCGAGCGGCGAGAAGGTGTTCCATGCCGGCTCCCAGCTGGCGGGAGACACCATAGTCACCGCCGGTGGCCGCGTGCTCTGCGCCACCGCGCTGGGCCACACCGTCGCCGAGGCGCAGCAACGCGCCTACCAGCTGGCGGCTCGGATCCAGTGGGACGGTGTCTTCTATCGCAAGGACATCGGCTGGCGCGCCATCGAGCGCGAGCAGGCCAAGTAAAGGCCGTCTCCCCCCATCGAACAAAAGGGCCTGCGGGCCCTTTTTGCTGCCAGGGCCACCTGGGCCACGGATATCCGCCCAGCCAACCCCAGACTTCCCCCTAAGCCCGACATGGTGGTGGCAAGGAGGCATTCATCCCCTTGGCACCTCTCTCCGCCTCGGGCGCATGACCCCGGGTTGCCGCCCTTTTTCCGCCCCCGGCTCACCCCCTTCTGACTACATATGTACAGCACAATGCACACATTTCGTCACAATTGGTCGCACTTTCCCCATACAATTGCCCCGCTTTCATGGCATCATGCTGTATGATACCGCACTCAAATGAGTTCCATAAGAACCTGCAATATCGTCGTCTCATAAGGAAATCCCATGTTGAAAACTGTGCGTCCCCTGCTGCTGCCCCTGATGTTTGGCCTGATGACCCTGCCCGCCATGGCCGGCGATCTGGAGCAGCCGATGAAGAAGATCGGCTTCAACTACAAGCAGGCCGTCAAGGCAGATGATGCGGCCACCATGGAGAAACACATCAAGGAGATGAAGGCCCAGCTCGATGTGGCCAAGGAGAGAAACATGCCGACTGCCAAGAAAGAGAAGTTCCTCGAGGGCATGAACAAGGTACAGAGCGAGCTGGATGCCAGCCTGGCGGCCCTGCAGGCCGGTGATCAGGAGAAGGCCCAGGCCCATCTGGCCAAGGTCAACGACCTGAAGAAGGAGTACCACCAATATGCCAAGCAGAAAGGCTGATCCCTTCCACTGGGATGGCCTGGTCCGCCTCACCCACTGGGGTGTGGCAGCGGTCTGCATCGGCAACCTCTGGCTCAACGAGGCGGGCGAAGAGTGGCATGAATGGCTGGGCTATGGCGCCATGGCCCTGATCGGGTTGCGCCTGCTGTGGGGGCTCACCCTGGCACGGGGCCATGCCCGCCTTGGGGCCCTCATCCCGAGCCGGGACGATTTCCGCCAGCAGGCGGTGGCGCTGCGCGAGCGCGCACCCGCGGCGCCCGGCCATCACGGCAGCGGCAAGCTGGCGGTCTGGGCACTCTGGCTGCTGGTGCTGGCGACCGCCGGCAGCGGCTGGTTCCAGAACACCGAGACCGGCTTCGAGCTGGGGGCCGACGACTGGCATCTCTGGTGTACCTGGGCACTGCAGGCCATGATAGCTCTGCACCTGTGCGCCATCGTCTACACCTCCTGGCGTCAGCGCAGCAACCTGGTGACCCGGATGCTGCCCCGCCGCCGGCGCCGGGTACCAGAGCGCCAGCAGGAACCCCACTCCTGAAGCAGACGGGCACCAGGGTGCCCGTCTTCCTTTCCCCGCTTGTCCAACCGCAAGGCCACCTCTTCCAGGCGGCCGCACCGGCTTTACCCCCTCAACGGCGCGACGCCCCCCCCTCTTTTGCCCGGCCGCCATGAAAGCATTTTCATTCACACTTCTTAACTAATCCCGGCTGTACGATTTTCAATCTCCTCGATTTCATGAATGCTACAGAGCCGAACGAGGTTGTCTGTGGTCCGTTCGACATGATGACAGTGACACGTCAATAACAAGATCGAAGGGAAAATCGTCATGCACAACACAGTGTTTCGAACCGCCATGCTCGCCGCGGTGCTGGGCTCATTCAGCCACACAGCCGCCGCCGAAGGGGTCATGGTCCATCTGTTCCAATGGAAGTTCAACGACATCGCCAACGAGTGCGAGACAGTGCTCGGTCCCAAGGGGTTCGGGGGCGTCCAGATCACTCCGCCCGCCGAGCACAAGCAGGGGAGCCAGGTCTGGTGGACCGTCTACCAGCCCGTCAGCTTCAAGAACTTCAACAGCTTCGGCGGCAGCGAGGCGGAACTCAGGAGCATGATCACCCGCTGCAATGCGGCCGGGGTCAAGGTCTATGCGGACGCCGTCTTCAACCAGCTGGCCTCGGGCACCGGGACAGCCACCGGCGGCGGCAGCTACAACTCGGGGCAATATCAGTATCCCCAGTTCGGCTACAACGACTTCCACCACAGCGGTGACATCACCAACTACGGCGACAGCAACAACGTCTGGAACGGCGCCCTCTACGGCATGCCGGATCTCAATACCGGCTCTCCCTACGTGCAGGATCAGATAGCCAACTACATGAAGACCCTGCTGGGTTGGGGCGTGGCAGGCTTTCGTATCGATGCGGCCAAGCACATAGCCCCTGGCGAGGTGAAGGCCATACTCGACAAGGCGGGCAGCCCCAAAGCCTACCTGGAGGTGATAGGTGCCGGGGGAGAATCGGCGGACATCCAGCCGGGTCGCTACACCTACATAGACACAGTCACCGACTTCAAATACGGCACGGATCTCGCCGCCAACTTCAACGGCCAGATCAAGAACCTCAAGACCCTCGGCGAGAGCTGGGGCCTGCTCCCTTCCAGCAAGGCCTTCGTCTTCGTGGTCAACCACGACCGCGAGCGCGGCCACGGTGGCGGCGGCATGCTCACCTTCATGAGCGGTGCCCGCTATGAGCTGGCCAACACCTTCATGATGGCCTGGCCCTATGGCTGGAAGCAGGTGATGTCGGGCTACCGCTTCGAGAACATGGGCACCTATGAAACCGACAAGGGGGCGCCGGGCAGCACGCCCTGCACCGATGGCCAGTGGAACTGCGAGCAGCGTCGCCCGACCATCATGAACATGGCCCTGTTCCACAACAGAACCGAGGGGCAGGCTGTCAGTCACTGGTGGGATAACGGCAACAACCAGATAGCCTTCGGTCGGGGAGACAAGGGCTTCGTCGCCATCAACAACGAGAGCGGCAGCCTGGTGGCCTCGGTGCAGACCGGCCTGCCGGCGGGCGAGTACTGCAACCTCCTGGGTGGCAATGACTACTGCAGCGGGGGTTATGTCACCGTCGACGGCAGCGGCAAGGCCAGCCTGAACGTGCCGGCCATGAAGGCCGCCGCCATCATCGCCGGCTGCACCAAGGCCACCCCCTGCGGCGGCACCGCCCTGCCGGGCAACAAGTTCAGCAGCATGAACCTGCGCGGCACCCACAACGCCTGGGGCAACACCCCCATGACAGTCGATACCAACCGCGTCTGGTCCGCCACCCTGACCCTGACCGGCAGCGGTGACGCCACCGGCGCCCAGCGCTTCAAGTTCGACGTCTTCGGCAACTGGACCGAGAACTACGGCGACAACGAAGGGGACGGCATCGCCGACAAGGGCAGCAGCAAGGATATCCTGGTCAGCGGGGCGGGCAGCTACCGCATCACCCTGAGCGAAGGCGATCTGCGCTATACGATCACCCCTCTCACCAGCAACCAGGCACCGGTCGCCGCCCTCTCGCCCAAGGTCCTCAGCGTCAAGACGGGGGAGAGCGTGGTGTTCGATGGCTCCGCCTCCACCGACGATGAAGGGGTGGCGAGCTACAGCTGGTCTACCGGCGGCTGCGCCCCCACTGAGACAGTCCAGTTCGATACCCCGGGCACCCATATTGTCATCCTGACAGTCACCGATGCCGAGGGGCTGACCGCCAGTGCCAGCGCAACTGTGACTGTCACCGACAGCAACGGCGCCTACAACAGCGTGCTGCCGACCCTGCACCTGCGTGGCACCCCCAATGCCTGGGGCTCGCTCGCCATGACACTGGTTGCCGACAACCAATGGGAGGCCTTGGCCACCTTCAACGGCCAGGCCAACCAGCGCTTCAAGTTCGACGTCAAGGGAGACTGGACCCAGAACTATGGCGACACCAACAAGGATGGCGTGGCCGAACAGGGGGGTGCCGACATACTGACCCCGGTCAGCGGCCAGTACCGGGTACGCTTCAACGACCAGACCCTGCAATACAGCCTGACCCCGGTCAGCGTCGGCTATGCCAAGCACCTCGCCAGCCTGAACATCCGTGGCACCACCAATGGCTGGGGCACCACTCCCATGACGCTGGTGGGGGATCACCAGTGGCAGGCCGGCGTCACCTTCACGGGGGCCGGTGATGGCAGCGGCGGCCAGCGCTTCAAGTTCGACGTCAAGGGTGACTGGACCCAGAACTACGGCGACACCAACAAGGACGGCGTGGCCGAGCTGGCCGGAGCCGACATCACCACCGCAGTGGTCGGTGCCTATGTGGTGCGCTTCAACGACCAGACCCTGACCTACAGCCTGAGCGCCCAGTAAGCCCCAGGGGCGTAACGCCCCTCTGATCGTCGGGCATTCCCATGGCCTCCTTCCCACAGGGCAGGAGGCCTTTTCATGGGCCCGATGGCGCCATCACGCTTCCCCTCTGCCAGCCCCCCCGTTCCCTGTTCGCCGACGGGCAGGCATACTGCCTCCACATCCCCATGCAGGAGCGCATATGAAACTATTGGAAACCCTCAAGGCCGAGGGACGGATCGAAGAAGCCCGCCAGCACGGCCTGCTGCAACTCATCGAGCACCCGCAACACGCCGAACTGCATTATGAAGTAGCCAGCCTGCACGACACGCTCGGGCGCGAGGCCCAGGCCATCCCCCTCTACCAGAAGGCCATCACGCTGGGTCTAAGTGAGACCTCCTTGCGCGGCGCCTGGCTCGGCCTTGGCAGCTCTTTTCGTAGCACCGGGCAATATGCCGAGGCCCTTGCCGCCTTCGACCAGGGGCTGGCTCGCTTTCCGGACGCCACCGAGTTCAGGGTGTTCCGTGCCATGGCCTGCTACAACCTGGGGCACCACAAGGAGGGGATGGAGACGCTGCTGGCGGTGCTGGCCGAGACGACCACAGACCCTGCCCTCGTCCCCTACAGGCGCGCCATGGCACTCTACGCCGCCGATCTGGACAGGCACTGGTGAACGCCAGAAACGACAAAGCCGCTCATAATGAGCGGCTTTGTCTGAATGTGGTGGCCCCTGCCCGACTTGAACGGGCGACCAATCGATTATGAGTCGACTGCTCTAACCAACTGAGCTAAGGGGCCAGAATCTTGGTTTTGCGGCGTGGATTATAGGGGATGTGAGATAAGCCGTCCATAGGCAGATCAACCACTTGGCGAGTTTTTGTCCACTATTCCGCTAATCTTTTGCACCCAGGCTTCCGGATAAAACAAAGCCCCGCATGGCGGGGCTTTTGAGACAGGGCTCAGGCAGTGCCTCAGGACTATTCGTCCAGGAAGCTGCGCAGCACTTCCGAGCGGCTCGGGTGGCGCAGTTTGCGCAGTGCCTTGGCTTCGATCTGACGAATACGCTCACGGGTGACGTCGAACTGCTTGCCCACTTCCTCGAGGGTGTGGTCAGTGTTCATGTCGATCCCGAAACGCATCCGCAGCACCTTGGCTTCGCGGGCAGTCAGACCGGCCAGCACTTCGCGGGTGGCGTTGCGCAGGCTCTCGCTGGTCGCCGCATCCGCCGGCAGGGCCAGGGTGGTATCTTCGATGAAGTCGCCCAAGTGGGAATCTTCATCATCACCGATGGGCGTCTCCATGGAGATGGGCTCCTTGGCGATTTTCAGTACCTTGCGGATCTTGTCTTCCGGCATGCCCATGCGCATGGCCAGCTCTTCCGGGTTCGGTTCACGACCCATCTCCTGCAGCATCTGACGGGAGATACGGTTGAGCTTGTTGATGGTCTCGATCATGTGCACCGGGATACGGATGGTACGGGCCTGATCCGCGATGGAGCGGGTGATGGCCTGACGGATCCACCAGGTGGCATAGGTCGAGAACTTGTAGCCACGACGGTATTCAAACTTGTCCACCGCCTTCATCAGACCTATGTTGCCCTCCTGGATCAGATCCAGGAACTGCAGACCACGGTTGGTGTACTTCTTGGCGATGGAGATAACCAGACGCAAGTTGGCCTCAACCATCTCTTTCTTCGCACGGCGAGCCTTGGCCTCACCAATGCTCATGCGACGGTTGATGTCCTTGATCTGGGCGATGGACAGACCGGTCTCTTCTTCGATCTGCTGCAGCTTGCCGATGGAACGCAGCACTTCTTCGTCCATCTCGAGCAGACGGGGAGACCAGGCCTTGCCAGCCTGCTTCTGGTATTCAAACCAGGCAGTCTCGCACTCGTTGTTGGTGAAGGCAGCGACGAAGGTCTTCTTCGGCATCTTGGCCTGCTCAACGCAGAGCTTCATGATGATGCGTTCCTGCACGCGAACCCGCTCCATCATCTCCCGCATGTTGTTGACCAGGCGATCGAACTGCTTGGGCATCAGGCGGAATTGACGGAACACATCGGCCAGCTGGGCGATGGCAGCCTGGGTGTCGTCGTGGGCGCGACCATTCTTCTGGATGGAGAGACGGGTGACTTCGTACTGGGCACGCAGTTCACCGAACTTCTCGCGGGCGACTTCCGGATCCGGACCACCGTCCCCATCGTCGTCGGAGCTGTCGCCGTCTTCGTCTTCATCCTCGTCTTCATCTTCGTCTTCGTCAGCGAGATCGTCTTCACTGAGTTCGGAGCCGATGTGGGTGGCGGTCGGCGCCACGTCGTCCGCTTCGTTCGGATCGATAAAGCCGGAGATGATGTCGGACAGACGAAGTTGCTCGGCTTCGTACTTGTCGTACTGTTCGAGCAGGTAAGTGATGGCTTCAGGGTACTCGGCAACGGAGCTTTGTACCTGGTTGATACCGTCCTCGATCCGTTTGGCGATGTCGATTTCGCCTTCACGGGTCAGCAGTTCGACGGTACCCATTTCCCGCATGTACATGCGGACGGGATCGGTCGTGCGACCAATCTCAGATTCAACAGATGCCAGAGCCTGGGCCGCTGCTTCGGCAGCGTCCTCATCGGCAGTACCACCTTCGGCCATGATCAGATCATCGGCGTCCGGGGCGTTTTCCACTACCTGGATACCCATATCGTTGATCATCTGGATGATGTCTTCGATCTGGTCAGAGTCGACAATGTCTTGCGGGAGGTGATCGTTCACCTCGGCATAGGTCAGGTAGCCCTGTTCTTTACCTTTGGCAACGAGGAGTTTAAGCTGAGACTGCGGGGTTTGCTCCATAGAACTCATCCGGTTGGTGTTGCTAGGTTGCGCGTACAGTGCGCTGCTGCGCAAATAGCCAATTCTAATAGAAAACCGCCAGACATGCTATGTCTGGTTGCGGCGTCGGTCATGAGAAACCCCTGCCCGCAGTATTGTCGGGGCCAGGCGGTTATAAAATGTTTGCTTTTAATCCCGTCGATTCGGGCAACGGTATTCATATTGGGACTAATCACTCAAATATCAAGCCCCGCTCTCATTTCTTTTCTCAATCTGTACCTCTCTGATCAGCATCATCAGCTCCTGTGTTTCCTCAGAGCTTAGCCCTTCCTGGGCCACCTTGGCCTGCAATTCTTCGATTCGTTGCTTCAGAAACTGGTTGATGAAACCGACGAAGGTATCCTGCAATTCTCCCAGAATATCCGGCTCCTGGTCGAGTTTGATCTCTTCAAACAGGTCGTGCATGGCCAGCTGAGCCAGGATCTCCCCCTCCTTGGTGCCGCGCCAGTGCTCCAGCAAGATGCCGGTGGTGATCCCTGGCTGAGTCAGGATCTGCTGATGCAGCTGCAACAGGAATTTGATGCCCTGCACCCGCAGCCCAGCCAGTTCCGGCATGGCCGGCAGCTCGGCCGTCACCGCCGGATATTGCACCATCAAAGCCAGTGCCCGGCGAATGGGGGTCAGTTTGGCGGCCTTGGGCTTGCTGACTTCACCCTTGGGCTGGCTATTGCGGGCAAACAGCTCGGCGATCCGCTGCTTGTTCTCCCCCCAACGCATCATGCTGGAGAGCCGGGTGATCAGCCCCTCGCGGGTGAAGCCTTCCGGCACGCGGCGGATCAGTTCGGCGGCCTTGTTGGCCACTTCAAACTTGCCCGCCTCGCCAGAGAGGGCGGCATCACGCCCGAGACGCTCGAACATGAAATCGGCGAAGGGCTGAGCCTCGTCCAGCAAGGCCTCAAACCCCTCCTTGCCGATCTGACGGACCAGAGAGTCGGGATCCTCGCCATCCGGTAGGAACACGAACTTCAGCTCGCGGCCATCCTGCAGATGGGAGAGGGCGTTGTCCAGCGCCCGCCATGCTGCTTCACGGCCGGCGTTGTCGCCATCGTAGCAGCAGACCACCTCCGCAGTGGTACGAAACAGGGTGTGGATATGGTCACTGGTGGTGGCCGTCCCCAGCGCGGCCACCGCATAGTCGATGTCGTACTGACCGAGCGCTACCACGTCCATATAGCCTTCTACCACCAGGATCCGGCGAGGATCCTTGTGTGCCTGCTTCACCTCGTAGAGGCCGAACAGTTCCCGCCCCTTGTGGAAGATGGGGGTTTCCGGGGAGTTGAGGTACTTGGGAGTGCCGTCCCCCAACACCCTGCCACCGAAGCCGATGACCCGGCCCCGCTTGTCACGGATCGGGAACATGATGCGATCACGGAAGCGATCATAGCTGCCGGGGCCGCTGTCGCGGGGGATCAACATGCCGCCGGAGATGAGCAGCTGTTCGTGATCCCGGCTGGTCCCGAAACGGCGCCTCACCTGATCCCAGTCACCCGGGGCATAGCCGATGTTGAAGCGCTTGACTACTTCCCCGGTCAGACCGCGCCCTTTGAGGTACTCCACCGCATGGGGGGCGCTCTTCAGGTTGCTTTCGTAGAAGCGGGCGATCTGGTTCATCAGCTCAAAGAGATCCTTACTGACGGCGGGTTGGGCACTGGCCGAGCCCCCCAGGCTCTGCTCGCGAGGCACCTGCATGCCTTGCATGCTGGCGAGCTCTTCGATGGCGTCGGGGAATTCGAGTCCGTCGTACTCCATGACAAAGCCGATGGCGTTGCCGTGGGCGCCACAGCCGAAGCAGTGGTAGAACTGCTTCTCTTGACTGACGGTGAAAGAGGGGCTTTTTTCGTTATGAAAAGGACAGCAAGCCTGATAGTTCTTGCCGGCCTTCTTCAGCCGCACCCGCGAGTCGATCAACTCGACGATATCGGTGCGTACGAGCAGATCATCGATAAAGGATTGTGGGATCCTGCCTGCCATAACCGTCCTGTTTCATTACTCGGAAAAATAAAAAAGCCGCGCATTCACAGGGAAGCACGGCTTCTTTCGACTAACAAGAGAAATGCCTGTTACGCCAAGCGGGTTTTCACCTGAGCACTGACGGCGCCGACATCGGCACGCCCCTGAATCTTCGGCTTCAAGACAGCCATGACCTTGCCCATATCAGCCATGACGGCAGCACCACTTTCAGTGATGGCTTGCTCGATCAGTGCGGCAATTTCGTCTGCGGTCAGCTGTTGCGGCAGGAATTCCTGCAGCACCAAGATCTCTGCGGACTCTTTGTCGGCAAGATCCTGACGACCGGCAGCTTCAAATTGGCTGATGGAATCGCGGCGCTGTTTGACCATCTTGGTCACGACAGCGAGGATATCCTCATCATTGAGCTCGATACGGGTATCAACTTCACGCTGCTTGATTTCTGCCATCAACAAACGGATCGCCCCCAAGCGAGCCTTATCTCTGGCAAGCATGGCGAGTTTTTGTTGATCCTTGAGTTGATCCTTCAGAGACACGGCATTATCCCCCGATTAGTACAGGCGGATACGACGTGCGTTTTCGCGGGACAGCTTCTTGGCGTGACGCTTAACGGCAGACGCTTTGGCGCGCTTACGGATGGTAGTCGGCTTCTCGTAGAACTCACGGCTACGAACTTCAGACAGGATACCGGCCTTTTCGCAAGAACGCTTGAAGCGACGCAGAGCAACGTCAAACGGCTCATTTTCACGGACTTTGATTACTGGCATGTGCCTTTCACCTCAGTGATATATTGTTAGCTGACCATCAGTCGATCAGCATGTCTTAAAATGGTGCGAAATTATACTCTGGACAGGGAATGAAAGTAAACCCGCAGAGATCGCTCTGGTTTAAAAAACCCGCGAAGGTTACCATAGCCGTCTCATTTTAGCAGTGAAATTTTTTAGCAATGCGTGTATTGGGCATAGAGACATCCTGTGACGAAACCGGGATCGCGATCTTCGACGATCAAAAAGGGATCCTTTCCCATCAGTTATACAGCCAGGTCAAGCTGCATGCGGACTACGGTGGCGTCGTCCCCGAGCTCGCCAGCCGGGATCACGTCCGCAAGACGATCCCCTTGATCCAGGCCGCATTGCAAGAGGCGGGACTGGGTAAAGATGACATCGACGGCATCGCCTACACTGCGGGACCGGGTCTGGTTGGTGCCATCCTGGTGGGGGCGACCATAGGCCGCTCCCTCGCCATGGCCTGGGGTAAACCCGCCGTGGCGGTACACCATATGGAGGGCCACCTGCTGGCTCCCATGCTGGAGGAGCGGGCCCCCGAATTCCCCTTCGTGGCGCTGCTGGTCTCCGGCGGTCACTCCATGCTGGTGCAGGTCGACGGCATCGGCAGCTATCAACTGCTGGGGGAATCCATCGACGATGCCGCCGGCGAGGCCTTCGACAAGACCGCCAAGCTGATGGGACTGGACTACCCGGGCGGCCCCCTGCTCTCCCGTCTGGCCGAGAAAGGCACCACGGGACGCTTCACCTTCCCCCGCCCCATGACGGACAGACCCGGGCTCGACATGAGCTTCTCCGGCCTCAAGACCTTTGCCGCCAACACCATAGCCGCCAACGGCGATGATGAGCAGACTCGTGCCGATATCGCCCGGGCGTTTGAGGATGCTGTGGTCGATACCCTGGCCATCAAGTGCCGCCGCGCCTTGAAGGAGACAGGCCTCAAGCGTCTGGTGGTGGCTGGGGGCGTCAGCGCCAACCGTCATCTGCGTGCCCAGCTGGCTGAGCTGATGGAAAGCCTCAAGGGCGAGGTGTTCTATCCACGCACCGAGTATTGCACCGACAACGGCGCCATGATCGCCTATGCCGGCATGCAGCGCCTGAAAGCGGGTGTGTTCGAGCCGCTGGTCGTCAAGGCGGTGCCGCGCTGGCCGCTGGATACCCTGGATCCCGTGTGATCCCAAGGATCCTCTCGCAATGAAAAAGGGGCCTCTGGCCCCTTTGTTGTGTCTGTCGTCGGCATAACAGCCGTCCGTTGGTTAACGATTAATTGGTTCTAAACAGGGCCTCAATGGAGAGCCCCTGCCCCAGCAGTATCTCCCGCAGGCGGCGCAGCCCCTCGACCTGGATCTGGCGCACCCGCTCCCGGGTCAGACCAATCTCGGCCCCTACATCTTCCAGGGTGGCCGGCTCGTAACCGAGCAAGCCGAAGCGGCGAGCCAGTACTTCACGCTGCTTGGGATTCAGCTCTTCCAGCCAGTGAACTATGCTGCTGCGCATGTCATCTTCCTGAGACTCCAGCTCTGGCCCCATGCCGCGCTCATCGGACAGGACGTCGAGCAGCGCCTTGTCGCGATCGCCGCCGATGGGAGTATCCACCGAGGTGATCTTTTCGTTGAGCTTGAGCATGCGGTTCACATCGTCGACCGAGCGATCCAGCGCGAAGGCGATGTCTTCGGCGGTGGGTTCATGGTCGAGGCGGTGGGAGAGTTCACGCGCGGTGCGCAGGTAGACGTTCAGCTCCTTCACCACATGGATCGGCAGCCGGATGGTGCGGGTCTGGTTCATGATGGCCCGCTCTATGGTCTGACGGATCCACCAGGTGGCATAGGTAGAGAAACGGAAACCCCGTTCGGGGTCGAACTTCTCGACCGCCCGGATGAGACCGAGGTTCCCCTCTTCGATGAGATCCAGCAGCACCAGGCCGCGGTTGTTGTAGCGCCGGGCAATCTTGACCACCAGGCGCAGGTTGGATTCGATCATGCGCTTGCGCGCGGCTTTGTCACCGCGCAGGGCACGACGGGCGTAGTAGACTTCCTCTTCGGCCGTGAGCAGGGGGGAGAAGCCGATCTCCCCCAGATAGAGCTGGGTGGCGTCCATCACCTTGTTCAGTTCCGGCACCATGAGCTCATCGGAGATAGTCTCCTCAGCCTCGGCGGCAACCTCCCGAACCTCTTCTTCCTCCTGGGCCTCCAGCTCTTCGTCGAACTCTAACTCTGCATCCTGCATTACCAGTTGTTCTTGGCTCATGATATGTCTCCCTGACCTGAACCAGAGTAAGACCTAGCTCTCTGGGTTAACGCTTTGGCAAATAGCCCATCGGGTTGATTGACTTGCCTTTGTACCGGATTTCAAAGTGCAGGCGCACATCCGGCGCATCCGTGCTACCCATGTTGGCGATGACGGCTCCGCCTTTGACGGAGTCTCCCTCCCTGACCCTCAACTCGTCGTTGTGGGCGTAAGCAGAGAGGTAGTCATCGTTGTGCTTGAGAATAATCAGCTTGCCGTAACCCCTGAGTGCACTGCCCGCGTAGACCACTTTGCCGCCGCTGGCGGCGTAAACGGGTTGGCCCTTCTGGCCGGAGATGTCGATGCCCTTGTTGCCCTGTTCCGCAACGGAGAAGCCTTCGACTATCCGTCCCTTAGCTGGCCAATGCCAGGAGAGAGTTGACTGGGAACTGATGTTTTTTTGTTCTTTCGCCTGAGCGTATGCTGTTGACGGTGCAGGAGCAATCGTTTTCTGAGCAATAAACGGGGTGGTCGTACCTGCCGGTGCCGTCGCCATGGGTTTGGGTCCGGAGCTGGTCACCGACGGAGTGGTCGCCGCCGCCATCTGGCCGCCTGCCGCCGCACTCGCCCCCACGTTGAGCACCTGGCCAACATGGAGCGAATAGGGTGCCTGCAGGTTGTTGCGCTGTGCCAGAGTCTGATTGGAGACATTGAACTGGCGACCTATGCTGCTCAGGGTATCCCCACGACGCACCTCATAGGTGCCGCTGCCGCTTGTGACAGGGCGGCTCATCGCCATGCCGGTGCTGACCACGGCGCCGGAAGAGCCATCCAGCCTGAGCTGCTGGCCCGGATAGATGTTGTAGGGAGGGCTGATCCCGTTGAGGCTGACCAGGGATGCGACATCCATGCCAGAACGGAATGCGATGGAGTACAGGGTATCCCCCTTCACCACTGTGTAACTGCCACCCTGCATGCCCGAATTGGCCATGTTTTGACGAGTCGGGATGGTCGAGGCAATGGGGTCATTGCCCAGACTCTGTACCGGGGCAGCAGTCTTGCTGGAAGAGCAGGCAAGCAGTAGCCATGACAACACGACGACACTGCTTCCTTGCCAAACACGCGAACGCATAGTGGATCCTTAACGACTAAACCAGAAATAGGCCGCAATGGCCAAACCAATACAGAGCCAGCCGAGCACATCCACATAGTGCATCAGCTTGCGCTCCATCTTCTCACCCCCCCACCGCATCAGGCCCGCGACCAGGAAAAAGCGCATGCCACGACCGATGAGGGAGGTCACGATAAATGGCAGTAGCGCCATATGAAGCAAGCCCGCCGTGACGGTAAACACCTTGTAGGGGATCGGCGTGAAACTGGCAATAAAAATCACCCAGATCCCCCACTGCGTGAACCACTGCTCGGCCAGCGCAATCTTGTCTTCATAGCCGACAGAGACCACCAGCGGCTGGACCACGGGCTCCCACAGGGCATAGCCCAAGGCATAACCAAACAGCGCCCCCAGCACAGAGAAGAAGGTTGCCAACCCGGCGTAGTGCCACGCCTTGTGCGGCTTGGCGAGCGCCATGGGGGCCAGCATCACGTCCACCGGGATCGGCCAGAACACCGACTCGATAAAGGCGGTGATGGAGAGATACCAAGGGGCGTGCTTGTGGCGGGCCCACTGCATCACCAGTACATACAAACGGGAAAACAGCTTCACTCCACATCTCCGTCAATCAGGGGGACAAAACGCACCGGCTCCAGGATCCGGCTGGTCAGCTGGGAGCCGGATCGCTCGATCAGCTGCAAAGTTTGCTGACTATCCCCCACCGGCAGCACCAGACGCCCGCCTTCGGCCAGCTGATCGGTCAGGGCCTTGGGTACCTCGCTCGCCGCCGCCGTCACCAAAATGGCATCGAACGGCCCCTTGTTGGGCCAGCCCAGCCAGCCGTTGCCGTGCTTGGCCGAGACATTGTGCAAGTCGAGCTGGCGCAGCCGGCGCCGGGCCTGGAACTGCAGCGACTTGATCCGCTCCACCGTGTAGACATGCTCCACCAGATGGGCCAGCACTGCGGTCTGATAACCGGATCCAGTGCCGATCTCCAGCACATGGGCCGGATCGTTCTGGATCAGCAGCTCTGTCATCCGCGCCACTATATAGGGCTGGGAGATGGTCTGACCGTGGCCGATGGGCAGGGCCGTATTGTCCCAGGCCTTGTGGGCCATGGCTTCATCCACAAACAGCTGGCGCGGCACTTTCGCAATCGCCGCGAGCACGCGGAAATCACGAATGTCCTGGGCAATCAGTTGATTCAACAGGCGCTGTACTATCACAACGTCATCCCTGCAGATCCAGCCAGGCACCCAGACTCGCCAGACTGTCATAGGCAGTCATGTCGATGGTCAACGGGGTGATGGAGACATAACCCTGCTCGATGGCGGCGAAATCTGTGCCGTCTCCCGCATCCTGCTGGCTGCCGGGGGGGCCTATCCAGTAGATGGGTTGACCACGGGGATCCTCGCTGCGGATCACCGACTCGGCGGGATGGCGGTTGCCAAGGCGGGTCACCCTGATCCCCTTGATCTGCTCGAGGGGGAGGTCCGGCACATTGACGTTGAGGATCTGATCGGCTGGGAGGGGATGTTTCATCAGCCCCTTCACCAGCAGGACCGCATGGTGGGCCGCCGTGGCGAAGTGGGTCTTGCCTACCAGGGAGATGGCGATGGAGGGGAAGCCGAGGTGGCGCCCCTCGGTGGCCGCAGCGACCGTGCCCGAGTAGATGACATCATCCCCCAGGTTGGCGCCGTGGTTGATCCCGGCCACCACCATGTCCGGCTCCGGGCGCACCAGCTCGTTGACCGCCAGGTGCACGCAGTCGGTCGGGGTGCCCTTCACCGCATAGCTCTCGCTGCCATTAAAGCCGGTTTCGCCAAGGCGCGTAACCCGCAGCGGCACTTCCAGCGTCAGGGAGTGACTCGCGCCGCTGCGGTTGCGATCCGGCGCTACCACAATGACTTCGCCGCAGGCAGTCAGCGCCTCGCTGAGGGCACGAATGCCCTCGGCATGTACTCCATCGTCATTACTGACCAGAATTCGCATCGGTTGGGTTCCTGAAACCGTGATCGGCCTCTTCGGCCTGCATTAACTCGCGCACCACGCTGGTGGCAAAGGCACCGGCCGGCAGGAAGAAGGAGAGGGTCAGCACCTCGCCATCCTGCTGCCAGCTCATCTGCTCCGGCTTGAGCAGCAGCGGACGCCTGTCCTGATCCAGCCCTGCCTTCTCCAGTCCGTCACACCATTCGGCGTAAGGAGCCAGCACCGCCAGTTCAAACTCGGCGGCGGCACCCTGGCTCGCCAGTCGGCCACGGCCCCACTGGGGGGCGGTGAGCTGCACATCGCCGGAGGCGAGGCGCGCCTCCAGCTCCGGGGTCAGCACCTCTTCACTGAAGATGGAGTGGCTGCCCCTCAGCATCACGCAGTCACCGGCCAGCAGCTGGTGTGCCAGCCCCTGCTCGATGCGGGCGCTGACGATGGCATTGAACAGCATGCTGCGGGCGGCTGAGAGATAGAGGGAGCGCTTGTTGCGATCCTTGATCCGCTTGCCGGCAAACATGGCCTTGGCCGCGTCCAGGTTGTTGCCATCCCGGCCGAAACGCTGCTCGCCGTAGTAGTTGGGCACGCCCTGAGCGGCGATGGCCTGCAGCCGGGCTTCCAGATCGCCTGCCTGTTCCAGACCGGTGAGGCGCAGGGTGAAGTGGTTGCCCTTGAGGTAGCCAACCCGCAACTTCTTGTTGTGGCGCTTGGCCTGCAGGATCTGGATGCTGTCGCTCTGGATGACAGAGAGATCCGGTTCGCCCTTGCCCGGCAGATGAATGCCGAACCACTGCTCGGTCACCGCGTGGCGATCCTTCAAGCCCGCCCAGGTCACCGCATTGCGATTGACCCCGGCCGCATCGGCCAGCAGGCCAGCCACCCAGGCGGTGTTCTCGCCGGTTTTGCGCACCCGCACGAAGATGTGCTCCCCTTCCCCGCAAGGTTCGAAGCCGAGATCTTCATTCACCACGAAGTCGGCGGCCTCGGCCTTGAGGATGCCGCGGGCGACAGGCGCCCCGTGCAGATAGCTCAGCTGTTCCAGCATCATTGTTTCACCAGTAAGACGACGGCTTCGGTGGCGATCCCTTCCTTGCGCCCCGTAAACCCGAGTTGTTCTGTGGTGGTCGCCTTGACATTCACCCGGTTCAAATCACATTGCAGATCGGCCGCCAGCACGGCGCACATGGCCGCGATATGGGGCGCCATCTTGGGGGCCTGGGCTATGATGGTCACATCCAGGTTGCCGATGGCGTAGCCCGCCTGCTGTACCCGGGCAAAGACGTCCCGCAGCAGGATGCGGCTGTCGATCCCCTTGAACTCGGCGGCGGTATCGGGGAAGTGGCGACCTATGTCGCCGGCGCCTATGGCCCCCAGCAGGGCATCGCTCACCGCATGCAGCACGACGTCACCATCGGAATGGGCCAGCAGGCCCTGCTCATAGGGTACCGGGACGCCACCCAGCATGCAGGGGCCAACCCCGCCAAACTTGTGCACGTCAAAACCATGTCCAATTCGCATCATGCCTGATCCCCCCTCAATACACAGAAATCTGTCTCGTCAAAACCATGTCCAATGCGGATCATGCGGGCCCCTCTGCGGGTCAATCGGGTCGCGCCTGCTGGCGCGCACTTTGTTGTTGTAAAAAGAGCTCGGCCAGGGAGAGATCTTCCGGTCGGGTCACCTTGATGTTGTCGGCACGCCCCTCCACCATCTTCACGGTAAAACCGGCGCGCTCCATGGCGGAGGCTTCGTCTGTGATGAGGGCCCCCAGTGCCAGCCCCTCCTCCAGCGCCCGTTTCAGGGTGCCGGTGGGGAACATCTGCGGCGTCAGGGCATGCCAGAGCTGTTCGCGCTCGACGGTGGCCACTATGTTGCCTGCCCCGTCGGTGCGTTTCATGGTGTCCCGCACCCGGCTGCCGAGGATGGCTCCATCGCACGCCATGGCTGTCGCGATCAGCTTGTCGAGATCGCCGTGACAGAGGCAGGGACGAGCGGCATCGTGCACCAGCACCCACTTCCCTTCCGCCACATGCAGGGCGTTGAGCACCGAATAGGCGCGCTCGATTCCTCCCTCGACCCGCAGAATGCGCGGGTCGGCCGCCACGGTCAGTTGTTCGAACCACCCATCGTGCGGCGCCAGCGCCACTATCACCCGGGCTATGGCCGGATGGGACAGCAAACAGCCGAGCGTATGCTCCAGGATGGTCTTCCCTGCCAGTGTCAGGTACTGCTTGGGGCAGTCGGCCCCCATGCGGCTGCCGATACCGGCGGCCGGAACTATGGCGGTCAGCCCGCTGTGGCAATCAGTCATCGTAGGGGACGCCGTCCGGCTCCGTTACTTGGTCTTTGTCTTTGGGAATGATCCGGTAGAAGGTCTCGCCCTGCTTGATGTAGCCAAGATCGTTGCGCGACAGCTCCTCGATGGCCTCAAGGCCCGAGGTCAGATCGTCGATCTCCCGGTAAATCAGGTTGTTGCGGTCCTTGAGAACCAGATTGTCCTGCTGTTGCCGCTCGATGGCATTGGAGAGCTCCCGATAATCGGATAGGCCGTTTTTCCCCAGCCAGAAGTCATATTGCAGCCCTCCCAAGAGGAGGAGCAGGATAAGAGTGAGTAGCCGCATGCACTGAGTCTCCTTCAAGCGGCCTAGTTTCCCATATTCGCAGGCAAGACAAAAGAAAGCCGGTGTGCCAGACGGGCCGGGGCAATAAAAAAGATGGCGGGGTCCCGCAGACGAGAGTCAAAAACCCGCGCTATCCCCAGGAAGGACGGCCTTGGCGCCAGGTTGGCGGCAACCACACGAAAACCGCCGCCGATCAGGGGCTGGCCTGACAATTGGTGGGCGACGGATATAAAAAAGCCCCGCCAGCGTGGCGGGGCTTTTCAACAGCTCAAGAATTGCAGGCAGTAATTACTGGCCTTTTACTTCTTTCAGGCCGCGGAACGGAGCCTTGGCACCCAGGGCTTCTTCGATACGGATCAGCTGGTTGTACTTGGCAACACGGTCAGAACGGCTCATGGAACCGGTCTTGATCTGGCCAGCAGCGGTACCCACGGCCAGGTCGGCGATGGTCGCGTCTTCGGTCTCACCGGAGCGGTGGGAGATGACGGCGGTGTAGCCAGCGTCCTTGGCCATCTTGATGGCAGCCAGAGTTTCGGTCAGGGAACCGATCTGGTTGAACTTGATCAGGATGGAGTTGGCGATGCCGTTGTCGATGCCGCGCTTCAGGATCTTGGTGTTGGTTACGAACAGGTCGTCACCCACGATCTGGATTTTCTTGCCCAGTTCAGCAGTCTGGTAGGCGAAGCCTTCCCAGTCAGATTCGTCCAGGCCATCTTCGATGGAGACGATCGGGAACTTGGTGGTCAGGTCGGCCAGGTAGTCGGAGAACTCGTTGGAGGTGAAGATACGACCTTCGCCCTTCAGGTTGTACTCTTTCTTCTCTGCGTCGTAGAACTCGGAAGCAGCGCAGTCCATGGCCAGGGTGATGTCAGTGCCCAGCTTGTAACCGGCAGCGGCAACGGCTTCGGCGATCACTTCCAGCGCTTCGGCGTTGGACTTCAGGTTAGGTGCGAAACCGCCTTCGTCGCCCACTGCAGTGGCGTAGCCCTTGGACTTCAGTACCTTGGCCAGGTTGTGGAAGACCTCGGCACCCATGCGGATGGCTTCTTTCAGGGTCTTGGCGCCAACCGGCTGGATCATGAACTCCTGGATGTCGACGTTGTTGTCGGCGTGCTCACCACCGTTGATGATGTTCATCATCGGCAGCGGCATGGAGTAGACACCCGGGGTGCCGTTCAGCTCGGCGATGTGGGCGTACAGCGGCAGGCCCTTGGCAGCAGCAGCGGCTTTGGCGTTAGCCAGGGAAACGGCCAGGATGGCGTTGGCGCCGAACTTGGATTTGTTCTCGGTACCGTCGAGGTCGATCATGATCTGGTCAATAGCGGCCTGGTCCTTGGCATCTTTACCCAGCAGAGCCTGAGCGATCGGGCCGTTAACGGCTTCGATGGCTTTCAGCACGCCTTTACCCAGGAAACGGCTCTTGTCGCCGTCACGCAGTTCCAGCGCTTCGCGGGAACCGGTGGACGCGCCAGACGGAGCGGCTGCCATACCAACAAAACCACCTTCCAGGTGAACTTCGGCCTCAACGGTCGGGTTACCACGGGAGTCGATGATTTCACGACCGATCACTTTAACGATCTTGGACATGTGTATTTCCTCAGGTTTCGTAAAAAAACAACAAAAATATGCCAAAAAAAGCGGCTGCGGCACAGGGCCCCAACCGCATTTATTTTCAATTACTTCAAATTACGCTTCTGATACTCGCCTGCCGCCTTCACAAAACCGGCGAACAGGGCGTGGCCATCACGGGGAGTCGAGGTGAACTCCGGGTGGAACTGCGCCGCCACGAACCAAGGGTGATCCGGAATCTCGATAATTTCCACCAGCTTCTTGTCGGCGGAGAGACCGGTCACCTTCAAGCCGGCCGCTTCGATCTGCGGCAGCAGCTTGTTGTTCACCTCATAACGGTGACGGTGACGCTCGTAAATGGTCGGGGTGCCGTACATCTGACGCACCTTGGAGCCTTCTACCAGGTGGCAGAGCTGGGAACCCAGACGCATGGTGCCGCCCAGATCGGATTTCTCGGTGCGGGTCTCGACGTTGCCTTCTTCATCCACCCATTCGGTGATGAGGCCGACAACCGGGTAGGCGCAATCTTTCTTGAATTCGGAGGAGTGAGCCCCTGTCATGCCAGCCACGTTGCGAGCGAACTCGATCATGGCAACCTGCATCCCCAGACAGATACCCAGGTAAGGGATCTTGTTCTCACGGGCATACTGGGCGGCCAGGATCTTGCCTTCCACGCCACGCTCACCGAAGCCACCCGGGACTAGGATGGCGTCCAGACCTTCCAGCAGCTCGGAGCCACGGGTCTCGATGTCCTGGGAGTCGATGAACTTGATGTTGACGGAGAGGCGCGTCTTCAGGCCGCCGTGCTTGAGCGCCTCGTTGACGGACTTGTAGGCATCCGGCAGGGAAACATACTTGCCGACCATGCCGATGGTCACTTCTGCGGTCGGGTTGGCCTCTTCATAGACCACCTGTTCCCACTCGGACAAGTCAGCTTCTTTGCACTCCAGGCCGAAACGGGCGATGAAGTAGTCATCCAGATTCTGGGACTTCAGCAGCGCCGGGATCTTGTAGATGGAGTCGACGTCCTTCATGGAGATGACTGCGCGCTCTGGCACGTTGCAGAACAGGGCGATCTTGGCACGCTCGTTGGCCGGAATGGCGCGATCGGAGCGGCAGATCAGCACGTCCGGCTGGATCCCGATGGAGAGCAGCTCTTTGACGGAGTGCTGGGTCGGCTTGGTCTTCACTTCACCGGCAGCGGCCAAGTAAGGAACCAGGGTCAGGTGCATGAACATGGCATTGTCGCGGCTCACTTCGGCAGCCAGCTGACGAATGGCTTCGAGGAACGGCAGGGACTCGATGTCTCCCACGGTACCGCCCACTTCGACTATGGCCACCTGGTGGCCTTCGGCGCCGGCAATCACCCGCTCCTTGATGGCGTTGGTGATGTGCGGGATGACCTGGATGGTGGCACCCAGATAGTCACCACGACGCTCTTTGCGCAGCACGTCGGCATAGATGCGGCCGGTGGTGAAGTTGTTGCGACGGGTCATCTTGGTGCGGATGAAACGCTCGTAATGGCCCAGATCCAGATCGGTCTCGGCCCCGTCCTCGGTTACGAACACTTCACCGTGCTGGGTCGGGCTCATGGTGCCCGGATCCACGTTGATATAGGGGTCCAGTTTCATGATGGTCACATCCAGACCACGGGCTTCCAGAATGGCTGCCAGAGAAGCTGCGGCAATGCCTTTGCCGAGGGATGAAACAACGCCACCAGTTACAAAAATATATTTTGTCGTCATGCTGAACCTGAAAGAAGTTTAGGGAATTTTAAGGGGTGCTTCGGGGATGAAGCAGGACGGGGAAACAGTATACCAAAACCCCCTCTCCCAAACAATGAACAAAAATCTATCAGGCTCGCCGCCCCCTCGTCTTGCGCCAAATCAACTTTGCTCGGTTTCCTTGGCCCGACCCCAGGCTGCATCCAGCTTCTCCAGGGTGCAATCGGTCATTTTCAGCCCTTCCGCGGCAATAAACTGCTCAACCTGACGAAAACGGCGTTCGAACTTGGCGTTGGCGCCCCGCAGCACCTGCTCCGGATCCTTGCCCAGATGGCGCACCAGGTTGACGGTGGCAAACAGCAGATCGCCGAGCTCGTCGCTCACCCGCGCCTCGTCCACGTCGACCATCAGCGCTTCTTCCATCACCTCCTCGATCTCCTCGTGGATCTTGTCCACCACAGGGCCTAGCGTCTTCCAGTCGAAACCGACGGTGGCGCAACGTTTCTGGATCTTGGCGGCCCGGGTCAGGGCCGGCAGCGAGAGGGGGATGTCGTCCAGCACGCTCTCCTTGTCCAGCGCAGCCCGCTCCTTGGCCTTCTCCGCCTCCCAGTTCACCTTGACCGCCTGCTCGTCACCGAGGTCCGCATCGGAGAACACATGAGGATGGCGGCGAATGAGCTTCTCGCTCACCGCATCGACTATGTCGGCAAAATCGAACAGTCCCTGCTCCTTGCCAAGCTGGGCGTAGAAGACCACCTGGAACAGCAGATCCCCCAGTTCACCCTTCAATCCTTCCCAATCCTGGGTCTCGATGGCATCGGCCACTTCGTAGGCCTCCTCCAGGGTGTGGGGCACTATGGTCTGGAAGCTCTGCTTGAGATCCCAGGGGCAGCCCCCGTCCGGGGAGCGCAGCTGAGCCATGATGTCGAGCAATTGAGGGAGGTCGTAACGTTGGGACATGAGAGGGTCGCTTCACTTCGTTGAAAGGGTTAAAACAGGACCGGCCACGGGGGCCGGTCACTTTTTATGGGGTATCAGAGGCGCTTGGCGCTGATCACGTCGTTGAGCTGGCTGAGCTTGGCCAAGGCCCGGTTGAAGGCGTTGATGTTGTAGATCTCCAGCTCCATGTCGATCTCGGCGGTCTGCTCGCGCACGTTGGAGCGCGAGCGCACCCCCATGACGTTGATCTTCTCGTTGGCCAGCACTGTGGTGATGTCTCGCAGCAGGCCGGATCTGTCGTTGGAGAGGATGCGAATGGTGAGACCATAGCCGCCGGAGTAGTTCTCCCCCCAGACCGCATCGATCAGTCGCTCCGGGTTGCGACGTGACAGCTCTTTCAACTGCTCGCAATCTTCCCGGTGAATGGAGACGCCGCGGCCCATGGTGATGAAGCCCTGGATGGAGTCCCCCGGGATGGGCTGACAGCAGCGGGCAATGTGGGTCATCAGATTGCCGACCCCTTCCACGACGATGTGATCCTTGGCCTTGGGACGGAAGGGCGCATTGGCCTTCTGCTCCAGCTTCTCCAGCAGGCGGCGGTCTTCTTCCTCCGCCGTCGGCTTGTTGTAACGAGTGTCGAGGTAGTTGAGCAGCTGGTTGATGCGGATGTCGCCGCTGCCGATCCCGGCCAGCAGATCCTCCAGCTCCTCCGCATGGAAGCGTTCCAACACCACCTTGTCCACCTTGGAGAGCGTCAGGTTGTGCCTGTCCAGCTCCTTCTCCAGCAGCTCCTTGCCGGCGGCGATGTTCTTGTCCCGATCCAGCTTTCTGAACCAGGTCGCCACCTTGGCCCGCGCCCGGCTGGAGCGCAGGAAGCCCGCATTGGGGTTCATCCAGTCGCGGCTCGGGTTCGGTTCCTTCTGGGTGATCACCTCCACCTGATCGCCGGTCTGCAGGGTATAGGTGAAGGGCACTATGCGGCCATCCACCTTGGTCCCGATGCAGCGGTGGCCGATCATGCTGTGGACGTGATAGGCGAAATCGAGCGGGGTAGCCCCCGCCGGCAGGTCGATGACGTCCCCCTTGGGGGTGAACACATAGACTCTGTCCTCGAACACCTGACTGCGCAGATCGTCCAGCAGGGAACCGCTCTCGGAGAGGTCCTCCTGCCAGGCGAGGAGCTTGCGCAGCCACTCGATCTTGTCTTCGAAGGTACTGGTCTTGGCGGCGGCCTGAGCCCCTTCCTTGTAGCGCCAGTGAGCCGCGACGCCGAGTTCGGCATCCTGATGCATCTGCTCGGTGCGGATCTGGATCTCCACCGTCTTCCCCTCCTCCCCCACCACCACAGTGTGGATGGACTGGTAGCCATTGGGCTTGGGGTTGGCGACATAGTCGTCAAACTCGCGGGGAATATGGTGGAAATGGGTGTGAACTATGCCAAGCGCCGCATAGCAATCCTGCAGCCGCTTGGTGATCACCCGCACCGCACGCACGTCGAACAACTCGTTGAATTCGAGGTGCTTCTTCTGCATCTTGCGCCAGATGCTGTAGATGTGTTTCGGACGGCCGTAGACTTCGGCCTCGACCCCGGCCTCCGCCAGCGCATCGCGCAGGGACTGCACGAACTCGCGGATGTAGCGCTCCCGATCGAGTCGTTTCTCGTCGAGCTGCTTGGCGATCTGCTTGTAGGTGTCCGGGTGCAGGTAACGGAAGGCGAGATCTTCGAGCTCCCACTTGAGCTGACCTATGCCGAGGCGGTTGGCAAGGGGCGCATAGATGTTGGTGATCTCCTGGGCCATCAGCACCCGGGTCTCCTCATCCGCCAGCTTGGCCTCCCGCAGGCAGGCGATCCGCTCCGCCAGCTTGATGACGACGGCGCGCACATCCTCCACCATGGCGAGCAACATGCGGCGCACGTTGTCCACCTGCTCCGGCGAGGTCTCGCTGCGGTGCAGGGTCTGCAGGGAGCGGATGGCCTCCATCTCCAGCACCCCTTCCACCAGCTTGGCGATCTTGGGGCCGAAATCCTCGTTCACCTTCTCCTGCTTGATGAGACCGGCTTCGACGAAGGGATAGAGGATGGCCGACTTGAGGGTGGCGAGATCCATGCTGAGCATCAGCAGTATGCCCACCATCTCGACCCCACGCACCAGCAAGCGGCTGGTGAGCGCCTCGTCGCCAAGCGTCAGACAATACTGGTAGACGGTTCGCAGTTGATTCTTGTCACTTTCACTTAAGGAGAGGGAGCTGACCCACTCATCCAGGGTGAAATTGTCTTTCAAATGAATTTCGCGCACCGCAACCATGGTATCAATCCTTAAAATTGTGGGGCCGGAAAGCCGATGCTTTCTGCCATCCCCTCATCAGCTGATGACTGCCTCAAATGGGGATGCACGAAAGAGTTTTCAAGGCATGTTGCCGATCCCGGCAACAGGTTTCTCTCGCACATCAGGTCCATTTTTGCAGATCTAGATTACCCTAATCACCCCTGCTCAAACAGCGCTACCGGCATCGGAAGGCCGACAAAACGCAGCCCCGGCAATCTGAAAACAGCCTGCTCAATCCCGTTCAAACAGCGCCATGGACTCCAGGTGGCCGGTGTGGGGGAACATGTCCAGCATCCCCAGACGGGCCAGTCGATAACCCCCCTTCACCAGCACCTGGCTGTCCCGGGCCAGGGTGACAGGGTTACAGGAAACATAGACCACCCGCTTGGGCGAAAGTGCCACCACGTGGCTCATGACTTCCAGCGCCCCGGGCCGGGCCGGATCCAGCAACACCAGATCGAAGCCTTCCCGCGCCCAGGACATGCCGACTATGTCGCCGCTCAAATCCGCCTTGTAGAAACGGGCGTTGTCGATGCCGTTGCGCCGGGCATTCTCCTCGGCACGGGCCACCATGGCGAGCTCCCCCTCGACCCCCACCACTTCACGGGCCTGACGGGCCAGCGGCAGGGTGAAGTTGCCGATGCCGCAGAACAGATCCAGCACCTTGTCATCCTTGGTCGCTCCCAGCCACGCCAGCGCCTGGGTCACCATGCTCTGGTTGATGGGGCCGTTGACCTGAATGAAGTCGCCAGGGGCGAATGCAAGAGACAGGCCATCGAGGGTGTAGCTCGGCTGAAATTGTTGGCGCAGGGGTTCGATGCGCTCATCCGCCGCCTGAAGGTAGAGGTCTATTCCCTGGGCTTCGGCAAACGCCACCAGCAGGGCGCGATCCGCCTCGTTGGGGCGACCAGTGTGGCGCAGCAGCATCATGATGCCCTGTTCTGCCTGGATGAGCTCCGCATGCCCCAGCTCGCGCTGGCTCTTCAAGCGATTGAGGCACTCGCGCAGGGGGGTGATGAGGGCAGAGAGGGGATCAGACAACACGGGGCAGCCCGCCACCTCCACCAGGTCATTGGATTGACGGCGACGGAAGCCCACCCGGGTGCAGCGACCGTTCTTGTCAAACTTGATGGCGAGACGGCAGACCCGGCGATAGCTGCGGGACTCCCCCTTGAGCACGGGCTCGAGCGCCGGCGCCTTGATGTTGCCAAGGCGCTCGAACAGGCTGACCAGCCCGGCCTCCTTGACCGCCTGCTGATCCGCTTCGCCGAGGTGCTGGGCACTGCAACCGCCGCACTCGCGATAATGGGGGCAGAAGGGATCGATGCGATTGGCCGCCGGGGTCACTATCTGTTGCAAGGCGGCGTGGGCGTAGTGCTTCTTGTCATCAAGGATGCGAGCCTTGATCAGCTCACCGGGGAGTGCCCCTTCGACGAAGATGGCCTTGCCCTGATGACGGCCGACACCGACACAGTGGTGGTCCAGACTGTCTATCGTAAATTCAATACGTTGGGGCTGGGTGGATTTCTTTTGGGGCTTGAAAAACTGGGCCATAAAACTTGGTGCCTATAGGTGGCTATGTCATGATTGTGGAATCTGCAGCAGGCCATTGTCCCACAAGAATAATAGTATGACCAAATGCGGCCTGAGGGCCCGAGCTGCGGCCTCTGCCCCATTGCCCAATCTGACCATAAGTGGCCCATTGATATGACAGGATACGGCCTGAGCGCCCTTACGGTGACATCGACTGTATTGCCAGCCCTCCCCCTGCGCCCACAGGCCCCCGGGGCTATGGTCTTCATCATGTTTGCCGGCGGTTTATCAGCATGACCAAGTACGGCCTCAGAGCCCGTGTACTGGCATTTACCATATTGCCAACCCTGATCATCGGCGGCCTGATCGCCGGTTACTTTACCTTCCACCGCTACCATCAGCTGGAAAACAACCTGATCGATCAGGGCATCAACATCATAGAGCCCCTGGCCATCGCCAGTGAATACGGCATGACCCAGCACAGTCGCGAATCCCTCAAGCGGCTGATAGGGCTGACCCATCGCAAGAACTCCCCCTTCATCAAGTCCATCGCCGTCTTCACCCAGGACAACCAGCTGTTCGTCACCTCCAACTACCACAGGGACTTCAGCCAGCTTCGCCTGCCGGACGGCAGCGCCATCCCGGCGCTGACCAGCGTCACCTTCAACGGCGATGACATCATATTGCGCACCCCCATTCAGGCCGAGACCAGCCTGGACGGCTTCCCCCTGCCGAGCGATCTGGAGCCGCCGGTCATCGGCTACATCTCCATGCAGCTCGCTACCGACAGGGCCATAGTCCTGCAGTATCGCGACGCCTTCTTCGCGGTCATCATAGTGCTCATCGGCCTCGCCATCAGTACCCTGTTCGGCTTCCGTCTGGTCAAGAGCGTGACCCAGCCCATCACCGATATGGTGCAGGCGGTGCACCGAATCCGGGAGGGGCGCCTCGATACCCGGGTCAGCGGCCAGCTCACCGGCGAGCTGGACATGCTGAAAAACGGCATCAACGCCATGGCCAAGGCGCTCTCCGAATACCATGAGGAGATGCAGCAGAACATCGATCAGGCGACCTCGGATCTGCGAGAGACGCTTGAACAAATAGAGATCCAGAACGTCGAGCTCGACATGGCGAAGAAACGGGCGCAAGAGGCGGCACGGGTCAAATCCGAGTTTCTGGCCAACATGTCCCACGAGCTGCGCACCCCGCTCAACGGCGTCATCGGCTTCACCCGCCAGCTGCTCAAGACCAGCCTGACCCCGAGCCAGACCGACTACATGCAGACCATAGAGAAGTCGGCGCGCAACCTGCTTGGCATCATCAACGACATCCTCGACTTCTCCAAACTGGAGGCGGGCAAGCTGCAGCTCGAGCATATACCGTTCAGCCTGCGGGACACCCTCAACGAGACCATGCACCTGCTGGGGCCGAGTGCCCACGACAAGCAGATCGAGCTCTCCTTGCAGGTGGACGCCGCCGTGCCGGACTACCTCACCGGCGACCCCATGCGCCTGCAACAGGTGCTGACCAACCTCGCCGGCAACGCCATCAAGTTCACCGAGCGCGGCAACGTCGATGTGCGCGTCGAGCAGACCGGTGCCCCCAACGGCAGCAAGGTACGCCTGCGGGTCCTCATCCGGGATACCGGCATCGGCATCTCGGAGGAGCAGCAGCGCCAGCTGTTCCAGGCCTTCAATCAGGCCGACTCGTCGATCTCCCGCCGTTATGGCGGCACCGGGCTTGGCCTCGTCATCACCCAGAAACTGGTGCAGCAGATGGGAGGCCAGATCCGCTTCGAATCCGAACTTGGCAAGGGCTCCGTCTTCTCCTTCAACCTGGAGCTGGATGTCTCCCCCCTGCCCCAGACCGAGCGGCTGCCGCTGGACCGCATCCTGGGCAAGCGGGTCTGGCTGCTGGAGCCGGATCCCTTCACTCACGCCTCCCTGCTCGCCCTGCTGGCCGAATGGCAGCTGGACGTGCAGTCCCTGACCATGACCGACGACTGGCCTGAGATGGGCAGCCAGGACATGGTGATCATCGGCAGCAGCACACTGCACACCCCGCAGCAGGTGATCACCCGCCTCGATGGCCTCAGCGGGCAACAGAACACCATAGTGCTGCTCAGCAGCCACGAGCCGGCGCTCTATGACGCCATGCTGGCCCATGGCGCCGCCCATTGCCTCTCCAAGCCCATCAACCACCGCAAGCTGCTGCACGCCCTGCTCTCTCCCGAAGCGGCCAGGCGTACGCCGCTGCCCGCGCCGATACCCCACCGGGTACAGGCCGTCAAGGTGCTGGCGGTGGATGACAACGCCGCCAACCTCAAGCTCATCGCTGCCATGCTCAAGGAGATGGTGACCGAGGTGGTGGTGTGCAAGAACGGCAAGGAGGCGGTCAACCTGGCCCAGAGTCAGCCGTTCGACATCATCTTCATGGATATACAGATGCCCGTCATGGATGGCATCAGCGCCACCCAGGCGATCCGCCATCACTCCCTCAACACCGAGACTCCCATAGTCGCGGTCACCGCCCATGCCATACCAGGCGAGCGGGAGCGGCTGATCCGCCAGGGCATGGACGACTACCTGGCCAAGCCCATCGACGAGGGGATGCTGGCGCAGCTCATCACCGACTTCGCCCACAGGCGCCACCAGAACCAGGGGGATCAGCAGATAGACTGGACCCTGGCGGTGCGCCAGGCGGCGGGCAAGCCGGAACTCGCCAGGGAGATGCTGACCATGTTGCTGGCCAGCTTCGACGAGGTGGAACCCATGCTGGACGAGGCGCTGGCGGGCGGGGTGGAGGATGCCGAGGTGCTGGCCCAGCTCCATCGCCTCAGCGGCGGCTGCGCCTACTCGGGGGTGCCCGGCCTGCAACGCCTGCTCTCCCAGCTCGAGCAGCAGTTGCGCGACGGCGTACCCGTCAGCGAGCTCGAACCCGAGCTGCTGGAGCTGCAAGATGCCCTGGAGCAGGTGCGGCGGGAGGCCCCTCGCTACCTCTCCCTGGCCGAGTGAGGCGCTTTTTCTGACTGCGGGGCCCGCAGATGGTAAAATCGCGCCGTTTCCACAGGAGTCAACATGACCAACAACGATATTCTGCGCCGCCTGCGCTACGCCCTCACCATCAGCAACGATCAGATGGTCGAGATGTTTGCCAAGGGCAACCTGACCGTCGATCACGCCCAGCTCCACAGCTGGTTGCTGAAAGAGGCCGCGGAAGGGGAAGAGCAGGAAGCAGGCTATGCCGCCTGCCCGGACTCGGCCCTGAGCCAGTTCCTCGACGGCTTCATCGCCGTGCGTCGCGGTGTGCGGGAAAATGCCCCGCCCCAGGTGATCCCGAACCGGATCAACAACAACCTGATCCTGCGCAAGCTGCGCATCGGCCTCGACTACAAGGAAGAAGACATGCTGGGCACCCTCAAGCTCGCCAACTTCAACCTCTCCAAGTCCGAGCTGAGCGCCCTGTTCCGCGCCAAGGATCACAAGCACTACCAGGATTGCGGGGATCAGATCCTGCGCAACTTCCTCATCGGCCTCACCGCCAAGTACAGGTCAGAGCCATGAGCCCGCGCGCGCACGTCACCCTCAGACAGCGCGCCTGAGCCATGGGCCAGCGCACCTGCCCCCCGTCATTCCGCCTGGGCGGCAGGCCGCGCTGGCCATCCCTTGTTTCCCCCTTGCCAGAGAGATGCCGCACCATACTGCTGTCACTCTGCCTGCTGCTGGGGCTCGGCGCCTGCCAACCGGCGCCTTATCAGCTCTCCACCCGTCATGTCAGTGCCAACCAGAATGAGCGCATCGCTTTTCTGATCCTCCACTACACCGACGAGGACGACGCCCGCTCCCTGCGCCTGCTGACCAAACCCGAACACAAGGTGAGTGCCCACTACCTGATCCCCCGCGACACCGAGCAACGCCCGCTCCCCGTTTACCAGCTGGTGCCCGACAGCCAACGCGCCTGGCACGCCGGTCGCAGCCGCTGGCATCAGTATGCCGGGCTCAACGCCAGCTCGCTGGGCATTGAGATAGTCAATCTGGGTTATCCCACGGAAGACGAATCCCTGCCTGCCCACCTGAGGCGCTGGCAACCCTATACCCGGGCCCAGATCGCCGCTCTTGGCGCTCTGGCCCGGGAGCTGGTCGATCGCTACCAGATCCCCCCCACCCAGGTGCTGGCCCACAGCGACATAGCCCCCGAACGCAAGCAGGATCCCGGCCCCCACTTCCCCTGGCGCGAGCTGGCCCTTCACCATGGCGTCGGCGCCTGGCCAGACGAGGCCAGAGTGGCCGAACTGCGCCAAGCGCCACTCCCCGTCTGGGATGCGCAACAATGGCAGCAACAGCTCGCCCGCTACGGCTATGGGGTAGCGCCAAGCGGCGCCTGGGATGAGCAGAGCCGCGCCGCCATACGCGCATTCCAGCTCCATTTCCGCCCTGCGCTGATCACCGGTGAGCCGGATGCCGAGAGCCAGGCCATTCTTATGGCCCTGCTGGAGCGCTATTTCCCCGAGCCGGGCTGAGCCCCCCCGAAAACAACAAGGGACGCCGAGGCGTCCCTTGTTTGTGCGATGCAGGCAGACCGGCATCAGATCCCCTGACGGGCTTCCTGCATCAGCAGGCGCATGTCACTGACCGCCTTGGCCAGACCGTCGAAGGCGGCACGGCCTATGATGGCGTGGCCGATATTGAGCTCATAGAGCTCGGGAATGGCGGCGATGGCCTTGACGTTGTGGTAGTGCAGGCCGTGGCCGGCATTGACCTTGAGTCCCTTGCCAGCGGCATAGGAGGCGCCGGCGGCGATGCGCTTGAACTCGGCATTGCGCTCCGCATCCGTGGTGGCATCGGCATAGCGACCGGTGTGGATCTCGATGAAGGGGGCACCACTCTCGGCAGCCGCATCTATCTGAATGGGGTCGGCGTCGATGAAGAGCGACACCTGGGCACCGACGGCGGCGAGGCGGGTCACCGCATCGGTGATCTTGTCGAGCTGACCTGCCACGTCCAGGCCGCCCTCGGTGGTCACCTCGGTGCGCTTCTCCGGTACCAGGCAGACGAACTGGGGCTGGATGCGGCAGGCAATACCGATCATCTCCTCGGTCACCGCCATCTCCAGGTTCATCCTAGTCTGGATGGTCTGGCGCAGTATCTCCACGTCGCGGTCGGTGATGTGGCGGCGATCTTCGCGCAGGTGCACTGTAATGCCATCGGCACCGGCCTGCTCGGCCACGAAGGCGGCCTGGACAGGATCGGGATACTGGGTGCCGCGGGCGTTACGCAGAGTGGCGATATGGTCGATGTTCACACCCAGATAGATTTCACTCATTGAGGACTCCTTGAAACTCTTCATCTGTTGACTGCGCGGTCAGCAAAATCACGCCCGCGCCGATATCCGTTCGTAGGTTCGATTAGCGCAGCGTAATCGGACGTCGGTAACATAGTTACCCATTGGATCACGCCGCAAAAGGGTTAGCCCAGACTGCTTCGTCGCTTCAAAAACAACTCCCGGCTCTTTAACTGACGTTTACCCAGATAGGGTTGCAGCGCCAGCCTGCTGAAACGCTTGGCCGCCTGCAGCAAGGGGGGACTGTCGAAGCGCCCCTCGGCGAAGGCCAGCAGGTGGGCGCCGAGGAACAGGGTACGGGGATCCGGCGCCCGCTCGCAAGCGACAAAGCCGAGCTCCCGCTCGAAGCCGTAGAGCAGCTCGGGCTGGATCGGGGAGTCGTCGTCGGCGGCATATTCGAAGTCCACCGCATAGCCAAGCGCCTGCAACAGCAGAAACTCGAAGCGGCGCAGGGGCAGCTCTGGCGTCTCGCCGTCCGCCAGCGCCATCAGGGCACGGGCATAGGCATCGAACACCTCGGGAAAGGGGGTATGGGCTTCGAGCAGGTAGTAGACCAGCTCGTTGAGATAGAGACCGTAGAAGAGGCGATCGCCACCGAGTCGCAGGGAGTGATCCGGGCATTCGACCTGGGCGAGGTTCTTGAGATCCCCCTTGCCACGCCAGCTCATGGTGAGCAGGGTGAAGGGTTGCAGCAGCCCCTTCAGAGGGGAGCGTGGCCCGCGAGAACCGCGAGCCACCAGGGTAAATCGGCCGCTATCCTGGGTGAAGACCTCGACCAGCTGACTGGTCTCCCGATAGGGCCGACTGTGGATGACGAAAGCCGGGTTCAGCAATCAGTCAGCGCCACTTAATCGTCACCGTAGCCAAGACTGCGCAGGGCGCGCTCGTCATCGGCCCAGCCGGACTTGACCTTGACCCAGAGCTCCAGGTGTACCTTGTTCTGGAACAGCCGCTCCATGTCGAGGCGAGCTTCGGTACCTATGGTCTTGATCTTTTCGCCCTTGTTGCCGATGACCATCTTCTTCTGGCCATCGCGCTCCACCAGGATGAGGCCGTGGATGTGGTAGAGGCCGTTCTCTTCCACCTTGAAGCGCTCGATCTCCACCGTCACCGAGTAGGGCAGCTCCTCGCCGGTGAAACGCATCAGCTTCTCTCGGATGATCTCTGAGGCCATGAAGCGGGACGAGCGGTCGGTCACGTAATCTTCCGGGAAGAAGAAGTTGTTCTCCGGCAGCAGATCCTTGGCCCACTCGCGGATCTTCTCCACGTTGGTGCCCTTCTCGGCACTGATGGGCAGTATGTGGGCAAAGTTCATCTGCTGAGCCAGCCACTCCAGGTGGGGCAACAGATCTTCTTTCTCTTTGACGTTGTCTACCTTGTTGACCGCCAGCACCACGGGGCAAGGCAGATGGCGCAACTTGCCGAGCACCATCTCGTCGTCCTTGGTCCAGTGGGTACCGTCGACCATGAAGACCACCATGGCCACATCACCCAGGGAACTGGTGGCGGCGCGGTTCATCAGGCGGTTGATGGCCCGCTTCTCTTCGATGTGCAGACCCGGGGTATCCACATAGATGGTCTGATGGTTATCCTCGGTGTCTATCCCCAAAATCCGGTGACGGGTGGTCTGGGGTTTCTTCGAGGTGATGCTGACCTTCTGGCCAAGCAGCTTGTTGAGCAGGGTGGACTTGCCCACATTGGGGCGGCCCACTATGGCGACAAAGCCGCAGTAAGTCGTATCTGTCATGACAGTTTTTCCAGTGCTTGCTGCGCTGCGGCCTGTTCGGCCTTGCGGCGGCTGGTGCCGACCCCGACCAGCGGACCATCCAGGCCATCCACGTCACACTGGACGGTGAACTCCTGGTTGTGGGCTTCGCCCTTGACGTTGGTCACTGTGTAGGTCGGCAGGGATTTGCGGCTTCCCTGCAAAATTTCCTGCAGCCGGGTCTTGGGATCCTTCTGCTCTATGCCTGGTTTTATCTCGTCCAGGCGGCTGGCGTACCAGCCGAGCAACAGAGTCCGCACCCGCTCCAGATCGGTATCCAGATAGACGGCGCCGATCACCGCCTCGACAGTGTCGGCCAGGATAGACTCGCGACGAAACCCGCCGCTTTTCAGCTCGCCGGGCCCCAGGATCAGGTGATCCCCGAGGTCGAACTCCCGGCCGAGTTCGGCCAGGGTCTTCTCCCGCACCAGGGTGGCGCGCATCCGGCTGAGATCCCCTTCCGCCGCTTGCGGGAAGCGGTGGAAGAGGTCATCGGCAATCACCAGACTCAGGATGGAGTCCCCCAGAAATTCCAGTCGCTCGTTGTGACGGGAACCGGCGCTGCGGTGGGTCAGCGCCCGGGTCAGCAGCTCTTGATCCTGAAAGACATGCCCGAGACGGGACTGCAGTCTGTTCATCTTGATATTCATTTACTTGATTCCGCCAATGCGGTTGAAGCGCACACCGGTCGGCACCCAGCTTGGCAAGCTGGATCCTTCCTCGCGCTCAAATTCGAAACTGATCCAGATGGCAACCGCCTTGCCCACCAGGTTCTGCTCGGGCACGAAGCCCCAGAAACGACTGTCGGTACTGTTGTCGCGGTTGTCACCCATCACGAAATAGTGGCCTTCCGGCACCACCCACTCATCCGGGTAGGTCCCCGGCTGGCGGTAATAACGGTCGACCAGGTCCGGCATCAGGGGGTTACGCAGGGTCTCGTGAGAAACTGTGCCCAGCTGCTCGGTGTAGCGATCCAGCGGGATCCCCATCTGGCTGAACTCCCCCCGTTGCTCGAACTTGACGTCGAGCTTCTTGAAGCCCGGGCACGTTTTCCCTTCCTGCTCCTCGCACTTGGGCCGGATCATCAGCTCCTTGTTGCGATAGATCACCCGATCGCCGGGCATGCCGACCACCCGCTTGATGTAGTCCACCCGGGTATCCAGCGGATACTTGAACACCACCACATCGCCACGCTCGGGAGAACCCGTCTCGAGGAACTTGGTGTTGGTCACGGGATCACGCAGGCCGTAGGCGAACTTCTCCACCAGGATGAAGTCGCCCACCAGCAGGGTGGGCATCATGGAACCAGACGGGATCTGGAACGGCTCGAAGATGAAGGAACGCAGGATCAGCACCAGCGCTATGACCGGGAAGACACCACCGGTCTGCTCGATCCAGACCGGCATGGGAGCCACCTTGGCCAGCGTCTTCTCATCGATATTCGAGCCGGCGTTGGCACGGGCAGCCGCAATCTTGGCCGCCCGTTGCTTGGACCAGACCAGCTTGTCGACTGTCCAGATGATGCCGGTCAGCAGAGTGACTATGGCCAGGATCAGGGAAAAGGTGCTTGCCATCGATTAATCCTTTCCGACGTGGAGAATGGCGAGGAAGGCCTCTTGCGGCACGTCGACACGGCCCAGGGACTTCATCCGCTTCTTGCCTTCTTTCTGCTTGTTCAGCAGCTTTTTCTTACGGCTCACGTCACCGCCGTAGCACTTGGCGGTCACGTCCTTGCGCAGGGCCTTGACCGTGCTGCGGGCGATGATCTGGTTGCCGATGGACGCCTGAATGGCGATGTCGAACATCTGGCGCGGGATCAGCTCACGCATCTTTTCAACCACCTGGCGACCGCGATACTGGGCGTTCTCCTTGTGGGTGATGATGGCCAGGGCATCGACGCGCTCACCGTTGATCATGATGTCGAGGCGGACCATCTCGGAGGTTTCGAAGCGCTTGAAGCCGTAATCCAGGGAGGCATAGCCGCGACTGGTGGATTTGAGGCGGTCGAAGAAGTCGAGCACCACTTCCGCCATCGGGATCTCGTAGGTCAGCGCCACCTGCTTGCCGTGATAGACCATGTTGGTCTGCACGCCACGCTTTTCGATACAGAGGGTGATCACATTGCCCATGTACTCCTGCGGCAACAAGATGTTGCACTCGGCGATGGGCTCGCGCATCTCTTTGATATTGTTGACCGGAGGCATAGCCGCCGGGCTGTCGATGTGGATGGTCTCGCCGTTGTTCAGCTCGATTTCATACACTACGGTCGGTGCCGTGGTGATGAGATCCAGATCGTATTCCCGCTCCAGACGCTCCTGGATGATCTCCATGTGCAGCATGCCGAGGAAGCCACAACGGAAGCCGAAGCCCAGTGCGGTGGAGCTTTCCGGCTCGAAGAACAGGGAGGCATCGTTCAGGGAGAGCTTGTCCAGCGCATCGCGGAACGACTCGTAGTCATCGCTGGAGATGGGGAACAGACCCGCATAGACCTGCGGCTTCACCTTCTTGAAGCCGGCCAGCGCCTTGTCGGCACCGTTCTTGGCTTGCGTCAGGGTATCGCCCACAGGGGCGCCGTGGATGTCCTTGATGCCGCAGACGACCCAACCTACCTCGCCACAACCCAGGCCCTGAGTATCCACCTGCTTGGGGGTGAAGATACCGATGCGATCCACGCCCCACACCTGACCGGTGCTCATCACCTTGATCTTGTCGTTCTTCTTGAGCGAACCGTTCTTGATACGCACCAGGGAGACGACGCCCAGGTAGGAGTCGAACCAGGAGTCGATGATCAGCGCCTGCAGCGGGGCATCCGGATCACCTTCCGGTGACGGGATACGGGCCACTATCTCTTCCAGCACCAGATCGACACCCAGGCCGGTCTTGGCGGAGCAACGCACCGCATCGATGGCGTCTATGCCGACTATGTCCTCGATCTCTTCCGCAACCCGCTCGGGTTCTGCGGCAGGCAGATCGATCTTGTTCAGGATGGGCACCACTTCCAGCTCCATCTCCATGGCGGTGTAGCAGTTGGCCAGAGTCTGTGCCTCAACCCCCTGACCGGCATCCACCACCAGCAGAGCCCCTTCACAGGCCGCCAGGGAGCGAGAAACCTCGTAGGAGAAATCCACGTGGCCCGGGGTGTCGATAAAGTTCAGCTGATAGGTGTTACCGTCTTGTGCCTGGTAGTTCAGGGTCACACTCTGTGCTTTGATGGTAATGCCGCGCTCGCGCTCCAGATCCATGGAGTCAAGCACCTGAGCCTGCATCTCGCGGTCGGACAGGCCGCCACAAGTCTGGATCAGACGGTCCGACAGGGTCGATTTACCGTGGTCGATGTGCGCAATAATCGAAAAGTTACGAATGTGTTTCATCGAGCAAGAATCACTCAAAATTAAGTTAGGGTCGGATATGAGGGCAGGATTTTACTGGATAACCAGGTCGACGGCCAATCTTTAGTCGGCGGGCACCAGAAATAGCGCCTTGTCTGGCGGGCCCTCGGCACCAAAACGGCGGCGACGGGGCCAGAAAAGGGGAGCGCCGCTCAGGAGAGGTGGCGGGTATTGAGTACCACACCGAGCATGCGGGGACCATATTCCCCTTGCTCGAGCCGGGCAGAAAAGTAACGAACCAGTAAAAATCCGACTGTGCCTCCCAGCAGGCAGCTGAGGATGGTGACGCCCTCCCCCGCCGATAGCAGCGGCGCCAGCCAGAGCTGACCGAGCAGGGCACCGAGCAGCAGGCAGAACAACGGCAGCACATAGACCAGGGCAGCACCCCGCAGTATGCTCGCCTGGGGAATGCCGAGCCTGATTTGCTGACCAACCAGGACCTCGGCGGTCAGCGCCACCCGCAGTCGCTGCGACTTCAGGGAAAAGGCCTTGGCGACTGTGCCGGTACCGCAGTTGGACTGCTGATGGCAGCCGCTGCAGGCGGAGCGCCGTTCGCACTCCACCCAGGCATAGGCCCCCTCGACGGCCACCACGATTGCCAGCTCTTCGCTCATGTTACTCACAGGATGACTCCAGACGAACGGCTATGGATTTACCCGATCTCAGCACGGTCGTCCCGGTTCGGCAAGTGGCAGCATGCCACCTCACTGTACCGCCTCGTTGCGGGCCAGCGGCTGCACCGACTCGGCGATGCGCTTGGCCGTCTCGGTGGGAACTTCCCCGACCACGGTGATCTCCACCCCGACCTCGTTGACGAAACTCACCAGCGAGGTGGCTCCCTGGCGGATCAACTGCTGGCGCACCGCCTGCTTGGGATCGACCCGGGAGACATAGACGGAGAGATCCACCACACCGTCAGACAGCATCATGTAGTCCACCGGCAGGCTGGTGCTGACCAGCTGGTGCCTGTCCTGAGAGAGTACCTTGAATCCACCCGGCAGCCAGGTCAGGTGCCAGCTCAGGGTCTGCTGGGGTGCGGGATAGGCGTCTTCCAATGCCAGCGCATCGGGCAGCTTGCTGCGGGCCAGGGTGACAAGCCAGGGCGCCGGCGCCGGCTGCCTGTCCAGATCCACACCCAGCACCTGTTCGACCAGGTTACCCTCCTTGTCCACCATGTCCACCCGCAGCAGCAGATGACTCTGCTCGTCGACCCAGAGCACAAAGCCATACTTGTCCGCCTCCTTGGGCACCAGTCTCACGACCTGAGCCACCAGGCCGGCCACCCGGCTGCGACCGGCCAGCACGGGATCATAGCTCTCCAGCACCCGGGGCAGCGGCATCTTCACCAGGCTCGACCAGACGCCCGGGAAACGCGCCCCCTTGAGGGTGTAAGGTTCGTGGGTGTTTTCAAAGAAGGTGTATTCGTTCTGGCGTTGCAGGTACTCCACCGCCTTGCCGTCGAGATAACTCAGATGAGCGACCTCTTTGCCATCGATCACCCCGTGGCTGAAGCGAATGGGCTCGAGGCGTCCCTGACGGGCCTTGACCATGGACAACTCAAAATTTTGTTGCGAAACGGCACTCTGCATCTGCTGCAACAAGGCCTCGGCCGACAGATCGTCGGCCGAGGCCTTGGCACAAATCAGCAGGAGAGAGGCCAGCAGAATGAGGCTGGACTGGCGCACGGTCTGATCCCTAAAGATGCGTTATTCCTGAATCTGCTTGTCTTGCAGCAGACGCTGTTGCAATTGATGGTCTCGCAGGAAGGCGTTGATACGCTCGCGCTGCTCCTGCATCTGTTGCTCGTTCAAGCCTTGCTGGCGAGGAGTGGCACGGTTGCCCTCCTGGGGATAGTGCACGCTCACTGGCGTCGCACTGCCACCGACCGGTATGGTGTTGAGCACAGGGTTGGCCGGCATGCCGTCGTTGCCCTGGTACTGTTGCACCCCGAAGATGACGGCGGCAGCCACGGAGGCGGCAATGGCATACTGACCCATTTGCTGGCCAAAGCGACGGATCAAAGGCACCACCTTGCCAGCTGGCTTCACCTGAGGTGCAACAGGTTGCACCGGCTTGGGCGCCAGTATGACGGGTTCGTCTTCCAGTGCCAGCATGATGCTGTCACTGAGATCCAGTTGCAGATTGACCGGCAGGTCTCCCCGCATGGCATCACCGATCAGATGGTAACGAGCCCAGGTATCTTGCAGAGCGGGATCCGTTCCCAGCTCGTTCAGAACCTCCATGTCGCTGAGGTCACCATCCATCAGGGCTGAAAGTTGCTCTTTATTTGCCATAAGTTTGCCTGTCTTTCCCCAGTTTAATTCTCGATCAGAGGTTGCAGCTTTTTGTCGATTGCTTCCCTCGCCCGAAAGATACGGGATCTCACCGTACCCACAGGGCAATCCATGATCTCCGCAATCTCTTCGTAGCTCAGCCCTTCCATTTCACGAAGGGTGATCGCTGTTCTCAAGTCTTCTGGCAAGGCTTCTATGGCGGCAAACACTGTGCGCTTGATCTCGTCGGTCAGCGCCAGGTTTTCGGGGGTGGCCACTTCTTGCAGGGCTTCACCACCACCATAATATTCAGCCTCGTCCGCTTCGACATCACTGCTGGGCGGTCTGCGCCCCTGTGAGGTCAGGTAATTTTTGGCCGTGTTCACGGCGATCCGATACAACCAGGTGTAAAACGCGCTCTCGCCACGGAATGTCGGCAACGCACGGTAAGCCTTGATAAAGGCCTCCTGCGCCACATCCGGCACATCGCCCGGATTGTTGACATACCTGGCCACCAGGTTGACCACCTTATGCTGGTATTTTTTTACCAACAGGTTGAATGCATTTTTATCGCCACGCTGGACCCGTTCAACCAGCTGTTCGTCCAGTAGATTCTGGTCGCTCATCAGAGCCGTAAAACCCCCATCAGGTTATCGTTCTTCTTTTCCGGCCCCTTCTAAGCGCACAAGTTCAGACAGGGAGAATCAGAGAAAGTTCGCTTGCATTGAAAAAAATGTGATGCGGGCTGCATCACAACCCCCCTTGGGCTACCATGGGGCCAGTTCTTAATCCAGGCCAATGATACTTATGAAAGCAAGTGTTGAATACCTTTGCGACGTACTGATCATTGGCAGCGGTGCCGCCGGTCTGTCCCTCGCGTTGCGATTGGCAGACCAGGCCAAAGTCCTGGTTCTGAGCAAGGGGCCCATCAGTGAGGGGGCCACTCTCTATGCGCAAGGAGGCATCGCTGCCGTGTTCGACGAGACCGACAGCATCGAATCCCATGTGAGCGACACGCTCAACGCCGGCGCCGGGTTGTGTGACCCGGCGGTGGTGGAGTTCACCGCTCGCAACGCCCGCGACTCCATCCAGTGGCTGATCCAGCAGGGCGTTCCCTTCGATCAGGAAGAGGATGCCGAGGGGGAATCCCACTATCACCTGACCCGGGAAGGGGGTCACAGCCATCGCCGCATCTTCCACGCGGCGGACGCCACCGGCAAGGCGGTGCAGCTCACCCTGATCGATCAGGTCCGCTCCCACCCCAATATCCAGCTGATGGAGCGCTTCAACGCGGTCGACCTCATCACCACCCGCAAGCTGGATCTGCCGGGCAACAGGGTGCTCGGCGCCTACGTCTGGAACCGCAACGTCGAGCAGGTCGAGGTGATCCGCGCCCGTTTCGTGGCGCTGGCCACCGGCGGCGCCTCCAAGGTGTATCAATACACCTCCAACCCGGACGTGAGCTCGGGGGATGGCATCGCCATGGCGTGGCGCGCCGGCTGCAGGGTGGCGAACCTGGAGTTCAACCAGTTCCACCCCACCAGCCTGTTCCACCCCGATGACCCCAACTTCCTGCTGACCGAAGCCCTGCGCGGGGAAGGGGCCTATCTGCGCCGTCCCGACGGCAGCCGCTTCATGCCGGACTTCGACGAGCGGGCCGAACTGGCGCCGCGGGACATAGTCGCCCGCGCCATCGACCACGAGATGAAACGCCTCGGCGCCGACTGCATGTATCTGGACATCAGCCACAAGCCGGCGGATTTCATCATCAAGCACTTCCCGACCATCTTTGAGCGCTGCCTCGCGGTCGGCATCGACATCACCAAGGAGGCCATGCCCATCGTCCCGGCGGCGCACTACACCTGTGGCGGCGTGATGATAGACAACAACGGCCAGACCGACATCCCGGGTCTCTACGCCATCGGCGAGGTGACCTACACCGGGCTGCACGGCGCCAACCGCATGGCGTCCAACTCCCTGCTCGAATGCGTGGTCTATGCCCATCAGGCGGGGGCCGACATCCTGGCCAAGCTGCCCATGAGCGTGGAGCCGCCGAGCCTGCCCGCCTGGGACGAGAGCCAGGTGGATGACTCGGACGAACAGGTGGTGATCCAGCACAACTGGCACGAGCTGCGGCTGATGATGTGGGATTACGTGGGGATAGTGCGCACCAACAAGCGCCTGGCCCGCGCCAAGCGCCGCATCGACCTGCTCAAGCAGGAGGTGCAGGAGTACTATGCGAACTTCCGCGTCTCCAACAACCTGCTGGAGCTGCGCAACCTGTTGCAGGTGGCCGAGCTCATCGTCAACTGTGCCCTGGAGCGCAAGGAGTCCCGCGGACTGCACTATAACCTCGACTACCCGGACATGCAGCCGAACCCCAAGCCGACAGTGCTGACACCGGATCGGGAGTGATCCGGCACAAGCCAGAGGCGTGCTGCGGACTGCACTGCCTGCACCCGGACTACCCGGACAGGCAGCCGAACCTCAGGCAGACAGTGCTGACGCCGGATCGGGAGTAAACGACGCCCACCGCCGTCCCTCAGATGACCCCGCCCCGGCGGGGTCATCTGTTATGGGGTGAAGCCGGGGGATTGGACGGGGCCAGATGAATGGCGCGGGCCAGGGCGCGGTAGTGCTCGGGGGCCAGGGCGTCGGAGAAGAGCCAGAGGTGGCGCTCGGCGCCTTCTTCTGTCACCAGCCTCAGCCAGAGCACCCCGGGCAGGATGCGGCTGCGGTCATCCAGTCGATGACGTCGCCCTTGCCACTCCAGCCACTCCCCGTCCCAGAGCAGCGCCTGGCGCCCCTGGGTGACGGGGCGCCAGGCCAGCCAGAGCCCCAGCAACCAGCAAGGGAGAAACAGCCCCCATTGCCAGCCATGGATCAGAGCGGCAACCGGCCAGAACAACAGCAGAAACAGGGCAAGCAGCAGCATGCGCTGCCGCCGGGAGGGGATGACGGGCATCAGGACCCGCATCGGGGATCAGCTCAGGCGATCGTGACGGGCCTGATTGCGCTCCAGGATCAGGGGGATCATGGCGGCGAAATCGGGGTCGCTCGGCACACCGTGGCCCATGCTCCAGCGGAACAGCTCGGGATCCTCGCACGCCAGCAGACGGATGAAGGTCTGCTGCTCGGCCTCGCTCAGGGAGTCGAACTCGTGCTCGAAAAAGGGCATAAAGATCACATCCAGCTCGAGCATGCCGCGGCGGCAGGCCCACTTCAGGCGGGACTTTTCAATTGGGCTCAACATGGAACTCTCCTTACAAAGACCCGGGGATGGTAGCAGCTGGATTTTCCGGCTGACAAACATTCCTTACGTCTTTACCATGCAGGTCACATACTTTCTGTCTCTGGAATACCATCGTGAGCCTGCCGACCCCTGTTCTTCCTGCCGAGCCAACCCTGTTTCCCCTGACCGATCTGGCCATCACCCGACTCACTGGCAATGATCGCGTGAAATATCTGCAAGGCCAGGTCACCTGCGACGTCAACGCCCTGCAACCTGGTCAGAGCACCCTCGGCGGCCATTGCGATCCCAAGGGCAAGCTGTGGAGCGATTTTCGCCTGCTCTGCCTCGATGAGAGCCTGCTGCTGCTGACCAAGCCGTCGGTGCTGGCGCGCCAGTTGCCCGAACTCAAGAAGTTTGCGGTGTTTGCCAAGGTGGAGATCGGCGAATTCCAGGGCCAGGTGGTCGGCCTGGCCGGTCAGGGCACGGATGCCTGGATCGCGGCGCAATACGGCCTTCAGGAAACCGGCCTTGTCGAGGGCGGCATGGCGGTCAGGGTGGAAGCCGATCGCTGGCTGCTGGCAAGCGAATCGCCGCTGGCGCTGAGCCTGCCGGTCGGCGACGAAGCGCTCTGGTGGGGTCTGGACATCAAGGCGGGCATCCCGCACCTGGAGGCGGTCCACCAGGGTGAGTACATTCCCCAGATGCTGAACCTGCAGGCCCTGGATGGCATCAGCTTCACCAAGGGCTGCTACATGGGGCAGGAGATAGTAGCCCGCGCCAAGTACCGCGGCGCCAACAACCGCGCCCTCTTCGTGCTGGCAGGGCAGGCCAGTGGCCCCGTTGCCAGCGGCGATACCCTGGAGATCCAGCTCGGTGACAACTGGCGGCGCAGCGGCATGGTGCTGAACGCCTGGCAGCAGGATGGCCAGCTGTGGCTCACCGCCGTACTGCCAAAAGACACCGAGGCCGACGCCAGCTTCCGCCTCAAGCAGGAGGAAGGCTCCCGCCTCGCCCTGCAGCCCCTGCCCTACTCCCTGACCGAGTAAGGTCGGCTAACGAGGCACCCGCGCCAGCAGGGCCTCCTTCAGCCAGCGCCCCGCCTGCCCGAGCGGGCGGGCGCGATACCACTGCAACTCCAGCTCCAGCTCGGCCTGGGGAATGAAATCCGGCTTGAGCACCACCAGCTCCCCCCGCGCCAGCGGCCGGTGCAGCAGAAACTCGGGCACCGCAGACCACCCCAGCCCCAGCTTGACCAGCTCCAGGATCCCGAGATCCCCCTCGACCCACCACACCTGGGACGAGAGGCGGAAGCGATGGCGCTCCGTGCCCTCCCGCCGTCCCGTCACCATCAGCTGGCGGGCCCCTTGCAGGTCGCTCTCGTGCAGCGGCGTCTTGTGGGCCAGGGGGTGCTCCGGGGAGACCACCAGGGGCATGGCGACGCTCCCCAGGGAGCGGGAGACCAGCTCCCGCTCCGGGTGTGCCTTCTGGTAGCTGATGCCGAGCTGGGCCCGCCCGCTCTTGAGCAGCTCGGTCACATCCTCCATCAGCGGGAACAGCAGCTCCAGCTCCACAGTCGGATAGCGGCCGGCGAACTCCTCCAGCAGGGCACCGAGCCAGGGCAGATGGGAGTCATCGTCGATGGCCAGGGTGAGGCGCGACTCTATGCCGCTGGCCAGCTCCCCGGCGATGGCCTGCAGTCGCTCGCTCTGGGCCAGCAGCACCCCCGCCTCCTGGCTGATGCGGGCCCCCGCCTCGGTCAGCACCGGGTAGCGGCCGCTGCGATCAAACAGCTCGAGGCCGAGATCTATCTCCAGGTTGGCGATGGCGGTGCTCACCACCGACTGCGCCTTGCCCAGGCGGCGCGCCGCCGCCGAGAAAGATCCCGTCTCGGCCGCCGCCAGCAACGCCTTGAATTGTTCCAGTGAAGGGGTCATCCGCCTGCTCCTGCCCTGTTATTGCACCCAGAACCATCTATTTTAGCGATAGATACCAACGTGAACCTATCCAAAAATAGCGATAAATTGGCCGCCATACACACCCGAAAAGAGAAATAGAGAGACAGACCATGCGTAATACCCGTGATCGCCTGCGCCACGCCATCGGCTTCGAATTGATTGGCCTGCTGATCGCCGCCCCCCTGGCAAGCTGGGTCACCGGCGTCGGTCTCAACCACATGGGCCCCTTGGCCCTGTTCTTCTCGGTGGTCGCCACCGTCTGGAACTATGTCTACAACATAGGGGTGGACAGGCTGCTGCTGCGCCTGCAGGGCCACACCCACAAGACCCTGTGGCAACGGGTGCTGCATACTTTCGGTTTCGAGGGGGGCTTGCTGATCGTCGCCCTGCCGGTGATGTCCTGGTGGCTCGACATCGGCCTGCTGGAGGCGCTGGTGCTGGATCTGGGCTTCGTGCTGTTCTACCTGGTCTATGCCTTCGTCTACAACTGGAGCTATGACAAGGTGTTCCCCATCCCGGGCCAGGGGGCGCAGCGGGTCACGGGGTGACAAGAGAAGGGATAAAACGAGGCACCATCATGCGACTGGCATGATGGTGCTGATCTGGATCCTCGAGGGGCAGGTATTCAGGCTTGCGCCTTCACCTCGTCGGCAGGGGCCTCGGTCTGGGCCACTTCCTGGTTCAGCATGGCCTCGAGGTCGCTCTGATACTGGTTCAGCATGCGCTGGGCCGCGACCATGTCTCCCTTGTGCAGACGCTCGAACAGATGGTGTTGCACCACGCCGTTGAGGTACTCCACCGTGATGGGTTGCTCCAGGGCAGACAGCAACTCTTCTTTTTCCAGCTCCGCATTGATTTCATCGACACTGGTACGCAGCAGACCGGCCAGTTGCACCAACATGCGGCGCTCGCCTTCACGCAACAGGCTCAACATGCGGTTTCTCTGCTGCTCATTCTGTTGGGTCATACATTTCCTTACGTAGAGTGGGAACAAGCCCACTCATTCTGCCCTGTCCTTTTCACAGCGTCTATCTCGGGCGCATCACTAATTGAGCGTCCCGCCAACCGGGCGCGGGCCGGGTGCTATTTGCCCCTTTGCCCGGTATAGTAACCGCTGTTCCAGAGGGCCCTTGCGCCCCCGCTGACGAGACTGCCAACCCCATGACCGACGCCATTCTGGTGCTCTGCACCTGCCCTGATGAAGTCAGTGCCGACCACCTCTGCGAGCAACTGCTCAACCAGCGCCTCGCCGCCTGCATCAATCAGTTGCCAAGGCTCACCTCCGTCTATCGCTGGCAGGGGAAGATAGAGCGGGCACGGGAGATCCAGCTCATCATCAAATCCCGCCAGCCGCTCTTTGCCGAGCTAGAGCGGTGCATCCTGGCTCACCACCCCTACCAGGTGCCGGAGATCCTGGCGATCCCCGCCAGCCAGGGTCATCAAGCCTACCTCGACTGGTTGACACAGGAGACCTCATGACTCTGCGATCCCTGCTTTCCCCCCTGTTACTCCTGCTGAGCCTGCTCGCGGCCCCCGCCCAGGCCAGCAGCCAGGATCTGCTAAGCAGCCTCGGCATCGAGGCCAGTGCCCAGCCCAAGTTTCTGAAAGTGGACGAGGCCTTCGTCCTCGAGAGCGAGCAGCAGGGAAACAAGCTGCTGCTGACCCTGCGCCTCGCCGACGGTTACTACCTCTATCGCCACAGCATCAGCGTCAAGGGGGACAACCTCGCCTTCGAGCCCCTCGCGCTGCCTGCGGGCACCGAGCATGAGGATGACTTCTTCGGCAAGACCCGGGTCTTCTATCAGGAGCTGCAGATCCCCGTCACCTTGACCCAGGTGGGTGACTCCGCCAGCCTCACAATAAGCTATCAGGGGTGCACCGACGGCCTCTGCTATCCCCCCACCAACAAGCGGATCCCGGTGCAGCCCCTCGCGGCCACTGGCGACGCCGGACAGGCAGACCCCGCTGATGCCACAGAGGCGCCGACCGGCAGTCAGCAGGACAGACTGGCGGCCGCCCTCGGCAGCCAGGGCTTCTGGCTCAGCATCGCCGCCTTCTTTGCGCTGGGGCTGGGGCTCGCCTTCACCCCCTGCGTCTTCCCCATGTACCCCATTTTGACCGGCATCATCGCCGGTGCCGGCCAGCATCTCTCCACCCGCCGCGCCTTCCTGCTCTCCTTCGTCTATGTGCAGGGGATGGCGGTCACCTATACCCTGCTCGGGCTGGTGGTCGCCTCGGCGGGCTTGAAGTTCCAGACGGCGCTGCAGCACCCCTATGTGCTGATCGGCCTCTCGGTGATGTTCGTGCTGCTGGCCCTCTCCATGTTCGGGCTCTACAGCCTGCAACTGCCGAGCAGCCTGCAAACCCGGCTGTCCGGCCTCTCCAACCGCCAGCAGGGCGGCTCCGTGGTTGGGGTCACCATCATGGGGATGATCTCCGGCCTGGTCTGCTCACCCTGCACCACGGCCCCGCTCTCCGGGGCGCTCATCTACGTGGCCCAGAGCGGCGATCTCTGGCTCGGCGGGGCGGCCCTCTATGCCCTGTCGCTGGGCATGGGGCTGCCGCTGCTGCTGCTCGGCACCTCGGGGGGCAAGCTGCTGCCCAAGGCGGGCGCCTGGATGGATGTGATCAAGCAACTCTTTGGCTTTGCGCTGCTGGCGGTGCCGATCCTGCTGCTGTCACGGCTCTTGAGCGACCAGGTCGCCACCCTGCTCTGGCTCGGCTGGGGGTTGGGGCTGTGCGGCTATCTCTATCATCACAACCAGCATCGCCCCCACTCGGTGGGCAAGAGCCTCGGCGGCTTCGTGCTGCTGCTGGCGATGATGAGCCTAGTAGTAGTGGGCAAGGACCTGCTGCTGCCCGAGCCTGGCGTCAAGGCCAGCACCGGGGCCGAGGCCGAGGCCCCCCAGTTTATCCGCATCAAGACCCTGGATGACCTCAAGACCCGGCTCGAGGCCGCTCGCGGCAAGCCGGTGCTGCTGGACCTCTACGCCGACTGGTGCGTGGCCTGCAAGGAGTTCGAACACAAGACCTTCAGCGATCCCGAGGTACGGGCACGCTTCAATGACATGGTGCTGTTGCAGGCGGATGTCACCGCCAACGACGATGCCGACGTGGATCTGCTCAACGGCCTGAACGTGCTGGGGTTGCCGACCCTGATCTTCTTCGATCGCGATGGCAACGAGGTGAGCGGGCAGCGGGTGACCGGCTTCATGGGGCCCGCCGAGTTCCTCGGCCAGCTGGACAAGCTGCGCTGAACCATGGCGGCCCGCCTTGCCGCGCGGGCCGCCCTCTCCTCTGCGCGCTGATTTTTCTGGCGATCCCTTGTATATGACAGGCGCCATGGCAGAATTTGCCCTTTCCCGTCTCGCATCGTCCGGAGTTTTGATGAAAAAGTGGTTCATCCCCCTGCTGGCCTGCTGGCTCTATGGCTGCAACTCAGGTCCAGGTGAAGAGGCGATCCAGAGCCAGGTCACCGCCAGGCTGCAGGCCGACACGGATCCCGCCCTGTTCGAGATCAGCGACTTCGCCATTCTCGGCAAGGAGGAGCGGATGGAGGGGGTCTATCTGGTCAAGGTGAGCTACCGGCTCCACTTCAAGCAGGGGCTGGATCAACTGCAGGTGCTGCACGATGAGGATCTGGTCTATGACAGGGTCGGCCCCTTCCAACAGGAGATGGCCCTGATGGAGCTGGAGCGCAAATACGGCGAATTCGAAGCAGGCCAGGCACTGGCGCAGGAGAGCCAGGTCTGGATGATGAAGACAGAACAGGGCTGGCAACTGGCAGAACCGGCGCAGCAGGGAGAGGCGCCCTCCTCCCTGCCGCCAGCCCTCCCCTAGAGCAGATCCTTCATTCTGTGCCACAGCATCCCGAGCGCCAGCAAGGGGGAGCGCAGGGCAGGCCCGCCTGGGAAGGTCATGTGGGGCACGCGGCTGAAGAGATCGAAGCCCCGGCTCTCCCCCCTGATCGCCTCGGCCACCAGCTTGCCCGCCATGTGAGTGGCGTTGAGGCCGTGTCCCGAGTAAGCCTGGGCATAGAACACGTTGGGGTACTCTTTGAGGCGCCCTATCTGCGGCAGCCGGTTGGCGCCTATGCCTATCATGCCCCCCCACTGAAACTCGATGGCAGTACCCGCCAGCTCAGGGAAGACCCGCAGCAGCTTGGGCAGCATAAACGCCTTGATGTCCTTGGGATCGCGCCCCGAGTAGTTGCAGGCCCCGCCAAACAGCAGGCGACCATCGGCCGATAGCCGGTAGTAGTCGAGCGCCACGTTCTGATCGCACACCGCCATGTTTTGCGGCAGCAGCCGCTGGCGCAGCCGTTTCTCCAGCACCTGGGTGGCGAGTATATAGGAGCCCGCCGGCAGCACCTTGCCCCCGAGTTCGGGATTGAGCTCATTGAGGTAGGCGTTGCAGCCGATCACCAGGTAGCTGGCGCGGCAACGGCCGTGGGCCGTGGTCACTTCGACCCGATCGCCATACTCGATGTGAGTCACCCTGGACTGCTCGAACAGGGCGACGCCCAGACTGGCCGCCGCGCGTGCCTCACCCAGGGCCAGGTTGAGGGGATGCAGGTGGCCTGAGCCCATGTCGATCATGCCGCCGATATAGCGATCCGACCCCACCACTGACCTTATCTCCCCCTTGGGGACCAGCTTGAGTTCGTGCCGGTAACCCAGGCTGGCCAAGTGCTCGGCATCCTCCTCAAATCCCTTGAGGTGGCGCGGCTTGGTGGCGAGATCGCAGTAGCCCCAGGTCAGGTCGCAGTCGATGTTGAACCGCGCGACCCGCTCACGCACCAGCTGCACCGCCTCCAGCCCCATCAGGTCCAGCTCACGTACCCCTTGCTCGCCTATCCAGCGGGCAAACTGGCTGGTGTCGTGACCTATGCCGCGAATGAGCTGGCCGCCGTTGCGTCCCGAGGCCCCCCAGCCGATGCGGTTGGCCTCAAGCAAGACCACCTTGTAACCCGCCTCGGCCAGATTGATGGCAGTGTTGAGGCCGGTGAAGCCGCCGCCTATGATGCAGACGTCGGCATCCAGCTCACCGCTGAGCTCGGGCCACTGCTGATGGTCGTTGCGGGTGGCCGCGTAATAGGAGGCCACGTGCTCCTGGTGTCCGTTGTGTCTTCCTGTCTGCATGCTCAGCATCCTGCCTTGGTTGCACTTGTTTACTAAATTAAACGGAGTGTCATCGATAATACCCAGCCCAGGGTCACCAATCCAGCCTGTCAGGATCACAGAAATGCAAAAGGTGTCCCGAAGGACACCTTTTTAGAGGCCAGCCGAGGCTGGCCGCAATGAAAGAGGCGCCCCGCAGGGCGCCTCTTCAGCAATCAAGATACGGTAACGAATTACAGTACGTTGATGGCGTTCAGGTCGGAGAAGGCTTTCTCCAGACGGGCGATCATGGAAGTCTGACCGGCACGCAGCCATACGCGCGGATCGTAGAACTTCTTGTTCGGCTTGTCAGCGCCTTCCGGGTTGCCCAGCTGGCCTTGCAGGTAGGCTTCGTTGGTCTTGTAGAAGTTCAACAGACCTTCCCAGGTAGCCCACTGGGTGTCGGTGTCGATGTTCATCTTCACCACGCCGTAGGAGATGGATTCGCGGATCTCTTCCAGGGTGGAGCCTGAGCCACCGTGGAACACGAAGTCCAGGGACTTGGCAGGCAGACCAAACTTCTCGGAAACGAACTTCTGGGAAGCGTCCAGGATGGACGGGGTCAGCTTGACGTTACCCGGCTTGTATACACCGTGTACGTTGCCGAAGGAGGCAGCGATGGTGAAACGCGGGCTGATCTTGGACAGACGCTCGTAGGCGTAAGCCACGTCTTCCGGCTGGGTGTACAGGGCGGATTGATCCATGTGGCTGTTGTCCACACCGTCTTCTTCGCCACCGGTGCAACCCAGTTCCAGCTCCAGAGTCATGTTCATCTTGGCCATGCGGGTCAGATACTCGCAGCAGATGTCGATGTTCTCTTCCAGAGACTCTTCGGACAGATCCAGCATGTGGGAGGAGAACAGCGGCTTGCCGGTTTCGGCGAAGTGCTTCTCGCCCGCTTCCAGCAGACCGTCGATCCACGGCAGCAGCTTCTTGGCGGCGTGGTCGGTGTGCAGGATGACAGGTACACCGTAAGCTTCGGCAACGGCGTGCACGTGCTTGGCACCGGAGATGGCACCGATGATGGCAGCCTGCTGGCCTTCCAGCTTCAGACCCTTGCCGGCGGTGAACACGGCACCACCGTTGGAGAACTGAACGATGACCGGGGCTTTGACCTTGGCGGCAGCTTCCAGCACGGCGTTGACGGAGTCGGTACCCACGCAGTTCACGGCAGGCAGAGCGAAGCCGTTCTCTTTAGCGATGGCGAACACTTTCTGAACGTCATCACCAGTGATCACGCCGGGTTTTACGAAGTCGAAAATTTTCTTAGACATGTTTAATCGTCCTGTTCTCGTATGCCGTTAATAAAAAATGGGGGGTTCATCATGAACCGGCACAGCGGCCACATGATAAACGAAACGGGAGGCTTTTGCCCCCCGTCCCGGGTCAATTAGGCTTTGGCGCGTTCTTCAAGAATCGCGACAGCCGGCAGTACCTTGCCTTCTACGAACTCCAGGAAGGCGCCGCCGCCGGTGGAGATGTAGGAGACCTTGTCGGCGATGCCGAACTTGTCGATGGCAGCCAGAGTGTCACCACCGCCAGCGATGGAGAAGGCCGGGGAAGCGGCGATGGCTTCGGCGATCACCTTGGTGCCTTCGGCGAACTGGTCGAACTCGAACACACCGACCGGGCCGTTCCACAGTATGGTCTTGGCGTTCATGATGATGTCGGCCAGGGCCTTGGCAGAGTCAGGGCCGATGTCGAAGATCATGTCACCGTCGGTCACGTCAGCGACGGACTTGATGGTGGCCGGAGTGGACTCGGAGAACTCGGTACCTACAACCACGTCTGTGGTCACCGGAATGTTGGTCTCGGCAGCCAGCTTCTTGGCGGTGTCGATCAGGTCGTGCTCGCACAGGGACTTGCCAACGTTGTGACCGGCAGCGGCGATGAAGGTGTTGGCGATGCCACCACCGACCACCAGCTGGTCAGCGATCTTGGAGAGAGATTCCAGCACGGTCAGCTTGGTGGAGACCTTGGAGCCGCCAACGATGGCAACCATGGGGCGCTCGGGCTTCAGCATGGCCTTGCCCAGGGCATCCAGTTCACCGGCCAGCAGGGGGCCTGCACAGGCAACCGGGGCGAACTGGGCCACACCGTAGGTGGAACCTTCGGCGCGGTGAGCAGTACCGAATGCATCCATTACAAAGACGTCACACAGGGCGGCGTATTTTTTGGCCAGCTCTTCGGTGTTTTTCTTCTCGCCTTTGTTGAAACGGCAGTTTTCCAGCACAACCAGCTCACCGGCGGCGACATCTACGCCATCCAGGTAATCCTTGGCCAGGCGCACCGGGCAGGACAGAGCGTCTTTCAGATAGTTGACTACCGGGGCCAGGGAGAATTCTTCGTTGTATTCACCCTCGGTCGGACGACCCAGGTGGGAAGTGATCATCAGCTTCGCGCCCTTTTCCAGAGCCAGCTTGATGGTCGGCAGGGTAGCCACGATACGTGCGTCGGAGGTGACCTTGCCGTCTTTTACCGGCACGTTCAGGTCAGCACGGATCAGAACGCGTTTACCCGCCAGATCCAGGTCGGTCATCTTGATAACAGACATATTCAGTCCTCTATATATTTTCAGGTAATGTTAAAAAAACAGTAACCTTGCGCCCGGTGCAGGCTCTCAGCCTGCGGCCATCATGGCCCGGGTGGTATCCAGCATGCGGTTGGCGAAGCCCCATTCGTTATCACACCACATCAACATCTTGACGAGGTTGGCATCGCTCACCCGGGTCTGGGTACCATCAATGATGCAGGAGTGTGCATCATGATTAAAGTCTACGGAGACCAGCGGCTCTTCCGTGTAGTCCAGGATACCCTGTAATGTACCTCTGGATGCCCGTTGCAGGGCTTGATTTACGTCACTAACTGTCACTTTTTTACGAACAGTAATGCTCAGATCCATGGCGGTGACGTTGATGGTCGGCACCCGCACCGCGATCGCCTCGAACTTGCCGGCGAAGTGGGGGAGGATTCGCTCCAACCCCTTTGCCAGCTTGGTATCCACCGGGATGATGGACTGGCTGGCGGCCCGGGTTCGACGCAAGTCGCTGTGATAGGCATCGATGACTTGCTGATCGTGCATGGCCGAATGAATTGTCGTAATAGTACCACAATTTATCTCGAATTCTCGATGCAATGTTTCGATGACGGGCACCACGCAGTTGGTGGTACAGGAGGCGTTGGAGACGATCCGCTCCCGCCCCGTCAGCACCTGATGGTTCACCCCGTAGACTATGGTGGCATCCACATCCGCATCCGCCGGATGGGAGAAGAGCACCTTGCCCGCCCCCGCCCCCAGGTGCAATTCGGCATCGGCCCGGGAGCCGAATACCCCGGTGCAGTCCAGCACCACATCCACCCCCAGCGCCCGCCAGGGCAAGCGCGACGGATCCCGCTCGGCAAACAGGGAGATGAGATCCTCCCCCACCAGCATGCTGTTGCCCGCGAGCTGCACCGGATAGCCGAAGCGGCCGTGGCTGGTGTCGAAGCGGGTGAGGTGCACCATGGCTTCGGGGGCCGCCAGCTCGTTGATGGCGACTATCTTAAGCTGGTTATCGCGGCCGCTCTCGTAGAGGGCCCGCAACACGTTGCGACCGATGCGCCCGTATCCGTTGATGGCAATCTTGATCATGAAAAATCTGTGTCCTTACCTGCGACAAAGTGACGGGCCCCTGACTGCTTCAAGACAGCAGGGCCTCCCGGAAGACGCCCCTGGCCAGCAGCGCGGCCCCGAACACACCGGCGCTGTCGCCCAGGGCCGGGGCAATGATGGGAGTGGCGAAGCGGGGATTGAACAGAAATGGCAACACGGTCTGCCGACCGACGCTGTAGAGACTCTGCACGTTGCCCACACCACCGCCGATGACGATGACGTCCGGATCCAGGATGTTGACCACGTTGGCCAGGGCCTGGCCGAACAGCAGGTGCAGCCGGTCGATGGTGAGTTTGGCCACATGATCGTGGGCGCTGGCCGCCACTATCTGGGCCAGGGACAGATGGCGCCTGGCCTTGGCTTCATACCAGGCCTCCAGCGCCGGGCCACTGATGAAGGTCTCGACACAGCCGCGTTTGCCGCAGTAGCACTCGGGACCGTCGGGGGAGAGCACGTTGTGGCCCCACTCCCCGGCGATGCCGTGATGGCCGTTGAGGATCTGGCCATTGATGACGATGCCGGACCCAACCCCTGTGCCCATGATGATGCCGAACACCACTTTCGCTTCGGGATGCTGCTGGCGCACCGCCCCCAGATGGGTTTCCGCCAAGGCGAAGCAGTTGGCGTCGTTGGCAATCAGCACAGGCACACCCAGCTTGCGCTCCAGATCTTCCTTGAACGGCTTGCCGTTGAGCTCTGTGGTGTTGCAGTTCTTCATCAGCCCGGTCTGGGGATCCCGCGCCCCGGGCGTGCCCATGCCGAGGATGGCGGGACGCTGGCCGAGCCGCTCGGCGCACTCGTCCACCAGCTTGGCGATCTGGCCTATCATGTGCTCGTAACCGCCACGGCGCTCGGTGGGGATGCGATGGCGCAGCAGCACCTCGTCACCCTCGAGCACCACGCACTCGCACTTGGTTCCGCCAAGATCGATACCCCAGTCCCATGCACTCTTGCCCATCCTGCCTCCTGCCATGTTCAACGACGCCCTCACCCAGTCGTCAGGAGGCGTACTCGCCCATCCTGTCCGCGACTGTGTTCAGTGGTGGTGCAGTGTAACCCGAGCGGTGACCAGGATGCAGCCCCCGCGAGGCCGGGCAGCAAAACGGGGCCCGAAGGCCCCGTTCTCATTGTGTTGTCTGCCGCGCTCAGCGACCGTGGTACTGAGCCGACAGCTCGTGCACCGCGTTCACAAACACCCCGGCGTGCTCCGGATCCACATCCTGATGGATGCCGTGACCCAGGTTGAAGACGTGGCCGTTGCCGCTGCCAAAGCCCGCCAAAATGGTGGCGACCTCTTCGCGAATGCGCGCTGGCGCGGCGTAGAGCATGGAAGGATCCATGTTGCCCTGCAGCGCCACCTTGTCGCCGACCCGGCGCTTGGCATCCGCTATGTCTATGGTCCAGTCCAGCCCCAGGGCGTCGCAGCCGGTGGCGGCGATCTGCTCCAGCCACTGGCCGCCGTTCTTGGTGAACAGAGTCACCGGCACGCGGCGCCCCTCATTCTCACGGATCAGGCCATCGACGATCTTGTGCATGTACTGCAGGGAGAAGTCGCGGTAATCCCGCGGGGTCAGCACGCCGCCCCAGGTGTCGAACACCATGACGGACTGGGCACCGGCCTTGATCTGGGCGTTGAGATAGGCAATCACGCTGTCCGCCAGCTTGTCCAGCAGCAGGTGCAGGGTCTGCGGCTCTGCGTACATCATCTGCTTGATCTTGGTGAACGCCTTGGAGCTGCCCCCCTCCACCATGTAGGTGGCCAGGGTCCAGGGGCTGCCGGAGAAGCCGATCAGCGGCACCTCGCCCTTGAGCTCGCGGCGAATGGTGCGCACCGCGTTCATCACGTAACCCAGCTCGTCTTCCGGATCCGGGATGGGCAACGCCTGCACGTCGGCCATGGACTTGATGGGGCGCTCGAAGCGCGGGCCTTCCCCGTGTTCAAAGTAGAGGCCCAGCCCCATGGCGTCGGGTACGGTCAGGATGTCGGAGAAGAGGATGGCAGCATCGAGGGGATAGCGGCGCAGGGGCTGCAGGGTGACTTCACAGGCCAGCTCGGCGTTGCGGCACAGGGACATGAAGTCCCCCGCGACGGCGCGGGTCGCCTTGTATTCCGGCAGGTAGCGGCCAGCCTGACGCATCATCCACACCGGGGTCATGTCCACATCCTGGCGCAGCAGGGCACGCAGGTATCGATCGTTCTTCAGCTCTTTCATCCCAGTTCCTGAGTTCATATCCAGCATAAAATGGCGGATATGATACCACTTTGTGCGAGGCTGAGGGCGGCACAAACGCGCCGCAGGGCCGCCGGAGTGCAAAGATGTGAGGGGGCGCAAACCAGGGCCCCGCTTTTCAGGGCCTCGCCCTCACCGCTTCTCTGCGAGGCTCTGCTCGATCAGCCGCCGCGCTATGGTGCCGTGCGGGGGCAGCCGTGGCAGTTGGTCCGCCTCGAAGAAGTCGGCGGCCACCAGCTCGTCGTCCTGCACCTTGATCTCGCCGCTCTGGTAGTCGGCGGTGAAGCCCATCATCAGGCTGTGGGGGAAGGGCCAGGGCTGGCTCGCCACGTAGCGCACGTTGCATACCCGGATGCCGCTCTCCTCGAACACCTCCCGCGCCACGCACTGCTCCAGATTCTCCCCCGCCTCAACGAAGCCCGCCAGCACCGTATACATGGGATCGTCGGCCTGATAGTGACGGCGATGGGCCGCCAGCAGGATAGCCGGGCCCTTGCGCACCGCCACTATGATGCAGGGGGAGATGCGCGGATAGACGACATGACCATGCCGACACACCTGTGCCCACTCCCCGCTCTTGGGGGCCATGGGGGTGCCACACTCGCCGCAGAAGCGATGGCTGCGGCGGAAGGTGGCCAGCTGCCAGGCGCGTCCGGCGAGGCGAAAACCCTCTTCGTCCCCCGCCACCATCAGCTGGCGCAGCCCCACCAGGGGGCAGCTCCCGGCATCCGGTCCCAGATCCAGCAGTTGGCAGGGCAGTCCGTCCCACTCGTCGAAAGGCTCGAAATGGGCGGAGTGCAGATGGGCGGGCAGGCAGGACTTGGGGCCTTGGGGGATCTGCCCCCGTTCATCCAGCAGGACGAGGTGATCGCCCCCCAGCACGAACCAGCGGGCCTGTTCGGTTGATGACATATGTGAAGGCTCTTGTTGAGAAGGGTGTGCGAGGCACGGACAAATGGGGTTCATCTTACGATCGGGCTGGCCCGGAGGCGACCCCAAGATGGTCCCATAGACTCTCTTGCCGCCCAAAAGCAGAGGGGCCGCCTTGGCGACCCCTCTCTCGTTCAATCGATCCTTCGATCAATTCATCCAGCGCTCGCTGCTCTTGCGACGACGGGGGAGCATGGGGAGCAGAATGCCGAGCAGTATGCCCCCCAGCACCATGGCACCACCGCGGATGAACCAGTCCATCTGCATGTCGTGCTCCTGGTTGTCATAACTCTGGGTCAGGGCGTCGTTCTGTTCCTTGAGGCTGCTCATCTCTGTGCTCTGGCTGGCGAGCTGGGCCTTCAGGCTGGCGATCTCCTTGCTCTGCTCGGTGATCTGGCCATCCTTCTCGGCGAAGCGTCGCTCGTTGTCGCCATTGAGGTTCAGCAGGCGGGCCTTGGCCTCATCCAGCTCTTTCTGAACCTGGGGCAGACGCTCGCGCAAGCTGATCTCCGCCTGCAGTTCGCTGTTCTTGATCCAGCCTTCACGACCACGGCCGTCCACCACCTGGGTGAAACCGGCGTCGTTGTTCACCGCCTTGACCTCCAGCGGTTCACCGGCCTTGACGCTGCCGAGGATCCGGTACTGGGTGCCAGGACCGTTGTGGATATAGGTAAAGATGTTGTCTGAGACATAACGGGTATCGGCCAGTACCTGTTGGGCACACAAGCAGATCAAGATCCCGAGAAGGGCGCGCATGGTCGATCGATTCTCTTCGTTGAATTAGGTTGCAGGCCGAATGTTAAGCCGCCAGCGGGTCAAAGGACAAGCAAAGAAAAACGGCGCCCCCCTGACTGAGAGGCGTCTCACGGCTTCTCCCGTTTGCCACGCGACCATTCCAGACGCCGCAGGCTACTTCTGTTGCAATGCCTTCACCTCGGCGCGCAGGGCCCTGAGCTCCTGCAGCAGTTGCGCCTGCTGCTCGCTCTGCTGACGCCGCCACAGTGTGGTGTCGTCGTTGGTCTTGCCGGGATGCACGAACAGGCTGGCCATGAAACCGCTGAGGGCACCGAACAGACCCACACCAAACAGGATCAGCAGGCTGGCGACGAAGCGCCCCTCCTCCGTCCTGGGCACCAGATCCCCGTAGCCCACGGTAGACAGTGTCACGAGCGTCCACCAGAAGGCATCGTAGGGCGTCTGGATCAGGCTCCCTGGCTGGCCCGTCTCCAGCCAGTACATGACGCCGGAACCCACCCCCAGCAGCAGGAAAAAGAGGAAGAGGATGCCGGACAAGGTGGTCTCGTTGCGCTCCCGGCGAAACATGACCAGCAGGTCCGGCCTGTCTCGCAGCAGCTGATAGACCCGCCACAGCTGGATCAGCCGTGCCCAGCGCAGCTGCTCCACCATGGGCAGGCTGCCCGGCAGATAGAACCAGTTGGCCTTGAAGAAGGCCATGCGATCGGGGGCCCTCACCCAGCCGTAGGCGAAGTGGGCGAGGAAGAAATAGCAGATCAGGCTGTCGACGTCATAGAAGAGTTGCAGGGTCTGCGGGCTCCACTCGCGGTGACCCCACCAGCGGGCGCAGACCAGACAAACGGAGATCACCGACAGAAACGCCATCAGCAGATCCATGGATCTCAGGCCAGAAGAGTGATGTCGCATACATTTTCCTACTTTAGGCACAGTGCGAATTAATAAAACGGAAGATAATGCCGATAGTCCTGAGGACAAAGGAAAAATGGCCATTAAGAAGGAGAAAGGTTATGCAGTTAAACTCGCTGGAGAGGCGAATGAGCAACATCCGACTGGTGCCCAAGGTGGTGCTGCTCATGGTGTTCAGCACGCTGCTCTTGCTGGCCAAGCTCTGGTTCGATGCCAGCAACCTGGAAGCCACCCTGCTCGGCGAGGGCATAGACGCCGCCAAGGCCAATGCCATTGCCGATCGTCTGCTCTGGACCGGTCTGATGGAGACGGCGCTGATGGGGGTCGTCTTCGTGGTGCTGCTGCTGACCGGCTCCCGCCTCATGGTCAAGCAGGTGCATTACCTGGTGGGGCTGCTGGAGCGCTTCGCCCGCAAGGATCTCAGCCACAGCGTGCTGCTCAAGTCCCGGGACGAGTTCGGTGACATCGCCAAGGCGGTCGCCCACTCCCAGGAGAACCTCAAGGAGGTGTTCGGCACCCAGCGCGCCGCCTGCAAGGAGCTCAACGACATCGCCTCCCAGGTGACTCTGTGCATGGATGAAGCCAACGAGGCGATCAACGAAGAGTTCACCCAGATAGAGCAACTCGCCAGCGCCATGAGCCAGATGGTGGGCGCCATTCGCGAGGTGGCCAACCATGCGGAGCAAGCCTCCCACGCCACCGCCGACGCCAGCGCCCTGGCCGAGGAAGGCAGCCGCTGCGTGGCCGCCACCGTCAGCACCATAGACACCCTTTCCGGCAACATCCAGCGCTCCTCCGCCGTGGTCAACGAGGTGGAGCACGGGGTCGATCGCATCGGCTCCGTGGTGGACACCATCCGCAGCATCTCGGAGCAGACCAACCTGCTGGCCCTCAACGCCGCCATCGAGGCCGCCCGTGCCGGCGAGGCGGGACGCGGCTTCGCCGTGGTCGCCTCAGAGGTGCGCGAACTGGCGAACCGGGCTCAGGCAGCCACCGTCGAGATCCAGAAGATGATCGAGCTGCTGCAGGGCAATGCCCGCCAGGCCGTCGGCCTGATGGCAGAGAGCGTGCAGCAGGCGGACAAGGGGGTCGAGCAGGTGACCCAGGCCGGTGATCAGCTCGCCACCATAGTGCAGCGGGTACAGGGGGTGGCCGACATGAATCGCCAGATCGCCGCAGCCTCCGAGCAGCAGAGCTCGGTGGCCGAAGAGATGAACGCCAACCTGGAGCAGGTCAAGCAGGTGGTGGAAGGATCCGTGGTGGTGCTGCGGGAGCTGAAAGATGCCTCCGAACTGGTGGAGCACCACAGCCAGACGCTGGATACCCATATCCAGGCCTTCAAGCTGGCCTGATGTCATCAACCTGGTACGCACAAGGGCCCCGTCAGGGGCCTTTGTTATTGATATCACAGCAAGGTGTCAGACACAGCCAGACCCTGGACATCCATGCCACCCAGGCCTTCAAGCTGGCCTGATGGCATCAACCTGGTACGCACAAGGGCCCCGTCAAGGGCCTTTCTTATTGATATCACAACAAGGTGTCAGACACAGCCAGACGCTGGATACCCATATCCAGGCCTTCAAGCTGGCCTGATGGCATCAACCTGGTACGTACAAGGGCCCCATCAGGGGCCTTTGTTATTGATATCACAGCAAGGTGTCAGACACAGCCAGACCCTGGACATCCATGCCACCCAGACCTTCAGGCTGGCCTGAGGTCGTGAATTGAGTAAACTGGAAGGCCCCGCGAGGGGCCTTTTTTCATCTCATGTCACGGCAAGGAGCCAGGATGCAGCACACCCAATCCCCACTGGAGATCAGCGACGACAAGGGACGGCTCGATGTCCCCCTCATTCACCGTTTCCTGTCCGAGGAGGCCTACTGGAGCCTCGGCATTCCCCTCTCCACGGTGCAGCGGGCCATCAATCATTCGCTGTGCTTCGGCGGCTATGTCGACGGCCAGCAGGTAGCCTTCGCCCGGGTCATCACAGACAAAGCCACCTTCGGCTATCTGTCCGATGTGTTCGTGCTGCCCGCCCATCGCGGACGTGGCTATAGCAAGGCGTTGATGGCGGCCATTATCGACCATGCCGCCTTGCAGGGGCTGCGCCGCCTCATGCTGGCCACCTCGGATGCCCAGGGCCTCTATGCCGGTTTTGGCTTCGCGCCGCCCCGCGCCCCTGGCAGCCTGATGGAAAAATACGCCCCCGAGATCTATCAGCGCCCCTGAGCCTACGCCGGCGGCCCATTTTCCCCGCCGGCTCATGCTTCTCTCTCCCGGGCTGTGACGCAGGCGCGGGACAATGCTAGATTGGCTGCCGGTGTTTTCATTCCCTCTGCAGACCCGTTAATCACAAGGACGGCAACCGTGGCCCAGCATTCCTCTTCTCTTCCCCCATCTCCGGCATCCCTCTCCACTCTGTCACCCCTGCTGCAGGATCAGGCCGGGCGCCAGTGGCAACGGCTGCTGGCGCTGGCCCCCGACTATGGCGATTTGCCCGCGATGGAGCAGCAGACCCTGCTGACCCTGTTTGGCCTCTCGGATTTCGTCGCCGACTCCCTCATCAAGCAGCCCGAGCTGCTGGCACAGACCCTGGCCTCCGGGGATCTGGCGCTGTCCGAGCGCTGGCCCGCCTACCAGGGCGATCTGGCGGCCCTGCTCGCCGAAGTCCATGACGAGGAGGCGCTCAAGCGGGTGCTGCGCCAGTTCAGACGCAGCCGCATGCTGGTGATCGCCTGGCGCGAGCTGCTGGGTCAGGCCCAGGTCGAAGAGAGTTTCATCCATCTCACCAGGCTCGCGGACGCGCTGATCTGTAGCGCCCGGGACTGGCTCTACGCCAAACAGTGCGCCGAGCTCGGCACCCCCATGGACGGCAACGGCGACCCTCAACCCCTGCTCATCCTCGGCATGGGCAAGCTGGGGGGCGGCGAGCTGAACTTCTCCTCGGACATCGACCTCATCTTCACCTTCCCCGACAACGGCTACACGGTCGGCGGACGACGCGAGCTGGCCAACCAGCAGTTTTTCATCAAGCTGGGCCAACGCCTGATCAACGCCTTGCACCAGCCCACCCAGGATGGTCAGGTGTTCAGAGTCGACATGCGGCTGCGCCCCTTCGGCGAGGCGGGGCCGCTCGCCATCTCCTTTGCCGCCATGGAGGATTACTACCAGCACCATGGCCGCAACTGGGAGCGCTACGCCATGGTCAAGGCGCGGGTGCTGGGGCCCCAGTGCGAACACGCCCAGGCCCTCACCGAGTTGCTGCGCCCCTTCGTGTTCCGCCGCTACATCGACTTTGGCGTCATCGACGGCCTGCGCCAGATGAAGGCGATGATCGCTGCCGAGGTACGCCGCAAGGGGCTGGAGGGCAACATCAAGCTGGGGGCCGGCGGCATCCGCGAGGTGGAGTTCATCGCCCAGGCGCTGCAGCTCATCCGTGGCGGCCGCGAGCCCGCCCTGCGGGTGCGCCACCTGCCCGAAGCGCTGGCGGCCATCGCCCAAAGCGGCGCCCTCGATGAGGAGCGCTGCGCGCGCTTGCTCCAGGCCTATCGCTTCCTGCGCCGGGTCGAGAACATATTGCAGGAGATAGGGGATCAGCAGACCCAGACCCTGCCCACCGAGGAGCGGGATCGCCAGCGACTGATCGCCGCCACCGGCTTCGCCGACTGGAAGCTTTTCATGACGCACCTCGACGAGGAGATGGCCATAGTTCATCAGGAGTTTGTCGCCGTGGTGGGGGAAGAGAAAGAAGCCCCCGCTCACCTGGAGCAGCTCTGGCTCGATCTCTGGCGCACCGAGCTCGATGCCGGTGAGCTGGAGAAACTGCTCACTACACAGGGAGTTAGCGATCCGGCTCCTCTCTGCGCCGCCCTGCTGCGCTTCAAGGAGGAGTACAAGCGCCGCCAGGTCGGGCCCCAGGGGCGCATCGCCCTGGACTGGCTGATGCCCGAGCTGCTGCGACTGGTGGTGGCGAGCCGTGAGCCTGCCCGCCTGTTCGAGCGGGTCTGCACCCTGCTGACCCGCATCTTCACCCGCAGCGCCTACCTGCAACTGCTGGCGGAAAACCCCGCCGCCCTGCGCCAGCTGGTGCGCCTGTGCGACGAGAGCAACCTGGTGAGCGAGCAGCTCGCCCGCTACCCCATACTGCTGGACGAGCTGCTGGATCCCCAGCACCTCTACCACCCCACCCCGCTGGATCAGTACAAGCCCCAGCTGCGCCAGTTCCTGCTGCGCATCCCCGAAGAGGACGTGGAGCAGCAGATGGAGGCGCTGCGCCAGTTCAAGCAGGTACAGCTGCTGCGCATAGTCGCCGCCGACATCGCCGGCGCCCTGCCGCTGATGAAGGTGAGCGACCACCTCACCTGGCTGGCGGAGGCCATCACCGAAGAGGTGGTCAATCAGGCCTGGGCCCAGATGAGCGAGCGCTACGGGGTGCCCCCCGAGGTGGCACTGAGCGGCCAGCGCGGCTTTGCCGTGGTGGCCTATGGCAAGCTGGGCGGCATAGAGCTGGGCTACGGCTCGGATCTCGATCTCGTCTTCCTGCACGGCGGTGACCCCAACGGCTACACCGACGGGCGCAAGCCCATCGACAGCCGCCAGTTCTACCTGCGCCTGGCCCAGCGGATCCTGCACCTGTTCAGCACCCGCACCCCCTCGGGGATCCTCTACGAGATCGACATGCGGCTGCGCCCCTCCGGCGACGCCGGCCTGCTGGTCTCCTCTCTCGCCGCCTATGAGCAGTACCAGCAGCACGAGGCCTGGACCTGGGAGCATCAGGCCCTGGTGCGGGCCCGCCCCATCTATGGGGACGAGGGTGTCATCGCCGACTTTGCCCGCATCCGCCGCGCCGTGCTGGCCAAGGAGCGCGACCTCCCTACCCTGGCCCGCGAGGTGCGCGAGATGCGCCACAAGATGCGGGATCACCTGCTCAAGGCGAGCGAGGGGGAGTTCGATCTCAAGCAGTCCCCCGGCGGCATGGTGGACATAGAGTTCATCGCCCAGTACCTGGTGCTGGCCCACGCCTGTGGCGAGCCTGAGGCCCTGACCCGCTGGTCGGATAACGTGCGCATCTTCGACGAGTGCGTGATGGCGGGGGTATTGACCCTGGAGCAGGCGGAGGGGCTGAAACACGCCTATCTGGAGATCCGCAACCAGGGCCATCGCCTCAACCTCTCGGAGATCTCCCGCAAGGTGGGGGACGATCAGCTGCTGACCGAGCGGGGCCATGTGCTGGCGGTCTGGCAACAGCTGCTGGGGGAGTAAGGCGCTCGCCACATCAGCAACAAGGGGCGCCATGGCGCCCCTTGTTGCTGTCGGAATAGTGTGACTCCGCCCCTAGCGCCCCCCGGCCAGATCGATAAAGGTGCCGGTGGCATAGGAGGCTTGGTCCGACAGCAGCCAGGCGATGGCGGCAGCCACCTCCACCGGCTGGCCGCCCCGTTGCAGCGGAATATTGCCCTTGATCCTGTCCACCCGACCGGGCTCGCCGCCATCGGCGTGCATCTCGGTATAGATAAAGCCCGGGCGCACCCCGTTGACCCGGATCCCCTGGGCCGCCACCTCCAGGGACAAGCCTCTGGTCAGTACGTCTATGGCTCCCTTGGAGGCGGCGTAGTCCACATACTCCCCCGCCGAGCCGAGGCGGGCGGCGGCCGAGGAGACGTTGACGATGACGCCCCCGCTCGTCATGCGGCGCACCGCCTCCCGGCAGCAGAGGAAGTAGCCGGTCACATTGGTGGTCAGGGTCTTGTTGATGCGCTCGGCGCTCATCTCCAGCACCTTCATCTGGGGCTGCAAGATGCCTGCGTTGTTCACCAGATGGGTGATCACCCCGAGCCGCGCGTCCATCTCCTCGAACAGGCGCACCACCTCGGTCTCCACGCTGACATCCGCCTGCACCGCTATGCAGGAGACCGGATGGCGGGCCCGGATCTCGGCCACCAGCGCCTCGGCGGACGCCCTGTCATGGCGATAGTTGAGGCAGAGGTGATACCCCTGCCCCGCCAGATAGCGGGCCGTCGCCGCCCCTATCCCCCTGCTGCCACCTGTGATCAGCACCTGCTTGTTCATGGACGCTCCCTGTTCCTTGTCTCTCGTCTCGACCCGGATATTACCCCATCCTCGGGGGCAATGCCTGGCCCCATAGCGCTATGTTCGGCAACAAAGAGCCCGCACTGGGCGGGCTCTTTATGGTGATAAGACGCGGGGCCAGAGTTATTTGAACAACCCCTTGAGCAGCTGATCCGCCACCCCCTTGATCTGCTCGTCGTCGGCCTTGTCTCCCAGCAATTTCTTGAGGCCGCGCTCTGCCTCCTTGCGGGCCTTCTCCTCCAGCACCTTGTTGTTGCTAAGCAGCTCCTTCACGTCGAGCCGGTAGCTCGGGGCCTGCCAGTGGCCGCCGATGCGCACCGGTATGGTGACGTCCTTGAGCTCATCCACGCTCTTGCCCCCCTGGCCCTTGCTGCTCTCCACCACAGAGGTGAGGAACAGGAAGTCGAGGGTCTCGGGCACCAGGGCACTCTGGCCCTGGCCCTTCACCCGCAGGGCGGGCGCGAGCAGCTGGATGTCGTCGCTGCGAGCCACGCCATTGGCGATCTGGAAGTTGGCGGTCAGGGCGCTGAAGTCGGTCTTGCGCGCCTCCTTGACCTGATCCGCCCCCTTGCCGGTCAGGGTGGCCCGCGCCTCGCGGATCATCTCCGCCAGGTTGATGCCGTGCAGGGCGCCGTCGCTCAGCCTGAGGCTCAGCTTGCCCTGCATCTGGCTGCGCAGGGCCTGCTCGGAGAGGCCTGTGCCCTGCACCTGCACCTCGAGATCCCCCTTGCCTTCCAGTCGATCGTTCTGGGCCAGGGTCTGCAACAGGGGCCGCACATCGACACCCTGCACCCGCTTGTGCACCTGATAGCGGGCGGGTTGCTGGCGGGCATCGAGCACACCGCTCGCCGTCACCTGACCACCAGCCACCCCGGCGCTGAACTGCTTGAGGCTGAGCTGGCCACCGGCCAGGACGAGCTGCAGATCCACGGCGCTCAGATCCAGCCCCTTCACCCGCAGGCTGCCCAGTTGCAGTCGACCGGCCAGGTCCACCCGTTTGAGGGCGGCGAGATCGGGCTCCATGGTGGAGAGCGCCTTGGCGGCGGGGGCGGCCCCCTTGTCTCCCCCTTTCGCAGGGGCGGCGGGCGCGGCGGCGGCCTTGGCCGGGGCAGCTTGACCGAGCCAGGCGTCGAGATCGAGTTTCTCCCCCTTGAGGTCGAACTCCACTTTGGGGACGGCCCCCAGGTGGACGGCACCGCTGCCGCTCAGCAGGGCATCATCGGCCCCCATCACCAGGTTGCTGAGGGTGATGGTCTGCTTGTCCAGCTCGGCACGGGCAAAGCCCGCGAGCTTGAGGTTCATCTGCGGGCGCGGCAGGCTGTCGCCGCTCAGCCTGGCGGCCAGCACGGCGTCCGATACCTCCACCAGTTGCAGCCCCTGATCGATCCGCGCCTTGAGGGTCCCCTCCAGGGTGCCCGCCAGGGTCGGCTGGTCCGCCGCCCCCTGTGCGCCGCTCAGGCTCAGTGCGAGGCTGCTCCACTGCCCCAGCACCAGCCGGTCGGCCTTGAGGGAGAAGGCATCGAGCCGCTGTGTCGGCTCGCTCAGGCTGCCGCCAAGGGTCAGCTCCTTGAGCTCGCTGGCCTTGAGCTCCCGGGCCAGCTTGAGCTGGGCCTGTCCCTTGAGATCGAAGGCCCTCTCCCCCTGCGCTCCCTTGGCGGCCAGGGTCACCGGCACCCACTCACCCGGGGTCAGCTGACCCAGATCCAGATCCAGCCTGTCGAGACGGGAGACGGCGCCACTGCGATCGTCCCGCACCAGGGCGCTGGCCTCGACAAGTGCCACCCCTTGCAGGCTGATCTGCCAGGGTTTTTCTTCAGTGACGGCGGGCTGGCTATCACCGGCAGGAGATTGAGCGCCAGCGCCCTTGTCGGCAGTAGCTGTCTTGACCAGACCGTTCAGGTTGGAGCTGCCGTCGGCTTTGGTCTGGATAAAGAGATGGGCGCCACTGAGCGTCACCTTGCCAATCTCCAGCCGGTGGGAGAGCAGCGGCAGCAGGGCGACAGAGGCGTCACCCTGCGTGAAGCGGAGCAGGTCCGGCTCGGCAAAGCCGACGGGGTTGCGAAGTTGCACCTTCTCGAGGGAGAGGCCGAGGCTCGGCCAGAAGCGCCAGCCGATCTCCCCTTCCATCACCAGCTCGCGGCCCGTGCTCTTGCGCACCTGCTCCGCCAGCTGGGGCTTGAATTGATTGGGGTCAATCAGCGACACCAGGGCGGCGATGGCCACCACGGCCGCCAGCGCCAACCCCAGCAGTATGTAGATGATCTTTTTCACGACAAACTCCTCAATGCAGATCCTGTGGCTGACTATACCACCGGGGGCGCGGCGCAGGCTGTACAGGCCCCAAAACGGGCAAATGGCGAGACAGGGATGGTCGCGCCCGCCTGCCCCACCACAAAAAAAGGGCCCCGCAGGGCCCTGGTCTCACTGGACGGTCGGCAGTTGCCGGTAGCCCATCTCGTACAAGGCGAAGGCATAGATATCCGCGCTCTGCTCGATCAGCTTGGCCACAGGCGTGCCCGCCCCGTGCCCGGCATTGGTCTCGATGCGGATGAGCTGGGGATGGGGGCCTGCGTCGTCGGCCTGCAGGGTGGCGGCGAACTTGAAGGAGTGGGCCGGCACCACCCGATCGTCATGATCCGCCGTGGTCACCAGGGTCGAGGGGTAGCTGACCCCGGGCCGGACCTTGTGCAGGGGCGAGTAGCCCTTCAGATAGTCGAACATGGCCTCGTTGTCGGCGCTGGTGCCGTAGTCATAGGCCCAGCCCGCCCCGGCGGTGAAGCTGTGGTAGCGCAGCATGTCGAGCACCCCCACAGCCAGCAGGGCGACCCGCACCAGATCCGGGCGCTGGGTCATGACGGCCCCCACCAGCAGACCGCCGTTGGAGCCACCGCGGATCGCCAGCCGCTCGGTGCGGGTGTAGCCCTCGGCCTTCAGGTACTCGGCCGCGGCGATGAAGTCGTCGAACACGTTCTGTTTGTTCATCCTGGTGCCCGCCAGGTGCCAGGCCTGGCCGTACTCGCCGCCGCCCCGCAGGTTGGCCACCGCGTAGACGCCCCCCAGATCCAGCCAGTTGGCCACCGATACGCTGAAGCTCGGGGTCAGGCTCACATCAAAACCGCCATAGCCGTAGAGAATGGTCGGGTTGCTGCCATCGAGCTTGAGCCCCTTGCGGTAGCTGATGATGAGCGGCACCCGGGTGCCGTCCTTGCTCCGGTAGAAGCGCTGCTCAGAGACGTAATCCGCAGGTTTGAACGGGGCAGCCGAGGCCCGATAGAGGCTGATGGCCCCGCTCTTTGGCTCGAACTGGTAGAGGGTGGGCGGCTGGGCATAGTTTTCGAAGCCGAAGTAGAGGGCGGGATCATCCTGCTTGCCGCCAAAACCGCTGACGCTGCCGAGCCCCGGCAGCGCCACCTCGCGCACAAGCTTGCCCTCATGGTCGAACTGCTCGACCCGGGCGGTGGCATCCACCATGTACTCGGCAAACAGATAGCCGCTGCCGCTGTGCACCCTCAGCACCTGCTGGCGCTCGGGGATGAGATCGCGCCAGTGCTCGGGGCCCGGGTTGTCGGCCTCCACCCTCACCAGACGGCGGTTGGGGGCGTCCCGGTTGGTCAGCAGGTAGAGCGTGCCGCCCTTGTTGTCCACCAGGCTCACGTCCGCCTCCAGATCCCCCTGCACCGTCAGCAGCGGCGCATTCTCCTTACTCAGATCCTTCACATAGAGGCGGTTGCCCGAGGTGGAGTTCGCCGCAGAGATGAGCAGGAAGCGATCATCCTCGGTGACGCTGGCCCCCACGTAGCGGTGCTGCTGGGCCGGGATGGCGCCGAACACCAGCCGGTCCTCCTGCTGCGCCGTGCCGAGCCGGTGGAAATAGAGCTTATGCAGATCGGTCTTGGCCGACAGCTCGCTGCCGTCGGGTTTATCGTAGCTCGAGTAGAAGAAGCCCTCGTTGCCGATCCAGCTGATGCCGCTGAATTTCACGTCCTTGAGGGGCGCCTCCAGCGGCTCTTTGCTCTCCACGTCCATCAGGTGGATCTCGCGCCAGTCGCTGCCGGCCAGGGACAGGGAGTAGGCCAGGATGCGGCCGTCGCGGGAGAAACTCAGCTGATCCAGCGCCGTGGTGCCATCGGGGCTCAAGCGGTTGGGATCGAGGAACACCTCCGCCGGCTTGCCCGGCAGCTGACGCCACAGCACGTTCTGGTTCTGCAGGCCGTCGTTCTTGAAGAAGTAGTGGTAGCGCCCCTCGCGAAACGGCGCCCCCTCCTTGGCGTAGTTCCAGGAAGAGGCCAGCTTCTCCTTGATGGCGGCGCGAAACGGAATGCGGGCGAGGTATTCCTGAGTCACAGCGTTCTGGGCCTTGACCCAGGCCTCGGTCTCGGGGCTGCGATCGTCCTCCAGCCAGCGATAGGGATCGGCCACGGCCTGGCCGAAGTAGTGATCCACCTGCTCGCTCTGGCGGGTGGCGGGGTAGTGAAGGCGCGCTTTCCCTGACATGGCATCCTCTTTGGTTGGCTGGCCGCTGCAGCCACTCAGCAGTGACAGGGCCAGCAGGCTGACAATGGCTCGCATCGAGGCGGCTCCCTGCGGTTTGGGTGAAGCGGGCAGGGTAACAAAGAGTACCAGGTGGCCCAACCCCCCAGGGGGGCCCGACCCGTCGCCCTGCCGCCCCCCCCTTATCCAGCGGGAGTCATATGAATTTTTTCGCTTAAGTTTGCCGCATTATTTTGTTTGTTATCCGGCGCTTGGGTCACAGGATGGCATAAGCCACTGACCACAGCGACCCGCTCAGGATAACCCATGCCGTACAGCTACCTCTCACATCTGCGTTGCAGCAAGACGGGCGAGACCCATGATGCCGACCAACCCCAGCAACTGAGCCGGGCGGGGGCGCCGCTCTTGGCCAGCTACGATCTCGAGGCCCTGAAGAAGGCCTGGCACCCGGCCGCCCTGCTGGGTCGCCCTGCCAGCCTGTGGCGCTATCACGAGCTGCTGCCGGTGCGCGATCCCGCCCAGGTGGTCACCCTGGGGGAAGGCTTCACCCCCCTGCTGCCCCTGCCTACTCTGGGCAAGCAGATCGGCATTCCGGATCTCTGGATGAAGGATGAGAGCGTCATCCCCACCGGCTCCTTCAAGGCCCGGGGCGCCGCGGTCGGGGTCTCCCGCGCCCGGGAGCTAGGCGTCACCCATTTTGCCATGCCCACCAACGGCAACGCCGGTGCGGCCTGGGCGCTTTACGGCGCTCGCGCCGGGCTGCGCAGCACCATAGTCATGCCGCAAGCAGCCCCCGCCATCACAAGGCTGGAGACATCTCTCGCCGGCTCCCGCCTCTATCTGGTGGACGGCCTCATCAGCGACGCCGGTCGCCAGGTGGCCCAGGCGGTGGCGGAGCAGGGGCTGTTCGATGCCTCCACCCTCAAGGAGCCCTATCGCATCGAGGGCAAGAAGACCATGGGGCTGGAGATCGCCGAACAGCTCGGCTGGACCCTGCCGGACGTGATCCTCTACCCCACGGGAGGCGGGGTCGGCCTCATCGGCATCTACAAGGCGCTGCGGGAGTTGCAGGAGCTGGGCTGGGTGCAGGGGCCGCTGCCGCGGCTGGTGGCGGTGCAGGCGAGCGGCTGCGCCCCCATAGTCCAGGCCTGGCAGCAGGGAGAGCACGAGTCGCGCTTCTGGCCCGACTCCCAGACCCTGGCCTTTGGCATCAATGTGCCCAAGGCGTTGGGGGACTTTCTGGTGCTGGACGCCCTCTATCGCACCGAGGGCTACGCCATAGCAGTGGACGACAGAGCCATCCAGGCAGAGATCCGCCAGCTCGCCTCCCGGGAAGGCAGCTTCGTCTGCCCGGAAGGGGCGGCCGCCTTCGCCGCCGCCCGCCAGCTGCGGGAATCGGGCTGGATCCAGGGGGGCGAGCGGGTGGTGGTGCTCAACACAGGCGCCGGCATAAAGTACCCGGACGCCATCACAGTGCTGCCCCAGCGGCTGCGCCGTGACGGGAGTATCCCCGCATGAGCTTCGACTGGTCCTTTGTCCTCAGCACCATGCCGGCCTTCGGCGAGTCGGTCTGGGTCACCCTGCAACTCGGCACCCTGGTGATCCTCACCTCCCTTGCGGTCGCCCTGCTCAATGTGACGCTGCTCGGCCTGCACAGGCCCTGGCTGACCCGAGTGATCCGCGCCTATGTGGAGCTGGCCCGCAACACGCCGCTGCTGATCCAGCTGTTCTTTCTCTACTTCGGGCTGCCGGCGCTGGGCCTGTCGCTCTCCGGCTTTGCCACTGCGGTGATCGCCATGACCTTCCTCGGCGGCGGCTACCTCACCGAGGCGCTGCGGGCCGGCATAGGGGCTGTGCCCGCCAGCCAGCTGGAGGCGGGCCGGGCCATAGGTCTCTCCCGCTGGCAACTGCTGCGCCACGTGCAGCTGCCCCAGGCCTGGCTTGCGAGCCTGCCGGCGCTCTTTGCCAACTTCATCTTCCTGCTGAAAGAGACCACTGTGGCCTCGGCGGTGGCGGTGCCCGAGCTCCTCTACACCACCAAGAACTACATAGCCCTCTACTACAAGACCTACGAGATGCTGGCTGTGCTGACCCTGATGTGCGTGCTGATCTTTCTGCCGCTGTCCCTTGCCCTGCGAATCGTTGAAAGGAGGCTGCAACATGGTCAGTTCGGTCACTGAGTCGCTGATGCAGGCGCGGATCCCGATGTGGGCACTGATCTTTCTGCCGCTGCCGTCACCCGCACGTATTGGAAAGGAGGGATCATGATGGCCACTCCGGTTTCTGAGTTATTGGCGCAGGCGCTGCCGCTGCTGGCGGTGGGCGCGGGTCAGACCCTCGCCATCTCGTTGCTCGCCATCCTGTTCGCCACCCTGGGCGGCGTCGGTTACGGCGTGCTGGCCCAGCAAGGGGGGAGGCTGACGCGGGGAGTGCTGCGGGTGTATCTGGAGCTGTTTCGGGTGGTGCCTGTGCTGGTGTGGCTCTACCTCTTCTTCTTCGGGCTGCCCATCGTCTTCGGGCTCGATATCCCGGCCTTCTGGTGCGCCGTGCTGGTGCTCTCCCTCTGGGGGGGCAGCGAGGTGGGGGAAGTGGTGCGCGGCGGTCTGAAGTCGCTCTCCCGCGGTCAGCAGGAGGCCGGGCTGGCGCTGGGACTCTCCCGCTGGCAGCTCTATCGCCACGTGTTGCTGCCCCAGGCGTTGCAGCGGCTGACACCGCCCACCATCAACATCCATACCCGCATCATCAAGACCAGCTCACTGGCGGTGCTGATCGGGGTGGTGGAGGTGATCAAGGTGGGCCAGCAGATCATAGAGCGCACCTATGCCTCGCTGCTCATCTACGGCCTGCTGTTCCTGTTCTTTTTTCTGGTCTGCTATCCGCTCTCGCTTGCCTCGCGCCGGCTGGAGCAAAAATGGGGTAATGCGGTATGACACCTCTGCTTGAGCTCAATGCTGTCAGCAAACAATTCGGTCAAAACCGGGTACTGGACGGGGTCAGCCTCACGGTGAACCCCGGGGAAGTAATCGTCATCCTGGGGCCAAGCGGCTGCGGCAAGAGCACCTTGCTGCGCACCCTCAACGGGTTAGAGCCGATTCAGGGGGGCGAGATCCGCTTCGACGGGCAGCTGCTGGATGCCAATACCGACTGGCAGCGGCTGCGCCAGCGCATCGGCATGGTGTTCCAGAACTATCATCTCTTCCCCAACCTGAGGGTGCTGGAGAACGTGCTGCTGGGCCCCCTGCAGGTGCAAAAACGGGAGCGGGCCGAGGCCCTGCTGCAGGCAGAGCAGCTGCTGACCCGGGTTGGCCTCTGGGAGAAGCGCCACGCCTACCCCCGCGAGCTCTCCGGCGGCCAGCAGCAGCGCATCGCCATAGTGCGGGCCCTGTGCATGAACCCCCAGGTGATGCTGTTTGACGAGGTGACCGCAGCCCTGGATCCCGAGATGGTGCAGGAGGTGCTGGACGTGATCCGGGATCTCGCCGGCAGCGGCATGACGCTGCTCATCGTCACCCACGAGCTGGCCTTCGCCCGGGCGGTGGCGGATCGCATCGTCTTCATGGAGAAGGGCCAGATCCTGGAGCAGGGCTGCCCCCACCAGTTCTTCGACAACCCCAGGAGCCAGCGGGCGCGCCAGTTCCTCGCCAAGTTTTCTTATACAACTGTCATCAAACGAAAGGAGTCAGCATGAAAATAATCACTTCGGTTCTGTTTAGCGCCCTAATCGGGCTGGGCCTCGCCAGCGGCGCCGCCCAGGCAGAAGAGGGATCCCTTGCCAAGATCAAGGCCCGCGACAAGCTCATCGTCGGCGTCTTCACCGACAAGCCCCCCTTCGGCTATGTGGACGAGAAGGGCAACTACGTCGGCTTTGACACGGATCTCGGCCGCCGCTTCGCCAAGGATCTGCTGGGGGACGAGAACAAGGTCGAGTTCGTGGCGGTGGAACCCGCCAGCCGCATCCCCTTCCTGCAGAGCGACAAGGTGGATCTGATCCTCGCCAACATGACGGTGACCCCGGAGCGGCGGCAGGTGGTGGACTTCACCAATCCCAACCTCAAGGTCGCGGTACAGGTACTGGTGCCACAAGGGAGCCAGGCCAAGAAGCTCGACGATCTGGCCAGCAAGCGGCTTATCGTCACCACGGGCACCACGGCGGACATCTGGCTGACCCGCAACCACCCGGACTGGAAGCTGCTCAAGTTCGAGAAGAACAGCGAATCCCTGCAGGCCCTGGCGCAGGGGCGCGGCGATGCCTACGCCCAGGACAACCTGGTGCTCTTCAGCTGGGCCAAGGAGAATCCGGGCTACCGCGTACTGCCCGAGAAGCTGGGCTCGGAAGACCCGATCGCGCCGGCGGTGAAGAAGGGCAACCTCGAGCTGCGGGACTGGGTCAACGACCGTCTCGCCAGGCTGGGGGAAGAGAAGTACCTGCTGAAACTCTATGACCAGTATGTGCGCGACAAGTTGAGCGCCGATACAGATCCCAACGATGTGATAGTGGAAGGAGGCAAATGGCAGGGTTGAGCCCTGCCACCCCAGGCTGCGCTGAGTGTGTGATCTTTGGTTCCGTTGGTCTTCAAACCGCAAGGTTTGGTTTTCAGGCGTCCCCTCAGGGTGGCGCCTTTTTTTGCGTATCGGGCAGGCGCCAGGCGGCGCGCCCGCTCTGTGAGCCAGCTCCCCCTGCTGGCGCACCGTCTGTGCCATCCTGACATGGACAGCAATGAGAGGAGAACCCCATGTGGATCGAGGCCGAACCCGTCTACGGCGCCCTGGTGTCACTGGCCATAGGGCTCATCATAGGACTGGAGCGGGGCTGGCAGGTGCGCCAGCTGGGGGACAACCAGCGCATCGCCGGGATGCGGACCTATGGTCTCATCGGCCTGCTCGGCGGCGTCTGCGCCCTGCTGCTGCCAACCCTGGGATCCTGGTTGGCCCTGCTCGGCCTGCTGGCTGTGGTGGCTGGCTGCGGCCTCTCGGTCTGGCTGGCCCAGCGCTGGCAGGGGGAATTTGGCCTCACCAGTTCGGTGGCCATGGTGCTCACCTACCTGCTGGGGCTGATGTCTGTGCTGCAAAGCCCGAGCGAGGCGGTGGCCTGCGCCGTGCTGGCGGCGCTCTTGATGGGGCTCAAGGGCCAGATCCAGCAGGGCATGCTGTTTTTGAGCGAGACGGAATTTCACGCCACCCTGCGCTTCCTGCTCATCTCTCTGGTGCTGCTGCCGGTGCTCCCCGACGTCGAGATGGGCCCCCTCAACGCCTTCAACCCCTTCAAGATCTGGCTGATGGTGGTGGTGATCGCCGGCATCTCCTTCTCGGGCCACTTCGCGGTACGCCTGCTCGGCACCCGCGCCGGCCTGGTGCTCACCAGCATGCTGGCGGGGCTCGCCTCCTCCACCGCCCTCACTCTGCAGTTTGCCCGCCTCAACAAGGAGCAGCCCGGGCTGGAGCGGCTGCTGGCCACCGGCATACTGCTGGCGGGCGCCACCATGTGGTTGCGACTGCTGGTGCTGGTGCTGCTCATTCACAACGAACTGGCCATGCGTCTGGCCCTCCCCCTGCTGCTGCTGGCGGCCATCGTCTACGGCTTCGCCTTCTGGTTCTGGCGCCAGCGCGAAGAAATGACCGACAACCCGGTGCAGCCCGAAACCCGCAATCCGCTGGATCTCGCCACCGCCATCAAGTTCGGCCTGCTGCTGGCGCTGATCGGCTTCATGGCCACACTGCTGCAGAGCAAGGTGGGCAACTCCGGGGTCTATCTGTTGGCGCTGGTCTCCGGCATCACGGACGTGGACGCCATCACCTTGTCTCTCTCCCAGCTCTCCCATAAGGAGTTGGCCCTGGAGGTGGCGGCCCGGGCCATTCTGCTGGCCGGGCTGGTCAACTCCCTGGTGAAGGGGCTGCTGGCCCTGGTGATCGGCGGCCGCCGTCTGGGGCTGAGGGTCATGCTGCCCTACCTCCTCTCCGTACTGCTGATCCTGCCCCTCCTCTGGCTGGGCTGACCTGGTCATCAGGGATCCCCTGACGCCGCCCTGCCCGTCACGTATACTGGCGCCTCTTGGCACATGAGAGGAGGTGAGCATGGCAAGCGACTGGGACAAGGTACTGGCGGGAGGCGCCCTGAACAGCCAGAGCGAGGAGATAGCGAACGACCGCATTCGCGGCCAGGCGCTGCTGGCGAGACTCAACGCCACACCGGCGGGGGATCACCAGGGGCGCCAGAGCCTGTGCGCCGAGCTGTTCGGCCACTGCCCCGACTCCTGCTGGATAAGCTCCCCCTTCATCTGCGAATTTGGCCGCAACATCCATCTGGGGGAGAAGACCTTCTTCAACTTCAATGTCACCATACTGGACGTGGGCGAGGTGCACATCGGCAGCCATGTGCTGCTGGCCCCCAACGTGCAGATCTACACCGCCACCCACACCATGGACTATCTGGAGCGCCGCAACTGGACCGCCTACAACAAGCCGGTGCGCATCGGCGATGACTGCTGGATTGGCGGCGGCGCCATCATCTGCCCCGGTGTCACCATAGGGCCGCGCTCCATCATAGGGGCAGGCGCCGTGGTGACCCGGGACATACCAGCGGACTCACTGGCGGTGGGCAACCCGGCCCGGGTGATCCGCACATTAAGCCCGGACGAGCCCCGGGATCCGGCGCTGCTGTCATGATGGGGCTGGCCCTGATCCCGCTTGGCTGGGCCAGCTGGCTTGGCGTGCAGAGCGGCCTCTGGTGGCCCCTTGGCCTGATAGTGCTGATGAGCCTGCTGACCCTGGCCGCCTACGCCTGGGACAAGCGCCAGGCGGTGCGCGGCGGCTGGCGCATCCCGGAATCCCGCCTGCACCTGCTGGAGCTGCTCGGCGGCTGGCCCGGCGCCCTGGTGGCCCGCCACTGGCTGCGCCACAAGACCCAGAAGGGCAGCTACCGCCTGGTGTTCTGGTTTATCGTGCTGCTGCACCTCAGCCTGTGGGGGCTCTGGGTCAGCCGGCCGCTCTGGCAGGCCTGACCCCCTTTTCCCCGCACCACAAACACAGAGAGGGCCCAACCATGGGGTTGGGCCCTCTCGTCATTGCGAATGCATCAACACCCGCCGACCGCCCGGGCCTCTCGGCCCTGGCAGGGTCGGCGCGGCAACCACATTCACACCGCCAGCGCCGCCGACATCTCGGTCTTGATGTTGTCGGATCGAGTGCCGAAGATGGCCTGCAGGTTGTTGCCCACCACCAGTACGTCGATGGCGCCAAGGGCCTTGATGCGCGGAATATCCGCCAGCTTGATGTCATGCAGGCTGACCCGCAGCCGGGTGATGCAGGCATCCAGATGAACTATGTTCGCCGCCCCGCCCATAGCCTCGACCAGATCCAGCGCCAACTCGTCTTGCTCCTTGATGTCCACCGTCTGCAGCGGCTGGCTCTCCCGCCCCGGGGTCTTGAGGTCGAATTTGCGGATGAGGAAGCTGAACAGGCTGAAATAGAGCAGCGCCCAGAGCGGCCCAATGATCAGGAACCACCAGGTGTTGTGGGTCTGGGGCAGGTTCAGGTAGAGGAAGAACTGCAAGGCGCCATGGGCGAAGTCGGTGCTGTGCACTATCCCCAAATAGTTGGTCAGCGCGAAGGCCACCCCGGTCAGCAGGGTGTGGATCACATAGAGCATGGGAGCCACGAACAGGAAGGCGAACTCCACCGGTTCGGTGATCCCGGTCAACCAGGAGGTGAAGGCCGCAGACAGCATCAGCCCCCCCACCAACTTGCGTTTCTCCGGGCTGGCGCAGCGATAGATCGCCAAAGCTGCGGCAGGCAGAGCCCACATGGAGTACATGTAACCACCGGCCAGACCACCGGCACTGGGGTCTCCCTTGAAGAAGCGCACCAGCTCCCCGGTCACCACCTCCCCGGTCTGGGGATTGGTCCAGCTGCCCAGCTCGTTGAAGAAGAAGGCATTCCAGATATGGTGCAGGCCGGTCGGGATCAGGGCGCGTTCCACCAGGCCATAGAGGCCGAAGGTGACCGACTTGTTCAAGGTGCCCAGGTAGGCGGTGAACTCGAAGATGGCGCTGCCCACCACGGGCCAGATGAAGCCGAGCATGACCCCTAGGAAGATGCCGCTAAAGCCGGTGATGATGGGCACGAAACGCTTGCCGGCGAAGAAGCCCAGGTATTCGGGCAACTTCAGGGTGTGGAAGCGATTGAAGAAGTAGGCCGCCAGGGATCCCATCAAGATGCTGCCGAGGATCCCCATGTTGAGGGTCGGAATGCTCAGCACCTCTGTGTTGGTCTCCAGGCCGCGCAACACCACCGTCTTGCCGAGGGCCGCATTCATGGTGATGAAGCCCACCACGGCGGCCAGGGCGGCGGTGCCGTCGTTGTTGCGGGCAAGGCCGATGGCGATGCCGATCAGAAACAGCAGCGGCATGTTGCCGAAGATCCAGTCCCCCGACACCATGAGCACGCTCCAGAAGGAGGGGGGCAGGAAGAGGTGCCCCTGGGCACCGAAGTTGCCTATCCCCAGCATCAAACCGGCGGCAGGCAGGGTCGCCACGGGGAGCATCAGGCTGCGCCCGACCCGCTGCGCCTGGGAAAAAAATGATCCGGACATGTCTCAATTCCTCTTTGATGGTTGTCCAGAACAGGGTATAGGGTCGGCGCTGGCCATGAGTATCAATAGGCTATGGAATTGTAATCAAACACTTACAAAAGGGATGCCTCATCCCTTGGAGGAGGCGCTGCGCGCCACGGCGCCGAGGCGGCGGATCACCCCCTCCCTGTCGAGCTCGGGTTGATTGAAGAAGCGATAGAGCTCGCTCTCCACCGCCTTCTGATAGAGGGGATGCAGGGCCATGGAGTCTGCCACGCTCGGCATCAGGTTGCCGGCGGCCTCCGCCCTGTCATAGTCGATGCGCGACAGCTGGGCGCAGGGGTTGAAGTCAGCCAAGGAGAGATCCCTGCGCACCGGGATAGACCCCTTGGCCCGGTTGAAGGCGAGCTGAAAATCCGGGCTCGCCAGGGCCCGGGCAATGGTCAGATGATCTTTGGGCAGGTTGGCGTTGAACATCACGAAGCTGTCCATGTTGTAGACATAGAGCCCCTGGGTGCCAGGGGCTGGCAGGCATTGCACCTGCTCGGGCACGGCCACGCCACGGGCCAGCAGATCCCCCAGCACCCAGTCCCCCATCAACTGGAAAGCCGCCCTGCCCTCGGCGAGATCGGCGGTGGCCTGATCCCAGCTCTGGCCGCTCAGGGTGGGCAGCACCAGCTCGCTCAGCTCGCGAAAGCGGTCCAGGATCTGACGACTGGTGTCGCTGCCGAGCGCCACCGGATCCAGCTCGACGAAGGCCTTCTGGTAATACTCCTTGCCCCCCATCCCCAGCGCCAGGCTCTCGAACAGCAGGGCCACCTGCCAGGGGTCGTTGCCGAGCGCCAGCGGTTTGATGCCCTTGGCCCTGAGGGCCCGCACCGCATCGAGAAAGCCGGGCCAGTCGGTGGGGGGATCCATGTCGAGGCGGGCCAGCAGGGCGCGGTTGACCCACATCCAGTTGAGACGATGCACGTTGACCGGGATCCCCATGTAGTGCCCCCCTATCTTGTTGACCCTGGGGGCCACCCCCAACAGTTGCCGATCCCACTCCTGCTCACCCGCCACCTCGTCCTGGGGCTGGATGAAGCCGAGCAGGGTCCAGGAGGCGATGGCCTGCCCCTCCAGCTGAGCCAGGGCCGGGGGATTGCCCGCGATGGCTCTGGCCTGCAGCACCTCCATGGCGCTGTTGCCCCCGCCGCCAAGGATGGCGGCATTCTTGAGCTCCACTCCGGCCCCTTGCAACTGGGTCGTCACCACGGCGAAGGCGGCCTGCTCCCCCGGGGAAGTCCACCAGTGCAACATCTCCACCTCGCCGGCCAGGGCGTCATGGAGCGGCAGGGCCAGCAACCAGGCCAGGGCGCGCAGGGAATCAGTCAAGGTTGAGCTCCAGTACCAGGGTCAGACCATGGGGTTGATGATTGTGAAGATGAATGTCGCCGCCGTGGATACGGGCGATGGTGAGCTGCCGGGCAGGGCCCGCAGGGAATCAGTCAAGGTTGAGCTCCAGTACCAGGGTCAGACCATGGGGTTGATGATTGTGAAGATGAGTGTCACCGCCGTGGATGCGGGCGATGGTGAGCTGCCGGGCAGGGCCCGTAGGGAATCAGTCAAGATTGAGCTCCAGTACCAGGGTCAGACCATGGGGTTGATGATTGTGAAGATGAATGTCGCCGCCGTGGATACGGGCGATGTGGCGGGCTATGGTGAGGCCGAGTCCGCTGCCGGGCAGGGCCTTGGTCGACGCGACTCGAAAGTAGGGGTCAAATACCCGCTCCATCAGCGCCGGACTGATGCCCGGCCCCTGGTCGCTGAACGCGATCCTCACCTTGTCCCCCTGATGCGTCACTTGCACCCGCAGGCGCTCTCCGTACTTGATGCCGTTATCTATGATGTTTTGCAGACAGCGCTTGATGGCCAGCGGCTTGCCGACCAGCATCAGGCTGGGGGGCCCTTGCAGCGTCATCCTCAGCTCATCGTGGTTATGGAGCTCGCCGCAGCGGCGCAAGATCTGCATCAGATCCAGCGCCTCTATCTCCTCGTGAATGTGGGTCTCTTTCATGCACTGCAGGGCCCCCTTCACCATCAGTTCCATCTCGTCCAGGTGGGCGGCAAACTTGCTCTGCTCCACTGGGTCCGCCAGCATCTCGGTGCGCAGCTTGAGACAGGCCAGCGGGGTCTTGAGATCATGGGACATGGCGCTGAACAGCAGGTCCCGCTCGTGCAGATGGCTGCGGATGCGTCGCTGCATCTTGTTGAAGGCATGGATGGCAGCCCGGGTCTCGCTGCTCCCCTCCTCCTGTACCTCGGGCACCTCGCGCTTGCTGTCGAGCAGGGTGGCAGCCCGCGCCAGGTTGCGGATGGGCCTTATCTCCTTGCGCACCACCCACCAGGTGGCGATCAGGATGATCAGCGCCGACCCCAGCATGAAACCCAGCTGGCTCGGAGTAAAGAAACGGGGATCCAGGCTCTCGTAAGGGGCGGGTAGAGCCGCCGCAAGATAGAACCAGGCGCCGGGCGCGACGGCAATCTGGATCACCAGGATCGGCGGATTGAGCTCACCCAGGGCCAGGCTGTAGTGAGCCCAGTTCAGGGGCAGATCGTCGATGGGGATTTCTGTGTTGAATACCCGCAGCTCGGCGCGACTGGTGAAGTCGACCCGGGTGGTCACCTCCCGCCCCAGCTCCTGTTGTAGTACCCGCTCCACCTCCCCCACCATCTGCGCCCGGCGGGACGAACCCGAGATGGGGGTCACCGGCAGCGGGTGGTTGTTGAGGGAGACGAAGAAGCGGGTGCCCCCCATGTTGCGCAGTTGCTCCAGCACCAGATGACGATAATCCTGGGGCAGCTTGCGAAAGAAGGCGATGGTGGAGGAGGCGCTCAGGGCCATGCTGCGCACAGTGCTGATCAAGCCCTGCTCCTGGGCCTGATTGCTGTGGCGATACCAGAAAAAACCGGCGCACAGTTCGGCCGCCAGTATGACGCACAGCAGAAACAGACTGGTACGGCTGGCCAGGGAGCGGGGCCCCCAGCCCCGGTTAGGCCTCATAGACGGTCTCGGTCGCCAGCATGTAACCCTTGTTGCGCACCGTCATGATCAGGGTGCGATCCTTGTCATCCAGGGCCTGGCGCAGCCGGGAGACTTGCACGTCTATGCCCCGCTCGAAGGGGTCGCTCTCCCGCCCCCAGATCTCCTGGGAGATGAGATCCCGGCTGAGCAACTCGTTGGGGTGGCGAATGAAGAGGCCGAGCAGGGTGTAGTCGGCCCCCGACAACTGCCGTGGCGCCTCCCCCACTCGGGAGAGCTGGCGAGTCACGCTGTCCAGGGTCCAGGGGCCGAAGCTGATGCGCCTGGCGGTCGCCGCCTGCTGGGTGAGGCGACTGCGCCGCAGCAGTGCCTTGATCCGGGCCAGCAGCTCGCGGGGATTGAAACTCTTGGTGAGGTAATCATCCGCCCCTATCTCGAGCCCGGCGATGCGATCCGCATCTTCGGTCACGGCGGTCAGCATCATGATGGGCACGTTGGAGAGGCGGCGCAGCTGGGAACAGAGGGTGAAGCCGTCATCCCCCGGCAGCATCACGTCCAGGATCACCAGATCCGGCATGCCCTGGCGCACCTGCTGCCACATGGCCTCGCCATCGCAGGCGGTGCGTACCTCGAAGCCCGCACGGCCCAGATACTCGGTGAGGGTATCGGTCAGCGCCTGGCTGTCATCGACGATGAGAATGACTTTACTGTCCATGGCATTATCAATCTGGCTACGAAGATCGGCCCTAAGTTACCAGCACAGGCGCGCCAGGGTCGAGGCAATTGGCGGGCTTTTTGTAACCAGATGCTTACAAATCGCCGTCACCCCGACCGGTCACTGGGCAAGGTTCCCCCAGGGTGACAAAATGGCTCTACTCACCCCGACGGGGAACAGATGACAGGGAGGCAATATGAGTCTGTGGACAGGCATAGTCCTGATCGTCTTTATCAGCGTGCTGTTCGGCTATCTTGGCAAACGCGCCCGCTACCAGCTGGGGGATGCCCGCATCACGGATCGCCTCGGCAAGCAGGATCTCATCATCAAGGAGTTGCAGGAGCGGGTCGCCAATCTGGAGGCCATAGTGCTCGAAGAGGAGAAGCGCAAGCCGTTCAGGGATCTGTGAGCCCGAGAGGCTGATGATATCCGGCCAAGAGACAGAGAATGTATTACGCAAGCGGCAACCCATGGGTTGCCGTTTTCGTTTTATGACGGGGTGAGATAGCGCTACACAGACGAGGGGGGATCCTGCATCGCCGCTGCCAGCGCCGTCTGGCCCTTGGCCTGCAAAGCATCGACGGCCCCCAGCCGGTCCCCCTCCTCCTTGTTCTGACTCAGCTTGAACTTGCCGACCAGCTGGTCGATCTCTATTTCTATGCCCACCACAGCCTGCACCATGGCCTCGATATAGTCTCTGGGCGCGTCCGCCATCTTCCAGGGAGCGGGCTCGGCAGCCTCCTGGGTGCGGGTCAGGGTGGCGAGCAGGCGACGCACGAAGCGGGCATCGTCCCGCACCCGGATGCGGCCGTGGGCATGCACCACGGCATAGTTCCAGGTGGGCACCTGCTTGTGGTGCACCTGCTTGCTTGGATACCAGTTGGGGGAGATGTAGCCCTCGACGGCCCTGAAGATCACCAGCACCTCCTGCCCTTCCTTCACCTCCTGCCAGAGCGGATTGTTGCGCGCCACATGGGCCCGCAAGATCCCATGCTCCCCCTCATCGGCATCGAACTCGAACGGCAGGTGGTTTGCATCCAGCCCCTGCTCGCCCTGGGTGACCAGGGCCCCCAGGGGATGGGCGCGCATCAGCCGATGCAAAGAGGCGGGATCTGTGGCTTCGAAATGGGGTGGCAGGTACATGCAGGCTCCTTTATCCGTGATGGTGTGTCCGTACTAAACCCGTCGAGATGATCCCATGGCGGGAAAGCATCATCTCGAGTTTGCCTGCCGAGCGCCACCGAAGAAAGCCTTGGCCGCCACCGGATATCCGCTGTCACCCGTTCAGGGCAAAGGGCTCCCTTTGGCCAGATAACCGATGCGATAGGCATCGGCCCCTGCCGGTATCGCCTGTGGGAGCGACGCCAGGAGATCCACCTCCAGCCACTGCCAGCGGGAGAGGTCCCATCCGCTCACCATGGCCCCGGTGCGCAGCTCGGCCAGGCTGGAATGGGGGGCAATGGGAGTGCGCCGCAAGATGGCCACCCTGGCCTGCTCAAGATCCTCCATCTGCGGGGCTGACAGCAGCTGCCAGGTCTCGATATGGGGCCAGCCGAAATGCCTGGTGAGCGCCGCAAAGCCCTCGCTGACAATGAAGCTGCGCATCGCCTCGGCGCTTTGCCACACATAGAAGGGGGCATAGCGATTCTCCCGGCATGGCAGCGCGGCCTCGTCATGGCGGCCATAGAGATAGGCCTTGAACAGCAAGCCGGGGAAGCCGTCGAGTCTGGCGCCATTGCTGGCGATCCGCTGCTCGATCAGCCCCATGTCGTAGTCCGCCGGCAGGGTGAATCTGTAGTGCATGGCGATCATAAGCTCACCTCCTGCCGAAACATCAGACCCCGTCCGAAGCTCCACTCCTCGCTGCCGTTCAGCTGGATCACCACCATGAGGTTGTCGGGATGGATGCCCAAGTCCGCATGCAGGCGCTCGGCGAGCCGCTCATAGAGCCGCTGCTTGACCGCAGTGCTGCGGGGCTTTCCCGCCAGGATCTGGAACAGGATGAAGTCGCCGTCCCGGCGGCCGGTCTGGTAGTGGGGGTGATAGACGAGGGCCCTGGCCGGCAAGGCCTCCAGGATCTGGAACTTGTCCTCCGGCGGCACATCAAACACCTCCACCAGGGTCTGGTGATAGAGCGCGGAGAGCTGTTGCAGGCGCGCGTCGCTCATCCCCTCGCGCACTGTGATGCGGGTCAGCGGCATGGGTTGGCCTCCTCGCGGGCGGGCAGCAGACTCACTGCGGTGACAGCGGCGGGCAAGCCGGCGTAGAAGGCGAGATGGGTGAACAGCTCCTCCAGCTGATCCCGTGTCAGACCGTTTTGCTGGGCGAACGCTATGTGCCAGGGCAACTGTTGCACCCGGCCCAGCGACGCCAGTATGGCCAGGGTGATCAGGCTGCGCTCGCGGGCTGACAGGGCGGGTCGCTGCCAGATATCGCCAAACAGCGTCTCTTGTGCCAACTGGGACAGTCTCGGCGCCACCAGCGCCAACTCGTCACGATCAAGAACAGGATGGGTCATGGCAATCTCCTTGGATGGTGAAGCCACTCTCTCCCACTGCTACAATTTATAAAATCGAAATATCAAAGACCAATAATCCCGATTATCAGGACAATTATGACGCCCCTTCCCCTGAACCTGGATCTCGATGCCCTGCGCAGCTATGTCGTCGGCATGGAGTGCGGCAACTTTGCGCTGGCGGCGCAGCGGCTGTGTCGTTCCACCTCGGCGGTCAGCGCCCAGTTGAAAAAACTCGAGCAGCAATGCGGCACGGCGCTGGTCGCTCGCAGCGGGCGCCACCTGATCCCGACCCCCCAGGGCGAGCTGCTGCTGGGGTATGGGAAACGGCTGCTGGATCTCAATGACGAGGCCATGCGCGCCCTCAAGGGGGAGTTGCTGCAAGGGGAGATCAGGCTGGGAGTACAGGAGGACTTTGGCGAGTCTTTGCTGCCGGCCGTGCTGGGGCCCTTCTGTCGCCTGCATCCCGGGCTTCGCATGACGACCCGTATCGATCGCAATGGGCCGCTGACGAAAGGGATCAGGGAGGGTAGCCTCGACATGGCCCTGACCTGGCAGCCACAAGATGAGGGCATGGATGCCCGGCTCATCGACCTGGTGCCACTGCAATGGATAGCGCACCCGGACTGGGATCTCGCCCCTCTGCTGGCTCGGGGGGAGCCTCTGCCCCTGGTGGTCTTCGATGCCCCCTGCCTGATGCGATCACGGGCCACCCGGGCCCTCGACGAGGCCGGGATCCCCTGGCGCATCGCCTTCACCAGCCAGAGTCTGGCGGGCATCTGGGCGGCCTTGCAGGCAGGGCTCGGGCTCACGGTGCGCTCCACCCTAGGCATGCCGGCCACCCTATCCCCCTTGACCGATGTGCTGCCATCGCCGGGCACCCTGGGGATTGCCCTGCTGAGGGCGGGCAATGAACCCAATGAGGCCGAGCACCAGTTGCAGACCCTGCTCACCGATGCCGTGCATCAGGCCAGTGCCAGCAAGGGCTGAGGACCCTCGCTGACATAGCCGCAGACTAGCCCGCACAATAGGGCACATAAAAAAACGGCAACCCCGAGGTTGCCGTTTTCTGCTCATGGGACCCTGGCCGCTGCCATTCAGCCAGCGCGCTTGGCCAACCACTGTTCGGCGGCGACCAGCGCAGCGTCTATCTGCTCGCGGGCGACGCCGCCCTTGGCGACCCGCTTGGCCAGGGTGGCTTCCAGCTCCAGGTTCGGGTAGACATCCTCCCCTACCACAGGGCTGAAGCGCTGGAACTCAGGCAAAGAGAGCTCCTCCAGCGGCTTCTTCACACTGATGGCGTAGACCACAGTCTCGCCGACGATGTGGTGCGCCTCGCGGAAGGGGATCCCCTTGGCCACCAGATAGTCCGCCAGCTCGGTGGCGTTGGCATAGCCGCCCTGGGCCGCCGCCCTGGTGCGCTCGCCATTGACCTTCAGATCGATCAGCACCAGGGCCGCCATGTCGAGGCAGTCGTGCCAGGTGTCGAGGGCATCGAACAGCCCTTCCTTGTCTTCCTGCATGTCCTTGTTGTAGGCGAGCGGCAGCGCCTTCAGGCTCATCAGCATGCCCATCTGGGCGCCGACCACCCGGCCGGTCTTGCCGCGGATCAGCTCGAGCGCATCCGGGTTCTTCTTCTGGGGCATCAGCGACGACCCCGAGGTGACCGCATCGGAGAGCTCGACGAAGCCCGCCTCGCCGGTGTTGTAGAAGATAAGATCTTCCGCAAAACGCGACAGGTGTGCCATGGACAGCGACGCCACGTGCATCAGCTCCACCACATGATCCCTGTCGGAGACCGAGTCCAGGCTGTTGCGGGTCGCGCCGCTAAAGCCCATGTCCAGCGCCAGCACCTCCCGGTCGATGGCGTAAGCGGTACCGGCCAGTGCGCCGCAGCCCAGCGGGCTGGTGTCGAGGCGTTTCAGGGCATCCTGCAGACGGGAGTGATCCCGCTCCAGCATCTCCACATAGGCCAGCGCCCAGTGGGCGAAGGTGACCGGCTGGGCGCGCTGCAGGTGGGTGTAACCCGGCAGCACCGCGGCCTGGTTGGCACGGGCGGAAGCGACCAGCCCCTGTTGCAGCGCCGTGATAGAGCCGAGCAGCAGCTCGCCCTGGGCCTTGCACCAGAGCTTGAGGTCGGTGGCGACCTGATCGTTGCGCGAGCGGCCGGTGTGCAGCTTCTTGCCCAGGGTGCCGACGGCATCGATGAGCTTGCCCTCGACCCAGGAGTGGATGTCTTCGGCATCCGAGCTCAGGATCTGCTGGGGATCCTGCTGCACCGAGGCCAGCAGCACCTCCATCGCCTGCTGCAGTTTGCCTTGCTCATCGCTGGTCAATACGCCCACCTTCACCAGCGCCTTGGCCCAGGCCATGGAGCCCTGGATATCCTGCTCCGCCAGGCGGTAATCGAACCGCAGCGAATCGTTGAACTGCTTGAACCTGCTATCGGCTCCCTGACTGAAGCGTCCACCCCAAAGTGCCATACTGCTCTCCTTGAATGCGTTGTCGGCGGCGCTTTGGCCCCCGAGCCTGAAATCGTGCCCTGTTTTTCTGCGAGCCTGTTATCTCACAGAAGCGGCCAAGGCGCAGCCGCTCTCGTAGCCCTCCCCCGTGCTGAGCGAAGGTACAACGCGCCGTTTATAAAGGAGGGGGCAAAGCCCCCTCACCGGTATCAACGGATCATGTCTTCAGATCAACCGTGGGTGTGGTCACCGCCGATGGCCTGATGCTGCTCCTTCATGGCGCGGATCCGGCTGGCCAAGGTGTAGAGACGGATAAACCCTTCGGCGTGGCTCTGGTCGTACACCTCGTCGGCGCCGAAGGTGGCGAAGTCTTCGGAGTAGAGGCTGTTCGGCGACTTCTTCTGCACTGCAGTGACCTGGCCCTTGTACATCTTCAGCACCACTTCACCGTCGAGATCCTCGGCGATGGCGTTGGCGGAGGCGACAATGGCCTTGCACAGCGGGGTGAACCAGCGACCGTCATAGACCAGGTGGGAGAACTCGGCACCCAGCTTCTCGCGCCAGGCGCGGGTCGGTCTGTCCAGCACCAGCTCTTCCACGGCGCGCAGTGCGGCGACCATGACGGTGCCACCCGGGGTCTCGTAGCAGCCACGGGACTTCATGCCCACCATGCGGTTCTCGGTGATGTCGATGCGGCCCACGCCGTGCTTGCCGGCACGCTCGTTCAGGGTCATCAGGATCTGGTGCGGGGTCAGCGGCTGGTCGTCAACGGCCACCACTTCGCCCTGGGCCACGGTCAGCTTGACGTATTCCGGCTCGTTCGGTGCCTGCTCGGCGGAGACAGTCCACTGCCAGACAGCTTCGGACGGCTCGTTCCAGGTGCTCTCCAGCTCACCACCCTCGGTGGAGATGTGCCAGGCGTTGGCGTCGCGGCTGTAGATCTTCTTCAGGGTTGCCTTGCAGGGGATGTCGCGGGCTTCCAGATAGGCCAGCAGATCTTCCCGGGAGCGCATGTCCCACAGACGCCAGGGGGCGATCACTTTCAGCTGGGGCGCCAGGGCGGCCACGGCCCCTTCGAAACGCACCTGATCGTTGCCCTTGCCGGTGCAGCCGTGGGAGATGGCGTCTGCCCCTTCCGCCAGGGCCGCTTCCACCATCGCCTTGGCGATGATGGGACGGGCCATGGAGGTACCCAGCAGGTAGGTGCCTTCGTAGACGGCGCCGGTCTTCAGGGTCGGATAGACGTACTCCTTGACGAACTCTTCGCGCAGGTCCTTGACGATGCACTTGGTGGCGCCGGAGGCGATGGCTTTTTGCTCGATCCCTTCCAGATCGTCACGCTCCTGACCGACATCGGCGACGAAGGCGATGATCTCCGCATCGTAGTTCTCCTTCAGCCAGGGAATGATGGCCGAGGTATCCAGTCCGCCCGAGTAAGCCAGTACGATCTTGTTGATTCCGCTCATTTACTTCTCTCCGTGATGATTCGATAAGGTTGTGATTCAGGGTCGGTCGCCGGCTTATTTATGACCTAGCAGGGTCAGCAGCACGGCATTCTGGATATGCATCCGGTTTTCTGCCTCATCCATGATGAGGGAGGCTGGTCCGTCCATGACCTCCGAGGTGATCTCCAGCTCCCGGTGCGCCGGCTGGCAATGCAGCACATGCTGGATGCCGGTGCGATCGAGCAGGGCCTGGTTGATCTGATAAGGCATGAAGATATCTTTTACCTGCTCCATTGGTGTGTTGTCACCCATGGAGACCCAGGTGTCGGTATAAACCACGTCAAAGCCTTCGATGGCGCCCACGTCATCGCTGATGTTGATGTGGGCACCGGATTGCGCCGCCAGCGCCTGGGCCTGCAGGAAGAGCTGGGTATCCGGGCCATGGCCCTTGGGGCAGACCAGAGTCACATCGGTGCCGAGCGTCGCCCCCAGCAGCAGCAGGGAGTGGCTGACGTTGTTGCCATCGCCGAGGTAGGCCAGCTTCACCTTGGAGAGATCGCTGTAGTGCTCGCTGATGGTCATGAAGTCCGCCAGCCCCTGGCAGGGGTGGTAGAGGTTGCACAGGCTGTTCACCACCGGCACTGTGCCATGTTCGGCCAGTTCGACCAGGGTCTGGTGATCGAACACCCGGGCGACTATGGCGTCACACCAGCGGGACAGGTTGGCGGCGAAATCCTTCACTGACTCCCGCTTGCCGAGCGCGCCGTTCTGCTGATCCAGATAGACGCTGTGGCCACCGAGCCGGGCGATGCCGATGTCGAAGGTGACCCGGGTGCGCAGGGAAGGCTTCTCGAACAGGGTGACCACGCTCTTGCCCGCCAGCGCCTGGCCGTACTTCTTCGGGTCGGCCTTGACCGATTTGCCCAGAGCTATCAGCGCCTCGATCTGGGCCTTGCTCAAGTCGCTGTCTTTCAGAAGATGTTGCATCGGATGTTCCTTTTTCCGGCCAGGGTTAGAGGGTGACTTGGGTGCCGACGGCACCGCCCGCCAGCAGCTTGAGCAGCTGATCCGGGTAGCGCCAGCTGGCGACACAGACAGGTTTGCCCAGGGTCTCTGCGGCGTGCAGGGCTGCCTTCACCTTGACCGCCATGCCGTCCGTAATAACGCCCTTCTCCATCAGGTCCAGCGCGCTCTGCTTGTCCAGTTGCGGTACCAGCTTGCCCTTGCCATCCAGGATGCCGCTCACGTCCGACAGCATCACCAGATCGGCGCCCAGAGCCTCGGCAATGGCGGTGGCCGCCTGATCCGCATTGACGTTCATCAGCTGGCCATCTGCGGTAATGCCGATGGAGCTCACCACCGGCAGGAAGCCCTGCCCCAAGATGCCGGCCACCAGCGCCGGGTTGCCCGGCTGGCAGTCACCGACCGCGCCGAGATCCGGGTCGAGCTGGGTCACCTGGCAGAGGCCGCCGTCGGCGAGGCAGAGACCCACCGCCGGGATGCCGGTGGCGATGGCCTTGGCCATCATCATCTTGTTCGCCGTACCCGCCAGGGCCCCGGCGATGAAGGGGATCTGCTCGAACGGAGTGACCCGCAGGCCGTTCTTCTTGGTGGAGGTCATCCCCAGCCCCTTGAGCAGGTCATCCACCAGGCAGCCACCACCGTGCACCAGCACCAGGGGACGGTGCTGATCGTCTAGGAAGGTTTTCAGGGTAGCGAACAGGGCGGTCAGGGCCTCGTCGTTCTCGATCAGGGCGCCGCCCAACTTGATTACCAGCGTCTGCTTGTCCATCTTCTCGATCCTTCCTTAAAGCGTTAAATCAGGCCGGTGGCCGGTTCAAAACCAAACTTGATATTTATGCACTGCATCGCCTGGGAGGCGGCGCCCTTGAGCAGGTTGTCGATGGCGGACACCACCACCAGCATGTTGCCCTGCTGCTGCCAGGCGAGGTCGCAGTAAGGGGTATTGGCCACACCACGGATGGAGGGCATCTGGCCGGTGAGGCGCACCAGGGGCTTGCCTTCATAAGCCTTGAGATAGGCTTGATCCACCTGGGTCTGCGTCACGCCATCCGCCAGCTGCACATAGATGGTGGCCAGTATGCCCCGCACATAGTTGCCGAGGTGGGGCTGGAACAGCACCCCCTTGCCCAGATGGTGACTGATCTCCGGCTGGTGTCTGTGATTGAAGGTGCCGTAGGGGCTCAGGCTCACTTCGCAGAAGCTGGTGTTGATAGCGGCCTTGCGACCGGCCCCGGATACACCGGACACAGCGTTGATGATGGGCTGCCATCCCTCGGCAATCAGACCGGCCTGCTGCAGCGGCTTGAGGGCGCAGAGAGAGGCGGTCGGGTAGCAGCCGGGCACCGCAATCAGCTGGGCGGCGGCAATGGCATCGGCATTCCACTCGGCCAGACCGTAGACGGCCTGTTCCAGCCACTGCTCGCTGTCGTGGGTGAAGCCGTAGAAGGAGGAGTAGAACCCCTGATCCTTGACCCGGAAGGCACCGGAGAGATCGAACACCGGCAGTCCCTTGGACAGGAACTTGGGGGCAAGCTCGGCGCTCACCTCGTGGGCGGTGGCCAGCAGCACCAGATCGGCCTGGGTCAGGATCCGGGTCATGCCGTCCTCGTCCAGCGGCAGCAGCGGCTGATCCAGCTCACCGACCCACTGGGGATGGAGGGAAGAGAAGCGCTTGTGTGCGTCCTGGCTGCCGGCGGAGACATAGAGGCCGAACAGCTTGAGCTCTGGATGGTTCTGGACCAGTGCGGCCAGTTCGGCCCCCGCGTAGCCACTGGCACCGACGATAACGGTATTGAGCATGTTTGAGTATTCCAAGTCTGGGTTCGAAATTCACAGCGTGGTGCTGCGGTGCAAGGGGTCGGCTATCGCCCCTTAGATGCAACGAGTGCGGAGGGGCAATTCAGGCGGATATGCGTCGTCGGTTACAGATCAGGTGACAGAACATTAACTTTCCCTTACAACTAGAAGCCTTGTTAATGAGCGCTCGAACAGAATATTCATGCACTCACTTTGCATTTGTATTTTCTAACAGAAACACTCCGGGGACGCAAGGAGCAGCTGATGGCCAATCTGGATTTTTTTTCACTTTATAAGAATATTATTGCGATTCCCTCTATCAGCAGCACGGATCCCCGCTGGGATCAGAGCAATGAGGCGGTGATCCGGCTGCTGGCCGACTGGTTCGGCCAGCTGGGTTTCCAGTGCGAGGTGACGGCGCTGCCCGACCTGCCGGGCAAGTTCAACCTGGTGGCGACCTATGGCCAGGGGGAAGGCGGCCTGCTGCTGGCGGGCCACACCGATACCGTGCCCTTCGACGAGGGGGGCTGGAGCAAGGATCCCTTCAAGGTGACCGAGGAGGGCAACCGCCTGTACGGGCTCGGCACCATCGACATGAAGGGCTTCTTCGCCTTCATCGTGGAGGCGCTCAAGGAGGTCGATCTCAAGACGCTCCGCAAGCCGCTGCGCATCCTGGCCACCGCCGACGAGGAGACCACCATGGCGGGGGCCCGTGCCATCGCCGCGGCCGCCGAGATCAAACCCGACTATGCGGTGATAGGTGAGCCCACCGGCCTGGTGCCCGTGGTGGCTCACAAGGGCCACATGTCGGAGGCCATCCGCATCACGGGCAAGAGCGGCCACAGCTCGGATCCCGCCAACGGGGTCAACGCCATGGAGATCATGCACAAAGCCATGGGCCAGGTGCTCAAGCTGCAGCGGGATCTCAAGGAGCGCTACGCCGACCACAGGTTCGCGGTGCCGCAACCCACCCTGAACCTGGGCTACATCCAGGGGGGTGACAGCCCGAACCGCATCTGCGGCTGCTGCGAGCTGCACATCGACATGAGGCCAACCCCGCAAGTTGGGCCGGATGAGCTGATGGGCATGCTGAAAGAGGCGCTCTCCCCCATCGAAATCCACCAGCCAGGTTGCCTGCACCTGCAGCACCTGCACGAACCCATCCCGGCCTATGCCTGCGAGGAGGGCTCAGATCTGGTACGGGAAGCCGAGAAGGCGAGCGGCCGCGCCGCCGAGTCCGTGAACTATTGCACCGAGGCCCCCTTTATCCAGCAGTTGGGATGCCAGACAATAGTGATGGGCCCGGGCCATATCACCCAGGCCCATCAGCCGGACGAGTACCTGGATCTGTCGTTCGTCAAACCGACCACGGCGGTGCTGCAGCACCTGATCCGGCGTTTCTGCGTCTAGCTCGACGGGAATGTAAGTAAGTTACATGACAAGCCGCCTCGGGACAGGTGAGGGAAATACATGTTCTGAATCGGCTTGTTATTTGACCTTGCGCAGACAATCTGGGTAGATTGTCCCCCTAAGATGACGGAGCATATGTTGTAATCGCACAACAATAAGTGAGGCTGCCTCTCCCCCCGGAAGGTCAAGGGGCACCAACAAAAATAAGGATGTGGAATGAACGAAAAGTACGCCGCACTACGGGCCAACGTAGGCATGTTGGGCCAACTGCTGGGTAAATCCATCAAGGATCATCAGGGTCAAGCCTTCCTCGACAAGATTGAGACCATTCGTCAACTGGCCAAGTCCTCCCGCAAGGGCAACGAGACAGACCGGGAACGCCTGCTCGAGACCCTGCGTACCCTCTCCGATGACGAGCTGCTGCCGGTGGCCCGCGCCTTCAGCCAGTTCCTCAATCTGGCCAACGTGGCGGAGCAGTTCCACACCATCTCCCGTCGCTGCGAAGAGCAGGAGTGCACGCCGGATCCCCTGGAGCAGATGTTCGCCAAGCTCAAGGCGTCCAACCTCTCCCAGGAGGCCATCATCCAGGCGGTGCGCGAGCTGGACATCGATCTGGTGCTGACCGCCCACCCCACAGAGGTGACCCGTCGCACCCTGATCCACAAGCACGTCCAGCTCAACGACTGCCTGGAAGCGCTGGAGCTCTCCGATCTGCTGCCCCGCGAGCGGGACAAGATCCTCAATCGCATCGAACAGCTGGTCAATCAGGCCTGGCACACCAACGAGATCCGCGAACAGCGCCCGACCCCGGTAGACGAAGCCAAGTGGGGCTTCGCCGTGGTGGAGAACAGCCTGTGGCCGGCCATTCCCGAATTCATGCGCAACCTGGACGAGCGTCTGCAACACCACCTGGGTGTGCGCCTGCCGCTGGATGCCGCGCCGGTCAAGTTCACCTCCTGGATGGGCGGTGACCGCGACGGCAACCCCTTCGTCACCGCCAAGGTGACCGCCGAGGTACTGGAGCTGGGCCGCTGGATGGCGGTCAACCTGTTCTACAAGGACATCAAGGAGCTCACCTCCGAGCTCTCCATGGCCGACTGTACCGAGGCACTGCGCGCCCGGGTCGGTGACAACCCCGAGCCCTACCGCGCCCTGGTGCGCGAGCTGCGCGAAGCGCTGCGCGAGACCCAGGAATTCCTCACCGCCAAGGTGCAGGGTCAGGCGAGCGAGAGCCGCGATCTCATCAAGACCACCGCCCAGCTGCGCGAGCCGCTGGAGCTCTGTTATCACTCCCTGCACGCCTGCGGCATGGGCAACATAGCCGACGGCATGCTGCTGGATGTGCTGCGCAAGCTGGCCTGCTTCGGCATCCACCTGGTCAAGCTGGATATACGCCAGGATGGCGAGCGTCACGGTCAGGTCTTCTCCGAGCTGACCCGCTACCTCGGCATGGGGGACTACGCCGAGTGGAGCGAGGATGACAAGCAGGCCTTCCTGCTCAACGAACTGAACTCCCGCCGCCCGCTGATCCCCACCGACTGGGCACCGAGCGACGAGACCCGCGAGACCATAGACACCTGCCGGGTGATCGCCGGTCACGACCCCGATGCGTTCGGCATCTACATCATCTCCATGGCCGGCGCCCCCTCCGACGTGTTGGCGGTGCAGCTGTTGCTGAAGGAAGCCGGCTGCAAGTTCCGCATGCCGGTCGCGCCGCTGTTCGAGACCCAGGAAGATCTGATGGCGGGCACCGCCGTGATGGATCGCCTGCTGTCGGTGGACTGGTATCGCGGTTACATTCAGGGTCGCCAGTACGTGATGATCGGCTACTCGGATTCCGCCAAGGATGCGGGCATGATGGCCGCCGGCTGGGCCCAGTACGCCGCCATGGAATCCCTGGTGGGGCTGGCTGAGGCCAACAACATCCGCCTCACCCTGTTCCATGGCCGTGGCGGTACCGTCGGTCGTGGCGGCGCCCCCGCCCATCAGGCGATCCTGTCCCAACCGCCGGGATCCCTGCGCGGTGGTCTGCGGGTCACCGAACAGGGGGAGATGATCCGCTTCAAGTTCGGCCTGCCCAAGGTGGCCATCCACAGCCTGAACCTCTACACCAGCGCCGTGCTGGAGGGGAACCTGCTGCCGCCGCCCAAGCCGAAGGAGTGCTGGCGCGCCGTGATGGAGCAGCTGGCTACCGTCTCCTGCGATCACTACCGCAGCATAGTGCGCGGCCACCCGGACTTCGTGCCCTACTTCCGCGCCGCCACCCCTGAGATGGAACTCGGCAAGCTGCCGCTCGGTTCCCGTCCCGCCAAGCGCAAGCCCAACGGCGGCGTCGAGAGCCTGCGCGCCATCCCCTGGATCTTCGCCTGGACCCAGAACCGGCTGATGCTGCCGGCCTGGCTCGGTGCCCACAAGGGCCTGCAGCAGGCCATAGATGACGGCCAGAAGAGCGTGCTGGACGAGATGAGCCGCCAGTGGCCCTTCTTCCGCACCCGCCTCGAGATGCTGGAGATGGTGTTCCTCAAGGCCGACCTCTGGCTGGCGGAGTACTACGACACCCGCCTGGTGCCGCAAGAGCTGTGGGCCCTCGGCAAGCAGCTGCGTCAGGAGCTTGCCGACTCCATCCAGGTGGTGCTGGAGCTGCGCCCGCAGGGTGACCTGCTGGACGACCAGCCTTGGATCAAGGAGTCCATCAAGCTGCGCAACCCCTACACAGACCCGCTCAACGTGCTGCAGGTCGAGCTGCTTGGTCGCTCGCGCAAGAACCCGGAGACCCTGCACCCCGAGCTGGATCAGGCGCTGATGGTCACCATAGCCGGCATAGCCGCAGGCATGCGCAACACGGGTTGATGGCCGGGCTATCCAGCTTCACTTCCTGACATAAAAGGGCGCCTATATGGCGCCCTTTCTATTTTGGCTATTCAGCCCCTAGGCAATACGGTTGCGTCCCTGGCGCTTGGCCTCGTAGAGGCGCTGATCCACGCACAGCAGCCAGTCATCCATGCAGCGGTAGCCCATCTGATAGGGGGTAAGGCCCACGCTGATGGTGACGGCTATTGGCTGGTGCTGATGCAAGAAGGGGTGCTGCTCTATCTGCTGGCGGGTGCGATCCATGATGCCGCGGGCCTCCTCCTGGGTGGTGCCGCGCAGCAGCATGATGAACTCCTCCCCGCCGAACCTCGCCACCAGATCCTGGCTGCGCACCGCCTGCATCAGCAGACGGGCCAGCTCCTCGAGCACCGCATCCCCGGCAAGGTGACCATGCTCATCGTTGATCTGCTTGAAGAAATCGATGTCGATCAGGGCCAGGCAACAGGCTTCCCCCTCGGCCGGATGGCGCTGGATGTGCTCGAGCAGCACATTGGCCTGACTGAAGAAGCTGCTGCGGTTGGGCAGCTTGGTGAGAAAGTCGTGTTCGGCGTTGAAGCGCAGCACCCGCTCCATGTGGCTGCGTTCGTCCTCCAGATTGCGGGCGTGGATCAGGGTGCCCAGGGCAGTGGTAAGCGGCTCCAGCAAGCTCACCAGGGTTTCGTCGAAGCCGCCCGGGCGGTTGGCCAGGGCTATCATGCCGATGGCTTCCCCCTTGTGGCGTATGGGAATGCCGAGAAAGCTGTCCAGATGGGGATGACCCCGGGGAGAGACGCCGCGACTCGCCGGATGACTCGGCAGATCGTTGCAGCACACCAGGGTGTTGTGAGTGACCACGTGGCCGAACAGGTTGTCGAGCTTGTTGAAGATGAGCCCCCCTCTGCTCTGGCGTTGCTGCTCGTACCAGGCGTGGGTGGCCTGGTCCCAGGAGATGTTGGAGATGGAGGGGATGTAGAGGCTGGGACGCTCCTCTTCATACTGGATGATGCCGATGAAGCCATAGGCGCTCTGGCTCACGCTCAGCAACCGCTCGAAGACGGTGTCGCAGGCGGAGCCGAGATTGCGATCGAGCAGAAAGCTCTGGTGGGCGGCCACCACTATGTCGAACAACTGGCTCTGCTGCTCGACGCGCTGCTCCGCCAGCACTTCGGGGGTGATGTCGTGGGCCAGCTTGATCACTCCGAGCAGGGTCCCCGCCTCATTGGTAATGGGCATGTAGGTGGCGTGGATCCAGACACTGCCGCCCCCGCGCATGATGCGGCGAAACGACCCCGAGCGGATCTCGCCGCTGAGCACCCCTTGCCAGAAGCTATCGTGCTCCTCCTGCTGCTCGGGGGGAAGCAGCAACAGGTGAGACTGGCCTATCAGCTCCTCGGAGGCATAGCCGATGAGGTCGCAGAACAGTCCATTCACCGACACCATGCGGCCATCGAGATCGAACTCGGCTATGCCATAGGCTCGGTCCAGGGCGGTCAGCCTTGCAAGGGCGTCATAACGCCCCAGGGTGCCCATGTCGATGAAGCTGTTTACCGGGGTATTCATGGCCAGGATTCCTTTCGATCGCCAACACCTGCTCACAGCCAGTATAGGCAGGGGGAGAGACAGCCCCAGATCATAGGTGTGAGGCGGCCGTTTCGCGAATATGGGGTCACCCCCAAGATGAGCACCATCGAGGAGGGCCACTTGCCATGCCCGCCGCCCGGGCGCAGACTGTCTGGCCTTGTTTAGGCCCGAGGAGACCCCATGACACCTGCCATCAACCTGCTGAAGAAGCTCAAGATCCCCCACAAGCTCTACCCCTACGAGTGCGAGGCCCACGACGATTTCGGCAAGCATGCCGCGACCCAGCTCGGCCTGCCCCAGGCTCAGGTGTTCAAGACCCTGCTGGCCCACCACGACAAGCAGGCGGTGGTCGCCATAGTCCCCTCCTCCGGCATGTGCAGTCTCAAGCAGCTCGCCAAGGCCACCGGGCTCAAGAAGGTGGAGATGATGAAACCGGCCGAGGCCGAGAAGCTGACCGGCTACAAGGTGGGGGGCATAAGCCCGCTGGCTCAGAAGAAGCTGCTGCCGACAGTGCTGGACGACTCCGCCATGGCGTTTGACGAGATATTGGTGAGCGGCGGCAAACGCGGCCTCTCGGTCGGGGTGGCGCCACAAGACATGCTGACCCTGCTGAAGTGGATCGCCGCGCCCATCGGTGAACACTAAGGGACGAGCACCATGAATAAGGCCACTCGTTAAGCAAGATCCAGCATGAGAGAGGCCCCGCAATCGGGGCCTCTCTCGTTTTGCCAGTCAGGCCCAAGGGAGCACAGGCTTATGGCGTCATCCGGCAGGCGGCGGTCAGCTCTGAGAGCCGCAGCCGCTGGCGCCCCTGTTCGTCGAAGTTGGCATCCGCCAGCCAGCGCTCGAAACAGCCCTTCAGGGCGGGCCACTCGCCGTCTATCACAGAGAACCAGGCGGTATCCCGGCTGTGCCCCTTGTCCACCCGGGCCTGGCGGAAAGTCCCCTCATAACAAAAGCCAAGGCGCAGCGCCGCCTGCCAGGAGGGCCGATTCAGGGCATTGCACTTCCACTCGTAGCGGCGATAGCCCAGGGCGAAGGCATTGGCCATCATCAGCGCCATGGCCGCCGTCGCCAGCCGCGACTGCTGCAGGGCCGGCGAGAAGTGCAGCCAGCCCACCTCCACGCAGCCCGCGGCGGGGTCGATGCGCAGGTAGCTGGCAAGCCCCAGCGCCCGGCCGCTCCTCTCATCGACAATGGCATAGAACTGGGGATCGACCCTGGCGGCGACCCCTCGCAGCCAGGCCAGCATGGCCGCCTCATCCGCGAAGGGGCCGCTGGTGAGATAGGTCCACATGGTCCCATCGTCGGCGCCGAACGCCTGCCAGAGCGAGGTGCCGTGGCTCTCAGGGTCCAGCGGCTCCAGCCGGCAGCCCCAGCCGCTCAGCATCCGGTGAGGGGGGAACTCGGCGCCACGCCAGTCGGGCAGAGACTCGCCCAGGGGCTGGCCATGGCCGTTGAAGACGGGGTCAGCAGGCACAGGCGATCCCCCCTTCCAGCAGCACACCGGCCTCGCTGCCGGTGGTGACGGCGAAGCCGTCCTGGCGCCACCAGTGCAGGCCGCCGATCAGCTCCTTGACCCTGAAGCCCAGGGCCGCCAGCTTGTACGCCCCCTGGGTCGAGCCGTTGCAGCCGATGCCATCGCAGTAGCAGACATAGACCTTGTCCCGCGACAGCCCCTGCGTGGTCGCCGGGCTCATGGTGCTATGGGGGAAGGAGATGGCACCGGGAATATGACCCTCGGCGTAGTGCGCGGGGGAGCGGGTGTCGATGACCACTATGCTGCCCCCCTCAGCCGCCTCCCCGGCCAGCAGATCGGCGGCGAGATCCGCCGGATCGGTGCGAAACTTCAACTGGGCCTCGAAGAAGGCGCTGGCTTCCTGCGGGCTCGCGACCCCGGTACTCAATACATGACTCATCCTGAACCTCCTTGTGATTAGAGCGCTATCTCTGTGGTGACGACTGTGTTGACCGAGTTGGCGATGAAGCACTCCTCGTGGGCCTGGTGGTGCAGCCGCTCCAGCGCGGCGAGATCGGGCTGACGCTCGCCGCCAAACCGCACCCTGGGGCGCAGGGTGACCCGGGTGATGGACTGGCGACCCCGTTCGTTTCTCTCCATGACGCCGACCGCCTCATCCCGGTAGCTCTCCACCAGATAACCCGCCCTGGCGACCAGCCAGAGGAAGGTCAGCATGTGACAGCTGGAGAGGGATGCGACGAAGGCCTCCTCCGGATCGACGTGCTCCGCCACCGAAAAGGGCAAGGGCACCACCTGGGGGGAGGAGGAGGCGGGCACCCTGACTCCGCCGTCAAACGCCCACTCATGGGCCCGGCTGTAGCGCTGATCGACAAAGGGCTCGCTGGCCCCTCGCTGCCAGCTGATGGTGGCGCTGTATTCCGACATGCAGACTCCTTCTGTGACCAATGTGTGTTGCCAATGGGATTGCTTCACTGCCTTGTCCACCAATGTAGCGACAAAATGGCCTTGCCACGCCGACCAATTTTGCCAATATGGGCAGACCAATTTATCCGCAACGGGAAGTGCCATGACAGTACTGCCGACCCTCTTTGCCGACCAGCAGCAAAACGATCTTCCCCTGCACGAACAGCTGGTGCGCACCCTGCGGGAGGCCATGTCCGGATGGGGGGGCCATCTGCCCCGGCCCAGCGGAGGCCAATCATGACTGTCCTGCCGACCCTCTTTGCCGACCAGCAGCAAAACGATCTTCCCCTACACGAACAGCTGGTGCGCACCCTGCGGGAGGCCATGTCCGGATGGGGGGGCCATCTGCCCCAGCCCAGCGGAGGCCAGTCATGACTGTCCTGCCGACCCTCTTTGCCGACCAGCAACAAAACGATCTTCCCCTGCACGAACAGCTGGTGCGTACCCTGCGTGAAGCCATACTGGCGGGCCATCTGCCGCTGCACGGCAGGCTGCCGGCCAGCCGCATGCTGGCCCGGGATCTCGGCGTCTCCCGCAGCACAGTGGAGCTAGCCTATGGCCGGCTGGAGGCGGAGGGGTATCTGGTGCGCAAGGTGGGGGCCGGCAGCTTCGTCGCCCTGGCGGCGGTGCGCCCCGCGCCGCGCCCGCCCCAGTCGGCGGCGGGTCTCTCTCGCCGTGGTCAGGAGATGGCGCAAGGGGGGGCCTGCCACGAGGTGCCCGAGGTAGGCAGCTCCTTTGCCTCCAGCCAGCCGGATCCCCGCCTCTTTCCCCAGGCGCTCTGGGGTCGCCTGATGCAGCAGCAGTGGCGCCAGGGTGCCAGCGACTGGATGAATTACGGGGATCCCCAGGGGTTGGGGGAGCTTCGCGCCGCCATCAGCAGCTACCTGGTGCAGTCGCGGGGCGTGGTGTGCGAACCGGAGCAGATCCTGATCCTCACCAGCTCCCAGCAGGGCATATTGCTGGCGACCCAGCTGCTCATCGATGCCGGTGACACCGTCTGGGTGGAGGATCCTGGCTATCCCGGCGCCCGTACCGCCATGGAAAGCGCCGGCGCCCGTATCCACCCGGTGCCGGTGGACGAGGAGGGGCTCAACCCTGCCGGTGAACACCCCAGCCCAAGGCTCATCTACTGCACCCCGGCCCACCAGTACCCCCTGGGCGTGCCCATGAGCCTGCCGCGCCGCATGGCACTGCTGGCCGAGGCCGAGCGACGCGGGGCCTGGATCCTGGAGGACGACTACGACGGGGAGTACCAGTACGATCAGCGGCCGCTCCCCGCCCTGCAGGGGTTGGATAGCCAGGGGCGCGTCCTCTATGTGGGGACCTTCAGCAAGGTGCTGTTTGGTTCCTTGCGCCTCGCCTACCTGGTGTTGCCACGCCCCCTGATGGAGGCCTTCAGCCGGGCCCGCGCCGCCGTCGATGGCCACAGCAACCAGTTGCAGCAGGCGGTCACCGCGGATTTCATCCGCGCCGGGCACTTCGCCACCCACCTGCGCCAGAGCCGCCTCGTCTACCAGAGCCGGCGGGATCTGCTGCTGGCCGAGCTGGCCGAGCACTGCCCCCAGCTCACCCCCATTCACAGCGGCGCCGGGTTGCAGTGCGCCGTGCTGCTTCCCTCCGGGGGCGAGGCCCGCTGGACCGAGGCGGCCAACGCCCGGGGGCTGGGGCTGCGCCCCCTGCACCAGTATCACCTCGCCCCTCCTACCCGGGAGGGCTGGCTGCTCGGCTTCGGCTGCCTCGACAACCAGACCCTGCGCCAGCTGTGTCGCCAGCTGGGCGCGCTGATGGAAACCGTCTGAGACCAGGCCCAGAGGTCAGAGGAGCCGGGGGCCATTAGTGCTGTGTCGCCGCTGGGGCACCGAACTATAATGGGCACAATCCCGTTGTAGAACCCGGCCAAGATGTATCGACTCCTGCTCCTGCTCCTCACGCTCTCCCTCTCCTCCTCCCCGATGGCGGCCACCCGATTTACCCTGCTCAGCCCGGAAAACGAACAGGATGCCCGCATGGACTACTACCGGGAGGCGATGCGGCTGGCGCTGGAGAAGACCCGCCAGCAATATGGCGACTACGAGCTGCGCGACTCCCTCAAGATGAACAAGGCGCGGATGCGGCTCGAGGTGCAAAAACCGGGCAAGAGTGCCCTCTTCATCGTCGACAGCTGGCCCCAGAAGACTCCTCACTCCGAGGTCAGCCTGATCCCCTTCCCCATCGATCTCGGCATTCTCGGTTACCGGGTCTGCTTCGTCGGTGCCGACCGTGCGGATGCCCTGGCCGGGGTCCGTACCCTGGCCCAGCTTCAGGCGTTCAGTCAGGGGAGTGGCAAGGGGTGGCAGGATGCCGACATCCTGCGCCACAACGGCTTCCAGGTGCAGGAGGTGGACAACTACGAGTCGCTGTTTCGCATGGTGGCCCGTGGCAGGGTCGATCTTTTCTGTCGCGGCGCCAACGAGATACTGGCGGAGTGGGAGACCCACCACCCCAGGCTGCCGACCCTCACCGTCGATCCCCATGTGGCCCTCTTCTACCCGCTGATCCACGCCTTCTACAGCCATGCCACCTACCACAAGGAGCGCGAACGCATCCAGCTCGGCCTGCGGCTGGCCTGGCAGGACGGCTCCCTCAAGCGGCTCTGGCGCCAGCACTTCCAACCCTCCCTGGCGTTCACCCAACTGGCCTCGCGCCAGCTGTTCAGGCTGAGCAACCCCCAGCTGCCCGGCGAGGGGAGCGACTACAGCTCCTATCTCTATGATCCGGCCCGGGATGCCTTCGGCATGCCTCCCCACGACAAGGCGGACAGGGTCGGCAAGTAGCGCCTAGCCCCGCGCCCCCTGCTCGCGACACAGGGCGAGCCAGGCCTCGGCGGTGCGGGAGAGGTAGCGCCGACTCGGCCAGATCACTCCGAGACGCCAGCTCAGCTCCGGCAACAAGGGGCGCAGCACCAGGCCGTCCGGGGTCAGCCGCCGGCAGATGGGCTCGGGCAGGAAGGCGACCCCCATGCCGCTGCGCACCATGGCGGTGAGAAAATCCCACTGGCTGCTGCGCGCCGCCACCTGGGGCACGAAACCCGCCTGCTGGCAGGCCTGCTCCAGCCGCTCGCTCAGGGTGAAGGCCTGGGTGTAGAGCAGGAAGGGCTCCTCTTTCAAGTCCCCCAACCGGATCTCGCTGCCCCCGCGCCAGCGCGGCAGGTCCGGCAGCACCACCTGAATGGGATAGCAGTCCAGCTCCAGGGCGCTCAGTACCCCCTCTTCCTTGGTCGGCAGCATGGTGATGGCGAGATCCAGCTCCCCCTCCAGCACCGCCTGCTCGATGCGGCGCCCGCCGTACTCCACTATGGAGAGCTCCACCTTGGGGTAGCGGCTGCGGTAGGCGCGGATGAGATCCGCATAGACGTGACCCACCATGGGGGGGATGCCCAGCGCCAGGCGCCCGTGCTGCAGGCTCTGCAGATCCGCGAGCTCAGCCTCCAGCTGCTGCATCTGGGCCAGGATCAGCTGGCCACGGGCAAACAGCACCTGGCCGCTGTCGGTCAGGGTGAAGCTGTGCCCCTCCCGATTGAGCAGGGGCTGGCCCAACTCCTCCTCCATGCTGCGGATCATCTTGCTGATGGTGGGCTGGGTGACGAACAGCTTCTCGGAGGCGCGGGTGAAGCTCTTCTCCCGCACCAGTTCGACAAAGTAACGCAGGGCTCGGATATCCATGGGACGCTCGTCTGGGGTGATCGCCAAATAATGCCAATTTGGCATATTTTTCATAATTTAAATTCATTTTTTGCAGGTTTGGCCCCCACTTATACTGTGACCAGGTTCACAGAAAGACGCCCATCATGAAAGCCTTCTGCCTTCGCTGGTTGCAAACCCCCTTCCAAATCGCCCTGCTGGCCGCCATCTGGCTGCTGGCCGACACAGCGGTACGCACCTTCCACCTGCCCCTGCCCGCCAACCTTACCGGCATGTTGCTGCTGCTCATCTGCATCCTTCTCGGGGTGGTCAAGGCCCAGTGGTTCAGCGCAGGTGCCCGCTGGCTGCTGGCGGAGATGCTGCTGTTCTTCGTGCCCGCCGTGGTGGCCGTGGTCAACTATCAGGAGCTGCTGTTGCAGGAGGGGTGGCGCATCATGGTGGTGCTGGTGACAAGCACTGTGCTGGTGCTCGGCACCACGGCCCTGGTGGTGGACAGGGTCTATCGCCTGGAACTGAAGCTGGCCCGCCGGAGTCGCCGCCATGTCTGACACCCTGCTCGGCCTGCTCTGCTTCGCCCTCACCCTGCTGTTCTACTACGCCAGCAAGTGGCTCTATGGCAAGAAGCGCATCCTGCCCCTGATGCCGCTGCTGCTGGCCCCCGCCCTGCTGGTGGCGGTGGTGATGCTGTTCCACATCCCCTATCAGGACTACATGGCCGAATCTCACTGGCTGCTCTGGCTGCTGGGCCCGGCCACCGTCGCCTTCGCGGTGCCCGTCTACGAGAACCGCGCGCTGATGCGCCGCCACTGGCTCTCCCTGTCGGTGGGGGTATTTGCCTCAGTGCTCATGGCGGTGGGCAGCACTGTGCTGCTGGCGCGCTGGCTGAACCTCTCAGAGCTGCTGCAGCGCAGCATGGCCATGAGATCCATCACCACACCCTTCGCGGTGGAGGCGACTCGATCTGTGGGCGGCAACGCCGATCTCACCGCCCTGTTCGTGGTGCTGACCGGGGTGATCGGCATGGCGGTCGGGGAGAGCGTGCTGACGGTGCTCGCCATCCGCAGCCGCCTCGGCAAGGGGGCGGGTTTTGGCGCCTCGGCCCACGGGGCCGGCACGGCCCGGGCCTATCAGATGGGCAACGAGGAGGGGGTAGTCTCCAGTATGGTGATGATGATAGCCGGCATGGCCACAGTGCTGCTCGCCCCCCTGCTGGGCAAGCTGTTCTGGTAAGGCATCGTGACCACCAATGAGAAGAGGCGCCCAGGGGCGCCTCTTCTTTGTGTCATCCACCAGGCTCTCAAAGGCTGGCGCAGATCTGCCAGAGATCGTACTGGATGGCGGCTGCGGTCACCTCGCGCCCCGCCCCCGGCCCCTGAATGACCAGGGGGTTGGTGCGATAGCTGTCGCTCTCGATGGCGAACACGTTGTCACAGGGCAAGAGGTTTGCGAACGGATGGTGGGGCTCCAGGGTCTCCAGCCCGACCCGCGCCTTGCCGTCGTGCTCGAAGCGGGCGACGTAGCGCAGCACCTTGCCGACCCGGCGGGCCCCCTCGAACGCGGTCTGGATGGGATCATCCAGATCTTTCAGCCTGTCCATGAACTGATCCGTGCTCACCTTGCGCAGGGAGACGGGCACCAGGTTCTCCAGCTCGATGTCGGCGGAGTCGAGCTCGAAGCCCGCCTCCCGCGCCAGAATGAGCAGCTTCCTGCGCACGTCCTGGCCGGAGAGATCCTCGCGAGGATCCGGCTCGGTCAGGCCGTGCTGCCAGGCCTCGTCCACCAGCTCGGAGAAGGGGCGCGTGCCGTCATACTGCTGGAACAGCCAGGAGAGGGTGCCGGAGAAGATGCCGGAGACCCCCTGGATGCGGTCGCCACTCTGGCGCAGCATCTGGATGCTGGACTGGATAGGCAGCCCGGCACCGACGGTGGCGTTGTAACGCCACTGCACCTGATGATCGCGGCAGCTCTGCTTGATGCGCTGGTAGAACTCGCTGTCGGCGGCACCGGCAAACTTGTTGGCGGCGATGATGTGGATGCCGAGCTGGGCAAAATCCGGGTAGTAGCGGCTCACCGTCTCGCTGGCGGTCATGTCCAGCGCAATCAGCGCATCGAAGCCGTGCTGCTCCAGCTGACCCAGCAGTTCCGGCCAGATCAGCGGCCTGGGATTGAAGTTGTCGCGCACCTTGAGGGGATCCAGCCCCTCTTCATCCAGCAGGCCCCCTTCCGAGCTGAACACCCCGTAGAGGGTGAGCGCCATATTGAGCTCGTGCTCGAGCCGCGCCTTCTCGCGGGCGTAGAGCGCCAGCCAGTGACCGCCGATATTGCCCTTGCCGAACACCACCAGTCCGACCCGGGTCGGGCGGCTGAACAGGGCGCTGTGCAGGGCGATGAGCAGGGGCTCCAGCACCACCTGGCGCACCACGGCCACCAGACTCAGGCCATCTCTGGCCACCTGGACGAACTCCAGGGGTTGATCCGCCAACAGCTGATAGAAGCGGTGACACTGCTCGGCGTTGTCGGTCACGCCAGCCCCCACCAGAGCCACCAGACTGAATCCCTCTTTCTGGATGAGACCGGTGAAGCTGCCCTGCAGCTGGAAGTCGCGCAGTATCTCGAAGGCCCCTTCCGCCACTTCCAGGGTGTAGGCCAGGCGCAGCACCCGCCGATCCGGCTGACGCTGCAGGGTGAGCGGGTTGAGGCGATGACGGGCCAGATGGGCCTCGATGGCGGCCACCGTCTGCTCATAACCTGTCTGGGGCAGCACCTTGAGTTCGATGAGGGCAATCTGATCCACCGAGGAGACGATGCGCGCCCCGCCGGAGCGCGGTGCCCGGCGCAGTATGTGGGTGCAGCCCTCGTCCGGGTTGTAGCTGCAGCGCAGGGTGAGGCGCTGGCGGCTGTCGGCCACGGGTTGCAGAGTACGGGAATGGAGCACGGAGGAGCCGAGGCGGGCCAGCTCGTTGGCCTCCGCCAGACTCAGGCGCTCCAGCAGGCGCGCCTCCTTCACCCGGCGAGGATCCGCGCTGTAGACACCGGCCACGTCGCTCCAGATGGTGGTGGACTCCCCGTCCGCCAGGGCGGCCAAGAGGCTGGCGCTGTAGTCGGAGCCGTTGCGGCCGAGCAGCAGGGAGCGCCCCTCCATGTCGGCGGCGATGAAGCCGGTCACCACTATGCGGCCGGGGTGCTCCGCCAGACGCGCCTTGAGCAGCTCGCCGGAGATGGCGGCATCCACCTTGACCAGGGCGCCATCCTCGGCGCGCAGGAAGCTGCGGGCGTCGAGCCAGATGGCCTTGTCGCCACGGCTGGTGAGCAGGGCGGCCAGCAGGCGCGCCGACCACACCTCGCCGAAGGCCAGCAAGCCGTTGCGCTCGAAGCGATCAAACTGCCCTTCCAGGGTCTTGGCGATCTGCTGCATGTCATCGGTCAGCTGCTTGCTCAAGTCGAGCAGCAACTCCCCCTCCAGCAGGCCGTCGATCAGACTCTGCTGGTAGGCGTGCAGGGCAGTGATGGCTTCGCCCGCGGCCTCGTCACCCGCCTCGGCCAGCTCCACCAGCTGGATCAGCCGGTTGGTGGTCTTGCCGGCGGCGGAGACCACCACCAGCTCTCTGCCCCCGCCCTGCTGCTCGGCCTGCTGTTCGAGAATGCTGGCGACCCGGCGATAGCAGACAGGATCCGCCAGACTGCTGCCGCCAAACTTGTGCACATGACGCCGCTTCAAGGCTCTCTCTGCCGCCACCGCACTCTCTCCCTGTTGTTGCTGTTCCATTACTTCACCTGTTCTGCCTGTTGTGCCAACTGCGCCTGTTCAAAGCCTTGAGCCAGATCGGCCACCAGGTCTTCACCGTGTTCTATGCCCACAGAGAGGCGCAGCAACTGGGCGCTGATGCCCGCCGCCTGCTGCGCCGCCGGAGTCATGGCCCTGTGGGTCATGCTGGCCGGATGGGCCACCAGGCTCTCCACCCCGCCGAGGGACTCCGCCACCGAGAACAGCCGCAGCGCCGCGAGGAAGGCACGCAGCCCCGTCTCGTTGCAATCGAGTTCAAAACTTAGCATGGCGCCGAAGCCGGACTGTTGACGACGCGCAATCTCGTGGCCCGGGTGGCTAGGCAGGCTGGGATGATAGATTTTTTTGACCAGCGGCTGTTGCTGCAGGAAGGCGAGGATCCTGTCCGTGTTCTCCTGATGGGCACGCAGGCGCGGCGCCAGGGTGCGCAGGCCACGCAGGGTGAGGTAGGAATCGAAGGCGCCGGAGGTGAGCCCCAGACAGTTGGCCCACCACACCAGGGACTCGGCCAGCGTCTGATCCTTGGCGATCGCTACCCCGCCCACCACGTCGGAGTGGCCGTTGATGTACTTGGTGGTGGAGTGCACCACCACATCGGCACCGAGCGAGAGCGGCTGTTGCAGCAGCGGGGAGAGGAAGGTGTTGTCCACCACCACCTTGGCACCCACCTCATGGGAGGCGGCGGCGATGGCGGCCACGTCCACCACCCTCAGCAGCGGGTTGGAGGGGGTCTCTACCCACACCAGGGCCGGTTGCTGCGCCAGGGCCTCGGCGAGCGCAGCCTCATCCCCCTGATCGACGAACTGCACCCTGTAGTGGCCCTTGGCCGCCAGATACTCGAACAGGCGCCAGGTGCCGCCGTAGCAGTCGTGGGGGGCGATCAGCAGATCCCCCGCCTTGAGCAGGGCCGTGGTCACCAGATGGACGGCTCCCATGCCGGTGCCGGTCACCACGGCGCCGGCGCCCCCTTCCAGTGCCGCCAGCGCGTCCGCCAGATTGGTGCGGGTCGGGTTGCCTGAGCGGGCATAATCGTATTGACGGGGCTCGCCAAAGTCGGCAAAGGTGTAGTTGCTGGAGAGGTAAATGGGGGGCACCACGGCACCGTGCTGTGTGTCTGTCTCAATCCCGGTGCGTACCGCCAGGGTGGCCTTATGACTCATGATGCTCTCCTTGGCGCTGTGACTGTGCAGTTGATCTGTCTCTATGTCCGATACAACGTACCGCCAGGGTGGCCTTGTGGGTCATTTCCGCTCTCCTTGAAGTGTCTCTGGACGATGGCCGCTGTGCCTCTGCCACGGCTATCCTGCCATTGCTGGCCTATGGTGAACCACCTTACGCCACCTCAAAAAAGCCGTCAACACTTCTAGACGTCTAAATGGCTTTGCTGTTGGATTGCCATTGAATTCCTTAAGGGTTAAAATCCGCGCTCACGGCCAAACGAGAACAGGTGGAACATGGGTACAGAGTGGAACGGCGACTACGTCAGCCCCTATGCGGAGCACGGCAAGAAGAGCGAACAGGTCAAGAAGATTACCGTCTCGATCCCGCTCAAGGTGCTGAAGGTGTTGACCGATGAGCGCACCCGTCGCCAGGTGAACAACCTGCGTCATGCGACCAACAGCGAGCTGCTCTGTGAGGCCTTCCTGCACGCATTCACCGGTCAACCGCTGCCCTGTGACGACGATCTGCGCAAGGATCATCCGGACAGCGTCCCCGCCGAGGCGCGCGCCATCATGGAGGCGCTGGGCAAAGAGATCGAAGATTTCGACGCCGAGTAATACGGCGGCCCATGGCACATAATCCCCCCTCTTCGATGACGCGGCCCGGTGCCGCGTCATCCCTATCCGCCCCCTGCCCGTTCAGCCTGCGCCACTACCAGAGCGACATCAGCAGCCACAGTCACGACTTCGCCCAGCTGGTGATCCCCCTGGACGGCCCCCTCGAGATCGAGGTGCAGGGCCAGGGGCGCCGCCTCGCCCCTGGCTTTGCCTGCGTCATAGCCCCAGGTGAACGTCACGACTACGCCGCCGACCCAGCGCTCTCCTTCCTGGTGCAGGAGAGCCACTGGCTGCCCGAGGCGCTCGGCGAGCGCCCCTTCATCCCCCTGGACGAGCCCCAGCGCCACTATCTCGCCTTCCTGCATCAGATGGTGCGCCAGGGTCGCCATGTGGCCGGCATGGAGCAGATCTGGCTGAACCTCCTGGCCCAGGGTCAGGGTATGGGCCCCGCCCTGGCTCCGCGCATGACAAGAGTGCAGCGCCACATCGAGGCACACCTCGCCGAGCCCCTTGGCAACGAGCGGCTCGCCGCTGTTGCCTGCCTCGGCCAGAGCCAGTTCAAGCACGCCTTTCGCCAGCAGTTCGGCATGAGCGCCTCCCACTACATCCGCGGGCGGCGCATGGCGCTGGCACGCACCCTGCTGGCCCACAGTGCCCTGCCCATAGGGGAAGTGGCCAGCCGCTGTGGCTACCAGGATCAGGGCGCCTTCGCCGAGCGCTTCCTGGCCGAGACGGGGCTGACCCCGTCGCGCTGGCGCCAGCAAAACGGCCCGCAGCCATAACAGTCCGGCCCCTTGCCGAAGACAGGGGCTGCCGTTTCGAGGCATGCTGGGGCCAATGCAAGGTGTGTGAAAGGAGGAGCCAAGATGCAGACCATAAGCTGGCAAGAGTTCGAGATGGTGGAGCTGAGAGTGGGCACCCTGGTACGGGTCGAACCCTTCCCCGAGGCGCGCAAGCCTGCCTACAAGGTGTGGGCGGATTTCGGCCCCGAGCTCGGGGTGCGCAAGAGCAGCGCCCAGATAACCGATCTCTATCAGCCGGAAGAGCTGGTGGGGCGCCAAATCGTCGCCGTGGTGAACTTCCCGGCCAAGCAGATAGGTCCCATACAGTCGGAGTTTCTGCTGACCGGCTTCTACCGGGCCGATGGCGCCGTGGTGATGGCCATCCCGGAGCAGGCGGTGGAGAACGGCGCCAAGCTGGGCTGAGGCCCTGTGCCCCATGAAATGAGAAGAGGCGACCCAAGGGTCGCCTCTTCTTTTTCTGGCCGCAGCGCCGCTGTTACTTAAGCAGGCTGAAGACCAGGGCCGAGACCGCCAGCGAGCCGGTCAGCAGGATAAAGCCGTTCACCCAGCCCTGGCGGAAGCGGGCCAGCGCCTCGACCTTGTAGATCGCAATCACCGGCATGATGAAGAGGATCATGGCGATGACGGGGCCGGAGAGGGTCTCCATCAGACCCAGGATGCCGGGGTTGATGACAGCAGCCCCCCAGATGGCGAAGAACATAAGAGCTATGCCGAGCTTGTCCGCCTTGGCCAGCGACAGCCCTGTGGGCTTGGCGATCAGGCTTTTCAGGCTCTCCCGGGCCCCGAGGAAGTGGCCGAGGAAGGAGGAGCTGATGGCGATGAAGGCGATGAGCGGCCCCAGGGTCACTATCACAGGGTTGTCTGTGATGTTGGCGAGATAGGAGAGCACCGAGACGTTCTGGGCCTTGGCCTCGGCCAGCTGGGCCGGGGAGAGGCTCAGCACGCAGGAGAAGACGAAGAAGAGCACGAAGCCCACCAGCATGACGGTGGTGTTGCGCAGGATCAGGCCGCTCTTGGCCTCCGCCTGCTCGCCATATTCACGGCGCTGCACGTTGGCAAAGCCGGAGATGGCGGCGGCGTGGCTGAAGGCGAACACTGTCACCGGCAGCGCCAGCCAGACGGTGTTGAGGAAGCTGCCACCCTCGAAGGCGGTCATTTGTGGCCACTGCCACTGGGGGATCAAATAGCAGGAGAGCGCCGCCAGAATGGCCGCCAACGGGTAGACCATGAAGGCAAAGGCCCGCAGCATCGCCTTCTCCCCCGCCATCATCACGGCGATCATGGCGAACACCAGCAGGCCGGAGAGCATCACCCGGTTCGGGGCATCCATGCCGAGCTGGTTGATCATGAAGCTCTCCACCGTATTGGTCAGCCCGACGCCGTAGATGAGCAGGATAGGGAAGATGGAGAGGAAGTAGAGCGCCGAGATGAGGCGACCGGCCATCTTGCCGAAGTGCTCCTCCGCCACCTCGGTGAAGTCGGCGTGGGGGCGGGAGGAAGAGAGCACGAAGCGCGCCAGCCCGCGGTGGGCCAGGAAGGTCATGGGGCCGGCCAGCACGGCGACGATAACCAGGGGCCAGATGCCCCCCAGACCCAGGTTGATGGGCAGGAAGAGGATGCCGGCGCCAACGGCGGTGCCAAACAGGCTGATGACCCAGTGGGTGTCGTGACGACGCCAGCGGGTGGTGCTGGCAGTGGTGGAGTGGGAACCGGATAACTCCCGGGAGACCTCTGCAGATGAACTCATTGATAAACCACTTACATATAGTATTAAAATCTAAGAATATTGTGCTCCTTTAGCATTTAATTCTCAAAAATCGGCATTGGCAGATCTCACTGGCAAAGCTCGGTTCAGCCAGTGAGATTGGGCGGAATTTCCAGCCCACCTCGTTCTGATAAACCTTTAAAAAGGCAATTTTACGAAATATAAAACCAAAATATCACCACTGTTCGATTTTTTATTTCGGCCAATTCTAAGTTTTCAGAATTACCTGAAAAGAGATGCCAGCACTTTGGGTTTAGCTGTGATGATCCACTACAGCAATCCATTAAAGTAGCGAATACACCTGAATATGCCGTTGCAAGCCAGCGGATCACACCAAGCAATCAGGCGGCCACGAGGCCGCCTGATTGGATGATTCGGCTACATTTCAACCGGCTCAGTGAGTCAGGATCTTGCCCCAGGCGAGATCCGGGTCCCCCATCACTATGAAGTCAGGGTTCTCCAGCGACTCGGTTTCGTTGTAGCTGAGCGGCTGCAACGCCAGGCTGAGGATGCGCCCCCCCGCCGCCTCGACGATGCACTGGGCGGCGGCGGTGTCCCACTCGCCGGTGGGGCCGAGCCGCACATAACAGTCTGCCGCCCCTTCGGCCACCAGGCAGGACTTGAGGGAGCTGGAGCCAAGCGGGATCAGCTCGTAGTTGATGGCCGGGTTGAGGCGGCGGGTCAGGTTCTCCAGCTTCTGGCGGCGGCTGATGGCCACCACCAGGGAGTCGGGCTGGTCGTGCTCGTGGTGCATGGCGCTGATGGGATGCACCTCGCCGTTCACCTCCTTGAAGGCGCCGTGGCCGCGCACCGCCCAGTAGAGCACGTCGGCCTCGGGGGCATAGATGACGCCGAGCACGGGGACATTGTCCCGCACCAGGGCGATCAGGGTGGCGAAGTCACCGCTGCCGGCGATGAACTCGCCGGTGCCGTCCAGGGGATCCACCAGCCAGTATTGCCGCCAGTTGGCACGCTGGCTGAAGGGCACATCGGCCGCCTCTTCGGTCAGCACGGGCACATGGGGGGTGAGCGCCGACAGCGCCTGCTTGAGGTAGGCATCGGCAGCAAGATCGGCACTGGTGACCGGGGTCGCATCCTCCTTCAGCTGACGCTCGAACTGACCGCCGTGATAGATTTCGTGAAGGATACGTCCCGCTTCGCGGGCTATCTCCTTGACCCCAGGTATCCAGGCCAACAACTCCTGCATCTTGTTATCCTCTGTTTTTATTACCTTTGCCCAGGCTTGGGCTAGCTTTCCTGTTCCGCCAGCCATTTGCTGGCCAGCAGCAGGGCACTGATGCTGCGCGACTCGGTGAAGTCGGGTCGCGCCAGCAATTCGTCGATGCGATTGAGGGGCCAGGGGATCACCTCGAGGGGCTCGGGCTCATCGCCGATCCGCTGCTCGGGGTAGAGATCCCGCGCCAGCAGTATGTCCATCCTGCTGGAAAAATAGCCGGGAGCCAGGGAGACCTGCTTGAGGGGAATGAGGTCACGGGCCCCGAAGCCCGCCTCCTCCATCAGCTCCCGGTTGCCCGCCTCGAAGGCATCTTCGCCGGGATCGATCAGCCCCTTGGGAAAGCCCAGCTCGTAGGAGTGAGTGCCTGCCGCGTATTCGCGCACCAGCAGCAGGGTGTGGGCATCGAACAGGGGCACCACCATGACGGCGCCTCTGTTGCCGCCGCGCATCCGCTCGTAGACCCGTTCCTCCCCATTGCTGAATTTCAGATGCAGGGATTCCACCTTGAACAGCCGACTCTCGGCCACCAGCTCGGCCTTGATGATCTCCGGCTTACGCTTGTCGTGGGCCATGGCCTCGACGCGGACGTGTTCGGGTTTGCACTTGTGGGGGTCACTCATCGGGGCTGACTGCTCGTTAAAAAAGAGTGCTTCAAGAGTAAACGACTCCCCGAGGGAACACCACGGTGCAAGGGCCGGAAAGGTGCCTGAAAAATCCGTTATAATGCGCCCCGTTTTCCCCACCCAGTCCGACACAAAGAGGCCCCATGCCCACCCCACTGCCCTGGCACCAGATAGACACAGTTCTGCTCGACATGGATGGCACCCTGATCGACCTTCATTTTGACAGCCACCTCTGGCAGCAGCTGGTGCCCGAACGCTACGCCGCGCGCCTCGGCCTGCCGCTGGCCGACGCCAAGGCGCAGATCGAGGCCCACTATCAGGCCGTCAGCGGCACCCTCGACTGGTACTGCGTCGATTACTGGAGCCAGACCCTCGGGCTCGACATTCGCGCCCTCAAGCAGGAGATCCTGGACAAGATCCAGTGGCGGCCCCATGTCATCCCCTTCCTGGCCGCCCTGCGGGCGGCGGGCAAGCAGCTGGTGCTCTTCACCAATGCCCACCCCGCCAGCCTGTCGGTGAAGGATGCGCGGCTCGGCCTCGCCGAGCATCTGGATCTTATGGTGAGCACCCACGAGCTGGGTTGGTCGAAGGAGAGCCAGCACTGCTGGCAGGCGCTGGCCGAGCGACTGGCGTTCGATCCGGCCCGCACCCTGTTTGTCGATGACAGCGAGCGTATCCTGCGCGCCGCCGCCGACTACGGCATCGGTTATCAGCTCGCCATCCAGAACCCGGACAGTCGCCAGCCGGAACAGCAGATTACCGCCTTCCCGGCGATCCGCGACTATGCCGAACTGCTGCCGCTGACCCTTTGATTCGGCATTTGGCGCAGCGCAGCGATGGGGAAACCACTGACCACCTTCCCCTGCATGTTCCGCGACTACGCCGAGTTGCTGCCGCTGACCCTTTGATCCTTAGGCAGGGCCTCCCCCCCCTGCATACCGGGCAGCTGAGGGGCCGAGACGCACAATGAAAAGGGCTGCCTGGGCAGCCCTTTCTCATTGATGTCGGGCGAGCTAGTCCACCCACTCCACCAGCCGGTACTGCTTCTTGCCCCGGCGCAGCAGCAGGTAGCGCTCAAACAGCCGATCCTCTGCGCTCAGTTGCTCATCCTGTCTTATCTCGCCGTTGAGGTTGATGGCGCCCGCCCCCAGCAGCTCGCGGGCCACCCGCTTCGAACTCGCCAGGCCGCTCTCCACCAGCAGGGTCACCAGATCCCTTTCCTCCTCGATACGGCAGCTCGGCATGCCATCCTGCGCCAGCTGGGCGAGATCGGCTTCCCCCAGGCGGGCCACATCGCCGCAAAACAGCAGCTCGCCGATGCGCCGCGCCGCCGCCAGCGCCCCCTTGCCGTGCACCAGTTCGGTCAGCTCGTCCGCCAGCACCTGCTGGGCCTGCTTGCGCCCCTGCCGCTTGGCATCTTCCGCCTCCAGCGCGGCAATCTCGACCAGCGGCATAAAGCTGTAGTAGCGCAGGAAGCGGTAGACATCCTCGTCTGCGGTACCGAGCCAGAACTGATGGAAGGCATAGGGTGAGGTGAGCGCCGGATCCAGCCAGATGGCGCCCCCCTCGGTCTTGCCGAACTTGGTGCCGTCCGCCTTGGTGATGAGGGGCAGCGTCATGCCATGGACCTGGGCCTGATGCAGCCGGCGGGTGAGATCCATGCCGCTGGTGATGTTGCCCCACTGATCGTTGCCGCCGATCTGCAGGGTGCAGCCGAGGCGCTGGTTGAGCACGGCGAAATCCTGGGATTGCAGCAGGGCATAGGAGAACTCGGTGAACGAGATCCCCTGATCCGGGCGGGCCAGCCGCTGGCGCACCGATTCCCGCGCCAGCATGGCGTTGACCGAGAAGTGCTTGCCGATGTCCCGCAGAAAATCGAGGGCGGACATCTGCCCCATCCAGTCGGCGTTGTTGACCAGCACAGGCGCCGCCAGCCCCTCGCTCGCGGGCAGCAGCGCCCGGATCTGGGCCGACAGGCTGGCCACCCAGCCCTGCACGGTTTCGGCGCTGTTGAGGCTGCGCTCGGTCGCCTTGAAGCTGGGATCACCGATGAGGCCGGTGGCACCGCCCACCAGGGCCACAGGGGTGTGGCCCGCCAGCTGGAAGCGGCGCAACATCAGTAGCGGCACCAGGTGGCCTATGTGCAGGCTGCCGGCGGTGGGATCGAAGCCGCAGTAGAGGGTGCGCGCCGTGGCGAGGTGGGAGGCCAGGGCCGCCGGGTCGGACATCTGGGCCACCAGGCCACGCTCGGTCAGGTCGGTGAGCAAATGGGGGTCGATCATGGGGTCTCCAACAGCAGGGGAAAGTCGCCATACTCGCCGTTCTGGCCCGTGGCAGATATGTCCCCCAGGGGACAGTTTTACCACTCTCGTGCTAGCATCCCGCCCATATCGGGGAGCCTGTCCCCGCCACCCGGAGCCCGTCGCCATGAGCCAGCCCCTCGCCACAGATTCGCTGACCCAGAGCCTGACCGCCGTCGTCGATGCCCTGCACAGCCCGGCCTTTGCGGCGGCCCTGGTGCGCCTCATCCAGCAGCAGGTAGCGTTCGACTGCGCCCTGCTGCTCGGGGTGGGGCAGCGGCCCGTCTACCTCTACGACAACCTCAACCATCAGCGAGCCCTGCTGTTTGACAGCTACCTCACCAGTCACTTCAGTCAGGATCCCTTTATGCAGGCGCTCAAGGACGGCCTCCCCGCCGGAGTCTGGACCCTGGCGCAGGTATCAAAGGGGCGGCTGGATCCCGAATACCGCCACCACTTCTATCAGGCCACCGGCTGGCAGGAGGAGGTGGGGCTGATCCTGCCGGTGCGCGGCGGTCTCACCCTGATGCTGTTTCTGGGGCGCCTCGACAAGCGCCAGAGCCTTCGCCCAAAGGAGCGCGCCAGGCTGGAAGTCTTGTTCCCCCTGGTGCATTCCCTGTGCCGCCAGCAGTGGCGGGAGGCGGTACCGCTGCTGGCCCAGAGCGCGGCGATGAGGGCCACGGATAGTACGGCGAAAAGGGCTGCGAAGAGTACGGCGAAGGATACGGTGCAGGGCGCACCGGCAAGCCTGGACGGCGCCAGCCTCAAGGCCGCGGTGGAGCAGGCAATGACCAGCGTGGGTGGTGACAGGCTCACCCGCCGGGAGCGGCAGGTGGCGAGCCTGCTGCTGCAGGGGCTGGATACCGAGGCCATTGCCGCCGAACTCGGCATCGGCAGCGGCACAGTGAAGAATCACCGCAAGCACCTCTACGGCAAGCTGCGCCTCGGCTCCCGGGCCGAGCTGTTCAGCCTCTTTCTGAACCACCTCATCACCACGCCCCTGAGCGGCGCACCAGAGACGCCCCCCCATAACGACCACACCCCGCCGAAGCGGGGTGTGGTCTGCCAAGAACAGCGCCCTCAGATCCGACCCTGATAGCGCAGCGGGAAGCGGCCCTGGCCGTCGGGTTGACCGAGGAAGGGCAGCCCCTGCTTCATCTGATCCGGCAGTGCAGGGCCAGGCTTGAGGGTGCCCTGGAACAGGTACTGGCGATTGGCCTGCAACTCCAGCTTGCCCTGCACCTGCACCGCCTCGGAGGCCTGCCTGAGCTCGGCCACCAGACGGGAATCGAGACAGGTCAGCTTGAGCTCTGGGTCCCCCAGCAGCAGCTTGCCCGCCGGGGTGTCGGCCTCGGCGCCGTACCAGTTGAGGTTGCCGTAGAGCTCCTCACACCAGGGCTTGCCCTGGGCGAACTGATCGACCTTGAGTTGCAGCTGACCCGCCGCCGTCAGGGGGAAGGGCAGGCGCGTGGGCACCCGCGCCAGCAGCCAGGGAGCGGGAGCGTTGAGGGTGATGTCACGACCAAAGGCGGCGCCATTCCAGCCGATCACCCCCTGACCGTTGAGGCCGGCTCGATCGCCGAAACGCACCGACACCTCGGGAGCCAGACGCAGCAGCGACCAGCCGTCGAGCTCCCAGCGCAGCTGGGTCAGGGACTCGCTGGCATATTGCAGCCGGGCAATCTGGCCGCTCCAGAGAGTACCGCTCACCCCTTCCAGCTGCACCAGGTTGGGGGGCAGCGGCAGATGGCGCACCACCAGGGTGGCTGGCAACTTCACCAGCAGGAAACCGAGATAGGCCACCAGAAACAGGGCGGCGATCAGGACTTTTTGTTTCATAGAACAGGACTCGACTGCAAGGATCCGGCCCGGGCCAAGCCAGGAGCCAACACGGAGCGCCATGCCAAAAACCGGACGGCGCTCGGTACGTTTGGTGTCATTGGGGACGGCTCAACTGCAAACGCCTGACCTTGACCAGGCCGGGCGCCAGCCCCTCCCGGGCCACCTCTATGATCTGCACCTGGACTCCATACTGATCGGAGAGGGTCGCGAGCCAGAGCAGCAGATCCTCGAACGGGACTGTGTCTATCCACACCTGCAGCTCCTGCCCCTGGGGTTGCAGCCGGGCTATCTTGATCTTCTGGTTGAAGGCAGTGCGGTTCACCACCCCGTCCAGGGTGCCGCTGGTGTCGATCTGGCGGCCTTGGCCCCCCTGCATCGCCAGCACCTCCTGCCCCTTCTCTTTCAACCAGGCGAGCGTCTGCTGCTGGTTGGCCACCTGCCGCTGCCGCTCGTCGATGCGATTGGCGACGGGCTGCCAGATGACCCAGTAGCAGAGCCCGATCAGCAGAGCGCAACCCCCCACCGCCACCAGCCGCTGTTCGCGGGGGCTGATGCCACGCCACCAGCCTTGCAGTTTGTCCATCATGATGATTTCCCCTTCAGCACCAGCGCCCCTTCCACCTTGCCCTCATGGCTTCGCACCTCACCCTGCTGCACCTCGAAGCGCTTGCCCGCCAGCTCGCGAAAACGCTCTATCTCGGTGAAACCGGGGGCCGTGACCTGCAACCTGAGCTCGCCCCTGGCCGCGTCGAAACGCATCACTTCGGGCTTGAGACCGGGCACCTCGGCAAACACAGGCGCCAGTTCGGTCAGCAGCAGCAGGACCCCACCCTGCGGGGCCTGCCCCAGGGACTTGAGGTGCTGGTTCATCTGGCTGCGAACGTTGACGATCCGGGTTTCCCCCGGGAAGATCCGGGTATAGACCTGCCGGATTTCGGCCTTGAGGGCCTTGTCCTGCTCCGCCAGTTGATAGAGCTGCACCCCGCGCTGGGCCAGGGCGACCAGCAGCAGTATCCCCGCCAGCACCGCCACCTTGCGCCACTGCAGCCAGTAACGGCCGTATTCGGTCTGGGGTCGATAGGGCCCCTGCAACAGGTTCGCCTGGCAAGCGATCGCCCCTTTCGCCAGCAGCAGCATGGGCAGTTCGGGATCCGCCGCCTGCCAGTTGGCGGCCGCGATGGCAGGAGCCGGGGTATGGCTATGGATGGTGACGGGGTCGGACTGGGCCGCCAGCAGCATGGCCAGCAGCGGCTCGTCGGCGACTATCCCCTGGACAGGGCCCTGGCGGATCAGCCACTCGGCGCCGAGTTGCAGGGCAGACCACCCCTCGGCGGCGGGCGGCAGGGCCAGCACGTCCGGCAGCAGTTGCAGGGTCTTGAGCCCCGCCTGCTGCAGCCACGCCAGCCACTCCTGCATCTTCGCCTTGTCCACCGCCATCAGATCCACGTCCTGCCCCTGATGACCCAGCACCACCAGATGCAGCTCATCCACGTCGGAGGCGATCTGCTCCTCGAGCAGATAGGGCAACGCCGCCGCGGCCTGACGACTGTACTTGCCCGGCAGGCTGACCCGCCGGAAGATGAGATCGCTGCCGGGCACCAGGGTCACCACGGGGCGACCACCGGCACGCTCCTGCAGCTCACCCAGGGCATGGGCCGAAGCCAGGGTGCCGGAGGCGATGATCTCCTGCTCCTGCGTCGACCACACCAGCCAGTGCACCGGCTGTTGCGCATTGGTCCCCAGACGGATGACCAGACTCTCGCTCACAAATAATTCTCCTGCCATGCCCGCCAGCATCCTCGTCGATGGGCGGGGCCGCAGCCGTCGGCTGCAGTCCAGATATAAGGGGCGGGACAGAGGGGGCCAGAGGCCTGCCATCTCCCTGTTATTCGGCACCGTCGTTCAGACGGCGCAGCATCACCAGCTTGTTGTCCTTGCCGCGCTGGAAGACAGTCTCCAGCCGGGCCCGCACATCACCCACCTCGGCCAGCAGACGGGCCTCGAAGAAGCTGCTCTTGATGTCCAGCGCGCCGTCCAGCCCAGTGATGCTGCCCGGTTGTATCGACAGCTCATCCGTCATCTCCTTCTTCTCCTTCCACCCCTTCTTGGGGCGGTTGGTCAGCACCCGCTTTGCATCGTCCAGCCCTATCTTGCCCTGGTAGAGCCCCACCAGCAGGGCCGCCTGCTCCGGCTTGATGGTGTTGATGTTCACCACCAGCTTGTCGTTTGGCAGGGTGCACACATAGGGGGCGAGCCGGGCGTAGAGCTCGCTGCTCACCCCGCGCACGGCCCGCAATTCGTCCGTGCCCAGCAGCCACTGGTTCGCCACCAGATAGGGGGGATTGAGCCCCTCGGAATAGGCATCCTCGGCCCCGTTGCTCGAGACCAGCTGGGTATTCTTGTCGGTCCAGTCGCGGATGGCGTCGGTGAGCTGCACCGCCTCGTACTCATCCACCTCCAGCGCCTCGAGCAGCGCCCGGAACGCCTTGAATTGATAGGGTTGCGCATCGAGGTCATCGCCGCTCTCCCCCTCTTTCAGGGCCAGGCTCAGGCTGTTGAGGTTGAAACAGGATTGCAGATCCCGCACCCGCCCGGACAGGGTTCCGTCATCCACCGGGAAGACGGCATCCTGCCGTGCCCAGTTCTGGCCCAGGTTGACCACATCGGGGTCATCCTTGAAGTCCTGGTTGAGCACCTTGATCACCAGCGCCTCCGCCGACATGGCATACCACCAGGCCTGCTTGCCAGCCGTGAGGTTGCTGGTCCGGCGCAGCTCCAGCTGCAACCGGCCGCTCATGTTGCTGGCGATGATCACCATCACCGACAGGATAAGCAGCACCACCAGCAGGGCCATGCCCCCTTGCCGGCCGGGGCGGGAGCGACGCCTAGCTACCATTGTCAGCCCTCTGGCCGCCGGCCCCGATCAGGAATTGACGACGACTAAGGGTACCGTCATCCGCCATGACGGTCGGGGAGACATAACGATCAATTACCATTTTCAGCCCTCTGGCCACCGGCCCCGATCAGGAACTGGCGGCGACTAAGGGTACCGTTATCCGTTGTGACGAATAGAGGGAAACACTGATCAGTTTTCATTTGTCGCCCTCTGACCACCGGCCCCGATCAGGAACTGGCGACGAATGGTGCCGTAATCCGCCAGATCCAGCTCCACCGCCAGCCCATAGGGCAGCAGGTCGCGCTGGGTCCACTCCTCCTTCCACATGCCCTTGTCGTAGAAATAGAGCCGCAGGGCCGTCACCCCGGTCAGCACCGGCTGAATGCGCGGCTCTGTGCCGATCGCAGGGTCCGGGTAGAGGTAGCTGAGCCGCTCCAGGGTCTGCTCCTTGAGTCGCCAGCCCACCCGCTGCAAGCCGGATCGCGGCAGCATGCCGTCCGGATTGAGCCAGCCGCCACGGATGAAGGCCATGCCCCAGTCATCGCTCTGCTGGCCGAAGCGGGAGGCCGCCAGCAGCACCTTGTTGTTCTCGCCGTCGATACGGCCGCTGCGCGGCACCATCTGGGTGATGTCCCGCTCCAGCAGGCTGAAGGCGAGCTGCAGCTCGGAGAGGCGAACCTCCTTGCGCTTGGCCACCTCGTCGCTGGTGAGCACCCCCTGCAGCACCTGATAGGCCCCCATGCTGAGGCTGGCGAAGATGGCGATGGCCACCAGCATCTCAAGCAGGGTAAAGCCGGCCTGGCGGACAGAGCGTCGGCCTGAGGTCACCGACATGGGCGATGGCCGCAGCAACCTCTCAAGCAGGGTAAAGCCACTGTGGCGGGAAAGGCGGGTGTTGCTCGGGATCATCGGCTGATATAGGTCCGCATCATGGCCACAGGGCTCTCTGCCTTGGGCGCGGTGCGCACCTCCACGTCCAGGGCCTTGAAGTTGTTGTCGCTGGTGGCGACGCCACGATAGCGCCAGTACCAGGTCTGCCCGGCCATCTCCTCGTCCCCCTCCACCCAGCTGTCTCCCGGCCACTTGCCCTCGAGCTTCTGCTGCACCAGCTGGTTTTCCACCACCCAGGTCGCCAGGGTCTTCTGCTCCAGGTAGTTGAGGCCGGAGAGGTGCTCGCTGGCGGTCTTCATCACCGCAAGGCCGGCGATGGCAAATACCGCCAGCGCCACCATGACCTCCAGCAGCGTCATGCCGCGCGCCCTGGCGGGCCCGCCCGCCGGGGTGACGCTGCGAACTCCCTCGCCGCCTGCGCTGGTGCCCGTCACTCTTCTTCCTCTTCGTCTTGCAACAGAGAGAGGCGACCGAACTCGTCCCCCTTGAGGGTGCGCAGGTAGCTCAGATCCTCGTCCTGCTGGCTCAGGGTCAGCACGAAGGGGGTGAGCTCTCCCCCCGGAAAGATGAAGATCTGGGGCCTGCGCTCCTTCTCGTCGCGGCCCTGCTCGCTCTTCTCGTCCGACTCGGTGCGCCAGCTGAACCCCTCCAGCTCGACGGCCAGGGTGATCCCCTCCGGCAGTTGCACCGGCCCCAGCAGCTTGTCGCCGGTCAGTGCCTGCCACTTGCGATCCTTGGGGTTGCGGGACATAAACTGCCAGCCGCTCTCCTCGACTCTCAATCCCAGCAGCCGGCCATCCATCACCGAATACTCCTGCGCCTGTTGCAGGGTCGCCATGAGACGACGCGCCTGCTTGTCGAGCTCCCTGTCACTCCTGGCGCCCCCCATGCTGAGGACGACGGCGGTGGCCACCAACCCCATCAACATGGCGACCAGCAAGACCTCCAGCAGGGTGAAGCCCGCCTGACGATGGCGCCTCATGGGCACAGGATCCGGTTCAGCGGGCGCTCAGACACTTATTGGAAATCCTTCAGGTTCCAGTTGCCTATGTCGTCATCCGTCCCGGCTTCGCCGTCCAGCCCCATGCTGAAGATGTCGAGCTTGCCGAACTGGCCCGGGCTCAGCAGTTGGTACTGGTTGCCCCATGGATCCTGCGGCAGGCGCTTGATGTAGCCCCCTTCACGGTAGCTGCGCGGCTCAGGCGACGCGGTCGGCTTGTTGACCAGGGCATCCAGCCCCTGCTCTGTGGTCGGGTAGCGGTTGTTGTCCAGCTTGTACATGTCGAGGGCGTTTTCCAGCGCCACTATGTCGGAGACGGCTTTCTGCTGATCCGCCTTCTCCTTGTTGCCCATCAGATTGGGCACCACCAGGCTGGCCAGGATCCCCAGGATCACGATGACCACCATGACTTCCAGCAGGGTGAAACCGGATTGACGACGCTTTTGCATGACTTACTCCCTAACGAAATGAGATGGCGCAGGCCATCAGAGATTGACCATATTGTTGAGTTCGAGGATCGGCTGCAGGATCGACATCACGATAAAGAGCACCACCCCGGCCATGGAGACCACCAGCATGGGCTCGAACACGCCGAGGGCGATATTCACCTGGGTTTCGAACTCCCTGTCCTGGTTGTCCGCCGCCCGCTCCAGCATGCTGTCGAGCTCGCCGCTCTGCTCGCCGGAGGCGATCATGTGCAGCATCATGGGCGGGAAAATCTTGGTTTCATCCAGCGCCTTGCGCAGGCTGGTCCCCTCGCGCACCCGCTCGGTCGCCTCGCCGATGCGGTGGCGGGCAAAGTCGTTGGAGAGCACCTCCCCCGAGATCTTCATCCCCTCCAGCAGCGGCACCGCGCTGGCGTTGAGGATGCTTAAGGTGCGGGCGAAACGGGCCGTGTTGAGGCCGCGGCTGACCCGGCCGATGACCGGCAGGCGCAGCACCACCTGATGCCAGTGGCGGCGCCGTCCGGCGTCCGTGAGCCACCAGCGCCAGACCAGGCCACCGATGCCGAGCAGCACCAGGAACCAGAGGCCGTAGTGCTGCATCAGCTCGCTGGTACCGATGAGGAAGCGGGTGGTGGCGGGCAGTTGCTGGCCCATGTGTTCGAACTGGGCCACCACCTTGGGCACCACGGCGGTGAGCAGTATGGAGATGACGCCCACGGCCACCAGGGTGAGGACTATGGGGTAGATCATCGCCTGCAGCAGCTTGGTGCGCATGTGCTGGCGCTGCTCGGTGTAGTCGGCGAGGCGGTTGAGCACCTTCTCCAGGTGACCCGACTTCTCACCGGCCGCCACCATGGAGCGAAACAGCTGATCGAACACATGGGGGAAGGCCCCCAGCGAATCGGCCAGCGAGTAACCTTCTACGACTTTGCTGCGCACCGTGGCCACCAGGCTGCGCAGGTGGGCCTTCTCGCACTGCTCGGCCACTGCCCGCAGCGCTTCTTCTATGGTCAGCCCTGCGCCCACCAGGGTCGCCAGCTGACGGGTGATGAGGGCCAGCTCCGAGGTGGAGGCACCACGGCGAAACAGCACGAAGCGGTTGGCCTCCCGCTTCGCCTTCTCGGTGGTCTCGTTCACCTCGAGGGGGGTCAGCCCCTGCTCGCGCAGCAGCTGGCGCACCTGACGGGCGGAATCCCCCTCCATCACCCCGGACTTCTGTCTGCCTCTGGGGTCGAGGGCCTTGTATTCGAACGCAGCCATCTTAGTCTTCCCGGGTCACACGCAGCACCTCTTCGAGGCTGGTCTGCCCCTGGAGCACCTTGTCGATGCCGTCGCGGCGTATGCTGGGGGTATGGCCCCGGATCAGGCGCTCTATGGCCAGCTCGCCGCTGGCGCTGTGAATCGCCTCGCGCACCGCCTCGTCGATCACCACCAGCTCGTGGATGCCGGTCCGGCCGCGATAGCCGGTGTGGTTGCACTGCTCGCAGCCTACCGGGCGCCACATCTGCTGATCCGGCGCCAGCTCTATGCCCATGGCGATCCGCTCCTGCTCCGAGATGGGATGCGGGGCACGGCAATCCGGGCAGAGGGTGCGCACCAGCCGCTGGGCCAGCACCGCCAGCAAGGATGAGGAGAGCAGGAAGGGCTCTATCCCCATGTCCCGCATCCGGGTGATGGCACCGATGGCGGTGTTGGTGTGCAGGGTCGACATCACCAGGTGGCCGGTGAGGGACGCCTGCACCGCGATCTGAGCGGTTTCGAGGTCACGGATTTCCCCCACCATCACCACGTCCGGATCCTGACGCAGTATGGCGCGCAGGCCCCGGGCGAAGGTCATGTCGACCTTGGTGTTGACCTGGGTCTGGCCGACCCCTTCCAGGTCATATTCGATGGGGTCTTCCACCGTGAGGATGTTGCGATCCCGGGAGTTGATCTCGGAGAGCGCCGCATAGAGGGTGGTGGACTTGCCCGAACCGGTCGGGCCCGTCACCAGTATGATGCCGTGGGGCTTGCGGATGAGCTCGCTGATGATGTTGCGATTGGCCAGCGTCATGCCGAGCTGCTTGAGCTCGAGGCGCACGTTGTTCTTGTCGAGCAGCCGCAGCACCACCCGCTCGCCGTAGCTGGACGGCATGGTGGAGACCCGCACGTCGACGGCGCGGCCGCCGATGCGCAGTGAGATGCGGCCATCCTGGGGCACCCGTTTCTCGGCTATGTCCATGCGGGACATGACCTTGATGCGCGACACCAGCAAAGAGGCGAGCTTGCGATGGGGGCGCAGTATTTCCCGCAGCACCCCATCGATACGGAAGCGGATGACCAGGGCCCGTTCGAAGGTCTCGATGTGGATGTCGGACGCCTCTTCCTTGATCGCCTCGCTCAGCATGGCGTTGATGAGGCGGATGATGGGGGCATCGTCGTCGGCGTCCAGCAGATCCTCGCTCTGGGGCAGCTCTTCGGCCAGGGCGAAGAAGTCCATCTCGTTGCCGAGATCCTCCATCAGCTGGCGCGCCTCGGAGGAGTCGCGCTGATAGTGGGCCATCAAGAGCGTCTCAAACTCGTCATGACCCAACTGCTCCACCGCGAAGGCGCAGCCCGCTACCCGGCGCACCTCCAGCAAGGTCTGCGGTGTCACCCCCTGACGGCAGAGCAGCACGGGGGCGCCCTGGCGTTCGGTCAGGATCACCCCGAAGTTGCGGGCGAAGGCAAACGGCAGCTCGGGCAGTGCCGCCGGTTGCGCGACCCCGTCCAGTGAGTAGCTCGCCATCAGGGTTGACCCTGCACGAAGGGTTGCCCCTGCACCTGGGTTTTGGCCCCGGTGGCGGTGGACTGCTGCTGGGCCCTCATCAGGTCAATCTGCTTTTGCACCTCGGGGGAGAGCATCACATCCTGACCATAAGCCGGCAGCACCTGGCGGGGGGGCGAGGTGGCATAGCCCTCCTCGGCCGCCAGGTTCAACTGTTCGGCCCTGAACAGGGTGTACTTGTTGCTGGAGACCCCGGAATAGACGTTGGCATCGCGCAATATGGTCGGCCGGATGAAGACCATCAGGTTGCGCTTGGCCGTAGTGTTGGAGGTGGAGCGGAACAGGTAGCCCAGCACGGGGATATCCCCCAATATTGGCACCTTGGAGATCTGCTCCTTGGTCTGCTCGTCCATCAGGCCGCCCAGCACCACTGTCTCGCCACTCTTCACCAGCACGGCGTTCTTGACGGTACGGGTATCGAAGGTGGGGCCGAGATTAGCGGTACCCGTCGCCTGGGTCTGGGCCACGCTGGAGACTTCCTGCTCTATGTTGAGCAGCACAGAATCCCCTTCGTTAATCTGGGGCGTCACCACCAGCTTGGTGCCCACCGTCTTGCGCTCTATGGTGTTGAACACCTGGTCGCTGGTGGTGGAGCTCTGGGAGCCGCTCTGCACCGGCACTTCCTGGCCGACGTTGAAGGAGGCTTCCTTGTTGTCCATGGTGACTATGCTCGGGGTCGAGAGGATGTCGTTCTTGGTGTTGGTGGAGAGCGCCGTCACCAGCATGGCCCAATCCCCCTTGTAGAAGCCCGCCGCCATGCCGCTAAAATCACCGAGCAGGTTTTCGAGCCCGTCTGTGTTGCCGTTGTCCTTGTAATCCTTGCCCGCGATGATGGCCGGCCCTATGGGCAGACCGGTATTGGTGAACTGGGTGCCGCCGCCGTTGGCATTGCCCCACTGCACCCCGAGGTTGAGGCCGTCGCCATCCTGGATCTCGACGATGATCGCCTCCACCAGCACCTGGGCGCGGCGGATGTCGAGCTTGGCGATGACCTGCTCCAGCTCGGCCATGACGTCAGGCTGGGCGGTGATCACCAGGGCATTGGTGGTCTCGTCGGCGGAGATGGCGAGCTGGCCGCCCCCTATGCTGGCGCCACCACCGGTGGCTGTGGTGGCCGCGCCGCCCTTCTTGTCGGCGGCGATGCTGGAGCTGACCCCCTTGAGCACGTCCACCAGATCCTTGGCCTTGCCATATTTGAGGTAGAAGACCCGGGTGTTGCCCTGGCTCTGCAGATCCCGGTCGAGCTGGCGCACCATCTGGATGATGCGGGCACGGGCCTTGGGTTCACCGCTGATCACCACTGAGTTGGTACGCTCGTCGGCCACCACCTTGGGGGAGAGCAGCAGGGAGGCGTTGGTCCCCTGATTGCTGCCATCCTTGTTGAGGTTGGTCACCAGTCGCACCATCTCGCCGGCGGAGGCGAACTTCAGCTTGATGACGTCCATATCCTGATCACCCGCCTTGTCGACTCGGCGCACCACCTCGACCAGACGATTCACCACGGCCGCGCGGCCTGTGATGAGCAGCACGTTGGAGGGCTCGTAATGCACCACGTTGCCGCCACCGGCGTTGTCATTGAGCTGGCGCAGCAGAGGCGCGAGTTCCCGTACCGAGACGTTGCGCACCGGCACCACCCGGGTCACCATCTCGTCACCCACGCCGGGGTTACTGTCATCCACCACAGGGATGGCCGAGGTCTTGGCATCCTTGGAGCGCACCACCTTGAGCACGCCGTTGTTCATGGGCACCACGGCGAAGCCATAGACGTCGAGCACGCTCAGGAAGAACTGGTAGTACTGATCCTCATTGAGCAGATCGTAACTGCGGACGTTGATCTTGCCGCGCACCGAGGGCTCTATGATGATGGTCTTGTTCAGGTTCTTGCCGACCGTGTTGATGAACTCTTCGATGTCGGCATTCTTGAAACTGGCGGAATACTCGGTGGCCCAGGCAGAGCCAGCCATCATCAAGGCTGCCGCCACAGTGGCCAGACGCCAGCCCTTCCCTTTATTTATCATTCTTGGTGCTACTCCAATTCATTATTCTGACAAGCCGACATAGACGTCGTAGAGCTGTCCTTGCCGCTCGACGGTGACGGTCATTTCCGTGGCGCCCGCCACTTGCTGCATCGCCTGCATGGCCTGTGCGTTGTCCCGCAGATCCAGACCATTGATGCTGACCGCCAGATCGTTGGCGACCAGTCCGAGTTGATTGAACACTTCAGGATTGCTGCCCGGATTGAGGCGATAGCCGACCATGCGACCATCCACCCGGACCGGAGAAATATTGAGATAATCGGTGATCTTGCCAGGATTGCTCATCAATTCGCTGCGAACTGAGGAGAGCTCGGCCCCCTGTCGCGTCACCTTGGGCAGCGGCTTGCCGTACTCTTCCCCATCCAGCATCAGGGTCTCGTCACGGCCGTCCCGGGCTATGATGACCCTGTCGGCAAACACCTGACGGATCCTGGCCTGGGTGCCGTCGATGTAATCCCCTATGCCATAGGAGTTCTGCAGGCCGTTGTGGGCGATGATGGCGATGGACTTGCTGGGTTCTGTACTGGCCAGCACCCCGTTGAGCTGGGCATTGAGCTGGGTCTTGGGGGCATCGATCAGGGCCGCCTGGGCCACCTTGTCGGCCTGCGGCTGCGGCGCCTTGCCAAACAGGGAGAGACGGCTGAGGTTGCCAAGATCGAGGCGGGCAGGTCCGGCGCCCTGGCCCGGAGTGACCGCAGGCTGCCAGGGCTGCGGCCGGGGGGATTGGGTGAGATCGAACAGACGCCAGGTGAGCACGGCACACTGCTGGGCCAGCAACAGCAGCAGCAGCCAGAACAGAGGCTGGCTGAAACGGGAGAGTGGCACTGACTTGCAACGAGCCAGAAGGGAGCTCAACAAGTCATCCCTGAACGGTAGCGTCATCTTTATCAAAATATTCTGGCATCCAAATCGGTTGGCTATTGTGTACGGCAATGGACCCAGAGACAACCGACCGGATGGGATCAAGCTGTGAAAATTCAGATTCCGTCACACCCCGCTTCCCCCTGTTTCTATCCCGGGCCCTGCCTCTGGTATAATCAGGCTCCCTTTTCAGCCATCCCGGAGCCGATCCATGTCGAATCCAGCACAAAGCAGCACTCAGGTCCGCCTCGACAAGTGGCTGTGGGCGGCACGCTTCTACAAGACCCGCAGCCTGGCGCGGGATCAGATCGACGGCGGCAAGGTGCACTACAACGGCCAGCGCAGCAAACCGGGCAAGGCCGTCGAGGTCGGCGCCCTCGTCCGTTTCTGGCAGGGCCAGGACGAACGGGAGGTGCGGGTGCTCGAGGTGAGCGAGCAGCGCAAGGCCGCCCCCCTGGCCCAGCAGCTCTATGAAGAGACCGAGGAAAGTCTGAAGAAACGGGCCCAGAACAGCGAGGCGAGGCGCTTCAACAGCCAGTTCGCCCCAAGCCCGGAGCGCCGCCCCGACAAGCAGGAACGACGCCAGCTGATCAAGGTCAAGCAATACTGACTCGCCCTTGTGGCCCCTTTATGACGACAGGAGCGGGAATTAGTTCCTAACCACCTGTTTAACAATGTATTTATCTTTTCCCCCAGAAAACCCTAGGAAAGCATGATGAGTAACCAAGATCTCCTGTATCGCTATCTGTTCGAAGAGTACGAAGTCCGGGGGGAGCTGGTCCAGCTGGATAGTACCTATCGTCACATCGTCGATGCCCAGAACTACCCGGTCCAGGTACAGAAACTGCTGGGTGAACTGCTGGTCGCCACCAGCCTGCTGACCGCCACCCTCAAGTTCGAAGGCTCGATCACCGTACAGCTGCAAGGGGACGGCCCGGTGCGTCTGGCGGTGATCAACGGCGATCACAACCAGCAACTGCGCGGCGTGGCCCGCTATGAAGGGGAGCTGCCGACCGACGACAAGCTGCAGAGCCTGGTAGGCAACGGCCAGCTGGTGATCACCATCACCCCTGAAGAGGGCGAGCGCTATCAGGGCATCATAGCCCTCGAGGCCGACACCCTGGCGACCTGCCTCGAGCAGTACTTCGCCCAGTCCGAGCAACTCGCCACCCGGCTCTGGATCCGCACCGGCCACCACCAGGGCCAGCCCCGCGCTGCCGGCATACTGCTGCAGGAGTTGCCCGCCCGGAGCGAGGATCACGGCGCCGACTTCGACCACCTGATCCAGCTCACCAGCACCATCAAGGATGAAGAGTTGTTCGGTCTGGAGGCCGAAGAGATCCTCTACCGCCTCTACCATCAGGACAAGGTACGGGTGTTCGATCCCCAGGCGATCGAGTTCCGCTGCACCTGCTCCCGCGCTCGCTGCGAAGGGGCTCTGCTGCAGATAGAGAAGGAGGAAGCGGTGGCCATGGTGAAGGAGCTAGGCAAGATCGACATGCACTGCGATTACTGCGGCGCTCACTACCAATTTGATGGAATAGACATCGAAACCCTGTTCAGCGGGGCTCCCGGTAATGATGCAAACAAGTTACACTAAATAAAGGCGGGCAAAACCCGCCTTTAACTTAAATAACAAAAAAATACCCTATTTTATAAAGTTTGATGGCGATCGCTAAAAACTACCACCTAGGTAGTAGTATGGACGCCAGATAGAACCCTACACACCTCTGAACCCAGGAGAACATAATGACTATCGTGGTAGAACCCGCCCTGGCACAACAACTGAAACTGGACCAGTACGGTATCAAAAACAGCCAGGAAATCGTTCGCAACCCCTCCTATGAGCAGCTTTTCGCAGAAGAGACCCGCCCAGACCTGGAAGGATTCGAACGTGGCGTCGTTACCGAACTCGGCGCCGTCAATGTCAACACCGGCATCTTCACCGGTCGTTCCCCGAAAGATAAATATATCGTCAAGGACGGCACCACCCAGGATACTGTGTGGTGGTCTGACCAGGGCAAGAACGATAACAAGGCAATCACCCCGGAAGTCTGGTCAGATCTGAAATCCCTGGTGACCAAACAGCTCTCCGGCAAGCGCCTGTTCGTGGTGGATGGCTACTGCGGCGCCAACCCGGACACCCGCCTGGCGGTGCGCATCATCACAGAGGTGGCCTGGCAGGCGCACTTCGTGAAGAACATGTTCATCCGCCCGAGCGAGGAAGAGCTCAAGACTTTCAAGCCGGACTTCGTGGTGATGAACGGTGCCAAGTGCACCAACCCGAACTGGAAGGAGCAGGGTCTCAACTCCGAGAACTTCGTCGCCTTCAACATGACAGAGAAGATGCAGCTCATCGGTGGCACCTGGTACGGTGGCGAGATGAAGAAGGGCATGTTCTCCATGATGAACTACTTCCTGCCCCTGCGCGGCATCGCCTCCATGCACTGCTCCGCCAACGTGGGCAAGGATGGGGACGTGGCCATCTTCTTCGGCCTCTCCGGTACCGGCAAGACCACCCTCTCCACCGATCCCAAGCGCCAGCTCATCGGTGACGACGAGCACGGCTGGGACGACCACGGCGTGTTCAACTTCGAAGGGGGCTGCTACGCCAAGACCATCAAGCTCTCCAAAGAGGCCGAGCCGGATATCTACAACGCCATCCGTCGCGACGCCCTGCTGGAGAACGTGACGGTCGCAGCCGACGGCACCATCGACTTCGATGATGGCTCCAAGACCGAGAACACCCGCGTCTCCTACCCCATCTATCACATCGAGAACATCGTCAAGCCGGTCTCCAAGGCGGGTCACGCCAACAAGGTGATCTTCCTGACCGCCGACGCCTTCGGGGTGCTGCCTCCGGTCGCCAAGCTGACCAAGGAGCAGACCAAGTACCACTTCCTGTCAGGCTTCACCGCCAAGCTGGCCGGTACCGAGCGCGGCATCACAGAGCCGACGCCGACCTTCTCCTCCTGCTTTGGCGCCGCCTTCCTCAGCCTGCACCCGACCAAGTACGGTCAGGAGCTGGTGAAGCGGATGGAAGCCTCAGGGGCCGAAGCCTACCTGGTGAACACCGGCTGGAACGGCACCGGCAAGCGCATCTCCATCAAGGACACCCGGGCCATCATAGATGCCATCCTGGATGGTTCCATCGAGCAGGCGCCGACCAAGGTGCTGCCTATCTTCAACCTGGAAGTGCCGACCGAGCTGCACGATGTGAACCCGGCCATCCTCGACCCGCGCGACACCTATGCCGACCAGGCCGAGTGGGACGCCAAGGCCCAGGATCTGGCCCAGCGCTTCATCAAGAACTTCGAGCGCTTCACCGACAACGACGAAGGCAAACGCCTGGTCGCTGCGGGCCCGCAGCTGTAAGCTGCGCCCCGTCCAGGTGACAACCCCATACCGGTCAGCCCAGCTGGCCGGTATTTTTTTGGCCGACAGGCGGCATATGGCTCCCGCCAAACCTTGCCTTGCAGGCGGTTGCGCGTTAGATTCAGCCAAACTTTATACAATATACAATTTTGCAACCTGCCCGTGACTCAAGCATGACCCTACCCTACAAGACCCGAACCCAGATGGTGATGGAGAACCTCCGCGGCCGGATATTGCGTGGGGAGTTTCCCGCCGGCGCCCCCTTGCGCCAGGATGCCATCGCCAAGGAGCTGGCGGTGAGCCGCATTCCGGTGCGGGAGGCGCTGATGCAGCTGGAGGCCCAGGGGCTGGTGAAGTTCGAGGCCCATCGCGGCGCCGTAGTCACCATGCTGGACGCCTCGGCCATCGAGGAGCTCTTTTATTTGCGGGCGCTGCTGGAAGCCGATACCCTGTTCCACGCCGTCGACCTGATGACGGAGGAGACCTTCGCCAAGGCGCAAGCCATCCTGGCCCAGTTTGATCTGGCGCTGGAGTCCGGCACCCAGATCGAGCACTGGGCCGAGTTGAACCACAGTTTTCACGCCACCCTCTATCAGGCCGCCAATCGTCCCCAGGCACTGGATCTCATCGCCCAGATCAATCTGAGCTGCGATCGCTACGTGCGCTTCGAACTGCTGTTCGCCCAGGGCGGCGTGGACAAGGCCGAGCGCGAACACGCCCACCTGCTGGAGCTGTGCCGCGCCCGCCGCAAGCACGAGGCCGTGGTCCTGCTCAAGCAACATATCGAGGCGGCAGGCCAGTCGATCCGACAGATCCTGGCAAGCGGCCACAATCAGTGAACACTCACATCATCACAATCTGGCAATAACGACATGAATCATTTCGAGATTATTGAAACCCGCGTCGCCCAGGTCAGGGCCACTCTGGCCACGTTGGAACTGGACGCCTTCATCGTTCCCCACGACGACGAGCATCTGGGGGAGTACATTCCCGCCTATGCCGAACGTCTGGACTGGATCACGGGTTTCAACGGCTCCGCCGGCCTCGCCATCATACTGGCGCAGCGGGCGGCCCTGTTCGTCGACGGTCGTTATACGGTGCAGGCCCGCATGCAGGCACCGGCCGAGCTGTTTGAGTTTCTTCACCTGAACGAAGATCCCCACGTCCAGTGGCTGGCAGAACAACTGCCGTCCGGCGCCCGGGTCGGCTTCGATCCCCGCCTGCACAGCCTCGCCTGGTACCAGAGTGCCAAGCCGATCCTGGCCGAGCGCGGCATAGCGCTGGTTCGGGTCGAAGAGAACCCCATCGATCTGCACTGGAGCGATCGCCCCGCCCCAACCAAGACCCCTGTCATCCTCTACAGCGAAGAGCTGGCGGGCCAGTCCAGCCAGGCCAAGCGCGAGCTGCTGGCGGCAGATCTGCGCAAGCGCGGGCTGGATGCCGTGCTGCTGACCCAGGCAGAGCCAATCAACTGGCTGCTCAACCTGCGTGGCCGCGACGTGGAGCGGCTGCCGGTGGTGCTGGGCTTTGCGGTGCTCTACGCCAACACCAGCATGGATTTCTTCGTCGACACCGACAAGATCGACTGCATCGCCTTCACCCGCCACGTGGGGCAGGATGTCTCCGTCTACCCCATCGACAAGCTGGGTGACGTGCTGCAGCGCATCGGCGAGGATCAGCAGAAGGTGCTGGCCGACCCCAACACTGCCAACGCCTGGACCCAGCTCACCATGGAGGAGGCGGGCGCCATCCTGGTGGCAGGGCAGGATCCGACCATGCTGCCCAAGGCGTGCAAGAACGCCGTGGAGCTGGCCGGCATGCAGCGCGCCCATCTGCGCGATGGCGTCGCCGTCACCCGCTTCCTCGCCTGGCTGGATCGCCTTATCGCCTCCGGCGACTATCAGGATATGGATGAGGGCACCCTGGCCGATCGCCTGGAAGCCTTCCGCCGCGAGCAGGATCACTACGTCGAGCCGAGCTTTGACACCATATCGGCGCTGGGCCCCAACGCCGCCATGTGTCACTACCGTCACACCAACGGCACCCCGCGCCCCTTCGGTCAGGACAGCATCTACCTGGTGGACTCCGGCGCCCAGTATCTGGACGGCACCACCGACATCACCCGTACCGTCAAGGTCGGTGAAGTCACCGACGAGCACAAGGCTATGTTCACCCGGGTGCTGCAGGGCCATATCGCCCTGGATCAGGCCCGCTTCCCCCGTGGCACCGCCGGCATCCAGCTCGACGTGCTGGCCCGCATGCCTCTGTGGCAGGCCGGTTACAACTACGACCATGGCACAGGCCACGGGGTCGGCCACTTCCTCAGCGTGCACGAAGGCCCCCAGCGCATCGCCCCCAAAGGCAGCCTGGTGGCCCTGCAACCGGGCATGGTGCTCTCCAACGAGCCGGGGTACTACCGGGAAAACGGCTTCGGCATCCGCTGCGAGAACCTGGTGGTGGTGACCGAGCTGGAGCAGGTGGGCGAGCTGGCGATGCTGGGCTTCGAACGGCTGACCTATGTTCCGTTCGATACCCGCCTCATCGATCGCAGCCTGCTGAGCCAGGCCGAGTTCCGCTGGATCAACGACTACCATGCCGAGGTCTACCGCCGCCTGAGCCCGCTGCTGGACGGCGAGGATCTCGCCTGGCTGGAGCAGGCGACCCGCCTCATCTGATCGCAGACAACCGAGTTTGTCCGGTGAAACAGGGCCTGCGGGCCCTGTTTTTTTGCCCTTAGAGCGGCATATCTCCCTGCCGGGAGGCGCGATCTGTTCATCTCCCCTGCCCGCCCTCCGAACCAGACCCGCTTGCATCAGCCTGACGGGCCCACTACCCTGTGCCCTCTTTTTGACTGCCCCCCGGCAGCCGCCATCACAGGAGCCCAGATGCAGCCGTCCCCCGTTTTGCGCATTGCCACCCACGCCGACATGCACGCCATCTGGCAGATCGACGCCGACGTCTTCGGGGAGGATGTCTACCCCGCCTTCTTCTTCCGTCAGGCCATGGATCTGTGGCCCGCCCTGCTGGTCGTGGCGGAACTGGAGGGCAGGCTACTGGGTTATGCCCTGGGGGGCCTGGGTCAGGATCGGTCGCAGGGCTGGCTGCTCTCTCTGGCGGTGCGGCCCGAGGCCCGCGGCTTTGGCCTGGCCGAGCGCATGATGCTGCGAGTGGAGCAGGCACTGGCGGAGCTGCAGGTGGCGCGAGTCAGGCTGACGGTGGATCCGGCCAATCCGGCCCAGCGCCTCTACTTGCGCCTCGGCTACGCCCTGCTAGCCGAGGAGCCCGGCTATTTCGGCCCCGGGGAGGATCGCCTGCTGCTGGAAAAGGCCCTGACCTGACCCGTTTCGTGGGCTGACCGCCGTTCAGGTCACATAATTGGTTACACTTTGCGGGTTTAATGCACAATCCGGTTGGCGTAGAGTGGATTGCATCAAACCGATTAACCCGATGCCCGCCCAGGAGGCCCATCATGTTGAAACGTATCGCTCTCGTCACTCTGCTGGCCGCCACCACCGCCATCACCGGCTGTGCCAACAGCGACGTCTACTCCGGCGATGTCTACACCAAGGATCGCGCCAAGCAGGTCCAGACCGTCAGCTACGGCACCATCATCTCCACCCGTCCGGTGAAGATCCAGGCCGATGAGAACTCCCTGATCGGCACCATAGGCGGCGCCGTGGTCGGTGGCCTGCTCGGCAGCACCATAGGGGGCGGTCGCGGCAGTGACATCGCCGCCGCCGGGGGCGCCATCGCAGGTGCCGCCGCCGGCAAGGCTGCCGGTGACAAGCTCAACCAGGTCGATGGCGTCGAGCTCGAGATCAAGAAAGAGACCGGCGAATCCATCGTCGTGGTGCAAAAGGCCAGCCCCACCTTTGTGCCCGGCGCCCGGGTCCGCATGACCCAGGGCAATGGCAGCATCAACGTGGCCGTGGTGAACTGAGCCCGGCGGGCGCTTTCCATCAGCAAACAAAAAGGTGAGCCTGGGCTCACCTTTTTTGCATTCAGTGCAAACCTGAACCCTCAAGAATCCAGGTGCAACCAGGCCGCTATGGCCAGTTGCAGGCCCACGAGATCGGCGCCGTGCAGCAGGGCCGAAAGCCGTTCCTCCTCAGCCTCTGCCAGCAAGCGCTGCTGCCCCCTAAGAGCGGGCAACCAGGCAGGGACCTGCGCCAGGTTCTCGGCGGCCTCGGCCACCAGGTCACAACCCTGCAGCATTCCTTGCAGCGCCAGCGGCCGCTCCTCATCCCCGCACTCCAGCCAGAGCTGCTCGTGATGCTGCCAGAGCTGCAGACCGAGCGTGATGCAGGCCTTGCCATCGAGCCCGCCGACATCCGGCAAGGGTTGCGCCGTCAGGGGCTTGCCGAGCCCCGCCAGCCGATAGCCCCGCTGCGCCTTGGATTGGGCCCCCAACCGGACGCCACCCAGCTCCGCCAGCCGCGCCGCCAGCCCGAACAGGGCGCGGGCGTCGCCTGACTTGAGCTCCAGCTCCAACTCGTCGATCTCGCTGCGCCCCAGGGTGCCGACAATCTCCCCTCGATCCCAGGCAAGCTCTATCTGGGCCCCCTCGAAGGCGATGAGCCAGTGACGGCGCAGGAAGTCGGTGCTGAACTGGGCCACCAGACTGGAATGGATCTCGTCGCGCACGGCCAGACTCGGCCAGATGTCATCAGGGAAGGCGGACAGGGTCGGCAGATCCCCGCTCACCGGGGCATTGTATTCGGGTCTGGCGTGCAGCCCGCCGACCACCTGGCCACGGCATTTAATCGTCTGCTCGGAAAAATGGTCGCTGCGGCGGATCCGCAATCCCATGTCGAGCCGGCGTAAATCCAGCTTGGGCGTATCGAAATAGACATTGCCGAGCCTGACTTGCTCAGAGGAGATAATTTCAAGTGAATTCAGAAAGTTGGAGAGAGATTCTTGAATATTGCTGGTGACGAAAAACTTTATCTCGATCTCAGTTTGCATAGTCATTCCGGGCAGGCAGGCAACTTTGGGGGGCATGATCCGGGTCGCGAGGATATAATGCCAGCGATAGATAAGGATTAATTCACGGTTTTATTGATGGCACAGTTCGGTTATCCTGCGCCCCTCATAAAATCGTATCGAGTGTTTTTTCACCGACACAGGTTTGGCCATGCCAGTAAATACTATTTTGGGTCTTTTTGCCAAGTCCCCCATCAAGCCGCTGCAGAAGCATATCGTCAAGGTTCACCAGTGCTCCCAGCAATTGGTTCCCTTCTTTGATGCCGTTGCCGAAGACCGTTGGGAAGATGCCGAGAAAATCCGGCAACAGATAGCCCAGCTGGAAAAAGAAGCGGACATTCTCAAACGCGAAATTCGCCTCAAACTGCCTCGCGGTCTGTTTCTGCCGGTCGCCCGTACCGATCTGCTGGAACTGCTGACGCAACAGGACAAGATTGCCAACCGTGCCAAGGATATTTCCGGCCGCATGCTTGGCCGCAAAATGGAATTCCCCACCGAGATGCGTGCCGATTTCATGGCCTATCTCAAACGTTGTATCGATGCGACCGCCCAAGCCGAAAAAGCCATCGGAGAACTCGATGAGCTGCTCGAAACCGGCTTTAAAGGACGTGAAGTTGAAATGGTTGCCGAGATGATCCACCAGCTGGATCTCATCGAGGACGATACTGACACCATGCAGATCGGGCTGCGCCAACAGCTGCAAGCCGTTGAGCACAAATACAATCCGATCGACGTTATGTTCCTCTACAAGATCCTCGAATGGGTAGGTGACCTGGCTGATCAGGCCGAGCGCGTTGGCGCCCGTCTGGAACTGATGCTGGCTCGTTCGTAATCGACTGACTGGGTAAACACTACTAATGGACATTATCGCAAATTACGGCACCACCCTGGTGCTCGTGGCGGCCTTGTTCGGCTTTTTGATGGCCTGGGGCATAGGTGCGAACGACGTCGCCAACGCCATGGGCACATCGGTCGGCACCAAGTCTCTGACCATACGTCAGGCGATCATCATCGCCATGATCTTCGAGTTCGCCGGTGCCTATCTGGCCGGCGGCGAAGTCACGGCGACCATCCGCAACGGCATCATAGATACCAATGCCTTCACCGATACCCCGGATCTGCTGGTGCTTGGCATGATAGCCTCCCTGCTGGCGGCCGGCCTCTGGCTGATCCTGGCCTCCTACTTCGGCTGGCCCGTCTCCACTACCCACTCCATCATAGGGGCCATCGTCGGTTTCGCCGTGGTGAGCGTCGGCCCGGAAGCGGTGCAGTGGAGCAAGTTTGGCGGCATAGTCGGCTCCTGGGTGGTCACACCGGCCATCTCGGGCATCATCGCCTACTTCATGTTCATCAGCGTGCAGAAGCTCATCTTCAACACCGACAACCCGCTGGCCAACGCCAAGCGCTATGTCCCCTTCTACATGTTCCTGACCGCGCTGGTCATCTGTCTGGTGACCATCAAGAAGGGGCTGACCCACGTCGGTCTGCACCTGAGCGACGGCGAGGGGATACTCCTCTCCATCGCCATCTCGGTGACCCTCTCCATCGGCGGCTGGTTCTACATTCGCGGTCAGCAGTACAACCCGCAGGATGACAACAAGATGCACTTCGCCAACGTGGAGAAGGTGTTCGGCATCCTGATGGTGATCACCGCCTGCGCCATGGCCTTCGCCCACGGCTCCAACGACGTGGCCAACGCCATTGGCCCGCTCTCCGCCGTGGTATCCACAGTCGAGAGTGCCGGCCAGATCACCGGCAATTCCCACATCGCCTGGTGGATACTGCCCCTTGGCGGCATAGGTATCGTCATCGGTCTGGCCACCATGGGTGAGAAGGTGATGGCAACCGTCGGCACCGGCATCACCCACCTGACCCCGAGCCGTGGCTTCGCCGCCCAGCTGGCCACCGCCGCCACTGTGGTGATCGCCTCGGGGACAGGTCTGCCCATCTCCACCACCCAGACCCTGGTCGGTGCCGTGATGGGGGTGGGTCTGGCCCGTGGCATAGCCGCCCTGAACCTGGGCGTGCTGCGCAACATAGTGGTCTCCTGGGTCATCACCCTGCCCGCAGGTGCCATCCTGGCCATCGCCATCTTCTACGTGCTGCAGGCCTGCTTCTCTTAAGCAACCTCACAGCAAAAAGCCCGGGTCAGTGACCCGGGCTTTTTTATGCCTCTGAGTTGCCTCAAACGGTCGCTGGCGCTTAGCTCATCGACCCTGCAGAGGCGCTTATTCGTCGATAAAGGTCCACTCGTCGCGCACCCGGCTGATGGCATCGAGCCGCCGCTTGGCGAGTTGCTCGCGGATCCCCTCCCCCTTGAAGCCCGCCGCCACTATCTCCTTGACCGGCACAGCCTGGGCCGCCGCCAGGGCCTGGGCCACATAGTCCGGCTGGCTGTAGACCTTCTCTTCGAAACCGGTGCGGCCGTGGAAGTCGGCGCGGCAGGCATCCAGCAGCTGGGCGAAACGCTCCGGCCTGCGCCAGGCATCCGCCTTGTCGAACACCTTCAGCAGGGTCGGCGGCTTGAGATCGAAGGCGATGTGGATGTGGGTGTGCAGATCGCTCACCAGCAGGGCCAGGTCGCGGCAGTCGTTCGGCACCCTGAACCGCTCGCAGAAATCCCGGATGAGCGGCAACCCTTTCTGGCCGTGGCCGTGATGGCTCGGCCAGAACGCGGGCGGGGTCAGGCCCTTGCCAAAGTCGTGGCAGAGGGCGGCGAAGCGGACCGGCAGATCCGGGGAACGCTGGCAGGCCTGATCCAACACCATAAGGGTGTGGATGCCGGTGTCTATCTCAGGGTGCCACTTGGCGGGGGCCGGCACCCCGAACAGGGCATCCAGCTCGGGAAAGAGCGCCTTGAGGGCGCCACAGTCGCGCAATACCTCGAAGAAGACCCTGGGAGTCTGCCCCAGCAGCACCTTCTCCAGCTCCTTCCAGACCCGCTCCGGGGTCAGGTGGGCGAGCTCGCCGGCGTCGGTCATCTCCCGCATCAGGGCCAGGGTCTCGGGGGCCACCACGAAACCCTGCTCATGGAAACGGGCGGCGAAGCGCGCCACCCTCAGGATGCGCAGGGGATCCTCGGCGAAGGCCGGGGAGACGTGGCGCAGCAGCCGCGCCTCCAGATCCCGGAGGCCGCCATAGGGATCGTGCAGTTGCCCGCTCTCGTCTTCTGCGATGGCGTTGATGGTGAGATCCCGGCGCAGCAAATCTTGTTCGAGCGTCACTTCGGGGGCGGCGTGGCAGACGAAGCCGGTATAGCCCTGCCCCTGCTTGCGCTCGGTGCGCGCCAGGGCGTACTCCTGCTGGGTACTGGGGTGGAGAAACACCGGAAAGTCGCGGCCGACCTGGGTGAATCCCAGGCTCAGCATCTGTTCCACAGTGGCACCGACCACCAGATGGTCCCTGTCCCCCTGTGGCAATCCCAACAGGCGGTCACGGACCGCCCCCCCAACCAGATAAATCTGCACGCGCACTCTCCCTCGATAAACCTGCCTCGATGATACCGCTTTTGGCCGTCATAGACGATGCGCCCGCAAGAGGCCCGCCCGCTGCCCCGGGAGAAAGCACCGGAAGATGGCCGCTTATTGCCATAATCCGGGCGCGATCACCCCAGGCATTTGGGGCACCGGCTATGATGCCCCTCTTATGGCGTCCGGGTCTTTGACATCCCTCTGGGGAGGCTTTAACCTGCCGCCCATAACAATGGAATGGATCCTTATGTACACACAGTTCTTCGGTCTGTCGGAGCCCCCGTTCTCCATCTCGCCCAACCCCAAATACCTCTATATGAGCGAACGTCACGGGGAGGCCCTCGCCCACCTCAACTACGGGTTGCAGGACGGTGGCGGCTTCGTGCTGCTGACGGGGGAAGTGGGTACGGGCAAGACCACAGTCTCCCGCTGCCTGCTCCAGCAGTTGCCCGCCGAGACCGAGATCGCCTACATCCTCAATCCTTCCCTGACCGAGCGGGATCTGCTGGCAGCCATCTGTGACGAGTTCCAGTTGCCCTATGCCCAGGAGGCCAGCCTCAAGCAGCTGTTCGATCTCATTCGCGATCACCTGCTGGCCAACCTGGCGGCGGGCAAGCGCAGCGTGGTGCTGGTGGATGAAGCCCAACATCTGCTCCCCGGCGTGTTGGAGCAGTTGCGACTGCTCACCAATCTGGAGACAGACGAGAAGAAGCTGCTGCAGGTGGTGCTCATCGGCCAGCCGGAGCTGCAACAGATGTTGCGCCAGCCCTTGCTGCGCCAGCTAGCCCAGCGCATTACGGCCCGCTATCACCTGCTGCCGCTCTCCCGCCAGGACGTGGATGCCTATGTGCGCTTCCGGCTGCAGGTGGCAGGCTGCGTCCAGCCCATCTTCACCCCCAAGGCGATCCAGACTCTGCATCGCCTCTCCGGCGGCATCCCGCGCCTCATCAACCTCATCTGCGATCGCGCCCTGATCGCCGCCTTCGCCCGCGGCAGCCACAAGATAGTGCACGGCGACATCAGCCAGTCGGCCTATGAGGTGAGCGGCATCCGCGACGAGGGCACCTGGCAGTCAGGTCTGCTGGTCGCGCTGGCCGGCGCCCTGCTGGTCGCCACCGGCTGGTGGGGCTGGCAGTGGTTCGGGGTCTTCCCGACCCGCCCCCTGGTCAAGGTGGAAGTGCCGGTCAAGGTGGATGACACCCCTGAGCAGCAGGAGCAGCTGACCCGCGCCATCAATCAGGCACTGGATCCCGGTGTGGCCATGCAGAATCTCTACAGGGTGTGGGGCTACCAGACCGAGCTGGAGGAGTCGACCTGTGACGACGCCCCCCGCGCCGGGCTGCGCTGCCAGGAGGGGGAAGCCAGCCTGGCACAACTGCAGGCCCTGCAACACCCGGCCCTCATCAGCCTGACCGACGAGACCGGCGGCCTCTACTATGCCACCCTGGTGAGTCTCGGGCCGGACAAGGCCTCCTTGCTCATCGGCAATCAGAGCTGGCAGGTGGACAGGCAGTGGCTCTCCGACGCCTGGGGGGGCAGTTATACCCTGCTGTGGCGCATGCCCAAGGGCGGGGTGACCCTGATCGGCAGCAATGCCGGTGCAACCCAGGTGCAGTGGCTGGACAATGCGCTGAGCCGCGCCATGCAGCAACCGGATCGCAAGGTGAGCCGCTTCGATGCCACCCTCAAGGACAAGCTGCAGCAGTTCCAGCGCGAGCAGGGACTGACCCCGGACGGCATCGCCGGCAGCAATACCCTGCTGCGCCTGAATGTGGTGGCCGGTGAACCCATGCCGAGGCTGGAGGATGAATCCCTGCGGGCCAGCACCCCTGTCGATCTGGATGCCGTGGCGGATGACGCCATGGATCCCCTGGTGGAGGAGGCCTCCTGATGTCTACCCTGCTCAAGGCCTTGCGCCGCGCCGATCAACCCCAGTTTACCCCCCACATGCCCCTCATGGGCCTGCCCGTGAGCCAGGAGGAGGAGCCTAACCGTCGCTGGATCTGGTGGGTACTGGCACCCCTTGCCCTGATCATGGGGGCGGCAGCCAACTATGGCTGGCACCTCTATCATCTCAAGCCCATCGAACAGCAGATCGAGGTGAAGGAGGTGGTGACGCCCCCCTTCGTGCGGGTCGAACCCAGACCCATGATCACCCGCCCGCTGCCTCCGCCCCTGCCAGAACCCGTGGTGCAGCCCAAAGCCGCTGCCGCCGCCCCCGCGACGGCGACCGCCAGCAACGGCAACGGCACCCAGAGCCTGGCAGAGCGCATCATGATGGCCCTCAACAACACCCCGCTGGTGGAAGAGACGGCGCCCCAGGCCCAGCCCCAGTCCGGCGCCATGCCGATCAGCGCCCTGGATCCTGCGCTGAAGCAGCAGGTGCCTCCCCTGACCTATGGCGCCCACAACTTCTCCTCCGACCCGGCCAAACGCGCCGTGGTGCTCAACGGGCGGGAGTTGCACGAGGGCAGCGAAATCGCCCCCGGGGTGCTGCTGGTCGCCATCGCCCAGGATTACATCATCCTGCAGGTCAGCGGTCAGCATGTCAGCCTCAAGGCGCTGCAGGACTGGCGCGGCTGAGCGAGCCACAATGGCAAGCCGGGCCTGCGGGCCTGGCCGGCATTTCAAGAGGGAGCCAGAGAGCTCCCCTTTTTAATCAAAACATGAGAACCCCGTGAGCCATTCAGATAACAGCACTTTCGCCACCCTGGCGTTGTACTGGTATCAGCACAAAGACCGCTACAAGTGGGTTAATTTTGTTTTAAATCAATAACATGGGAGTAATGTGAGCAACTCAGATAACGCGACTTTCGCCACCCGGATCCTGGACTGGTACCAGATCCACGGCCGCAAGACCCTGCCCTGGCAGGAGGACAAGACCCCCTACCGGGTCTGGGTCTCCGAGATCATGCTGCAGCAGACCCAGGTCGCCACCGTCATCCCCTACTATCAGCGCTTCATGGCCCGCTTCCCCGATGTGCTGGCGCTGGCCGACGCCCCCATCGACGAGGTGCTGCACCACTGGACCGGGCTCGGTTACTACGCCCGCGCCCGCAACCTGCACAAGGCGGCCCAGCAGATCCGTGATCTGCACGGCGGCCTGTTTCCGGAGCGGCTGGACGAGGTGATGGCCCTGCCCGGGATAGGTCGCTCCACCGCAGGTGCCGTGCTCTCCCTCTCCCTCGGCCAGCCCCACGCCATTCTGGACGGCAACGTCAAGCGGGTGCTCACCCGCTGGCTGGCACTGCCGGGCTGGCCAGGCCAGAAGCAGGTGGAGAACGATCTCTGGGAGCTGGCGACCCGCCTCACCCCAAGGCTAGGCGTGGCCCACTACAACCAGGCCATGATGGACATGGGCGCCACCGTCTGCACCCGCAGCAAGCCCGCCTGTGATCGCTGCCCGGTGCAGGCCGATTGCCAGGGGCTGTCGCAGGGCAACCCCACCGCCTACCCCAACAGCAAACCGAAGAAGAGCATTCCGGCCCGCAACGGCATCATGCTGATCATTCGCCACGGTGACCAGCTGCTGTTGGAGAAGCGTCCCCCCCAGGGGATCTGGGGCGGCCTCTACTGCTTCCCCCAGGTGGAGTCCCTGGCCGAGATCGAAGGGCGCCTGCAGGGGCTGGGACTCGATGAGACCGACTACCGGGAGCTCGCTGGATTTCGCCACACTTTCAGTCACTTCCACCTCGATATTCGGCCCTTGCTGATCGAAATGGCTGCCCCGCCGCCCCCCTTGCTCATGGAAGCGGATTCCCGACTCTGGTATAACTTACGCCATCCTGCCGAGGTGGGATTGGCGGCCGCCACGGCCCGCCTGCTCGCCTACCCGGACTTACAACCACAGAGGTCAACATGAGCCGTACCGTATTTTGCCAGCGTCTGAAAAAAGAGGGTCCTGGCCTGGATTTCCAACTCTATCCCGGCGAACTCGGCAAGCGGATCTTCGACAACATCAGCAAGGAAGCCTGGACCGAATGGCAGAAGAAACAGGTGATGCTGATCAACGAGAAGAAGCTGAACATGATGAATCTCGAGCATCGCCAGCTGCTGGAAAAAGAGATGGTGAACTACCTGTTTGAAGCGGGTGAAGTGGCCATCGACGGTTACACCCCTCCCAGCCAGTAAACCGAGTAGGCGAGCAGGGCGCAGAGTGCCGAAGCCCGGCATCTGCGGCCATGCGGTTCCCACCCCGGTGCCAATGCGTTGTCCCCGTGATCCAGGTGAGTGCCCATCGACGGCTGGCCCTCTTCTGGTTCAAGGCAAATGAGTGACGGGCGGCCCCACCGCCCAGTTTGAGGATCTTATGGGTCGAATTTTTTGGCTGCTGTGCGCCCTGCTGTTTCTCTCTGCCTGCTCCTCTTCTCCCAAACCCGGGGCAGAAGACGAGGATCTGGTCAACGGCAAGGACATCCGCGGCTTCGAACACATGATCAGTGCGCTCTCCCATAACGTGAACGAGATATGGGGACGCGAGGCACTGTTTGCGGGCAAGTTTGACTACGTCAAATACACGGATCAATACAAGAGCCGGGCCCACGTCGACTTCTCCAGCGGCCACATCATGGTGGAGACTGTCTCGGGCATAGATCCCCGCGCCCACCTGCGCCGCGCCATCATAGAGACGCTGCTGACCCCGGACGATCCGGCGGAAGTGGATCTCTATTCGGACAGGGAGATCATGCCGGGTGGCGAGCCCTTCCTCTATGGCCAGGTGCTGGACACCCAGGGTCAGGCCATCCGTTCCGGCTGGCGCGCGGAGCGCTATGCCGACTACCTGCTGGCCAGCGCGATGAAGAAGCGCACCCTCGGCATTCGCACCATCTTCTTCGTCGACATCCCCATGGTGGCCAACCATGAGGACAAGCGCGGCTACAAGTACGCCAGCATCATCCGCGAGGCCTCCCGCAAGTACGGGGTCGCCGAAAGCCTGATCTATGCGGTGATCAAGACAGAGAGCAGCTTCAACCCCTATGCGGTCAGCCATGCCAATGCCTATGGCCTGATGCAGGTGATCCCGGCCACCGCCGGACGTGATGTCTATGTGAGGGTCAAGGGCAAGAACGGCCAGCCGACCCGGGAGGATCTGTTCAATCCGGCCTACAACATAGACGTGGGGACTGCCTATCTGCACCTGCTGCAGACCGTCTATCTGGCGGATATCCAGGATCCCCAATCCCGTCGCTATGCGGTGATCTCCGCCTACAACGGCGGGGCGGGCGGGGTGCTCAACACCTTCTCCAGCAACCGCAAGGCGGCCCCAGACATGATCAACCGCCTCTCTCCCGAGGCTGTCTATCAGGTGCTGACCGAGCAGCACCCCAAGGCGGAGGCCCGTCGCTACCTCTACAAGGTCAATCAGGCCGAGAAGGGGTTCAAGCGTACCGTCGCCGTCCGGGCGGGCTGACGGCAGCCACAAAAACAGCAAGGGCGCTTATGTAGCGCCCTTGCTGTCAGCATGGTCTGCGAACTTACTTGGCGATGAAGCCGCCCTTGCTCTGGGGAGCGGCACCTACCTTCTCCAGGTGCTCGACCTCAACCTCTGTCTTGTTCCAGCTGTGGTCAACCTCGCCGCGGATGCGGATCAGATCGTTCGGGCCCACTTCGACGCCGCGCCACACGTCCCCGTCCACTTCCACTTCCACTTCGCCGCTCTCATCGCGGAAAGTGTAGTTCTCGCCGCCAAGGTGCTTGACCAGCTTGCCTTCCAGGGTCACCCACTGATCATCTGCCACGTCTTTCAACTGCGCGACCGAGACCTTGTTCTGCTCCTGGGGGCCGGTATAGGCCGCCATGGCGAAAGAAGAGACGGACATCAGGGCCACCAGGCCGATTACCTTTGCTTTGTTCATTTTCACGCTCCTGTCATTGGGGTATGCAGGCATCTTGCCCGGGCTGGCGTGAAACAAACGTGAAGCCTCCCCCATCCAGGGGAGACCAATGTGACCGCAATCGATTTAATGGCCATGGCTTGCTGCAAGATTGTATTCGAGTGGATACCGTGCAGCCTGGCAACAGGGGTCCCCAGCCCCTTGCCTTCGAGGAACAGCCCGCAGGCAGCGCCTGCATCCACTCCATGAGAACAGCAAGATGAACAAATGGCTTCTGTGTTTACTGGGGCTCTTCGCCCTGACGGCCCATGCCGCCGAGACGCGTCCCCCCTTCTCCCGCATAGTGATGTTCGGCGACAGCCTCTCCGACACCGGCAAGATGTACGGCAAGATGCGCGGTTATCTTCCCTCCAGCCCGCCCTACTACCAGGGCCGCTTCTCCAACGGCCCCGTCTGGCTGGAGCAGCTGACCCAGCCGTTCCCGGGGCTGAAAATAGTCAATGAAGCGGAAGGCGGTGCCACTGCCGTGGCTTACAACAAGATCTCCTGGAATCCCAAGTATCAGGTCATCAACAATCTGGACTATGAGATCACCCAATTCCTGGAGAAGGACAGCTTCAAGGAGGACGATCTGGTGATCCTCTGGGTCGGCGCCAACGACTATCTGGCCTATGGCTGGAATACCGAGCTGGACGCCAAGCGGGTGCGCGACGTCATCAGTGACTCGGCCAACCGCATGGTGCTTCATGGGGCAAAGCAGATCCTGCTGTTCAACCTGCCGGATCTGGGCCAGAACCCCTCGGCTCGCAGCCAGAAGGTGGTGGAGGCGGCCAGCCATGTCTCCCGCTATCACAACGAGCTGCTGCTGAACCTGGCACGCCAGCTGGCCCCTACCGGCATGGTGAAGTTGTTCGAGATCGACAAGCAATTCGCCGAGATGCTGCGGGATCCGCAGAACTTCGGCCTGAGTGACACCGAGAACGCCTGCTACGGCGGGGGCTATGTGTGGAAGCCGTTCTCGTCCCGCAGTGCCACCACCGACAGCCAGCTTGCCTCCTTCAATGCGCAGGAGCGCCTCGCCATCGCCGGCAACCCCTTGCTGGCCCAGGCCGTTGCCAGTCCGATGGCTCGCCGCAGCACCAGCGAGCTCAACTGTGAAGGCAAGATGTTCTGGGATCAGGTCCACCCGACCACGGCCGTGCACGCCGCCCTGAGCGAGCGCGCCGCCACCTTCATCGAACGGGAGTACGAGTTCATCCCCCAGTGATGGGCAAGCAGATGCAAAAGGCCGACTTCACGTCGGCCTCTTTAATGGTGTCAGTTGTTTCCCACAACGACAAAATAAAACTCACATGACGCCCATCACAGAATTGGGTCATACCCCCACGGTCATCAGCCGACTCCTCTATGATGCACATTGTTATCACAATATGTTTTATATCAGTTGCTTGTGATTTTAAAAAAGCGAGCTACTTTTAAGCGAGTTGCGGCTCGAAAAAGGCCCAACCCATGAGGCGAGGCGATATCCATTCGATCTCTCCCACAGACAAATTGCAGAGGCTTCATATGAACAAAACACTGATTACCTTGCTGGTTTCAGGCTTGCTTGCGGCCAACGCTCAGGCAGCCGGACAAGACAATACCTGGTATGGCGGTGCCAAACTGGGTTGGTCCAACTTCTACGGCGTCGACGAGAGCAACAGTATCTCCACCGAAGACAAGGATGACGATGAAGTGGGGGCCGGTGTCTTCGCCGGTTACCAGATCAACCAGAACCTGGGGATCGAGCTCGGTTACGACTACCTTGGCAAACTCAAATACAACGGCACCCGGAATGCGGCCGTCTTCAACGACGATGTCGAGGCGCAGCTGGCGCAGCTGACGCTGAAGCTTGGCTTCCCGGTAGCTGAAAACCTGGATCTCTATGGTCGCGTCGGCGGTGGTTACGGCTGGACCAGCAGTGACAAGCTGGACAACGACAACGACTTCACCTTCGTCGGTGCGCTCGGCGCCGAGTACGCCTTCAACCTGGACTGGGCAGCTCGCCTCGAGTACCAATACAGCACCCCTTACGGCAGTCGTGAAGACACAGGCCTGCGCATGGACAACGGCCTGCTCTCCCTGGCCGCAGTCTATCGCTTCGGCCAGGTCCCGCCGGCCATGCCGGTTGCAGCCCCGGCCCCGGCTCCCGAGCCTGTGGTGGTCGACAAGCAGTTCACCCTGAGTTCGGATGTGCTGTTTGACTTCAACAAGGCCACCCTCAAGCCGGAAGCCGGCCAGGCACTGGATACCCTCTACACCCAGATTGAGGAAGCCAGACCCAAGGATGGCTCTGCCACCGTCATCGGCTATACCGACCGTCTCGGCTCCGATGCCTATAACCAGAAGCTGTCCGAGCAGCGCGCGCAGACAGTCGCCGACTATCTGGTTGGCAAGGGGCTGCCTGCCGGCAAGGTCAACGTGGAAGGACACGGCGAGAGCTCTCCTGTCACCGGCGAGAGCTGCACCAACCAGTCCAGGCGTGACCTGATCGTCTGCCTGGCCCCGGATCGCCGGGTAGAGGTCAAGGTACAAGGGGTATCGGAAGTTCAGCAATAACCCAGCGTCAGATAACAAAACGGGAGGCCCAGGCCTCCCGTTTTTCATTGCCCCTTTCAGCTGCGGGTGCGCACATCCGCCGCTATCTGATCGAGCAGTTGCTGCCAGCCCTGTCCCAGCTCGTCGACCAGGGCACCATACCCATCGGCCGGCAAGACCCGCTCCTGCTGGAAGGGTACGTCCCGCAGTACCACTCCCTCCTCCGTCAGCAAGCGCCAGCGACCGCTCAGCAGGGCGCGGCCATCGTGCCGTCCCTGGAAGCGTTCAACCGAGATGGTTAGCACGGGTCCCTGGCGGGCCCCATCCTGCCGTATCACCCAGCCCGGCAGCCTGCTGGAGAGGCCATTGAGGGTAAGCTGGTTCAGCTGGGCATCCAGCGAACCCGCCCAGCGATGGTACTCGGCAAAGTGCAGCTCCTTGCCCTCCAGCTGATAGACCAGACTCATCCGATCCAGCTGGCCAGAGAGGGCGACGGGACGCAGCACCAGCTGGTGCTGGGGCTGCGCCGGGACGCCGTTCGACTGCGGGATCTCCGCGTCCAGCGAGTAGTAGTGCAGTGCCGTCGGGGCGGAGCTGCATCCCGCCAGCAGGCCCAGCAAGGCCAGGGTCATCATCCGTTTTTTCATCATTTTCCTCGCTTGGGCTCAGGATCCTGGGGGAATGGATGCGGTCGAAGATCTACGAGTTTGGCCTCTCGATTAAGGGTTGGCAAAGTCAGGGACATCATCATTTTCCTCGCTTGGGCTCAGGGTCCTGGGGACGGGAGCGGTCGAAGATCAGCGAACTGGGCTGCTCGTTCAGTGAATGGACCAGGGGTTGCAACTCCCCCATCAGCTGATTGAGAGACTGCACCGACTGACGCAGCTCCTGGTTGGTCTGGGAACCGGCATCATAGGTCTGCAGGGTCTCCTGCAACTGCTTGAGACTCTGGTTGAGCGACTCGGGCAACTGCTGGGTCGAACGCTGACCGGTGAACTGCTCCAGATTGGCACTCACGGCCTTGATGTGCTTGAGGGTCTTGTCCAGGGTAGCCAGGGTGGTATTCACCTGCGTCAGCGTGGTGGCCATGTCCATGTCGACGAACTTGTCGAGGATGAGGTTCACCTTGCGCTCTATCTGATCCAGCCCGGCCTGCACCGTCGGGAACACCTGATAGCCTGCCAGCTTGATGGGCTCATAGGCAGGGGCATCCGGATAGAAGTTGAGATCCACCACCTTGCCGCCGGTCAGCAGACTGGACGTCTTGAGGCTGGCCCGCAATCCCTCCTTGAACTGCTTGCTGAACAGGGCCCGCCACTGCTCCCGCTCCGCGTTGGCGTAGCGATGGGAGAGGCGCTGTACCTCGATGCGTGCCAGCACGGGGATCTGCCGGCTCTTGAAGATCTGCACTCCCTTGTCGTCGATGAGGTAGGGGGCAGAGATGACGGTGCCGACCCGGATGCCGCGGTACTGCACCGCCGCCCCGGGGTGCAGGCCACCCACGTTGTCCTCGAACAGGAAGACGTAGTCGATGAACTGATCCAGGCTACCGGCCAGCACGCTCGCCTCGTCCTGGAACAGGGTGAAGCTGTCCATCTGCTTGACCGGCTCACCGGGTGTCCAGCCTGGCGGCAGCCCCATGGTGATGCCGCCGTCCAGCAGGCTCTCCAGCGAGTCCATCTTCACCTTCATCCCCTCACTGCTCATGGAGACCTCGAAGCCCGGCGTCAGCCAGAAGCGGGAGTTGCTGCTCACCAGGATGTCGTAGGGGGCATTGATAAAGAGCTGGTACTGCATCTCGCTCTTCTCGGGCAGGAACTTGGCCTCTTCTATCTGGCCTATGGTGAAGCCCTGATAGCTGATGGGAGAGCCGACCCCCAGGGCACGCGCATCGCGGCTGCTGAGGGAGAGCCTCAGCCCCTTGGCGTCCACCGAGGCGAGCGGGGGCTTGTCCAGCATGGCGTATTCACCGCGCGCCTTGCCCTTCTTGCCCGGGGCGAGTTCGATGTAGGCCCCGGAGAGCAGGGTGCCAAGACCCGACACCCCTTCCCGTCCGACCCTGGGTTTGACCACCCAGAACTGGCTGTCCTTCTTGAGCATGCCGGCGGCGGCATTGGTCAGACGAGCCTTGAGCACCGCATGGCTGTAGTCGTCGCTGAGCTCCACCGCCTCGATGCGACCCACTTCCACCTCACGGGAGCGGATCACCGTCTTGCCCGCCACTATGCCCTCGGCGGTGGCGACCGTCAGGGTGAAGCTGGGGCCCTGTGAATACCAGTGCTGGAACAGCATCCAGGCTCCGATGAACAGCGCCAGCAGTGGCACCATCCAGATAGCGGCGGCCGAGCTCATAAAGTCAGAGCCCGGTTTCCACCTCGTCTTACGCTCACTCACGTTCGCGCTCTCCTTGTTGTAAATCCCAGATCAGGCGGGAATCGAAACTCATGGCGGCCACCATGGTGATCAAAACGACCCCGGCAAAAGCAATGGCCGCGGGGCCCGGGTAGATGGTCATCAGATTATCGAGCCGGATGAGGCCAGCCAATATGGCCACCACGAAGACGTCGATCATCGACCAACGTCCCACAAATTCGGTCATGCGATAGAGCTTGAGCTTGCCAAGGGGAGAACCGACCCGGCCACGCTGCACCATGTAGCAGAGCCACAGCAGTGCCAGTATCTTCACCAGGGGCACCACCACGCTGGCGAAGAAGATCACCGCGGCTATGGGGTAGGAGCCCATGGCCCAGAGCAACACCACACCACCCATGATGGTCGAGGGAGTGTCGTCCCCCAGAAAGACGGTGTCCATGATGGGATAGAGGTTGGCAGGGATATAGAGGATCACCGAGGTGATGAGCAGCGCCCAGGTGCGGTTCAGGCCGCCCGGTTTGCGGTGATGGAGATGATCGCCGCAACGGGAACAGCTGTGGGCATCGCCGTCATTGAGCGCGCCGCAGATGTGGCAACCCACCAGCCCGCACGCCAGGGCACTGGCTTCGGGATCCAGTTCCCTCGCTTCGGTCGGGCCGAACAGCCGCTGCCACAGCCACATCCGGTCCAGGGACGAGATCATCTTGATCAGCAGCACGGTGTAGCCCACGAAGGCCCAGAACGAGAGCCCCATCTTGACGTCCGCCATGCCCATCAGCTTGACCAGGGAGATGAGCACCCCGATGAGGAAGACATCCACCATCAGCCAGGGTTTGATCCGGCACAGCAGTCGGCCGAGGGAGCGCAGGGCATTGCTGTGCAGATCCTTGTCGAGCCGCCACAGCACCAGCATGATGGAGCCGATATAGACCAGCGGCAGGCCGATCAGGGTCAGGCTCAGCACGGCCCCCAGAAACAGATAGCCCTGATCCACCAGGGTGGTGATGCATTGCAGGAAGGTCATCTCCTGCCCCACTCCCTTGGCCGAGAAGGACATGAAGGTGAAGGCGTTGGAGAGCACGAACATAATTAGCGCCGCAAAGCCGTAGGCGATGGGCCTGCGCTCCTGTTGCGGCAGGTGCGCACTCAGGGTGTGACCGCAACGGGGACAACTGCTCGTCTCCCCCACGGCCAGCGCGGTGGCCGGCACCAGCAGGTCACACTCTTCGCACGCGGTCGCGTCATGGGTATAGGTAATTGGGTGTTGGTGTGAAACCGGATGCAAGATAAGACCCCAGCATGAGGCCGCGAACGGCCAGAGGCGCCAATTATTGCAGCCACCGCCGCTAACCACCAGCCCTGTTCATGTACAGGGCCTTAAGGGACGCGAGATACATGGGCATAGGCGCGGCCTGGAATGGGGGTCTTGTTGCATCGATCGACTCTGCATCCAGGGAAGAGGGGCATATTTATCTGCAGATTTGCTCAAGCCCCCGCACATCAGCCCCTGTTCACCGATGCTTTGGCGGCGGGGTGAGAATGACTTTGACAAGCCTGTGACCATTTAGCACAATCAAACGCCACTTTTTTTCCGCGGGACAATAATTTATGACAACTGAATCCCCAAGCTACTCCACCATCGAGCAGGCCTTCTCTCTTGGGAACGGGCAAGATTCTGCCCTCAACTGGTTGCGCAAGAACCGCAGTCAGGTCGCCATCTTCCTGGTGAGCGGCATCAAGCTGGAGGGGACCATCAGCGGCTTCGACCAGTACAGCGTGCTGTTGACCGATGCCCATGGCAATCAGCAACTGGTCTACAAGGCCAAGATCTCCACCATCGCCATGCACTCAGGTCGCCCGGCGGTCAGCATCCAGCGCGCCCGCAAGCCACGGGTTTCCATGGCCCCGCGCCCCCACGGCGGCCCGAGCCGTTATGACGACAATCAGGGCGGTAGCAGCGAGCAGTGATGCTCGCCTCCTCCTCGCTCTGAGCTTGCCGCTGCGTCAATCGGTGACGACGCGCATCCCCACTCTCATGTCATGCCTGTCCCGTATGAGAGTGGGTCTTCTCCCCCCAGGCGGCCTCGATGGCCAACCCGTTTGCTCAGTAGGTCAATCCGACCGGCTTCCCTTCCTTGACCATGCATACCCGCATGCCCGCGGCCTCACCGGCCTGCGCCCCTATGCCAGTGTCCTCGAACACCAGACAGCCCTTTGGCTCGACTCCGAGTCGCTGTGCCACCAGCAGGAAGGTATCCGGGTGGGGTTTGTGCAGCTCCACATCGTCGGCGGTCACCACCACGGGGAAGTAGCGATCCAGCCCGGTATTGCGCAGCACGGCCTCGGCATTGATGCGGGGTGAACCCGTGCCTATGCCCATGGGGATGAGGCCGTGATAGCGCCTGACCAGATCCAGCATGGCCGGGAAGGGGGTCGCCTTGTGCAGGTTGGCCACGTAGTGCTCCGTCTTGCAACGCGTCACCACCAGCGGATCCAGCGCGATCTGCTGCACCTCGGCCACCAGCAAGGCTATCTTGCGACTGGGCATGCCACCCAGCTCATAAAACCAGTCGGCATCGAACTGAAAGCCAAACTCGCGGGCGGTATGCTCCCAGGCGGCCAGGTGCAGGGGCATGGAGTCCACCAGGGTGCCGTCGAGGTCGAAGACCAGGCCTTGAAATCCGGAGAGGGTCATGGTGCAGGATCTGTCTGTGGAAAATGGGCCCCCATTCTAGCCAGACCCGGGGATCATCGCCATGCGTCAGAGGGCGAGAAACGCTTGCGACCACATTTATGCCGAGGAAGAGGGCCGCCGCCCTGATGCCGCGACAAAGGAGGGAGGGAGGGCCGGCCCGAGTCAGCGATAGGCCAGAGTACAGGCCCGCCCCTGCGATTTAGCGTGATAGAGCGCCTGATCCGCCTGCTCGGTCAGGGTCTGCCACCCCTTGTCCGAGGAGGGGATCAGATAGCTGAAGCCGATGCTGACGGTGAGCGTCGTCGCCACCCGGGAGGCCGGATGGGGGATCTGCAGGGCTTCCAGTCCCTGGTGGATCTGCTCCGCCAGTCGCTCCGCCTCCCCGGGTTGCGGGGCGCACAGCAGGATCACGAACTCCTCGCCGCCATAGCGGGCCACCAGATTGGTGCGCCGCCGCTCCGTCTCCTGCAGCAGGGCCGCGACCCGTTGCAGGCACTGATCCCCCTTGCCGTGGCCGAAGTGGTCGTTGTAGGACTTGAACTCATCCACGTCTATCATCAGCACCGCCAATACCCCCTGATGGCGACGGGCCCGCTCCCACTCCCGCTCCATGGTGATGTCCCATTGACGGCGGTTGGCGATCCCGGTCAGGGGATCCTCCAGCGACAATAAGGAAAGACGCCGGTTGGCCTCCTCCAGCGCCCGGTTGGTGTCGGCAAGCTGCCGGGTCCGCTCCTGCACCCGCAGCTCCAGGTCACGGTTGAAACGCTCGAGCGCCGCCTGGGTGCGCTGGCGGATCAGCAACTGGGAGAGCACGGCGGCATACTGCTTGAAGATCTCGCTCTGATACGCCTTGAGCGGGCGGCGCCAGAGCAGGTTGTCGGCGGCGATCCAGCCGATGGGGGTACCCCCGTCCCAGAGCGACACCATGGCATTCCAGCCGCGCCCCACCTCCTGCTTCTCGTAATAGAGCGGGGTATCTTCCAGCACCAGCACATAGTCCTTGCGGCGCAGCGCCTCCTGCACCGTGGGGTGCTCCGGAATGGGGCTGATGAAATGGCGCTCGTCGATGAGCTCACCCGCCTCGTTGGTGCCCCAGGTCCCGTGCATGGTCTTGAATTCGCTGTCCGTCAGGAAGATGGCGATGCGATCGAACTGCAACTCCTGGCGCGCCAGCACCACGGCATCGTGCAGCAGGCGATCCTCGCTGTCACAGCGCGACAGCTTGACCCCCACCTGGTGCAGCGCCTGCAACATGCTGAGGAAGGAGTCCTGCAAGGCCTGGCTGCGGACTAGGTCAGCCTGGGTATGGATCCGCTGATCCCGCTCCAGACTGACCTGACCGGCGAGCCGCCGGCTCTCCAGCTCGGCGGCGAGGTAGTGCATCAGCAGTTGTATGCTCTGCTGCTGGCGCCTTGGCAGGCGATCGAGGCGGCGCCGGGTTTCCAGATAGACCACGGCCTCCAGCCCCTTGTGGCGTTTGAGCGGGAAGCAGGCACGCAGACGCGGGGCCTCAGGCTCGACACTCTCCCAGATGGCGCTGGACGGCGCGATTGGCTCTACCAGCAACTGGCCGAGATCGAGGGAGCGCTCTATGAAGAGGAGGGGCAAGTCGAGGGAGCTGAGCAGATCGGCGCTCAGGCAGAGCAAGCCCTGCTCGGGCCTGTAGTGATAGAGCTGGGGCGTCGGTGCCCGCAGCCACAGATAGATCTGCTCGGCCTCGGTCTTTTCTCTGACCGCGGCCAAGGTCACTTCACAGAGATGTTCAAAACTGGTGAAGTGCTCCGGATCCCATTCTTGCATGCCAATTCATCCTTGGTTGTATCCAAGCGAGTATATCGGCAAAGCCTGGCCATTAATTGACCTGGCAGTCAAAAGCGAGATCCAGAGCCCAGTTTTTACAACAGATTCAACGCCTGCATGGCGGCGCGGATCCGCTCGCGGGTAGCGTCAGACAGCGGCATCACCGGCAGACGGCACTCCTCGCTGCACAGACCCAGCAGGGAGACCGCGTATTTGGCACCGGCCGGGCTCGGCTCGGCGAACATGGCCTGATGCAGCGGGATCAGCTTGTCCTGCAGCTCGCGGGCGGCTTGCCAGTCACCGGCCAGGGTCAGGTTCTGGACCTCGGCCACCAGCTTGGGAGCCACGTTGGCCGTCACCGAGATGCAGCCCTGGCCACCGCCGATGTTGTAGGCGACGGCGGTGGCGTCTTCACCGGAGAGCCAGGCAAAGGGCTTCTTGATGAGCTGGCGCTCGGTCCAGGGGCGGGCCAGATCGCCGGTGGCGTCCTTCACGCCGGCGATGCGCGGCAACTCGGCCAGGCGGGCCAGGGTCGCCGGCTGCACATCGACGATGGCGCGGGGCGGGATGTTGTAGACGATGATGGGCTTGGTGGTGGCGTCATGGACCGCCTTGAAGTGGTGGAACAAGCCTTCCTGATTCGGGCGGTTGTAGTAACCGGCCACATGCAGGGTGGCATCCGCCCCCATCTGTTCGGCGAAACGAGTGTATTCGATGGCTTCGACCGGGTTGTTGGACCCCGCACCGGCGATGACAGGGATCCGTCCTGCCACCTGCTTGACCACCAGTTCCACCACCCGGCAATGCTCGTCGTGGGTCAGGGTCGGGCTCTCCCCCGTGGTGCCGACCGGCACTATGCCATGGGTCCCCTGCTCTATGTGCCACTCCACCAGACGTGCCAGTGCGGCCTCGTCCAGCTGGCCCTGTCGAAATGGGGTGATCAGGGCAACTATCGAACCTTGAAACATGGGATTTCCTTCTCCTAAACAGATGGACTGGTCAATAAAAAGCCCCGGTACGGGGGTCGCTACCGGGGCTTGAATCGTCTCAGGGATGAGAGGTTACGCGCGCACGCCAGCAGGCCCGAATGTCAGGCTGTGTTTATGCTTTCGTTCCGATACGCATGACCGCATTGCATCATCTCTGGATAAATAAGGTGTCTGGGCATATTTCGGGAACACAGCATAAATGTCAAGGCGAAAGCGGCCATGTATAATGGCCGCCCAAAAAAGCGTGGAGAGTCCCAATGAGCCGTCCTGTCAGTGCCGTCAGCCAGATGCTGGAACGTAATCAAGCCCTCTTTGTCGGCAAACGGCTGTTGGTGTGTGGCACCCTGGAAGATGATTACCCTCGTCAGCTGGCCGAGCTGGCCGACTCCCTGACGGTCTTCACCACAGACTACTGCTATTTCCTCAGCCAGCAGGCGGCCCTGGGTGAGCGCATCCTGTTCGATCACCAGCTCGGCGGTGCCCCTCGTTTCGATGCCCTGCTGCTGCTGATGCCCAAGGCCAAGGCCGAGGCGCAATACCTGCTGGCCATGATGGCGCCGCTGCTGGAAAGCGGTGCAGACCTGTTCCTCGCCGGCGAGAACCGGGGTGGCATCAACGGGGCAGACAAGCTGCTGGCCCCCTATGGCGAGAAGCCGATAAAACGCGACTCGGCGCGCCGCTGCTCCCTCTATCACGGCGAGCTCGGCAAGCCGGTCGCCCCCTTCGAGCTGGATGCCTGGTTCAGCCGCTATGAGTGCAAGGCCGGGGATACCGAGCTGACCGTCATGGCACTGCCGGGGGTCTTCAGCGCCGATGGCCTGGATCTCGGCAGCCAGATGCTGCTGGCGAGCCTCCCGCCCGTGCAGGGCAAGCTGCTCGACTTTGGCTGTGGCGCCGGCGTCATCGGCTCCATCTTGGCCAAACGCAACCCGGCATTAGCGGTGAACATGGTAGACATCAGCGCCCTGGCGCTCGAGTCCAGCCGCCGCACCCTGGCGGTCAACGGCTTGCAGGGACGAGTCTATGCCTCTGATGTCTATTCCGATATTGCCGAAAGATTCCAACATATCGTCTCGAATCCCCCCTTCCATGCCGGGCTCAAGACCTTCTATGCCGCCACCGAAACCTTCCTGGCAAGGGCCCCCGAGTTTTTGACCGCCGATGGCGCCCTGACCATAGTCGCCAATGCCTTCCTGCGTTACCAACCTATACTGGATACGCACTTCAAACGGACCGAAGTGATCGCCAGCGATGGCAAATTCAAGGTGTATCTGAGCAAAGCCTAAATAAGTGCAACGGTTGTAATAAAACAAGTAGAGAGTGCCAGACGGGATCTGCTAAGGTACCAAGAAAACGTTTACCACCCCTTTAGGGGTGTTTTTTCGCGGCAACATGAAAACCTTTTCAAAGTATGAATTCAGGGAGAGAAATACGATGGCAGGCATACTCACCATGATATTGGCTGGCGGCGAAGGAACCCGACTCCAGCCACTGACCACCACCCGCAGCAAGCCCTCTGTCCCCTTTGGCGGCAGCTACCGTTTGATCGACTTCGTGCTCAACAACTTCGTCAACGCCGACTTCCTGCGCATCTATGTGCTCACCCAGTTCAAGTCCCAGTCCCTCTACCTGCACATGAAGAAGGGCTGGAACATAGTCGGCATCACGGATCGCTTCATCGATCCCATTCCGGCCCAGATGCGGATGGGCAAACGCTGGTATGACGGCACCGCCGACGCCATCTATCAGAACCTGCGCTTCATCGAGATCTCCGACCCCGAACACGTCTGCATCTTCGGCTCCGACCACATCTACAAGATGGACGTGAGCCAGATGGTTACATTCCACAAGCAGAAGGCCGCCGCCCTCACGGTCGCGGCCCTGCGCATGCCCATCGAGGAGGCGAGCGCCTTCGGGGTGATCGAGGTGGATCAGGAGGGTCGCATGATAGGTTTTGAAGAGAAACCCAGGCATCCGAAACCCATCCCCGGGGATCCTACCCAGGCCCTGGTCTCCATGGGCAACTACATCTTCGAGACCGAGGCGCTCTACCGCGAGCTCAAGCGCGATGCCGCCGAGGAAAACTCCAGCCACGATTTCGGCAAGGACATCATCCCCAGCCTGTTCCCCCGCGCCCCCGTCTATGTCTACGACTACAGCACCAACGTCATCCCCGGTGAGAAGCCCAACGTCTACTGGCGCGATGTGGGAACCCTGGATTCGTATTGGCAGGCGCACATGGACCTGGTGGCCGACGACGCCCCCTTCTCCCTCTACAATCGCAAATGGCCGCTGCACACCCACTACCCGCCCCTGCCCCCCGCCACCTTCATCGACACCGATGAGTGCAAGGTCAAGATTGCCAACTCCTTGATCTCCGGCGGTTGCTTCATTCAGGGCAGCCAGATCCAGCGATCCATCCTGGGTTTTCGCTGCAACATAGGCCCCTGCAGCCACATCAGCGAATCCGTGCTGCTCGGGGATGTGAAGATAGGTGAAGGCTGCTCAATTCGACGCGCCATCATCGACAAAAACGTTGAAATTGCACCCGGCACCGTGATCGGTGAGAATCTGGACCATGACAGAGAGCGATTTACCGTATCCGAAGGCGGAATCGTCGTGGTACCTAAGGGAGCAAGAGTTGGCTATTAACCCACTGAAAGTCCTGTTTGTAGCCTCTGAGGTTGAGGGGCTGGTGAAGACCGGGGGCCTGGCGGATGTGGCCAAGGCCCTGCCGCAGCATCTCGCCCGGGGGGGTCACGACGTTCGCATCATCCTGCCCTTCTACAAGACGCTCAAGCGCCGGGATGAGGCCAAACTGCTCGCCTCGCGCTGGTTGCCCACCCCTCAGGGGCGGGACGACATCAGCTATCGCATCTATCAGCTGGAACTGGACGGGATCTGCGTCTATCTGCTCGATTGCCCACCCTATTTCGAGCGGCCCCAGCTCTATGCCGAGAACAATCAGGCCTACCCCGACAACGGCGAGCGTTTCGCCTTCCTGGCGGCGGCGGCCCTGCACGCCTGCGAGCAGCTGAACTTCGCCCCTGACATAGTTCACTGCAACGACTGGCACACCGGCCTGCTGCCGCTGCTGCTCAAGACGCGCCACGCTCACAATCCCTTCTTCCAACGCACCCGGTCGGTCATCAGCATCCACAATGCGGCCTTCCAGGGGGTGTTCGATCGCCAGCAGTTCTGGGCCGTGCCGGAGATCCAGGACTACGAGCAGCGCATCAACTACGACTACGGTCACATCAACCTGCTCAAGTGCGGTGTGCTCTATGCGGACAAGATCAATGCGGTCAGCCCCAACTACGCCAGCGAGCTGCTGACGCACCTGGGTGCTCACGGCATGGCCAGCGTGTTCCAGCAACGGGCGAGCGACTTGCGCGGCATCCTCAACGGCTGTGACTATCAGGATTGGGATCCCGCCTTCGATCCCCTGCTGCCCGCCACCTATGACGCCGACCACCTGGCCGGCAAGCACGCCTGCAAACGGGCCCTGCAACAGGAGACGGGGCTGCCCGTCGGCAACTTGCCCATCTATGGCATGGTGTGCCGACTGACCGAGCAGAAAGGGGTGCACCTGCTGATCCCGGCCTTGGACAAGTTTTTGCAACATCAGGTGCAGGTGGTGATCGTAGGTTCCGGCGATCCCTCCCTCGCCGCCCAGTTGCAGACCATAGCCCAGCAACATCCCGACAGGTTCGCCTTCATCAATGCCTATGACGACCGTCTGGCCCACCTGGTGGAAGCGGGCTCCGATTTCTTCCTGATGCCCTCCCTGTTCGAGCCATGCGGCCTCAACCAGATGTACAGCCTGGCCTATGGCACCCTGCCGCTGGTGAGAGCCGTCGGCGGGCTCAAGGATACTGTGGTGGACTGGGACGCCGATCCGGAGCACGCGACCGGGTTCTGCTTCAACGATCCCACCGCCAGCACCTTGCTCGATGCCATGCGCCGCAGCCTGCTCCACTACCTGCAGGAACCGGAGCGGTTTGCCCGCGTGCAGCAAAATGCCATGCACACCCGCTTCGACTGGGCCGACTCAGTCCCCCTGTACGAGCAGATGTATCAGGACGCACTGGCCCCGGCGTGACCCAGATTGCTGAAGTTTTGTGCCCTTGATACGGCTTTATCCGTCAACAGCGAAAAAAGTCCCCTTTGGCTGTTGACGGCCCCCCAAAACTCTATAGAATCCCCCACCGCAGTGATGCGAAGGTGGCGGAATTGGTAGACGCGCTAGCTTCAGGTGTTAGTGTCCCACGGATGTGAGGGTTCGAGTCCCTCTCTTCGCACCATACTGCAACATGCTTCATCGATGGCATGTAAAACAAGATTGATGACAATGTGCGAAGGTGGCGGAATTGGTAGACGCGCTAGCTTCAGGTGTTAGTGTCCCACGGATGTGAGGGTTCGAGTCCCTCTCTTCGCACCATGCTTTTATCAGACAGCATGTAAATCCAGACTGATAACCCGAATGTGCGAAGGTGGCGGAATTGGTAGACGCGCTAGCTTCAGGTGTTAGTGCCCCCCGGGTGTGAGGGTTCGAGTCCCTCTCTTCGCACCATGCTTTTATCAGACAGCATGTAAATCCAGACTGATAACCCGAATGTGCGAAGGTGGCGGAATTGGTAGACGCGCTAGCTTCAGGTGTTAGTGCCCCCCGGGTGTGAGGGTTCGAGTCCCTCTCTTCGCACCATGATTCTGACATGTAAACACAGAGCAATGCGCTCCAACCGCATTTAAAACCAGCTGGAGAAAATCAGTGTGCGAAGGTGGCGGAATTGGTAGACGCGCTAGCTTCAGGTGTTAGTGTCCCACGGATGTGAGGGTTCGAGTCCCTCTCTTCGCACCATTCATTCTGCAAAAGGCCCATCACGAAAGTGACGGGCCTTTTGTTTTTGCCCCTGCCATGGCTATGCTGTTGAGGATGCCATGCCACCACAGGGGTTTTCCCATGATCCTGGATACCGACATTCATAACTTCTATGAACATCTGGTGCTCAAAGAGATAGAAAAACAGGGACTTAACCAGAGACTGACCCCCTACCAGCTGGCCGATCTCTGCTGCCTTACCCTCAATCAGCTCCCCTCTCACTACATACGTCACAACGTCGACATGATCTACTTCACCACGGATGCCGAACGCACAGAGATGGAGCAGAAGGTCATGACCTCACTGCGCCTGGCCTATGACAAGATCCAGGCCGTTCCTTCCCGCTGAACGGCTCCTATAGCCAGCTTTGCTGCCAGAGCAGGGTGACGACCCCCGTCATGCCCGCGACCGGCAGCAGGATCAGCGCCGGCCTCAGCCTGGGTTCCAGCATGACCCAGGCGGCCAGCAAGAAGCCCAGACTCCACAGGCCGTACGCCTTGTCCTGACCCCAACCCAACACCGCCAGCAAGGCTGCCAGCAAGAGACACCGCACTATCCAGATCATGATGATGCTACCCACAGAATCAAACGATAACGATTATCGTTTGTGATTATGGGGAGTGCAATCGGACTTCTCTATGGGTTTTGGCTATTTGTCCTGCATTGGCCTGATATTCAAAAAAAAGCGCCGATGAGATCAACTAATGAGTAGATTTATCAAACATTAATGCATTTTTGCTAAATAAGTTGGGATTTTGCGCCCCAGGTTTGTGGTAGATTGCGGCCTCTTTTTGGGCCGGCCCCTCGGGATACGTGTATCCACAGGACGAGAGGGACCGACCTTGGCGAGCAAGAGTTTAGGAAGTATCTATGCAAAACCAACAAAACCACATCCGATTGCCTGGCATGACGCAGGTGTTTGCCTGCCTGGCCATTTTTCTGGCCCTGGCCTTTTCGTTCACCAGCGTGCTCGATCTGCCGATCCAGCTGGCGCTGTTCATCGCCTGGTTCGTCATCATGGGGCTCGGCATCCGGCTCGGCCATGATTACAAGTCCCTGGAGCAGGCCGCCGTCGACGGTGTCGCCAAGGGGATGGGCGCCATATTGATACTGGTCTCCGTCGGCGCCCTGGTCGGCACCTGGATTGCCGGCGGCATAGTCCCCAGCATCATCTACTTCGGCCTCAAGGTGATACACCCCTCCATCTTCCTGCTGGCGACCCTGATCATCTGCTCCCTCACCTCCCTGGCTACTGGTACCTCCTGGGGCTCTGCCGCCACGGCGGGTATCGCCATGATGGGCATAGGCCACAGCCTGGGGGTGCCTGCGCCCCTGGTGGCCGGTGCCGTGCTCTCCGGCGTCTACTTCGGTGACAAGCTATCCCCCCTCTCCGACTCAGTGGTGCTGGCGTCGACCATGTCCAACGTCGACGTGGTGGAGCACATCAAGGGGATGCTGCCCATCAGCCTCTTCTCCTACGTCATCACGGCGGCCCTGTTCACCCTAGTCGGCATGCAGTACTCCGGCAACGTCAGCCTGGAGCAGGTCAATCTGGTGATGGAGGCCCTCGACAAGCAGTTCAACATCACGCCGCTGGCCATAGTGCCGGTGATCCTGGTGCTGGGCCTGCTGGCGAACCGCAAACCCGCCTTCCCGGTGATCAGCTTCGGCGCCCTGCTGGGTCTGGTGTGGGCCATCCTGTTCCAGGACATGGACCCGGTCAAGGCGATGCACTCCGCCTACAGCCCCTTCGCCATCACCTCAGGGGTCGACTTCATCGACAACATCCTGGGTCGCGGCGGCATGGAGTCCATGCTGGGCTCGGTGGCCGTCATCATCTTCGGTCTGGGGTTTGGCGGTCTGCTGGAGAAGGTCGGCATACTGGCGGTGATCGCCGGCGCCTTCGAGAAGCGCATCAACAGCGTCGGCAGCCTGACCAGCCACACCATAGGCACCGCCTTCCTGGCCAACGTGTTCGGCTCCGCCATGTATGTGTCGCTGATCCTGACCCCCAAGATCATGGCCAAGAACTACGACCGGCTGGGGCTGGCGCGCAAGAACCTCTCCCGCAATGCCGAGTTCGGCGGCACCCTCACCTGCGGCATGGTGCCCTGGAGCGACAACGGCATCTTCATGGCCGGAGTGCTCGGGGTCGCCACCCTCGACTACCTGCCCTACATGTGGCTCAGCTTCACCTGCATCATAGTGACCATCACCCTCGCCTATCTGGGCAAGGCGGTGAACCGGGTGCCGGTGATCGAGGCGGCCAGCTCCCGCTAACAGCAGGAAAAATAATGATAAAGGCGCCATCACGGCGCCTTTTGCTTGGGGGAAGTTCGGGGTTAAGCTGGCAGCCAACCTCGTCGCCCGTGGCAGGATGCCCAGATGAATTTTACCTTTCGCCAGATCCGTTACTTCGTGGCGGTGGCCGACAGCTTCTCCGTGAGCCGCGCCGCCGCCGAACTGCACATCTCCCAGTCGGCGGTCACCAGCGCCATCCGCGAGCTGGAGACAGAGCTCGGCGCCGCCCTGTTCGAACGCAACCCGCGCGGCGTCACCCTGACGGCCCAGGGCCACCAGTTCCTGCTCCATGCCAGGCGCATTCTCGGCGCCATGACCGAAGCCGGCCAGTCCCTCAAGGCGGTAGCCCAGCAGGATCAGGGGCAGCTCACCATAGGGGTGACCACGCTGGTGGCCGGCTACTACCTGTCGGAGGCGATCGGCCGCTTTCGCCGCGCCTTTCCGGCGGTGCGCATCGAGGTGAAGGAGGATGAGCAGCCGTTTCTGGAGCATCAGATAGTCAACGGCGAAGTGGACGTGGGGATACTGATGACCAACCGCACCATACGCCAGGAGGCGTTCGATACCGAGCTGCTGACCCGATCCCCCCTGCGGCTCTGGCTCGCCGCCAACCACCCCCTCTGCGCGGAATCGACCCTCTCCCTCAAGGCGTTGGGGGACGAGCCCATGATCTCGCTCACCGCCGATCAGCTGGATCAGATCATAGGGGCCGGCCTGCGCCGCTACGGCATCTCCCCTCGCACTGTGCTGCGCACCGCCTCGGTGGAAGCGGTGCGCAGCCTGGTGGCGAGCCAGCTCGGGGTCGCCCTGCTGCCGGACTTTGCCTATCGCCCCTGGTCCCTGGAGCAGGAGCGGGTGGAGGCCCGCCCCATCAAGGAGCCCATCCCCGCCATCGACATCGGTCTGGTGTGGCGCCGCGGCTCGCGGCTCGACTGGACCGCCCGCGAGTTCATCGACATAGCGCGGGATCAGAGCCGGCTGCGGGCCCGCCAGCCGGTCTCTCGCTAGCCGGCCCCCTCAGGCTGATCGCCACGCTGCCATCAAAAACAAGATTCATCTGCTCTCGATATAGATTTAACAGATACCTCTGGCGTTAAAAATTGAAATTCTCATTACCACTGCCTTCTCCTACGCTCATGACTGGTTAACAGGATGTTAATTGCCATTGCGGTATCGCATGGCTCCAGATCATGCAAGGAGAGCAAGATGAAACTGACCCCCCTGACCCTGGCCCTGATCCCCGCCCTGCTGGCAGGCCAGACCCAGGCCGCCCCGACCGAGCTCGGCAAGGGTGAAGGCCAGCTCAATATCGTGGCCTGGGCAGGCTACGTGGAGCGAGGCGAAACCGACAAGAACTACGATTGGGTGACCGGCTTCGAGAAGGAGACCGGCTGCAAGGTCAGCGTCAAGACGGCCGCCACCTCGGACGAGATGGTGGCGCTGATGAACGAGGGGGGCTTCGATCTGGTGACAGCCTCCGGCGACGCCAGCCTGCGCCTCATCGCGGGGGGCAAGGTGCAGCCGCTCAACCTGGCCCTCATCCCGAGTTACGGCAAGATAGATCCCCGCCTGCAGAATGCTCCCTGGCACACAGTGGAGGGCAAGCACTACGGCGTCCCCTACCAGTGGGGCGGCAACATACTGATGTACAACACCAAGGTGTTCCCCAAGGCGCCCGACTCCTGGTCCGTGGTGTTCGAGGAGCAGACCCTGCCGGACGGCAAGTCCAACAAGGGGCGGGTCCAGGCGTTCGACGGCCCCATCCACATCGCCGATGCCGCCCTCTATCTGATGACCCACCAGCCGGCACTCGGCATCAAGGATCCTTACGAGCTGAACGAGGAGCAGTACAAGGCCTCCCTCGATCTGCTGCGCAAGCAGCGCCAGCTGGTGGGGCGCTACTGGCACGACGCCTTCGTCCAGATAGATGACTTCAAGAACGAGGGGGTGGTGGCCTCCGGCTCCTGGCCCTTCCAGGCCAATGCCCTGATCGCCGACAAGCAGCCCATCGCCACCACAGTGCCCAAGGAAGGGGTCACCGGCTGGGCCGACACCAGCATGGTGCACAGCGAGGCCAAGAACCTGACCTGTGCCTACCAGTGGCTGGAGCACTCCCTGAACAACAAGCTGCAGGGGGATCTCGCCTCCTGGTTCGGCTCTGTGCCCGTGGTACCAGCCGCCTGCGAGGGCAATGCCCTGCTGGGCAAAGAGGGCTGCAAGACCAATGGCATAGACAACTTCGACAAGGTGCACTTCTGGCGTACCCCAGTCTCCCAGTGCAAGAGCCAGGGGACTTGTGTGCCCTACTATCGTTGGGTGTCTGACTATATCGCCATCCTGGGTGGCCGCTGAGTCCAGGCAGCCCACACCAGCAAATCGCCCCACCACGGGCCGGGGGGAGACCCGGCCCTGTTCGATGACAAGGACGTACCATGACAGCCGTACAATTTGACCGGGTCAGCCGCCACTATGGCGAGGTGAAGGCGGTCGACGACATCTCCTTCCAGATCCCGTCCGGAGAATTCTTCACCCTGCTGGGCCCGAGCGGTTCCGGCAAGACCACCTGCCTGCGGATGATCGCGGGCTTCGAGTACCCGAGCGCGGGGGAGATCCGGCTGTTTGGCGAGCCCTGCTCCCGGGTGCCACCCTATGATCGCAACCTCAACACCGTGTTCCAGGACTACGCCCTCTTCCCCAACATGGATGTGCGGGACAACATCGGCTACGGCCTGATGATCAGGGGTGTGCCCAAGGCGGAGCGCCACCGCAAGGTGGAGGAGATGCTGGAGCTGGTGCGCCTGCCCGGCGTCGGCAGCCGCAAGCCGGGGCAGCTCTCCGGCGGCCAGCGCCAGCGCATCGCCATCGCCCGGGCCCTCATCAACCAGCCGCACATCCTGCTGCTGGACGAACCTCTGGGGGCGCTGGACCTCAAGCTGCGCGAGCAGATGCAGCTTGAGCTGAAAGCCTTGCAGCGCCAGCTCGGCATCACCTTCATCTTCGTCACCCACGATCAGCAGGAGGCGCTCTCCATGAGCGACCGCATCTGCATCTTCAGTCAGGGCAAGATAGAGCAGATAGCCGCGCCGGATACCATCTACGATGCTCCGGCGACACCGTTTGTGGCCCGTTTCGTTGGCACCGTCAATCTGTTCGAGGGGGAGCAGGCCAGACGGCTGTGCGGTGACGAGCACCAGATGATGGTGCGCCCTGAGCGGATCCGGCTCGGCGAGGCCGGCATGCCCGGCTGGTCCGGCGAGATCTGCGAGGTGGAGTATCTGGGCCCCTTCGTGCGCTACCGGGTCAGTCTGGGAGAGCAGCTCGAGATCATCGTCAACCACCCCAACGAGGGACAGGCCCGTCTGGCCCGTGGTGCCCGGGTCAGCCTCAGCTGGCCTGAGCAGGCCATCCACCGCCTGAGTGCCTCAGGATCGGGGGCTCAGCCATGAGCCTCCCCCACAGTGCGAGCCTTGCCATGAGCCACGCCACCGAACCTGCACGCTTGCGACCGCTGCGGCGCCTCTCCACCCTGCTCTACGGCCGTCCCGGCCTGCTGCTGGGAATACTGCTGGGGCCGCCCCTGCTCTGGCTCGGCATCATCTATGTGGGCTCATTGCTGATGCTGCTCTCCAACGCCTTCTTCGGGCTGGACGAGTTCAGCGGTCAGGTGCGTCACGAGCTGGGGCTGCAAAATTTCATCGCCCTGCTGCGGCCGGAGAACCTGGACGTCATCGGCCGTACCGTCGGCATGTCGCTGCTGGTGACCCTGGCCTGCGCCCTGCTCGGCTTCCCCATCGCCTACTACATGGCGCGCTACACCAGCGGCAAGACCCGGGCGCTGTTCTACGTGGGCATCATGCTGCCGCTCTGGTCCAGCTATCTGGTGCGGGTCTATGCCTGGAAGCTGATCCTGGCCAAGGAAGGGGTGATCAGCTGGCTGGCGGACAGCCTGGGGCTGGAGTGGCTGCTGGATGGCATCCTCTCCCTGCCGATGATTGGCGGCCCCTCCCTGTCGTTTTCGCGACTCGGCACCTTCATCGTCTTCGTCTACGTCTGGCTGCCCTTCATGATCCTGCCCATTCAGGCGGCGGTGGAGCGTATTCCGCGCTCCCTGCTGGAGGCGAGCAGCGATCTGGGGGCGACTCCGGCCCAGACCTTCCGCACCCTGATACTGCCGCTGGCACTGCCCGGCGTGGTGGCGGGCTCCATCTTCACTTTTTCCCTGACCCTTGGTGACTACATCATTCCCGGCATCATAGGCAACTCGACCATGTATATAGGCCAGGTGGTCTACATGCAGCAGGGCACGGCGGGCAACCTGCCCTTCGCCGCCGCCTTCTCACTGGTGCCCATCCTCATCATCGCCATCTACCTGACCATTGCCAAACGTCTGGGGGCCTTCGATGCGCTCTAATACCTCAATAAAACAGGATCATGGCAGCCAGCCCTCCGGCCTGCTCAAGTACGCGGCCATCGGCGGTCTGCTGTTCCTGCACTTTCCCATTCTGTTTATCTTCCTCTACGCCTTCACCAGCGAGAGCAAGAGCTACCAGTTTCCGCCCCCCGGACTCACCCTCAAGTGGTTCGAGGTGACCCTGAACCGCCCCGACGTGTGGCGCGCCATCCAGCTGTCGCTGGAGGTGGCCGGGCTGGCGACCCTGGCGGCCATGGTGCTCGGCACCCTGGCGGCGGGAGCCATAGCCCGCAGCCGTTTCTTCGGCCAGGAGGTGGTCTCGCTCTTGCTGGTGCTGCCCATCGCCCTGCCCGGCATAGTCACAGGCATAGCGCTGCGCTCCGCCTACGGCCTGATGGAGATCCCGTTCAGCTTCTGGACCATAGTCATAGGCCACGCCACCTTCTGCGTGGTGGTGGTCTACAACAATGCCCTGGCCCGTTTTCGCCGCACCAACCAGTCCCTCATAGAGGCGTCCATGGATCTCGGGGCCGACGGCTTCCAGACCCTGCGTTATGTCATCCTGCCCAACCTCGCCACCGCGCTGCTGGCGGGAGGCATGCTGGCCTTTGCCCTGAGCTTTGACGAGGTGATAGTCACCACCTTCACCGCGGGCCAGCAGACCACGCTGCCCATCTGGATGTATCAGGAGCTGATCCGTCCCCGTGACAGACCCGTCACCAACGTGGTGGCCCTCATCATAGTGGCCGTGACCACCATTCCCATTCTGCTTGCCTACTACCTCACCCGCGACGGCCAGGACGTCGCCGGCAGTGGCAAATAATGACTCAACGCCTGCGCAAGGATGCAACCATGAAATTCTCTACCCAACTCTTGATCGACGGCCAGTTCGTGACCGGTGACGGCCAGGCCGAGCCTATCCTCAATCCCGCCACCGGGGAGCTGATCGCCTCTGTGCCCGAGGCGTCGTTCGAGCAGGTGAACCGGGCGGTGAACGGCGCCCAGCGCGCCTTCGCCCAGTGGAGCCGCACCACCCCGGCAAGTCGCAGCATCCTGCTGCTGCGCCTGGCCGATGCCATCGAACGCCACGCCGAAGAGTTCGCGGCACTCGAATCCCTCAACTGCGGCAAGCCCTATCTGGCGGTGCTCAATGACGAGCTGCCGGCGGTGGTGGACTGCTTCCGCTTCTTCGCCGGGGCAGCCCGCTGCCTGCAAGGGCCGCTGGCGGGGGAGTATATCGAGGGGCACACCAGCATGATCCGCCGCGATCCCATAGGGGTGGTGGGCAGCATAGCCCCCTGGAACTACCCGCTGATGATGGCGGCCTGGAAGATGGCACCAGTGCTGGCGGCAGGCAATACGGTGGTGCTCAAACCCTCCGAGCAGACCCCGCTCACCGCCCTGCGCCTCGCCGAGCTCGCCAGCGAGCTCTTCCCGCGCGGCGTCATCAACATCGTCTGTGGCCGGGGCGAGAGCGTGGGGGCGCCGCTGGTGGAACACCCGCTGGTGCGCATGGTGTCGCTGACCGGTGACATCGCCACCGGCCAGAAGATACTGCAGAGCGCCGCCCGCACCATGAAGCGCACCCACCTTGAGCTGGGTGGCAAGGCGCCCGTCATCATCTTCGACGATGCGGATCTGGAGGCGGTGGTGGCCGGCATTCGCACCTTCGGCTTCTACAACGCCGGGCAAGATTGCACCGCCGCCTGCCGCATCTATGCCCAGGGCAAGATCTACGACAAGTTCGTCGCCGCCATGACGGAGGCAGTGGCCTCTATCAAGGTGGGAGGACAGCGCGAAGAAGGGGTGGAGATGGGGCCGCTCATCTCCGACCGCCAGCGCAACCGGGTCGCCAGCTTCGTGGAGCGGGCCCAGAGCAGCGGTCACGTGGAGGTGACGACTGGCGGCAAGATCCGCGCCGGCAACGGCTTCTTCTTCGAGCCGACCCTGATAGCCCATGCCCGTCAGGAGGATGAAATAGTGCGGCGGGAGGTGTTCGGCCCCGTGGTGTCGGTGACCCGCTTCAACGATGCCGAACAGGTGGTGCAGTGGGCCAACGATTCGGACTACGGCCTCGCCTCCTCGGTCTGGACCCGGGATCTGAGTCTGGCCAGCAAGGTGGCCAGCCACCTGCAATATGGCTGCACCTGGATCAACACCCACTTCATGCTCACCTCGGAGATGCCCCACGGCGGCATGAAGATGTCCGGCTATGGCAAGGATCTCTCCCTCTACGCCCTGGAGGATTACACGGTGCCGCGCCACATCATGGTCAAGCTCTGAACATGATTCAGGCTGGCCCCGGGGCCAGCCTAAATGCGCAAACAACGACCCAAATCCCCTGCCAGATGCCTCCCCCTACGACAGCCGCCACAGCCAGTGGTGATCCAGAATAAGCAGACCAAACAGCAACATCAGGTGATAGATGGAGAAGCGGAAGGTGCGCATCGCCTGACCGGGTCGATCCGAATACTTCAGCAACCAGCCATGCCAGCAGAACCCGAGGTTCAGCGCCAGGCTGCCGATCAGATAGATCAGCCCGGACATGCCGATCAGGTAGGGCAGCAGGCAGACCAGAGTCAGGATCAGCAGATAGAGCAGTATGGCCGTCTTGGTGAACGCTATACCGTGGGTGACGGGCAGCATGGGAATGTTCGCGCCGGCATACTCATCACGCCTGTGGATGGCCAGGGACCAGAAGTGGGGCGGCGTCCAGGTGAAGATGATCATCACCAGCAACCAGGGTTCGGCCGAGAGTCCTCCTGTGATGCTGGTCCAGCCCAGTAGGGGCGGCATGGCCCCCGCCAGCCCGCCGATGACGATGTTCTGTGGCGTAGCCCGTTTGAGCACCATGGTATAGACGACCGCATAGCCAAACAGGCTGGCCAGGGTCAGCCAGGCGGTCAGGGGATTCACGCCCCAATAGAGCAGGACGAAGCCCATCAACGCCAGCCAGAGTGCAAACGCCATCGCAGACTTGGGCCCGATCCGCCCCATGGCGACCGGTCGCCAGCGCGTTCTGCGCATCTGGGCATCGATGCCATGATCCAGAGAGTGGTTCATGGCCGCGGCCCCGGCCGCCAGCAGCCCTATCCCCGCCAGCCCCAGCACCATCTCGTCCAGGGAGGCCTGGGTCGGCTCGGCCAGCAGCATGCCGACCCAGGCGGTCAGCAACAGCAAGGCTACCACCTTGGGCTTGGTCAGCTGGTAATAATCCCGCAGCAGCCGGGGGTCGATGACGCGTGCCAAGGGCTTGCTGTTCATGTCTGACTCCTGATCGCCTCAGGCGACAGTGAAGGGGAAAGCCGAGGCCGAGGACGAGAGAGCCGCCCACGGGCCAGCACAGAACACACCAGCAGGTGCGCCGCCACCAGGTTGTGCGCGAGTGCATTCGCCAGCGGCAGGGCCAGGTGGACGTTCGCCAGCCCCAAGGCAATTTGCACCAGCAGCAGGGTCAGCAAGAGCCCGCCCAGTAAGCGCAACGGGGCTCCCTGGCGGATCAGGGCGAGGGCAAAGCCCCCCACCAGCAGGGCGGTGGCAAGGGCCCCCAGACGATGGGCGATATGTATGGTCTGGCGCGCCTCCTTGCTCAGCACCCCGAACTCATAGCTGGCGTGGCCGAGCGGCAGATGAAAGGCCTCCTCCCAGTTCAATTGCGCCTGCCAGCTCCCCTGGCAGAGAGGCAGCTCGACGCAGGCCATGGCCGCATAGTTCGCCGACGTCCAGCCACCCAGCGCTATCTGCAGCAGCAGCACGCCACAGGCCGCATTGCCGAGCCAGGGCAAGCCCTGACCGCGGCAGACGGGCGGGTTCGCGGGGGAGCGCGCAAGCTCGGTCCGATAGAGCCAGAGCAGGGTCAGGATGGCGAACCCACCCAGCAGGTGGGTGGTCACCACCAGAGGGTGCAGCGCCAGCGTCACAGTCCACATACCCAGGGCAGCCTGCCCAACCACCAGCACCAGCAAGGCCCCCGAGAGGCGACGCAGACGGCCGCCTACGCGCCAGCTCATCACGAACAGCAGCGCAATCACACCGCCCAGCACACCGGCAAAGTAGCGGTGCACCATCTCGCTGCGCGCCTTGTGGGGCTCCAGCGGCGTGTCCGGGTAGAGCTGGGCCGCCCGCTCCATATGTGCGGACTGGGGGACGGCCAGGGAGCCGTAACAGCCGGGCCAATCGGGGCAGGCCAGCCCGGCATCCGTCAGTCGGGTATAGGCCCCGAGCACGATGACCAGCACCGCCAGCGCGATGGCGATCGATGCCAGCCGCTTCTGTATCTTCATACGGCACCTCGCTGACGCCTGCATCCGGATGATGGCGACATGACACACAACACAGGCCTCAGACGCGTTTTCATTGCACGCCTCGCTGATACTTGAGCAGTTGCTGCAGATCCGACAGCACTGCCTTGCCCAGCAGTGGCCACGCCGCCGTGCTGGCAGGTACCTCGTAGCGCAGGATGGCCAGCCCTTGCGAGTCCACCAGCATCATGTCACCCACCCGAACAGCTCCGTTCGCCCCCCCAGACGGCGCATCGGTCAGTTGCACCAGATCCAGCTTGTCCAGATTGCGGCCAAGGGCGCTGTGGATCCGCGACATCAACTCGGGCACCTGCTGGCATTGCGCCTCACAGCGCCGGGCGGCCAGATAGACCAGCCGCCATTGGCTCTGATGGGGCGGGAGCGGCTGCAACAGATAGACCTCCTGATCCAACCAGGCCCCCTTGTTGCGGGTGCCGGGTTCATACCAGCCCTGCCTCAGGGTCAGTGCAGCCAGAACCACAGGCAGCAGTATCACCAGCGCAAAGAGGACAGGTACCTTACATCTTGACCATGAGTTCATGGGGACAACCTCCTTGTCAGCACCAGGCCACCCACCAGCATCACCAGCGCCAACCCAAGCCATTGCACTGCATATGCCCTGTGCTTCTCGGGCGGCATGACATTCGGCTGGTAGTGATGGAGGAAGGGAGTGTGTTTTTGATAAAACACGGCATCGGCGAGGGGCGAGCCGATGATCTCGCTCAGGGCATCCACCCTGATGGACTGCAGCCGGTTAGGATAGGGGCCGGATTCGATGTTCTGACCCAGCAGGATGCCGCCGGGGGCCGTGCGCAGCAAGCCATCGAGTTCCAGAGTTGCCGGGATGACGGGCCTTGGCAGTTGCTGCCGGCTGGCTGGCGCAGGCACCCAGCCCAGATTGACCAGCAACAAGGGACGGGCATCACCAGCGCGTACCGGTATGATGACGTCATAACCGATCTCGCCCGCCACCGCCTGGTTGTCCAGCAGCCAGACATGAGGGGACACCCATTCGACCTCCCCTCCCAGTGACAGGCCGTCCAGTGACTCAAGATTGTGCCAGTCGATCCGGGCAAGCGTCATTGGTGCCACCTGCTGTGCCACCGCCATCCGTCCCTGCCAGGCCTCTTTCTCCATCCCGCGCTGCCACTGCCAGAGCGACAGCTTGCACAAACCGGCCGTCACAACCAGAGTGAACATCAGTACGATCCAGCGCCTGTGATGCCATGGTCGCTGCTTATCCCATGTTGCCATGTCACGCATATAACGGAGGGCTCCAACATGTTGATCAAGATAGTGCTGGTACTGATGCTGCTGCTCATCATAGGACAGCTGTTTCATGCCCTCTGGTTGATGATGACTACGGGTCACCCCCAGAAGATGTCGGCCCCCCTGGGGCGCCGGGTGTTCTTTTCCCTGCTGGTGGTCGTCATTCTGCTGCTCTCCCTGATGATGGGCTGGCTGGAGCCCAACCCGCGTCCTTACTGATCCCGACCTCAAAGCAGGTAGACGAACACGAAGAGGCAGAGCCAGACCACATCGACGAAGTGCCAGTACCAGGCCGCGGCCTGGAAGGCGAAGTGGCGCTCGGCGGTGAAGTGATCCTTCAGCACTATCCGCAGCCAGATGATCAGCAGGAATACAGTCCCCAGGGTGACATGCAAGCCATGGAATCCGGTCAGGATGAAGAAGGTATTGCCGTAGATGCCGGAGTCCAGTCGCAGCCCCAGATCCCGGTACGCATGCAGGTATTCATAGCCTTGCAGCCAGAGGAACGCCAACCCGAGCACTACTGTCACCAGCAGCATTCCCTTGAGACGACTGCGTTTTCCATTTTCCAGGCCGGTATGTGCAAACAGCAGGGTGACGGAGGATGCGAGCAGGATCAGGGTATTGATGAGGGGGATACCGTGCCAGGGCATGGCCTGGGTCGTGGTCCCTCCCGGAGTCTTGACCATGGGCCAGTGCGCGGAGAAATCCGGCCACAGCAACTGGGCCGTCATCGCCTTGTTGCCCGCGCCATCCAGCCAGGGCATGGCAAGCTGGCGGGCATAAAACAGCACCCCGAAGAAGGCCAGGAAGAACATCACCTCGGAGAAGATGAACCAGACCATGCCTTGCCGGAAAGAACGATCCATCTGTGCGCTGTAGAGCCCGGTCATGGACTCCTGGATGATGTGGCGAAACCAGCCAAACAGCATGAAGACCAGCAAGGCAACGCCAGCCATCATCAAATACCGGCCGACCCCGTCCTGCTTGCTCGCCACTTCATTGACCAGATGCCCCGCCCCGAAAGCCAGGAAAAACAAGGCCACCGCCCCTATGATGGGCCAGCGGCTCTGGTCCGGGACATAATACGTCTGGTTCACTTTGGCCATGATTATTTCCTCTGCGCCAGCGTCGGGGCTGGGGTGGACTGAGTGATGTCATAGAGTGAATAGGAGAGCGTGATGGTGTTTATGTTGTCGGGCAAATCGGGGTCGACATAAAACTTGAGCGGCATCAGCTTGCTCTCCCCCGCCTGCAACTCCTGACGGTTGAAGCAAAAGCACTCCACTTTCTTCAAATAGGCGGCGGCGGGACCGGGGGAGACCGACGGCACCGCCTGACCAATCATGGTGCGATCGGTGGGATTGAACACCCGATAATTGACCAGCTTCATTTCACCCGGCCGCACCGACAACCGCGCCGTTTCGCCGCTGAACTGCCACGGCATCTGGGTGTCCGCATGAGCAAGAAACTCGATCTGGATGGTCCGTTTGCTGTCGATCACCGCCCGCTCAGCCGTGGCAGGCTGTACTGCAGTCTTGCCGTTGAGGCCGGTGATCCTGCAGAAGACGTCATACAGCGGCACCAGTGCAAAGGCGAACCCGAACATGACAAGCACCACCAGGGCCAGCTTTCTGAGCAGGGGACCGTGATTGACCTGAGCCATATGATCTCCTTACCGCACGTCTGGCGGAGTCTTGAAGCTGTGGTAGGGCGGGGGGGATGAGAGCGTCCACTCCAGCCCCTCCGCCCCTTCCCACACCTGATTGCTCGCCTGCCGTCCTCCCCTGATGCACTTGATCACCCCCCAGACGAACAGCAACTGCGACAGCCCGAAGGCGAAACCGCCAAGACTGATCAGCATGTTGAAGTCGGCAAACTGCAGCGCGTAATCCGGAATGCGACGGGGCATGCCCGCCAGACCGACGAAATGCATGGGGAAGAAGAGCACATTGACCGAAATGAGCGAGCACCAGAAATGCCACTGCCCGAGTCGCTCGTCATACATGTGCCCCGTCCATTTGGGCAACCAGTAATAAGCGGCGGCCAGGATCGAGAAGACGGCGCCGGTGACCAGCACATAATGGAAATGGGCCACGACAAAATAGGTATCGTGATATTGGAAATCGGCCGGGATCATGGCCAGCATCAACCCCGAGAAACCGCCTATGGTGAACAGGGTGATGAAGGCGATGGCAAACAACATGGGGGTCTCGAACGTCAGTGATCCCCGCCACATGGTTGCAACCCAGTTGAATACCTTCACCCCGGTCGGCACCGCTATCAGCATGGTGGCGTACATGAAGAACAGCTCGGCGACCACGGGCAGCCCAGTCGTAAACATGTGGTGAGCCCAGACCATGAATGACAGCAACGCTATGCTGCTGGTGGCATAGACCATGGAGCGATAGCCAAACAGCTGCTTGCGCGAGAAGGTGGGAATGATGCTGGAGACGATGCCAAAGGCCGGCAGTATCATGATGTACACCTCCGGATGGCCAAAGAACCAGAAGATGTGCTGGAACAGCACAGGATCCCCGCCCCCGGCCGCATCGAAGAAGCTGGTCCCGAAATACTTGTCCGTCAGCACCATGGTCACCGCTGCCGCCAGGACCGGCATGACAGCGATGAGCAGGAAAGCCGTGATGAGCCAGGTCCAGACAAACAGCGGCATCTTCATCCAGCCCATGCCCGGTGCCCGCAGGTTGAAGATGGTGACGATGACGTTGATGGCCCCCATGATGGAGGAGATACCCATGATGTGGATGGCGAAGACGAACAGCGCCGTGCTGTTGCCACTGTATTTGGTGGACAGGGGGGCATAAAAAGTCCAACCCGAGCTGGGGCCACCGCCCTCCATGAACAGGCTCGACAGCAGGATAAGAAACGCAAACGGCAGGATCCAGAAGCTCCAGTTGTTCATCCGGGGCAGCGCCATGTCCGGGGCCCCGATCATGATGGGGATCAGCCAGTTGGCGAGGCCGGTGAAGGCGGGCATCACGGCGCCAAAGACCATGATGAGACCATGCACTGTGGTCATCTGGTTGAAGAACAGGGGCTCGACCAGTTGCAGCCCGGGCTGGAACAGCTCGGCCCGAATGACCATGGCCATGGCGCCACCGGTGAAGAACATGGTCAGGGCGAACAGCAGATAGAGGGTGCCGATATCTTTGTGATTCGTGGTGTATAGCCAGCGCCTCAGGCCCGATGCAGGTTGGTGGGCGTGCTCGCTGTGCAGGGTATCCGTGATTCCATCACTCATGCTGGCGCCTCACTTGTCCTTGTTTGGATCGACTGGGTTCAGAAGGGACTGCACCTCTGCAGCCTGAATGACATCACCGGTCTTGTTGTCCCAGGCATTGCGCTCGTATGTCACGACGGCGGCGAGTTCCTGGGCCGTCAGCTGCTTGCCGAAGGGCTGCATCGCAGTCCCGCTCTTGCCATGCAGGACTATATCCAGGTGCTGGGCCCTATGTTCTGGCAGCGTCGCCACCTTGCTGCCCTTGAGGGCCGGGAAAATGCCGGGCAAACCAGTCCCCGCAGGTTGATGGCAAGCGGCGCAATAGCCCAGATAGACCTTCTCCCCCAGCTCCATGGCCTGCGGCAGCGTCATGGTCTGACTGGCCAAGTCTTGCTGCTGGGCCTTGGCTGCCGCCTGATCTGCCGCTGTCTTGGCGATCCAGCCATCAAACTCCCCGGCCGTTTTGGCCACCACCACTATGGGCATGAAGCCGTGGTCTTTGCCGCACAGCTCGGCACACTGCCCCCGGTAGGTGCCAGCCTTGTCGATGCGAGTCCAGGATTCATTGATGTAACCGGGATTGGCGTCTTTCTTCACGGCAAAGGCGGGGACCCACCAGGAGTGGATGACGTCGTCCGAGGTCATCAGGAATCGGATCTTCTTGCCGATGGGCAACACCAGAGGCTGATCCACTTCCAGCAAATAGGTGCCGCTCTTGGGCTCGTCCCCCGAGATCTGCTTCTTGCTGGTCGCCAACAAGGAGTAAAACTCCACCGGATGCTCGAGGTATTTGTAATGCCATTTCCATTGCGAGCCAGTGATGAGCACGGTCAGATCGGCTTTGGAGGTATCCTCCATCTTCAGCAGCGTCGAGGTCGCCGGGGCCGCCATGGCGACCAGGATCAGCACCGGGATGGCGGTCCATAACAGCTCGATGCGGGTGCTCTCGTGGAATTGAGCGGCCTTGGCGCCGCGAGATTTTCTGTGGTGGACTATGGACCAAAGCATGGCCCCGAAGACGATCAGGCCAATGGCGCAGCAAATATAGAAGATCGTCATATGCAGGTCATACACCTGCTGGCTGATGGCGGTCGCCCCGCGTGTCATGTTGAATGTGATGTCGTTGGCGGAAACACTGCTGCTGGCGAGCCACACCATCCATGCGCCATGGTTGATTGCATTTTTTCCCACATTGCACTCCCTGTGCACGTTAGAAAAGATGGCAAGCATTGACAGCTTAAAGGCTAACCATCTGAAAATAATGCATTTATTAAACGTTCAGTCACACTCAAGTATTAGTCGATATTCTGAAAAAACCAAAGTGATGCCAGCCGACGAGGGACTCGTCAGAGCAGTTGGCATCCTATCCGGGGTAAACGAGGGGTGTGCTGGCGGCAGCCATTGCCCCATGGCATCACCCTGAACCGCTCAATCACAGGATCCCTCCGGTAGCGAGCAGCCAAAGCGCTCGACAAAAAAAGAGAAGGGGCCACCCGGACCCCTTGTTCATCTATGGTGACCAGCGGCGTCTTCTCGCGCCGCCGCGGCCAGGTCGTTCGTCGTCAGGCCATGGGCGCCGGTTTGTCCAACAGCCGGGCCAGCAGGCTGCGCAGCTGCTTGATCAGCGCAGGCTTGCCAGCAACACCCAACGTCTTTGCCAACTCGGCCCAGGGCACATACTGCCAGATGGGGGCGATCAGCAGCCGACGCTCGTCGGGAAGCAGTTCATCCAGCACAGTCAACCGACTGGCCAGCCAGCGTTGCAGGCTGGCTTGGCACAGCTCGAACGGTTTGTGATGATGGGCAAAGCAGTCGATCTCCTGATACTGGAACTCATCCAGATCGGGCGCCTCTGCGGCCGCGTTTCCTCTCAGGCATAGCCAGACCAGCTCAGGATCCAGCCCCTTGAGCTCTCCTGCCAGCAGGGTGGGCAACTGGTTCACGAAGCGCCGTCGCCATTGGGCCAGCTCCGAATCGAGCTCCGCTTTCAGCGGTTTGAGCAACAAGGCCGCATGGCTGCCGCTGGCCGCATCCCGCTGCAGGCCGATGCGCAATACCGTCAAGCTCCCCTTGAGCCAGAATGGCAGCAGATCGGGACTCGCAGAAAAGGCTGACCCCAGATAGTCGTATCCCTGCGTGCGGTAGTGTGTTTCCAGCTGCGCCAGCAACAGAGAACCCAGTCCCAGGCGATGCAAAGCGGGATGAATGGCGATGCGCATCACCCTGGCATAAGTGCGCTCCCCTGCCGTGATGAAGCCGGCGTGTGCCAGCAGCGACTGGGGCAAGAGATGACCGCGGGGGCGTCTTCGCCCGGCCCAGATGTCATGAGCCAACGCTGGCGCTATGTTTCCTTCCCGGGCCACCAGGGCAACACCGAGCAGCTCCCTCTCATGCTCCAGCAGGTGGATGTCGAGATCCGGGCTCTCCAGCAAATATCGCAGATCGCTGGGGCTGGTCTGATAATGGGCAAGGACGAGCAGGCCGAATACCCGATTGAGCAGAGCCTCATCACCGGCCAGCGCCGCCTGTTCCAGCCGTCGCCAGCTCGGTGCCTTCGGGGGCTGAGGTGCCACTATGTCGGCATTGAGGCCGAGCAGCCGGAAGATCAGCGGCTCCAGCGGATCATGCCGGCTCCAGCGGATGGGTTCCGCCAGATGCAGCTCCTGCCAATCCGGGGTCTGCCTGTCGAGCACCCGCTTGAAACGCAGATGAAAGCCACGCCCAGTCCCCTCATAGCCGTGCTCAGTGGTGGCGAATACGATGCGGCTGTGATTGGCCAGGATGGCTTCCAGCAGCGGGGTCGGAATGGCGGCGGCCTCATCCACCAGCAGCAAATCCGCTTGCACATCCCCTTGAGCCGCTCGGTCTGGCGACACATAGGTCAGGCCCGCCAGTCGCTCGGGCGTGTCTGCAAGCGCGGTCGAGGCATGGGCAAAGAGTGTGGCGACGGTCGCCTGGGAAGGAGCCGTCACCACTATCCGCAGGCCGGGATCCTGGCGCAGCAGATCGGCACTGGCCAGACCCAGCAGCGCACTCTTGCCGCGGCCACGATCCGCGCTCAGCACCAGCGGACGGCGACGATGACCATGCAACACCTTGTGAATGGCTGGCAGCGCACGGGCTTGATCGGTGCTGAGTGGCCGGCTTGCGTCAAGAGGACACCAGGGCTCGCCGCCGACGGGAGGGTTCAAGGAGAGGGCAGGATCCCCTGTCAGCAACCGCACCAAGCGGGCGATAAAACCATGACCCGCCAGCTTTGCATCCTCAGGCTGGGCGACCAGTCGCAGCCTGTCTGGATCCGGGTAGGCTGGCCACGTCTCTCTGGGGGGCGTCAGCAGCAGCAGCAGGCCACCGGCGCGCAACGTGCCCGCCAAGGCGCCGAAGGCATCGGGATGAAAACCACTGAAGGCGTTGAACACCAGGGTATCGCACTCCTGACCCAGCCGTTGCAGCGCCTTGGCAGCAGGCAGCGGGCCATGGCATGCGGGGCCGTCCCCCAGCCAGAAGACCGCCTCCCCCAGCAAGGGTTCGGCGCGGGTGATGCAATCGGCTTCGAGCCCTTCCAGCCAGATCAGGCGACGCTCACCGGTGCGAGCGAGGGCCTGGCGCAGGAGATCCACCTCGGCTGGGCTCATGAGGCTGAACTGTCGTCCGGCTTCACCCGTGGCTCAAACATGCGCTCCCCCATCTGATCGATGAAGGTATGGGCTTTTTGCACCATGAAACGCTCGGCGTCGGCCGGGTTGGAGAACAGATCGGAGCGGATGAAGCGGTGAGTCTGCAGCACACCATCCACATCCTTGGTGATGCGCCCGGCAAGCCGGAACTGCCCCCCTTCCGCCATGGGTTCGGGATAAATGAGATAGCCGGCGTATTCGGTGGGCGTGACATCGGCTATCTGGGCAGCTTGCCCCTTGAACAGGGCACTGAATAGTTTCTTGAGCATATTCGTCTCCTCTCTGATGGTTGCATTCTCCTCAAGGGGGGAATCACTGGCAAGCAGGGGATCTTATTACCATTCGTTCTTTGCACTACGAACCATTCTCATTTAGATTTCATCTCATTCCAGCATGAGGTCCACTATTATGTACGTGTGTTTGTGCCGCGGCATCACAGATAACCAGATCCGCAAGGCGGTACAGGCAGGCAAGACCGAGTTCAGACAGCTGAAACAATCGCTGGAAGTCGGTGCCCAATGTGGTAAATGCGTGCGCATGGCGATGGAGATCATCGCCACCGAGATCGACAAGATGGAGTCGGAGCAGGTGCCCCTTTATTACGAAGTGGCCTGAAGCACCTCTTCCCGACCCTCACCTCATCGAGCGGATGCTCCCCCTGTCAGGGGAGCCGATTCGCCTTCTTCTTATGGTCATTTTTCTCGACTACGCTCTAGTGATCGGTGCCCTAGGCTCGAACACGAGGAGTAATGTCGATGAAAGGAGATCCCAAAATCATTGCCCACCTCAACAAGGTGCTGGCCAATGAGCTGGTTGCCATCAACCAATATTTCCTGCATGCCCGCATCTACGATGACTGGGGCCTCAAGGGGCTCGGGCACAAGGAATATCATGAGTCCATCGATGAGATGAAACATGCCGACGAGCTGGTCAAGCGTGTGCTGTTTCTGGAAGGACTGCCCAACTTGCAGGATCTGGGCAAGCTGCGTATCGGTGAGACAGTCGAAGAGATGTTGCGCTGCGATCTGTCACTGGAAATGGATGCCATTCCCGACCTGAAAGTGGCCATCACCTATGCAGAGTCCGTCCATGATTACGTCAGCCGTGACCTGTTCCAGGAGATCCTGGAAGACGAGGAGGAGCACGTCGACTGGCTGGAAACCCAGCTGGACCTCATCGCTCGCATCGGCCTGGAAAACTATCAGCAATCCCAGCTTCATAGCGAATCATCCTGAGTGCGGATGCCATTAAGATCTGTCCCCAACCCGCCAAGGCGGGTTTTTTCTGGGCCACCATCTTGAAGCCAAGGCATGCAATTGAAACATACGGGCATTACTCTCTGCCAGGCAGCTGGCCAACCGGGGTGTTTCCCTAAGTCCGCCAACCCCCTTCACGGCACGGGGCACACCGCCGGATCAGGCGAACGAGGCACACCCCAAGCCGGATTGAACCATTGCAGTGATCACAGTTACGATGCAGGGCAGAGCAGCGCACGCCGCTTTCGATTAGGATACGGCCCTATTCCCATCACTTTGCTACGGATGATTTCCATGGAACTGATTGCACGTGAGATGGCCCCCCACAAGCGGGTGGCCCTGGTGGCTCACGACAACATGAAGACCCCATTGCTGAACTGGGTGCTGCGCCGCAAGGAGGAGCTCAAGCTCCACCACCTCTATGCGACCGGCACCACGGGCACCCTGCTCGGCAAGAAGGCGCAGCTGCCCATCACCTGCCTCTTCTCCGGCCCCATGGGCGGCGATCAGCAGCTCGGCGCCCTGATTGCCGAGGGCAGGATCGACGTGATGATCTTCTTCTGGGATCCCCTCAATGCCGCGGCGCACGATCCGGACGTAAAGGCGCTGCTGCGCCTCGCGGCTGTCTGGAACATCCCGGTCGCCACCAACGAAGCGACCGCGGACTTCATCATGGACAGCCCGCACATGCAGCAGGCATTCAGCGTACAGGTGCCCGACTACGCCGGTTATCTCAAGGCAAGAACCGAGTAACCCCAACCAGATAGCAAAGAGCCGGACAGTGTCCGGCTCTTTTGTCTGAAGGATGGTGGCGGCTCAGCGCTGGAAACTCTTCTGGGCGAACTTGGGTCTGGCGTTCATGATCTGCTCCACCTGCTCGTCGCTCATCTTGCCGCGCGACAGCCCCAGCACCTTGTAGGTCAGCAGCGGCCGTGCCGGCAGCGCAATCATCAGGGCGCGGATCTGGTTTTCGTCCTCTTTCTCTCGTACCGGCTTGCCATAGGCATAGGTCAGCACCCCGGCATCCATCAGGTTTTTGACGGCAGGCTCGGTGATCGGCAGGTTTATGACGCTTTTCCGTTGCAGCACGAACTCGCGCAGCACCGCCTTCTCGTTGAAGTCGAGGAAGCCTATCATCTGGGCCAGCTGATCCTGTTGACGGCGGGATTGCCACTCGTCACAGGCCCATTCCCAGGCGATCAGGAAACCCTGGCTGCAGAAGTAGGAGATGGCAATCAGCATGCCGACCCCCAGCCAGGCGGCGTGAGCCGTGGCCCACTGACTGACGGCGCCTTTCATCAGCCCGGCCGGGAACAGCAATATGATGCTGCAGCAGAGCAGCAGCCAGACCATCAGCCAGTTGAGGCGATTCAGCTGGTAAAAATGTTGGATCCACCGTTTCATCGTTCACCCTTCCCAAGTCAATGTGGACAGTAGTCAACTCATAGCAATCCCTGTGCCAAGGCGAGGATCCTGTGGGCGGGATCTGGATCCAGGAGTGCAGAACTGATGGGGTTGGTCGGTGCCAAGGTTACATCCCCTTACAAGTTGCCGGGGGGACGAGCCGCCATTTTCCTTGTGGGGCAACCCATCTCTTGGTAAAAATCCCGCACTGTCATTGGGGAGTAGCAACCCGCCCGTGATCCGGGCAGGGCTCATGTCAACATTCTTGGATCATCAGATCCATGGCATGGGCGGCGATAGCATCTATCGCCCTGCAAGACCTTTGGCCTCGATACGCAAGCCAGCCGGGCGAGCCGTATCGGGTCCATCGGTTGTTCTGCTCGCCTGGCGGTTGCCTATTATGCTGATCACCCTGCTGTTATTTCTGCTCTCTGCCGTCACCATCTACCTGGCCTGCGAATATTTCGTCAACGGCATCGAATGGACCGGCCATCACCTCAAGTTCTCCCAGAGTGCCACCGGCTCCCTGTTGGCGGCCCTAGGCACTGCCTTGCCCGAATGCATAGTTACCCTGACCGCGCTGCTGATGGGGGATGCCCCCGCCCAGCAACAGATTGGGATAGGCGCCGCCCTCGGTGGCCCCCTGGTGCTCTCCACCATAGGCTATGCCGCCGTCGGCCTGACCCTGCTGCTGTGCATGAGCCCTGAACACAGGGCCATCGATGGCGAGGTGCAGCGAGAGACTGGTCGGGATCAGGCCTGGTTTGTCGGTATCTTCCTGGTGGCGGTGGCCCTCGGCATGGTGGCCTTCACCGGCAAAACCTGGCTGGCCCCGCTGTTCGTGCTGGTGTATCTGGTCTATGTGCGGCGCGAGCTGAAACAGACCGACAGCCACGAGACCCCGTTGCCAGAGCCACTCAAGCTGGATCCCAAAGCCGGGATCCCGGCCCTTCGCAAGGTGCTGCTGCAGACCCTGGGGGCCCTGGTGGTGGTGGCGCTGGCGGCCCAGCTGTTCGTCCATCAGCTGGAGAGCATGGGCGAGCTGTTTGGCCTCTCCCCCGTGCTGGCGGCCCTGTTACTGAGCCCGGTGGCGACCGAGATGCCGGAGCTGATGAATGTGCTGATCTGGGTGCGTCAGGGCAAATACCGGCTGGCGCTGGCCAATATCTCCGGCGCCATGATGATCCAGGGCACGATCCCCAAGGCATTCTGCCTGCTGTTCACCCCCTGGTTGCTCGACAGCACCATGATGGTCTCTTCGCTGGTGGCCCTGCTGGCGGTGGTACTGCTGTGGTGGGGCTTCAGCCGTGGACGGATGACGGCGGGCAGACTGGCCTGCATAGGTGTGGTGTACCTGGGTTTCTGCGGCTGGCTGATGGTGAGCTGAGGACACCTGGCATCTGAACATGGCGTCATAAGAAAGGGCAGGATCTGATCCTGCCCTTTGTTCATGGGGTTAGGTTCGCGGGTTGAGCCCCGGGATCAGAACTGCTGGAACCAGCGCTGGATCTGGGCCGGATCCTTGCTCTGGGTCAGGGAGAGCATCAGGAGGATGCGCGCCTTCTGCGGGTTCAGGGTGCCGGCGGCCACGAAGCCGTACTTGGCATCATCGATCTCGGCATCCAGGGTGGTGGCGCCGGTCGGCACACGGGCGGAGCGCACCACGCGGATGCCGTCCTTGCTCGCCTTGGCCAGAGTGTCGAACAGTGTGTGGTAGAGGTTGCCGTTACCCACCCCGGCGCTGACGATGCCGTCAAACTTGGCATCCACCATGGCCTTGGCCGGCAGATCGGTGGCGTTGGCATAGTTGTAGACGATGCCCACCTGCGGCAGCTTGTCGAGCTTGCTCACGTCGAACGGCGTCTTGCTGGTGTGCAGGCGGGCCGGGCTGCGCTGGTAGTCGATCTTGCCGTTGTGGATGTAGCCGAGCGGGCCGAAGTTGGGGGCGGCAAAGGTCTGCACCCCTGTGGTGTTGGTCTTGGTGACGTCCCGGGCGTCCAGCACAGTATCGTTCATGGCGACCATGACGCCACGTCCCTTGGAGCTGGGGTCCGAGGCGGTGACCACGGCGTTGTAGAGGTTGAGCGGGCCATCGGCACTCATGGCGGTGGAGGGGCGCATGGCACCGACCAGCACCACCGGTTTGTCGCTCTTGACGGTGAGGTTGAGGAAGTAGGCGGTCTCTTCCATGGTGTCGGTGCCGTGGGTGATGACGATGCCATCCACGTCATCCTTGGCCAGCAGTTCGTTGACCCGCTTGGCAAGCTTGAGCCACACCTCGTCGTTCATGTCCTGGGAGCCGATCTTGACCACCTGCTCCCCCTGCACCTCGGCCACGTTCTTCATCTCGGGCACGGCGGCGATCAGGGTCTCGATGGCCACCTTGCCTGCCTCATAGTTGGATTGGGTGGCGGACTGCCCCGCACCGGCTATGGTGCCACCGGTCGCCAGAATATGAACCTGCGGCAGGGCCATGGCCAGGGGGGATAGGGTCATGCCGAGGACGACGGCGAGCAGGGTCTTGCGGATAGGGTGAGTCATGCTGCAATCCTTTTGGGTTAGTTGACTGCAGCATTTTCATCCAATTTAAATCGTTTTTAAGTGATCACTCTCAACAATAAAAACAAGTAAACAGAATATTGGTCTGATTTTTACCCATATAGGGATAAATCACTCCGCACTGAATCCTTTGGCTTCGATCAGCGCGATCAACTCGCCCTTGCTCAGTTCGCTCTCGATGACGGCCTTGCGGCTGCCAAAATCGACCCGGGCCTGGCTGACAGCACTCTGGGCCAGCAGTGCCTTCTGCAGGCTGGCGGCGCAGCCACCGCAGGACATGCCGGAGACGGTGAGTTCTATGGTCATGGGATCTCTCCTCTGTGGATGTGTTCCCAGCCTAAAGCTGACGCCCGCGGCAAGGTCAAGCCCTAGCGGGCCACCACGGATTCACGCACCACCAGGCGTCCCTGGAATTTCTGCTGCTCATCGGCTGGTCGCAGACTCTGCGCCAGCTGTGCTTGCAACACCCGCACGCTCTCCTGGGCCAGCCGCTCACTCGGGTATTCGATGCAGGTCAGCGGTGGGGTCAGCTGGCTCGCCAGGGAGGAGCCTTCCAAGCTGATGACGGAGACATCCTGAGGGATATGGAGGTTGAACTCGCGCAACAGCCGCATGGCGTCGGCAGCCTGGGCATCTTGCTGCACCACCAGCGCGGTGAAGGGCAGGTAGCGATTGAGCAAGCCGAGCAGCGCCTGCTGGTTGTCGGTACCGTCGATCACCAGCTGGCTGTTATAGGGCAGGGATTGCTGCTGAAGTGCCTGCTGATAACCCTGGATGGCGCTCTTTCCGGCTGGGGATAGTTTGTCATCCAGCATCAGCACCAGCTGGCGATGACCCTTGCCGAGCAGGAAGCGACAGGCGCTCTCGGTGGCAAAGGTCAGGTCATAGCTGAGATTGAGGTTGCCGGTGTCGCTCACCCCATCGAGCTGAATGAGGCGCGGGTCCGGATTCAGAGGTTGCTTGGTACCGAGGACCAGGACGCCGTCACAACGCCCTCCCAGCAGTTCATCGACCGCCAGCTGCTGTTGCTGCGCCTCGTCGGCAAAGCGCACCAGCATGCTCTTGCCCGTCTTGGCCAACGCCCCTTCCAGCAGCGGCAGCATGCTGGCCAGACGATTGCCAAGCTGGGGGGAGAGGATGATGCCCACACAATCCGTCGCCTGGGTCGCCAGGGAGCGGGCCGTGGCATTGGGTCGGAAATTCAGCTGCTCGGCGGCTTGCAGCACGGCCAACCGGCTCTCTTCACGCACGCCGCGCGAGCCGCTCAGGACGCGGGAAACGGTGGCTTTAGACACATTCGCGAGGCGCGACACATCGGTAATATTGGCCATGGCTTCATCAACGGTAACCGGTTAACAGGCCTCCATCCTAGCACAGGCCAGCGACCTCCGGTAAGGCCCGGCAGCCTGACCAATGGAAAAGGGGGGCCCTTGCCCCCCTCTGCCAACCTGGCTTCCATCAGAAGAAATATTTGAAACGCACCCGGCCACCGTAGCGATCCATGTTGTCCACCTCGCCGCTGTCGACATTCAGCTGGGACCAGTAGGCTCCCAGATAGATATCGAAGTTGCTGAGATCCAGCACGCTCGGGATCTTGTAGGAGGCGTAGACGGTGTTGATGCTGTGCTTGCCGATCATCTTGCTGAAGTCGGCGCTGGTGTTGTTCAGATTGGCGCTGCTGATGTCGTTGATGGCGTAGACGTAACCCAGGCCGGCATTGTGCCAGAGCAGGTTGGCGCCCAGGGTGGTATCGGTTTCAGCCTCGGCATCCATGCGGGCCAGGTTGGCATTGATGACCAGGGCATCCTGGGTCCAGCTGGTGGTGAGGCCATAACCCATGCGATCGGACACCGAGACGTCGTCGCTGGTGACGATGGCGTCGCTGATCACATTGCCCTCGGCCCCCAGGGCGACTTTCAGGTTTTCACCTTTCCAGGCGATGACGGGACGCACTATGATGGAGTCTTTGGCCTTGGTCAGCGCATAGCCGTGGTATTGCTGGCCTGCAAACAGATTGGTGCGATCTCCGATCAGGGTGGAGAGCTCCAGATACCAGTTGCCCGCCTCCTTGTTGAGCAGCAGCTGACCCCCCTTGCCTGCCCGGCCACGGCCCTCCTTGAGCATGTAAACATAGCCATTGCCATCTGAGTAGAGGTCGTTGGCGCTGTCACCGGAATGCTCGACAAAGATGTCCTGACCCAGCGGGAACATGTCGTAGGCCTCGAAACGGCCGACCTTCATCCCCCAGTTGCTGCGCTGGCCGAACCCCAGATACGCATCATCGGCACCGGCACCGCCATTGGTGCCTATGGTGGGCTGGATCTGGATCTGGCCATAGCGACCATCTTCCAGCTCCCGTACCCCGAGGAAGTTCAGCAGCAGGCGACCATCCTCGTCCCAGCGATCGGTGCGGGTCTCGCTGGTTTGACCCAGCACGTTGCCACGGGTGGTATTGGACGCGTTCAGGTTGATCTCCGCATCGCCCCCCAGGCTCAGGCGCCCGAAGTCCGTGTTGGTCTCCACCACGGCGCTGGCCATGAAAGGGGTGCTCAGGGCCAGGATGGCAAGGAGCTGGGCGGACAGGTTTGTCAGTTTCATTATTATCATTCCTTGAGTTTTATGTTTTTGATAAACAAGTACTTATTTATCTGTCCCCCCGAAGGGAGGACAAATTCGGGCATGCCTTTCCCCCATCGCGACGCAATGTGGGGCAAAGGGCATGGATCAAATCGGGTGGGGGACTAGGGCCCGAGGCAGTGTCTCAGCCCCCGGCAGGCATAGCCCGCCGGGGCAGGCGAGTCGGCGCTCTCTCCTCGGCCAAGGCTCAGATGGCCCATGTGGTGGCTCCTTCGACGCAGCTCGGCAGCCAGGCGGCGCCGCGTACCCCGCTGCTGTCCCCGTAGCGGGCAGGCACTATGGGGGTGAGGCACTGCGCCGAGAACAGGTAGGGAATCACTGCCGCGGGCAGATCACGATAGAGGGAGGCGATGTTGGAGAGGCCGCCCCCCAGTACGATGACATCCGGGTCCAGCACATTGATCAGGCTGGCGACGCTGCGGGCCAGGGCCTGGATGAAGTGGTCATAGTGGACCTCGGCCTCCACATCCCCCTCGGCGGCGGCCGTGATGATCCCAAGCGGCGACAACCCGCGGCCATGACGCTCCACGAAACGACCGGCAAATCCTGTCCCGGAGACGAACCGCTCGATGCAGTTGCTGCGCCCGCAGTAACAGGGCTGGGTTGGGCCATCAAGCGCCGGGTCATAACCGGGCAGCGGATTGTGACCCCACTCCCCGGTGATGGCGTTGGGACCGACGACGAGCTGGCGATTGACCACCAAGCCGCCACCACAGCCGGTGCCGAGGATGATGCCAAACACCATCCTGCCCGTCTCTCCCGCCCCGTCGACGGCCTCCGAGAGTGCGAAACAGTCGGCGTCATTGGCGAGCCAGACCGGCTGGCCCAGGGCCTGGGTCAAGTCTTGCTTGAGGTCCTGTCCGTTGAGAAACAGACAGTTGGCATTCTTGATGCGACCCGTCTGCGGGTCGATTGCCCCGGGCAGCCCGATGCCGATGGTGAAGGCGCTGTCCATCGCCTGCCGTATCTCCCTCACCAGATCTGTGATGGCCGCCAGGAAATCGCCGTACCCCGTGGTCGGGGTCGCGATCCGCCTGCGCAGCAGGCTGACACCCTGGCCATCGAGCAGTTGAGCCTCGATCTTGGTTCCCCCGATGTCGAGTCCGAGTCGCAACATGATCGTCTTCCTCAGGCAGCCAGCTTGCGATGCAGCTCGATGAGCTCGGTGACCAGCTCCCGGGCCAACATGGCGGTCATCAGGTGGTCCTGGGCGTGGACCAGGATCAGCGTGACCGGGATCTTGCCCTCCCCTTCATCCGCCTCGATCAGCCTGGTCTGTACCCCGTGGGCCGCATTGGCCGCCTCGGCGGCCTGACGCAGCAGGTCATCGGCCTCCGCAAACTGGCCGGCCCTGGCCTGACGCAGCGCCTCGAAACAGAGGCTGCGGCTCATGCCGGCATTGATGATAAGACCCATGACGGTCTCTTCCAGATCGAACATACACACTCCTTGGTGATGGGCGCCGGCCCTGGGGCTGGCGCTCTTTATAGGGGTCAAGTGACGGAATAATCAGTCGAAGCCATTCTCACGGGCGGCGGTGGCAAACCACTGGCCGCTCTTCTTGATGCGCCGGGTCTGGCTCTCCAGCTCCAGCTCGATGAAGCCGTAACGGTTCTTGTAGGCATTGCTCCACGACCAGTTGTCGATGAAGGTCCAGAGGTGATAGCCCCGGCACTGACAGCCCTCCGACAGCCCCTTGTGCAGCCAGATGAGGTGATCCCGGATGAAGCCGATGCGGTAGTCATCCTGGATCTGGCCGTCCTCGCCCTTGAACCTGGCCTCCCCCTCCACCCCCATGCCGTTCTCGGAGATGTAGCTCGGGATGTTGCCGTAGTGGTCGCGCAGATTGACCAGGATGTCGTAGATCCCCTGCTCGTAGATCTCCCAGCCCCGGTGCGGGTTCATCTTGCGCCCCGGCATCTCGTAGTAGTCGAAGAACCACTCCGGCATGAAGGGGCTGGCGGGATTGACCGCGTGGCTGCGCGCCTTGACCCGGCGCGGCTGGTAGTAGTTGACCCCCAGCAGGTCGATCTTGCCGGCCGCCAGCAGGGCGGCATCGCCCGGCTCGCAGGCCGGCAGCTGATCGTATTCCCGCAGCAGCTCGACCAGCTCGGCGGGGTATTCCCCCTTGACCGCCGGATCCAGGAAGCTGCGGTTGAACATCAGATCCGCAATCTTGGCCGCCTTCAGATCCGCCGGGTGTTGCGAGCGCGGATAGGAAGGGGTCAGATTCAGGATGATGCCGATCTGACCATCCTGGCCGAGCACCCGGTAACGCTGCACCGCCTTGGCGTGGGCCAGCATGGTGTGATAGGCCACGGTGGCGGCGCGGCGAAAGTCCACCACGTTCGGATAGTGGAAGTCGTAGAGGTAACCCCCCTCCACCGGCACTATGGGTTCGTTGAAGGTGAACCAGTGTTTGACCTTGCCCCCGAACAGCCTGAAGCAGGTCTCGGCAAACTCGGCGTAAGCCTCAATCACTTCCCGGCTTTCCCAGCCCCCCAGCGCCTGCATGCTCATGGGCATGTCGAAATGGAACAGGCAGATGAAGGGCTCTATCCCCTCGGCCTTGAGCTCGTCGAGCATGGCGTCGTAGAAGGCGACGGCCTCTGGGTTGGGCTCTCCCCGGCCAGCCGGGATCAGCCTGGACCAGGCGATGGAGGTGCGGAAGCTGTTGTGACCAAGCTGCTTCAGCAGACGGATGTCATCGCGAAAATGCTCATAAAAACCTGAGGTCTGCGCCGGCCCTATCTGCTGATGGAAACGGTTGGGGGACTGCTCGAACCAGTGATCCCAGATGGTTGGTGCCTTGCCGCCCTGGAGGCTGGCGCCTTCCGCCTGGGCGGCGGAGGAGGCGCTGCCCCACCAGAACTGTTCAGGAAAAAGGTATTGCATCTCGTGTTACTCCAAGCTTGAAAAAAGAGGCCGCCAGGCGGCCCCGGCAGGCAATCAACGGGTGGCGGCGGCCAGCTCCGGCGTTTTCGGACTCTCTTCCTGCTCTTCCTGTTTGAGCAGGGTGCGCTCATAGGCTTTCAGGAAGGGGTAATACATGGCAGCGGCGGAGCACATGCAGAGCAGGCTCAGCACCATGGGGCTGATGGCCCAGTTGGCAGCCCAGGAGGCGCCGATGGGGCCAGGGGTGGTCCAGGGAGTGAGAGAGACAACCCGCTCCACCAGACCTATATCCAGGGCAAACCAGGCCAGAGTGGCGTTGATCATGGGCACCAGGATGAAAGGCAGGAAGAACACCGGATTCATCACTATGGGCGCACCGAACAGGATGGGTTCGTTGATGTTGAACAGGCCAGGTACCACGCCCATCTTGCCGATGGATCTCAGGTGGGCGGCCTTGCTGCGCAGCAGCAGGAAGGCCAGCGGCAGGGTGGAGCCGACGCCACCGATCAACAGGTAGTGATCCCAGAAGCCCTGCAGGAAGATGTGGGGCAGCGCCTCACCCGCCGCCATGGCGGCCTGGTTGTTGGCCAGATTGGCCATCCAGAACGGGTTCATGATGCCGGTGACAATCAGGGCACCGTGGATCCCCGCGAACCAGAGCACCTGGCATACCAGCACCGCCAGCAACATGGCAGGCAGGGAATCGGAGGCAGCCACCAGCGGCTTGACCAGAGACATGATGGCCTCCGGCAGTATCATGCCGGTGGTGCTCTCCAGGATCAGGTTGAGCGGGTGCAGGGTCAGGATGATCACCAGCACCGGGACCAGCACCTCGAAGGAGCGGGCGACCCCCGTCGGGACCTGGGGCGGCAACTTGATGGTGATGTTGTTGCGCTTGAGGAAGGCATAGACCTCGGCCGCATAGATGGCGGTGATCAGGGCCGTGAAGATCCCCTGGCCGGAGAAATACTGCATGGAGATGGCACCATCCTTGACGGGGGCGGCCACCAGCATGAAGGACATCAGGCAGAGCAGGCCTGTGGTGACGGGGTCCAGACCGTTCTGCCGCGCCAGGCTGGCACCAATTCCCACCGAGATGAACAGGGTCATCAGCCCCATGCTCAACTGGAACGGCAGCAGCAACTGGGACTGATAGGTCGACGAGAAGTCGAGCCAGGCACGGGCAAATCCCCATTGGGTCTGGGGCGAGAAGGGGGGGAAGATGAACACCAGCATGAAGCTGCCGACGATCATGAAGGGCAAGGCGGCGATGAAGCCGTCACGGATCGCCTGCACGTATTTCTGCTGGCCGATCCGGCCGGCCAGCGGGCTGACCCGGTTCTCTATGGTACTGACAAAGTGCTCGTAAAGGGTGTTCATGAAGGTTTCCTTGTGACATTCACTGGTTGGGGTCTGCGCATCAGCCGATCAGGGTGAGGGCGTGGTCGAGGACCTTGTCACCCCGTTGCATGCCGTAATCCATCATGTTGATGGTGTCGACAGGCACGCCATGAGCCGCCGCTCGCTGCTGCAGTTCGGCCTGCATGTATTTGACCTGGGGCCCCAGCAGCACCACCTGGTAGTGGGGCATCTGCAGATCGAACTCTGCCGCACCGAAGGCCTGTATCTCGGCGTCCAATCCCCGCTTGTCCGCCTCCTCTTTCATCTTCTTGACCAGCAGGCTGGTGGACATGCCGGAAGAGCAGCACAACATGATTTTTTTCATTTCCCGATTCTCCAGACGTTCATAACGGATGGCGCATTCTGGATCGAATGGATTTACCTTGGAAACCGGTTTCCAAAGTAAATCCATTGATGTGTGAGAAGGATCGGCTTTTTCCGGTTCAAGGGGTCGGGAAGTGTGAGCGAGGTAATGAAATGGCAAAATGGTCGCGGATATTACGGAAACAAAACCACAAAGCCGTCAAAATGGCGTCCAAGCCCCGTGATGACAAGGGGTATCAGGATGACAAGGAACCGAATAACGTGATGAATCTGCAATGGATGGCAATGCTGGTCGGCATGATAGAGCAGCGCATGGTACCGTTTGCCAACTGGCTGACCCGCAGTCGCCATGTGCTCTCCTTGCGCGATGGTTTTCAGCTGGCCATGCCCTTCGTCATCGTCGGCAGCCTGCTGGTCCCTATCCTCTATCCTCCCATAGCCCCCGACACGCCGCACGCCTTCGGACAGTGGCTGCACTGGCTGGCGCGGGCGCTGCATCCTTTCCTGTTTCCCGTCTACTCCCACACCCTGGGGTTGGTGGCGCTGATCATCGCCTTCGGGGCGGCGTCCAGCCTCGCCAAGGCATACGAAATGCCGGAGCGCCTGTGCGGCCTGGGGGGCTGCATGGCCTTCCTGATGCTGATCGACTTTCGCTCGCTGCAACCCGGGGTGTTTGGCTATCTGGGGGGAGCCGGGATCTTCACGGCCCTGCTGATGGCGTTCTACTCGGTGGAGGTGACCCGGTTCTTCTATCGCCGGGGCTGGTACATCCAGATGCCGGACGAGGTGCCGGTGATGACGAGGCGGGGCTTTCAGCTGATAGTGCCGCTGCTGTTCATCATGCTGTCGCTGAGCCTGTTGCGGCTCTGGTTGAAGCAGCAGTTCGGGATCAGTCTGCCGGACTTCATGGCCGCCCTGTTCCGGCCCCTGATCGTGGGGGCCGACACCCTGCCCGCCCTGCTGATCACCCTGCTGATCGCCCATCTGCTCTGGTTCATGGGGATCCACGGCGCCCTGATAGTGACCGGATTGCTGTCACCCTTCTGGATGGCCGGGGTGAGCGCCAACCAGGCCGCGCTGATGGCGGGAGAGCCCCTGCCCCATATTTTCCTGCAAGGGTTCTGGGACTACTACCTGTTGATCGGGGGGATTGGGACTACCTTGCCACTGGTGTTCATGGCCATGCGCAGTCGCTCTCACTCGATTCAGTCGGTGGGCAAGCTGGGTTTCATACCCTCGATGTTCAACATCAATGAGCCGCTGCTGTTCGGTTTTCCCATCATCATGAATCCGCTGTTCTTCCTGCCCTTCATCGGCGTCCCCCTGATCAACGCCGTACTCGCCTGGCAGCTGACCCAGTGGGGGTTTCTCGACAAGTTCATCGCCCTGCTGCCCTGGTCAATGCCCTCTCCTCTCGGTGCCGCCTGGGCGGCCAACGGCAGTTGGAGCAATGGCCTGATGAGCCTGGTCTGCATCCTCAACAGCTATGTGCTCTACCGCCCCTTCTTCCTGGCCCATGAAAAAATGGTGCTGGAGCAGGAGCGTGAACGCAGCTGAGAGCCGGGGCTCGAGCGATAGGCTGTTCAACCCCCAGGCCAGTGGTGGCGAGCGAACTCAGGGGGATGGTGGCAATGAGGCTCGCAGCCAATGTGCACCCCATGGCCGGGCCGTCACATGGCGACAGTGTCTTACCCCATCAACCCCAGATAGTTCATCAGGGCCGCCCCCAGGCTGGTGGTGACGAGCGAACCCAGGGTGGTGGTGGCGATGATGTTCGCCGCCAGGGCGCTGTCGCCCCCCATGGCGCGGGTCATCACATAGCTGGCGGCGGCGGTGGGGGTGGAGCTGATGAGGAAGAGGATGCCGAGGGCCTGGGGACTGAAACCGAGCGCCCAGGCCCCCAGCACCAGCAGCACCGGAATGCAGAACAGGCGGTTGGCGGTGGCCCAGCCGGTCAGCATGGCGCCACCGCGCAGGGCCTTGAGGTTGAGGCTGGCGCCGGTGCAGAGCAGCGCCAGCGGCAGCGTCATGCTGGCGAAGTAGTTGCCCGTGGTGATCACCAGCTGGGGCAGCTCTATGCCAAGCAGGCCGAACGGCAGGGCCGCCAGTATGGCGATGATGAGGGGGTTTCTGACGATCCCCTTGAGGATGGGTTTGATCCCTTTTCCGCCCCCCAGGCTGCGGGTCAGGGTGATCACCGCCAGGATGTTGTAGAGCACAGTGATGGAGCCCACCAGCAGGGCGGCGGCCCCTATGCCCTCGGGGCCGTAGGCGTTCTGCACATAGGCCAGCCCCATGATCCCCATGTTGCCGCGAAAGCTGCCCTGCACGAAGATGCCGCGCAGACGCCGCTCGGGGATGAAGCGGGCAGCCAGCAGCTCGAGCACCAGGAAACCGGCCAAAGTGCCGAGCAGGCCGTAGAGGATGAGCCAGGGGCTCGGCATGGTGGAAAAGTCGGTGCGCACCATGCTGAGGAACAGCAAGGCAGGCAAGGTGACCTGAAACACCAGTCGGGAGGCGGACTCGACGAAACTGTCGGGCAAGAGACCGAGCCGCTTGAGCCAGATCCCGAGCACCAGTACCAGGCAGATGGGGCCAGTGATGGAGAGGGAGAAGTGCAGACTTGCCAACAGATCCATGATGCGCGTCCTGTGCAATGGCGGGGGAGTCGCCTGGGCAAATTGGCATTCTAACGCCATGGGCTTGTATTCACAGGACTTAATCACAACAATGTCTGCATCCCGGTTGTCGCCCTCCCCTGTCACGGATCCCCCATGGAAAAGAAACTGACCATCCTCGATATCGCCCGCCTGAGCGGGGTCGGCAAGTCGACCGTCTCCCGGGTGCTCAATCAGGATCCCAAGGTCAACGCCCAGACCAGAGCCAGGGTCGAGGCGGTGATCGCCCAGCACGACTTCGTGCCGAGCAAGTCGGCCCGGGCCATGCGCAGCCAGAGCCAGCAGGTGATAGGCATAGTGGTGTCACGCCTCGACTCCAGCTCGGAAAACCAGGCGGTGCGCGGCATGCTGGAGACCCTCTACGCCCGCGGCTACGACGCCGTGCTGATGGAGAGCAAGTTCTCCCCCGCCAAGGTGAGCGAACACCTGGCCGTGCTGGAGCGGCGCGGGGTGGACGGCATCATTCTGTTTGCCTTCAACGATCTGGACTACGCCGCCATGGCGCCGCTCAAGGAGAAGCTGGTGCTGATGGTGCGCGAGCACCCCGGGTTCTCCTCCGTTTGTTACGATGACGAGGGTGCGGTGCGAGCCGTGCTCGAGCACCTCAGGGGGCTGGGGATAGACCAGGTGGCCTATCTGGGGGTCGAGCGCAGCGATCTCACCACTGGCCTGCGCCGTCACCAGGCCTATCTCGACTACTGCGAGGCGCTGGGCCGCACGCCCCACAGCGCCCTCGGGGATCTCAGCCTGCACAGCGGCTACCGGCTGGCGGCCGAGCTGGTCACCCCCAGCACCCAGGCGCTGGTCTGTGCCAGCGACACCCTGGCCATAGGCGCCGCCAAATACCTGCAGGAGCAGGGGCGCACCGACATCCTGGTCAGTGGCCTCGGCAGCAACCCCATGCTTACCTTCCTGTTTGCCAACGCCCTCAATCTGGATTTCGGCTACAAGGATGCCGGCATTCTGGCCGCCAGACAGCTGCTAGACCAGATTGAAGAGGGCCAGGCCCCCAGAGCCACCATAGCCCCCTGTCAGCCCCTGTAGTCTATCTTTTCCTCTCATTACCGGCGTTTTGCACTTTTTGTGACCACCGCCACGAATTGGGAACGTTCCCATTGCTGATGAAGGCCGCTGGCTTCATGCTGATTGGGAACGATACCAATAAGCGGGCGGTCATTGGCCAGCCGGCAAAGAAACGACCATTATTCATCGAGTCACAGAGGGAAGGCTCATGTCAAAAGTCAACACACAGCATCTGGCACAGCTGATCGAACGGATCGGCGGCAAGGACAACATCACCACAGTCAGCCACTGCCTGACCCGGCTCAGGTTCGTGCTGGCCGATCCGGCCAAGGCCGATCCCAAGGCCATCGAGACCATACCGGCGGTGAAGGGCAGCTTCACCCAGGGCGGTCAGTTCCAGGTGGTGATCGGCAACGAGGTGGATCAGTGGTACAAGGCGCTCACCGAGGAGATAGGGGTGAGCGGCGCCAGCAAGGATGCCGCCAAGCAGGCGGCCCGCCACAACATGAATCCGCTGGAGCGCGGCATCTCCCACCTGGCGGAGATCTTCGTGCCCCTGCTGCCCGCCATCATCACCGGCGGCCTGATCCTGGGCTTTCGCAACGTCATCGGCGACATCAAGATGTTCGACGACGGGACCCATACCCTGGTGGAGATCAGCCAGTTCTGGGCCCAGGTGCACGCCTTCCTCTGGCTGCTGGGTGAGGCCATCTTCCACTTCCTGCCGGTAGGCGTCTGCTGGTCTGCGGTGAAGAAGATGGGGGGATCCGAGATCCTCGGCATAGTGCTGGGTATCACCCTCGTTTCGCCGCAACTGATGAACGCCTACGGCATAGGTCAGCAAACCCCGGAAGTGTGGGACTTCGGCCTCTTCGTCATCCAGAAGGTGGGCTATCAGGCCCAGGTCATTCCGGCCCTGCTGGCGGGTGTCTTCCTCGCCTGGGTGGAAACCAGCCTCAAGCGCATCATTCCGGCCTACCTCTACCTGGTGATAGTGCCCTTCATCTCCCTGCTGCTGGCGGTGATAGTGGCCCACGCCTTCATCGGCCCCTTCGGTCGCTGGATTGGTGAGGGCGTCGGCTTTGCCGCCAAGGCCGCCATGACAGGGTCCTTTGCCCCCATAGGCGCCGCCCTGTTCGGCTTCCTCTATGCGCCCCTGGTCATCACCGGCATCCACCACACCACCAACGCTGTGGATCTGCAGCTGATGCAGAGCATGGGTGGCACCCCCATCTGGCCGCTGATCGCGCTCTCCAATATCGCCCAGGCCTCGGCGGTCGTCGGTATCATCCTTATCAGCCGCAAGGAGAACGAACGGGAGATCTCGGTCCCGGCCGCCATCTCCGCCTACCTGGGCGTGACCGAGCCGGCCATGTACGGCATCAACCTCAAGTACAAGTTCCCCATGCTGTGCGCCATGGTGGGATCCAGCCTCGCGGCCCTCATCTGCGGCTTCAGCGGCGTGATGGCCAACGGCATCGGGGTGGGCGGCCTGCCGGGCATCCTCTCCATCCAGCCCCAGTACTGGGCCATCTACGCCGTCGCCATGCTGGTGGCCATAGTGGTGCCCGTGGTGCTGACCCTGCTGGTCTACAAACGCCAGCAGGCGGCCGGCAAGCTGGATCTGGCCACCGCCTGATCCCCAAGACATCGGCGGAGCCCAGGCTCCGCCCTTTTTATTGGCCTGTTCAACCCAGTTTCAACCAATGAGCGATCCAACCATGACACAGACACCCTGGTGGCAAAGCGCCGTGATTTACCAGATCTACCCCAAGAGCTTTCAGGATTCCGCCGCCCGCGGAACCGGCGATCTCAAGGGGATCATGGCCCGCCTCGACTACCTCAAGACCCTAGGTGTCGATGCCCTCTGGCTGACCCCGGTCTACGTCTCCCCCCAGGTGGACAACGGCTACGACATCGCCGACTACCTGGCCATAGACCCGGCCTACGGCACCATGGCCGACTTCGAAGCCCTGCTGGCGGCCGCCCACGGGCGCGACATCCGCATAGTGATGGACATAGTGGTCAACCACACCTCCACCGAGCACGCCTGGTTCAAGTCGGCGCTGGGGGACAAGAACAGCCCCTACCGCGACTACTACATCTGGAAAGATCCGGTGGAAGGCGGCGTGCCCAACAACTGGCAGTCCAAGTTTGGCGGCAGCGCCTGGGAGCTGGACCCGGCCACCGGCCAGTACTATCTACACCTGTTCGCCCGCGAGCAGGCGGATCTCAACTGGGAAAACCCGGCGGTTCGCGCCGAGGTCAAAAAGATCATCCACTTCTGGGCGAAGAAGGGGGTCGACGGTTTCCGGCTCGACGTCATCAACCTCATCTCCAAGGATCAGCGCTTCCCGAGCGACGAGGTGGGGGATGGCCGCCGCTTCTACACCGACGGGCCGCGCATCCACGAATTCCTGCAGGATGTGAGCCGCGACGTCTTCGCCCCGGTGGGGGCCATGACGGTGGGGGAGATGTCCTCCACCAGTCTCGAGCACTGCCAGCGCTATGGTGCGCTGGACGGGTCGGAACTCTCCATGGTGTTCAACTTCCACCACCTCAAGGTGGATTACCCCAACGGCGACAAGTGGACCAAGGCGCCGTTCGATTTCCTCGAACTCAAGCGCATCTTCAACCACTGGCAGAGCGGCATGCACGGCAAGGGGTGGTCGGCGCTGTTCTGGTGCAACCACGACCAGCCACGCATCGTCTCCCGCTTCGGCGACGAGGGTGAACATCGGGTGGTGGCCGCCAAGATGCTGGCCAGCACCTTGCACGGGTTGCAGGGCACCCCCTACATCTATCAGGGGGAGGAGATCGGCATGACCAACCCGGGTTATCAGCGCATCGATGACTATCAGGATGTGGAGAGCCGCAACATCTTCGCCATCAAGCAAGCCGAAGGGATGGAGGATGCCGAGATCCTCGCCATTCTCGGCGCCAAGTCCCGGGACAACTCCCGCACCCCCATGCAGTGGAGCGCCGCCCCCAACGCCGGTTTCACCCAAGGGACGCCCTGGCTCAGGCCCGCTGCCAATTACCCCGAGATCAACGCCGAGGCGGCACTGGCCGACCAGAACTCGGTGTTCTGGCACTACCGGGATCTGATCCGGCTGCGCAAGGATCATCCCATCTTCACGCAAGGGGATTATCAGGAGCTGCTGGCGGGGCACGCCCGGATCTGGGCTTATGCCCGCCGCGCCAATGGCCAGACCCTGCTGGTGGTGAGCAACTTCTACGGTGAGCCGGTGGAGTTTGCCCTGCCTGCCGAGCTGGCCAATGGAGAGGGTCGCCTGCTGCTTGGCAACTACCCCGACAGCCCGGCCCGCCCGCAATCCTGCAAGCTGCGCCCTTATGAATCCCTGATCTGGCTGATGGAACAATGATGACTGAGACAATCACAGCGCCGCAGGCAGCCAAGCGCTGCCCCGAATGGCAGAAGATGGTGGCGGGAGAGCCCTATGATGCGGGCCACCCCGAGCTCAAAGCGGCACGCGAGCGCTGCCGCAGCCTCTATCACAGCTTCAACACCAACTGGCAGGAGAAGCCGGAGCGGGATGCCCTGCTCCATGATCTGCTCGGCGGCCGAGGCGATCTGTGCGCCATCAACCCGCCATTCTTCTGCGACTATGGCGCCAACATCTTCGTGGGGGAGAACTTCTACGCCAACGTCAACTGCACCATCCTCGACGTGTGCGAGGTGCACATTGGTGACAACGTGCTGCTGGCCCCCGGGGTGCAGATCTACACAGCCGCCCATCCGGTGGCGGTAGCGCCCCGGGTGGCGGGGGTCGAGTTCGGCAAGCCGGTGCGCATCGGCAACAACGTCTGGATAGGGGGCAGCACCGTCATCTGCCCGGGTGTCACCATAGGGGACAACAGCGTCATAGGGGCGGGATCCGTGGTCACCAGGGATATTCCGGCGGGGGTGGTCGCGGTCGGCAACCCTTGTCGGGTGTTGCGCCCCATGACGGCGCAGGAGCTGGCGGAGATCTGACACGACCGGGGCAGCTAATGCTGCCCCGGCTTGTACTCGGCCCTGTGGCCAAGACCTGCAAACCACTCTTGTTCACGACAGCCTGCCAATGGTGTGCAGGCACGACCCCGCAACGAATTCCCCACCTCAGGCTGGCAACAAGGCCCCGCAGCGCTTGTGCTGCCCCATGACTACCAGGGTCTTGAAGCTGCGCACCTGCTCCCTGGCATGCAGCACCCGCCGGGTGAACTGCTCGTAGCTCTGCATGTCCCGCGCGGCCACCTGCAGCACGAAGTCCTGCTCACCCGTCACATACCAGAGGTCCATGACCTCAGGCTCCCCCTTCAGGCAGGCAATCATCTCATCGACGATACGGCCATGATCCCGCTCCAGGGTGACGAGCACCAGCATGGTGATAGGCCAGCCCATGGTCGCCGGTGCCACCAGCGCCACCTCCCGCTCTATAAGTCCCGCCTCCCGCAGCGCCCGGACACGGCGGTAACAGGCGGGAGCGGAGAGGCCGACCCTGTGGGCCAGCTCGGGAATGGGCAGACGGGCATCCTGCTGCAGCTCGGCGAGGATGAGCAGATCGAACTTGTCGGTCATGGGGGATAAAGAGATAAAAATTATCGAGTGGGGCCAGTTTTAGACCGAAATTACGGCTATCGCCAGATATATTTTACTTCCCCTTCCCTGCTCAGGTTTGAACAAGATGCCACCGACCACCACAGCCCTCTCCTCTCTGCTGGCGGTCATGCTCGCCATGCTGTCGATTACCCTGGGCGCCTCCCTGGCCAAGTCGCTGTTTCCCTTGATCGGGGCAGCCGGCACTACCTTGTTCCGGCTGGGGTGTGCCGCCCTCCTCCTCTCCCTGGTGTTTAGAGTCTGGCGAGCGCCACTCGACAGACGCACCCTGCTGGGGGCCATCCCTTACGGACTCTCGCTGGGAGCCATGAACCTGCTCTTCTATCTGGCCATAGAGCGCATTCCCCTCGGCGTGGCGCTGGCCATCGAGTTCATAGGTCCACTGACGGTGGCGCTGATCAGTTCCCGCCACCGGGAAGACTTCATCTGGCTGGCGCTGGCCATCGTCGGTCTGCTGTTGCTGCTGCCGCTGCGGGCCGCCGAGCAGGCCATAGATCCCCTGGGGGCCGCATTGGCCCTCGGTGCCGGCGTGTTCTGGGGGCTCTATATGCTGACCGGCAAGCGGGCCGGTGCCTTGCTGGGGGCGCAGGCCCCGGCCCTTGGCATGTGGGTGGGAACCCTGCTGGTACTGCCCTTCGGCCTCGGCGGGGCGAGCGAGGCCAGCTTCACCCTCCCCCTGGTGCTGACCATAGCGGGGGTGGGGCTGCTTTCGAGTGCCATCCCCTACTCCCTCGAGATGTTTGCCCTGCGCCGGTTGCCGCTCAAGAGCTACGGCATACTGACCAGCGGTGAGCCCGCCATGGGCGCCCTGATGGGGTTGCTGTTGCTGGGAGAGCAACTGCCCCCGTCCCAGTGGCTGGGAATAGCCGCCATCATAACCGCTTCGATGGGCACCACCTGGCATGGGGGACGACGGCGCGCCGACCCGGCGTGATCCCCTCAACTGAGACGGCGACCGGCCTCATTACGGCAACAGTCCTGCTGGCCGCTGGCGGGAGCAGTTCCGACGCTGGCGGCCCGGGATGGCGACTCCTCACATCTTGTTCATGTTTTTTGAATATCTAGACCAGTTTATCTCGCTAACAACCGAGCGATGACCTGTTTACCATGCATTCATCGCTTAGGCAGGATCGCCAAGTGGCCAAATAACAAGTTGTTCCAGGCTGGGATACCCAAAACAGGGTGTCTGATGTCAGTAAAAGAACTACATAGTATTTGAATAACCTCTTGCAAGGATGCATTGATGCGGGCCTCTCCGGCCTTGCCAATGACATAAAAATCAAGAGAGTGAATGAACATGAAAAACCTAATCAAGATGCTGGCCGTCGCAGGCCTGATGACTGCCGGTGTTGCCCAGGCTTCGGTTCCTGCCGATTTCAATGCCGCCCCTGGCGTATTGTTCGTGAACTGGCACGCCAGCTCGACCATGGCTGGCAAGGCCAACCCCATGCTGGAGGTACGCGACGAGTCTGGTGATCTGGTGGCCTCAGTCCACGCCAACCTGATGGGCACCCAGCAGGTGCAGATCCCGAGCCGCACCCAGGGCAACCTGACAGTGAGCCTGGGGGACCAGAGCAGCGACTACCGCATCCCCTTTGGCATCGGCAGCGGCAACCCGCGCTGATCCCGGCCTCGCGACCAACGCTTTCACTCCGTCCGGTTGCCACAACCCGGCCAGAAAGCGTGAGTGAGCCCCATGACAAAGGCGCCATAGAGGCGCCCTTGTCGTTTCTGCCGACTCGTCAGCGGCTAATGGGTAAACACGGGGCCAAAGCCGGATCCCCACAGAATGGCCGTGGCTGCCAGCACGCAGACCAGTAGCACCAGACCGACGGTGACCACCGAGCTGGCGTAGATGAACCCCTGCTCCTTGGGGATGTGCATCAGAATAGGCACCCCCACATAGAGCAGGTACACCGAGTAGCTGAGCCCGATGAGACCGATGATCATCATGAACCAGAGGTGCGGGAAGAAGGCGGAGAAACCGACCATGAACAGCGGCGTGGAGGTGTAGGCCGCGAGCTCTAGCGACGTCGTGTAGCTGGGATCCGAACCGAAGGTATGGCCCATCCAGTGCACCAGATAGGAGAGCGCGAGAACGCCGATGATGAGCGTCACGTACATGGCGATCGACAGCATGAGGGCGCTGTTCGCGGTCAGGGTGATGGGCTCACCGACGCCAATGCTCCAACCTATGTGCACGGCGGAATAATAGGCACAGATGGGCGGGATAAGGGCCACGATCAGGATATGAGTCAGACTGTTTCGGAAACTGTCATGTCTCTCGTCTATGGTATGCCATTCGGTGTGAGGATGCGCATACAATCCCCATAAGTGATTCAATATCATAGCGTTATTCCTTCTCTGCTTCGATTGTGGACTGGTCGATACCGCTCTCGCTCCCTTGTTTTTTTCTCGTGCAACATTCGGTGCGCCATCCATCGCAAGCGCGACCCATGACTCTAAATAAAGTCGCTCCACTGCCGGTGCGTCAAGGAAGAACGCCATCCCCGCCGTGCTGGCGGGTTCTGGCGGTTGGCCAGTCCCTGGCGGCGGGGCAAGTGGTGCACCGCCGCCAGCGCTATCGTCAATACTGCTTGGTCTTTGAAGCAAAGCCGGCGAGGAAGAGGCCGGTCAGAAACATGCCGCAGAACGCCTCTATGGCCGACAACAACTGGAGGGGAGAGGAAGTCTGGGAGATATCGCCGTAACCCAGGGTCACGAAGGTCACTATGCTGAAGTAGAGGGAGCGCCCCAGGTGGCCATGGGTCACGGACTCCGGCGCCAGGAAGTAGGTCAGGGTCGCCAGCAATATGACCCCCATCGACATTAGCAGGCTTCTTATCGGCCGCTCGCCAAATCCCCAGGTAATGAAGCTGACAAACTTGCTGGCGCACTTGAGGTAGCACAGCAGGGAGAGCCACCCCTTAGTCATCAGGCCGCTGCGCAGCCAGCGCTCCCTGAACAGCTCCCTCGGGCTTGCCAGGGATTTCATCTCGTGCAGCTTCTCCTTGTAATAGCATTCACCGGCATCGACGGTGTCACCCACGCTGGAGAAGATGCGTTTGGCATTGCGGTACAGCTTGCTGGCCTCGTTGTGATCGATCCGGCCATTCTCGTTGTAGACCACCTGCACCTTGTCCAGATTGGTGTGCTCCATGGTGGCATCGAAGTTCTTGGCACTGACGTTGAAGTTTTTCAGCACGGCCCGGGAGGAGTGAAAGCGGATCTCCTCGCACTCTATGGTGAAGTCCTGAAACACCCCGTCCTCCAGCGCCAGCTCCCGCTTCTTGGCCCAGGCCCTGTGATCCCACAGCAGGGAATCGAACAGATCGAGCCCGATCACCCCGCCGTTCAAGCGAACCCCCTTGGCCGAGCAGTGCCACAGATAGACCTTGGAGTTGTTGACGGCGCCATCCAGCGAGAGCTCGTCGAGGCAGGTGAAGTCCAGCAGACGGCCGGAGATGATGGGGCTCTTGAGCTCGACGCCGCCGATGTTGAGCAGCCGATGCTTGCCCAGCACCTGGGCCTCCCCCTTGTTGTTCTCGGAGACGGAGAGCAGGCTCTGCACCCGCTTCACCTCTGCTTTGCCGTGCCTGGCGGCCAGCCACATGGCATAGGGCTCGAAGCGCGTCTCGGAGCGGACGAGGCCGCTCTTGCGCAGGGACTCCAGCGCGCTCGAGGCGGTCTCATAGAGCCTTATCTTGTCGTCGCTCATGTAGACGCAGAGGCTGAGCACGGATCGCGAGCTGATGAAGCGGGCTATGCCGATCTGGAAGATGACGCTTTTCTCTATTTTCTGCTCTGTCATCCAGTCGTCGAAATGGGGCAGCGAGGCCACCAGCAACTCCCAGATCAATGGATAGTCATTCTCCCGTCGCCACTCGTTGAATTGTTCGGGAGACAGCTGCCACAGCTCAGTCGCATTCATAGATTACCTCGATCATGGATTTGTCCCTCCCAGGAGTGCCGAGGGAGAGGATCAGGAGCCTACACGCCCAAAGAGAGATGCCAGTTCGCAGGAAAACGGGGGCACAGGCCGGTCACGCCATCATACTAGCCGAGAGGATGGCTGTAACTCACTGACAGGGAAGGTATAAGGGGCGGGGTGCGACAAGCTGCCGCGGGGCTGAAGAGGGAACAGGCACCAGGATCGCCCTGCCAGGCGGCTTCGCCCATCCGGGAAGCGAGAGGCTTGGACAAGCAAGAGGGGATGCCATGGCATCCCCTCTTCACATCAGCTGAGCTGACGTCAGCTTATTGCTGTACTTCCTGCACGCCGGAGACGCGGACTTCGACACGGCGATCCGGTGCCAGGCAGGAGATCAGCTCGTTCTTGCCCTTGACGCCGTCACACTGGGTGCCGGTGACAGGGTCGGCTTCACCGCGGCCCTCGATGGCGATCTTGCTGGTGGCCAGGCCCTGGCTCACCAGGAAGTCGGCCACGGTACGGGCACGGGCTTCGGAGAGCTGCTGGTTCTGGGCATCGGAACCTATACGGTCGGTGTAACCAACGACGATGGCGCTGCCATCCTTCGGCTGGAATTCAACGATCTGCTGGTACAGACCGCTCAGGGCTTCCACACCTTCCGGCTTCAGATCTGCCTTGCCAAAGGCAAACAGCACGTCGGAGTTCAGGGAAAAGTTCTTCTCGACAACCACAGGGGCCGCTTCTGCCACTACAGGAGCAGCTACAGGCTCAACGTAGGAGGTACGGAACGGGTGATATACGGCTTCCAGCGTCGCTACGCTCTGGTTGGATTTGTACTGCTCACCGGTAGAGGTGGTCAGATCGGCCACGTCCCACATGTAGCGGTAGCGCGCCTGCAGATCCAGGGCATCGTTCAGCTTGTAGGTCAGGCCGACGCCAGCCAGCGGAGAGACGCGGGTGTCGCTGTTGTCCAGGCCGTCGGTATGGGCCCAGTAGGCACCCGCTTCACCGAACAGGGAGAAATCTTCGCCAAGGGGCAGACGGGCGATACCGGACAGGGTCGCGCCCTGGTTCTCGTAACGCTCACCATCGGCACTACCACGGCCAGCGTACTGGTAACCCAGTTCGGCACCGAAGGTCTCGTTGAAGTTGTAACCCATGAAGAGGTTGGTCGCGGCGGCATCTTCAGTGCCGGTTTCGACGGCAGCGTTGTTCAGGCCGTTGAAGTGAGCGGCACCGACACCGGCACCAAAGTAGATGTCGTCGGTAGCGTGAGCTGCTGTGGTTGCCAATGCCAGTGCAATCCAGACAGGGGTCAGTCTTAAGTTCATTTATAGCCTCATCAATACTAAATGGCGGGCGTTAGGCCCTTGTTATATGTGGTCTCCATTTTATAGGTGAAATCATGTACAGGACCTTAAGCGCAGGCTATTTACCGCCCATTTTACTGCTTGTTTTTCATGCACTTCTCGGCTTTCAACAGAAAAACGTTTTCACTCGATAGCGGGTTTTCCATGCCCTGAAATACGGGAGCCTGAGGAGCCATGGGATTATCGAGCACATAAAAAAAGACCCTTGTCTTGCGACAAGGGTCTTTTTGAAATGGCTCCTCCTACTGGACTTGAACCAGTGACATACGGATTAACAGTCCGCCGTTCTACCGACTGAACTAAGGAGGAATTGTAAGTGGTGCCCAGAGACGGAATCGAACCGCCGACACGGGGATTTTCAATCCCCTGCTCTACCGACTGAGCTATCTGGGCAAATGGTGCCGGCTACCGGAATCGAACTGGTGACCTACTGATTACAAGTCAGTTGCTCTACCTACTGAGCTAAGCCGGCACACTTAAACTATTGTGCATGAACAAATTTTTCTTTCATGGCACCAAAATTGGTGCCCAGAGACGGAATCGAACCGCCGACACGGGGATTTTCAATCCCCTGCTCTACCGACTGAGCTATCTGGGCGTGGGCGCTATTAAACGGATTTTAAGGCGGGTGGTCAACGGGAAATTTCACTTTTCGTCTCGTTCGTCTCTTTTTTGCGCAGCATCACTCGTTTTAATCACTTCTGTGGGAGAAGCCGCGCCTCGGCGGCCCCAGAGTCGAGATTCCTCACCCCTGAGCAGGCGGGTGATGTTCTCGTGATGGCGCACCAGGATGAGACAGGAGAGCAGGGAGACCGGCAGGGTATATTCCGGTTTGAGCAGGTAGGTAAAGAGCGGGGTCAGCAGCACTGTAATGATGGAAGCCAGCGACGAGTAGCCGCTCACCAGCAGCACCAGCAGCCAGGTGGCGATCGCCGCCCCCCCCATGGCAAAGCCGATGGGCAGCATGGTGCCGAGCGCAGTGGCGACTCCCTTGCCCCCCCGGAAGTGGAAGAAGATGGGGTACATGTGGCCCAGACAGGCAGCGACGCCGATGAACCCCAGGTAGACGGGCTTAATCTGCAGATACCAGGCGAGGTAGACGGGAGCCATGCCCTTGAGCACGTCGAGCAACAGGACGATGAGCGCCGCCATCCGGCCACCGAGGCGCAGCACATTGGTCGCCCCCGGGTTGTGGGAACCATGGTCGCGGGGATCCGGCAGACCCGTGAGGCGGGAAACCAGCACGGCGCTGGACAGCGAGCCGCCCAGATAGGCCAGAATAATCATCAAAATCGTCAGGGCCGTCATCTTGGTCGTTTTTACCACGATATGAATGGGGTATGATGCGGGCCACATTCTCTGGTCTGGGCTTGCCCGAAAGCCTGTCGCCCAAACCGGCCGCCAGCGGCAATCGGCTTGCCAGGCCTGCATCCCTGCGCTGTTTTCACAGCCCATCAAGAGTAAAGAAGAAGTACTGTCATGGACAAGGTGTTTATTCGCGGACTCGAGGTTTTGACCACCATAGGGGTATATGAGTGGGAGAAAGGCATTCGCCAGAAGCTCTGTTTCGATCTCGAGATGGGATTCGACAACCGACCCGCCGCCGCAACCGACGATATCAATCTGGCACTGGATTACGCCACCCTCTCCCGCAAGATCTGTGATCACGCCCAGAGCAAGGTCGTCGAGCTGGTCGAAACCATGGCCGAGCAGGTGGCCGCCCTGGTGCTGGCCGACGAGCGGGTGCAGTGGGTCAAGGTCACCCTGACCAAGCCGGGTGCCGTGCCCAATGCCGCCGGCGTCGGGGTCGAGATCCTGCGCCACCGGACCCCGGCCGCGAGCGCCTGCTGATGACCCGCATCTATATCAGCCTGGGATCGAACCAGATAACAGGGAGCGCTGCATGACCCGTATCTACATCAGCCTGGGTTCCAATATCGAGCGGGAGCATCACATCCGTGCCGGCCTCGATGCCCTGCATGCCGAGTTTGGCGAGTTGCAGGTTTCCCGGGTGTTCGAGAGCGAGGCGGTAGGCTTCAACGGCCGCCCCTTCTATAACCTGGTAGTCGGCGCCGACACCGACTTGCCCCTAGCAACCCTGTGCCAGCGGCTGCGGGCCATGGAGTTCGCCCACGGCCGCGAGCCGGATGCCAAGAAGTTTGCCCCCCGCACCCTGGATCTCGATCTGCTGCTCTACGGCGATCTGGTCTGCGACGAGCCTCTGGTACTGCCCCGTGGCGAGATCCTCACCAACGCCTTCGTGCTCTGGCCGCTGGCGGAGCTGGCCCCCGGCCTGCGCCATCCCACCGATGGCCGCACCCTGGGCGAGCTGTGGCAAGGCTATGACAAGGCCTCCCAGCGCCTCGACCCCATCCCCTTCCACTGGACGCCGAGCGGCATCCTGGCCGATATCCAGGCCTGATCCACGCCAGCATGGGCGCCCGGGCGGTTTCCTCCGCCCGGGCGCCCTCGCCCTCCCTCACTAGCTCCGCCTCAGGTCAGGGGCAACGCCAGACTATTTCGCTACATGACAGTGGGATGACAGAACCCATCGAATCCCAAACGCGAAACCGGCGGAATAAAATGCTAAAGCCACCTTCAGAATATATCTTCAGCGCCGATACGCTAGCCAACTCCTTTGCCCCTTGAGGTCGTCGTGAACGTCAAACAGAAACTTGTGTTATCCGCCATCCTGGTGGCCGGGATCCAGGCCGTCGTCATGGGGGTCATGTTTTACTTCTCCGGGCAGGAGTCGCGCAGCAACGCCGAAATGCTGCAGGCCAAGCAGGTGGAGGCCGACCTCGTCGCCCTCACCCTGCAGGAGAGAGAGTTTCTGTTGAGCCGGGACCCCGCCGCCGCCACCGCCTTCACCACCCAGAGTGACCAGGCCAGCCGCCTGCTCGCCGAGATGGCAAGAGACCATGGGGGCACGCAGCAGGCCGACATACTGGGCTTTGCCACCCAGCTCAAGGAGTACAGCCGCCAGTTCGAGACCCTGCGCGCCCAACAGGAGAAGATAGGGCTCACCCCCACCAGCGGCCATTACGGCGCCCTGCGTCAGGCCATCCACGCACTGGAACAGGAGCTCAAGGCCCGGGGCCAGCAACAGGAGAGCCTGCTGATGCTGCAACTGCGCCGGGATGAGAAGGACTTCATGCTGCGCCGCGACATCGGCTATCGTGCCAAGTTCGAACAGAACCTGGCTCCCCTGGCCGAGGCGCTCGCCGGTGAACCGGCCCTCACCGCCCTGCTGGAACGTTACCGCCAGAACTTCCTCGCCCTGGTCACAGAAGAGCAACACCTGGGTCTGAGTGCCAACGAGGGGCTGAGGGGCGAGCTCAATCGCAGCGCCGAGCAGATGCGCCAGGCGGGCATGACCCTGACCCAGGCCCTGACTCGGGAAGCCGACGCCACCCATGAACGCACCCTCAGGGTCATGGTACTGCTCTGCCTCCTCGGCATACTGGCCGCCCTCGGCCTCAACCTGCTGATCGGCCGCGACGTCATGACCGGCCTGCAACGGCTGGCGGACACCATGCGTCGGGTCACCGCCAGCAGCGACCTGACCCTGCGCGCCCGCATCGGCTCCAGGGACGAATTTGGCGCCATGGGCCGCGACTTCGACACCATGCTGGAGCACTTCAACCAGGTCATAGGCCAGGTCGTCTCCTCGGTCACGGATCTGGAACGCCTCACAGCCCAATTGCAGCGCAACGCCAACGCCGCTCAGGAGGGTACCCAGCAGCAGTTGCAGGAGAGCGATCTGGTTGCCACCGCCGCCACAGAGATGGAGAGCACTGTGCAGGAGATCGCCAGCAACACTGAGAGCGCCGCCGAGAGCGCCCGTACCACCAACCTGAGCGCCCAGCAGGGCCGGGAGAGGGTGGAGACCACGATGGCGGTGATCCATTCCCTCTCCGCCAAGCTGGAGGCCTCGGGCAAGGAGGTGATCGCCCTGGCCGAGGAGAGCCGTCAGGTGGGCAATGTGCTGGAGGTGATCCAGGCCATCGCCGAGCAGACCAACCTGCTGGCCCTCAACGCAGCCATCGAGGCCGCCAGAGCCGGCGAGCAGGGACGAGGCTTCGCCGTGGTCGCCGACGAGGTGCGCAACCTGGCCATGCGCACCCAGCAGAGCACCAGCGAGATTGCCGCCATAGTCTCCGGCTTGCAGGCCCGGACCCAGAGCGTGGTCACCCTGATCGGCGAGTGTCGCACCCAGGGGGAACGCAGCGTCGAGGCCGCCGGAGAGGCAAGCACCCAGCTCGCCAACATCACCCGTCAGATGGACCAGATGATGGACATGAGCACCCAGATAGCCACGGCGGTCGAAGAGCAGAGCTCGGTGGCGAGCGAGATCAATCGCAATGCCGTGGTGATCCGCGACATCGCCAACGACGCCCTGACCCAGGCCGAGCAGAACAGCCGCGCCAGCCAGAACGTGGCCGAGCAGGCGAGCCTGCTCCACCGGGCGGTCGATCAGTTCAGGGTCTGATCCCCCAATGAGAGAGGGCGGCCAGGGCCGCCCTCTTTTTTTGCCTCGCCACCCGCGTGGCCATCAGACCGGACCTTGGCGCCGACCCTCCTTCACATTATCTCTGGCAAGCTGGGCGAAGATCAGCGCCGCCAGCATGGACATCAGACCTATGCACAGATAGGTGAGGTGGAAGCCACCTAGCCAGCGTTCGCTCGCCTGTGCCGGCTGGCCGGCGGAGAAGAGCCCGAGCAGGCTGGCGGCGATGGCTACCCCCAGGCTCATGGAGAGCTGCATCACCACCGACAGCAGGCCGTTGCCGCTGCTGGCGTGCTCGGCACTCAAATCTTGCAGGGTCAGCGTATTCATGGCGGAGAACTGCAGTGAGTTGATGGCACCGAAGACCGCCAGCCAGACCAGCAGTACCCAGTGCGGCACCTGGTTGTCGATGAAGTAGAAGCTGGCGATCATCACCCCCAGCGCCAGGGTATTGCCGATCAGGATGCGACGATAGCCGATGCGCGGGATCAGCTTGTTCACTAGCGTCTTGGTCAGCATGGCGCCGATCACAGTGGGGATCATGGTCATGCCCGCCTTGCTCGGCGAGAAGCCCAGCCCCAGTTGCAGGAAGAGCGGCGTGAGGAAGGGCATGGCGCCGCTGCCGAGGCGGGCGAACAGGTTGCCCCAGATGCCGATGGCGAAGGTAGTGGTCTTGAACAGCGCCAGGCTGAAGAGCGGCTGCGCCACTGTGGCGGCATAGAGCCAGTAGCTCGCCATGGCGGCCAGACCGAACAGCAACGCAAACAGCGCCCAGCCGGTGGAGATGCTGTGCTCCCCCAGCCCCTGCAAGCCCACCGACACCAGCACCATGCCGACGCTGAACAGCACGAATCCCTGCCAGTCAAACCTGGCGGTGTGCTGGCGCAGGTCCGGCATGAAGTACCAGCTGGCGATGAAGCCGAGCACGCCCACCGGCAGGTTGATGAGGAAGACCCAGTGCCAGCTCGCCACCTCCACCAGCCAGCCCCCGAGCGCCGGGCCCATGAGGGGCCCCAGCAGACCAGGGATGGTGACGAAGGACATCACCCGCAACAGCTCATGCTTGCTGTAGACCCGCAGCACAGCCAGGCGCCCTATGGGCATCAGCAGGGCCCCGCCCACCCCTTGCAGCACCCGGGCGGCGACCAGCATGGGCAGGGTATTGGCGGCCGCACAGGCCAGGGAGCCCAGGGTAAACAGCAGTATGGCGGCCAGGTAGACGCGGCGGGTGCCGAACCTGTCCGCCAGCCAGCCGGAGGCGGGAATGAGCAGGGCCACCGTCAGCATGTAGGCGATGATCACCGACTGCATCTGCAGCGGGCTCTCCCCCAGGGCCTCTGCCATGCTGGGCAGGGCGGTGTTGAGTATGGTGCCATCCAGCGTCTGCATGAAGAAGCCGACCGCGGTCAGCCAGGGTAGCCACTTGCGTTGGGCGGGGGTCACCAGGTGAGTGCTATCAGGCATGAGTCTTTGTCTCCTCAACAGATAAGAAAAGACCCGCACGGGCGCGGGTCATATCAGCATATCAGGCATCCGGCTGGCCGAGCATGGCTCTGAGCTGCTCTTCCAGACTGGGCTCCGGGGCCTTGAGCGTATCAAGGAACAACCGCTCTATTCCCGCCTTGTCCTGGCTCTTCACGATGAAGACCAGCCGGGACTGGGCCTTGCCCTCGGGCCACTCCCCCAGGGCCTGCAACGGATAGAGCTGGCCGTGCACCCCGTGGATCACCACGGGCTGGCTCTCGCCCTCCAGCTGCAAGATCCCCTTGAGGCGCAGCAGGGCGTCGCCATACTGGGCCTGCACCGCATCGATGGCGGCCAGCAGGCGGGACGGCTTGAGCGGCTCGCCGATGCGCAGGGAGAAGCTCTCTATGTTGCCATGCTCGAAATGGGTCGGCGCGGCCGTGCCTACCTTGGCGGCGAACGGCTGCATCTTCGGCTGCATGGGAGATGCCAGCCCCTGTCGGGGTGACTCGGTGCGCAGCCAGGCCAGCAGTTGGCGCACGTCGCGCCCCGCCGCCTCGTTGTAGGCGCCGAGCTTCTCCAGCACAACGGGTGAGAGCACGCCATTGCTGACCCGCTGGATGGGGGCCGCCGGGTTGAGGGATGCCAACTGGCTTTCGACCCGCATCAGGGTCTCTTCCTCCACCAGATCCCCCTTGCTCACCACCAGCAGATCCGCCAGCGCCACCTGTTTCACCGCTTCATACTGAGCCGCCAGCTGCTGTTCGATATGACCGGCATCCACCACTGTCACTGTGCCATCGAAGCGGTAGCGCTGGGCGATGAAGCCCTCTTCCTTCAGGGTAAAGAGCACGGGCGCGGGATCCGCCAGGCCAGTGGTCTCGATGATGAGTCGCTTGAACGGCTTAATTTTCCGTTGAATGGCCTTCATAAAGAGCCCCTGCAGCGCCTCCACCAGAGAGCCCTGCACCGAGCAACAGATGCAGCCGGAATCGAGCAGCACCACCTGCTCGTCCACCTGCTGCACCAGGTGATGATCCAGCCCCACAGAGCCGAACTCGTTGATGAGCACGGCGCACTCGCCGAGCTCCGGCTGCTTGACCCAGTGGTTGAGCAAGGTGGTCTTGCCGCTGCCGAGGAAGCCGGTCAGCAGGGTCACGGGAATTCTGGTGTCTTGTGGGTCTGTCATGTCACATCCTTAGCGCCTGTCGTCATGGGGCTTGAAGAGGCTATCTCTTCCCCTCATCCCCAACCCTTCTCCCACCAGGGGAGAAGGGCGCAAAAAATATCGCCCCTTTCCAAGAGGCCATCCTCACCGGTTGGCGAACAGCTCGCCGAGCCAGCGGTTCTCGAAGCGGCCATGGGGGTCGAGCTCGCGCTTCAAGGCCAGGAAGTCGTGCCAGCGCGGCAGCAGGGCCGGGAAGTCGTAGAGATCCATCGCCAGGTGCTTGCCAAAATGCGGCGTACCACCGAGCGGCACCAGCAGTTGCTGCAGCTCGCGCATCTGCTCCATGGAGCCGCCCACGAAGGTGCCGTCCGCCGCCAGATAGACCAGGAACCCTATCCAGCACACCGACTTGCCATAGGCGGCGCTGAGCCAGGCCTCGGAGGGGCCGGTGCAGCGCAATATGAAGGGGTAATGCAGCGCTCCCGGGTTGCGCTCCTGCCAGTGCTGCAGAATTTCGAGGGCCTCCTGCATGCGCTCGAGGGGCACCGCCACCTCGCAGTTGATCTGGGGCGCCGGTATCCCCTTGCAGAGGATCTGGTAGACGTTGCCCACCAGGTCAGAGGCGTCCTTGAAACGGCGCACCGTCTCGAAATGCTCCCCGGCCCGCGCCTCGTCCTTGGTGTCCCGCGCCATCTTCTGCAGGGTGGCGTCTATGGTGTCATTGAGAGCGGCGTTCATGGCGCCGTCAACGCCCTCCTCCAGCAGCAGTGGCTCGCTGCCTCCGGCGCGGTAGCGGACCACCTCCTCCTCGGAGGCGGGATCCACCAGCCAGATATGGCTCTCGCCGGTCCAGGCGAACCACCAGCTCTTCACGAAGCCGTGTTCGCGGTTGAGCCGCTCATTGTGTTCCAGCAGGAAGGGGTAGTCGGTGGTGAACTTGGCGCAGCGCATGATGCGGTTTGGCACAGTGCGAAGGCGCACGTCGAGCAGCACACCGAGCATGCCCATGCCCATCACGAAGGCGCCGAAGCGCGGATCGGCGCGATCCACCTGGATAATATCCCCATTGGCCAGCATCACCGTCAGGGCCTCCACCGCATCGCACAGGGAGGACTGGTGCAGCCCCTGGCCGTGGGTGCCTGTGCTGAGCGCGCCCCCCAGGGTCTGGATGCCGATGACACCGGGGGATGCAGGCAGCATCCTATCCATGGCGATGAGATCCCCATAGACGGTATCGAGGGGCGTGCCCGCCTGGTAGGTGACGGTATCGGCGGTTTTCGCCAGCTGGCCGCGCAGATGGTGCAAATCCACCAGCAGCGCCTGACTGCCCTCGGCATAGACGCTGTGAATGGGTTCGAAGGAGAGGCCGGAGCCGATCAGCCGCAGCTTGCGCGCCGGGTATTCACGCAGCAGCGCCTGCAGCTCGTCGCGATTCTTCGGGCGCCACACCTGATCCAGGGCACCGAGGGGGTTGGTCCTGGACCAGTTGAACAGCACCTCCCGATTGCCAATCGCCTTGATGCTGTGAAATGCCTGGAACCTGACCGTCATACCGCGCCTCATCTGACTTCTAAATGAGCGGCAATTCTACCGAAAAGCGAGCGCCAAGGCATGAAAAACAAGCCCCTACAGTCGAGGGTAGATAAGGGGGACCAGCCCCCTTCCCCTCAGCGTGATTGCTGGGTCAGTGCCAGCAGCATGCCGAATCCCACCAGCAGACAGCCAAACACCCGGTCGATCCAGTGGCGCACCGCCAGCAGACGAGCCCGCACCGACTCGCTGGAGAAGAAGAGCGCCACGGCGCTGAACCAGAGGGCGTGGGCCAGCACTATGAAGGCGCCGTAGCCGAGCTGAACCGCCAGCGGCGTCTGCGGCTGCACCACCTGCATGAAGAGGCTGACGATGAAGATGGTGGTCTTGGGGTTGAGCACATTGGTCAGAAACCCGGTACGCAGTGCCCCCAGGCTGGAGAGGGCTGGCTGACTGGCCATCTCTTCACCGGTCGCGGGCTGGGCCCGCAGCATCTTGATGCCGAGGAAGATGAGGTAGGCCGCCCCCGCCAGCTTGATGAGGTTGAACAGCCAGAGGGACTGCTGGATCAGCAGGCCCACCCCCAGCAGGGTGTAACTCACGTGGATGCAGACCCCGGCCGCTATGCCGAGCGCCGTCAGCACGCCGGTGCGACGGGAGAGCAGCAGGCTGTTGCGCGACACCATGGCGAAATCGGGGCCCGGGCTGATGACGGCAAAGAAGGTAATGGCGACGACGGCTAACAGTTCGGTCATGAAAATAGTCCTGATCACATGGGATATCGGCTATTTTATTTGGCAATAACCCCAATGACGAACGATAACTTCTGACATGAACGGTGAGAAAAATTCACAGAAAAGCCTGTCGCTGCCCTCCCTCACGGCCCTGCGCTGCTTCGAGGTGGCGGCCCGCACCGAACACTTCGGTCGCGCCGCCGACGAGCTGCACCTCACCCATGGCGCCATCAGCCGGGCGGTGCGCCTGCTGGAGGAAGATCTGGGCGTCAGGCTGTTCGAGCGGCGCCAGCGCAGGGTCTTCCTGACCGAGGCGGGCGACCGGCTCTATCAGGCGGTCAGGGAGGGGCTGGGCCAGATCCGGGAGACGGCCCAGGCGCTGCGCCAGCAGAGCCGCCCCCAGTCGCTGGTGCTCTCCTGCGAGCCCACCCTGCTGATGCGCTGGCTGATCCCGCGCTGGCCCGCCTTTCAGGCTCTGCACCCCGAGCTGGACGTGCATCTGATGGCGGGGGGCGGCGCCCTCAGCTTTGGCAGCGGCATCGATCTCGCCATCCGGCGCAATGACTTCGACTGGCCCGAGGATCTGCACAGCCAGCTGCTGTTCGAGGAGCTGACCGGGCCTGTCTGCCAGCCGGGCAAGGTGGCGCAGTTTTTCGAGCCGCGAGGGGAAGAATCCGCCCTGCGTCCCTCGGCCCCCCGCCTGCACACCAAGACGCGCCCGGATGCCTGGTCACGCTGGCAGGAGAATGCAGGGCAACCCCTGAATGACGAGGCACCGACCCAGACCTTCGAACACTTCTACTTCAGCCTGCAGGCAGCCGTGGCGGGCCTTGGCGTCGCCATAGGCCCCTGCCGGCTGGTGTGTGACGACCTGGAGGCTGGGCTACTGGCAGCCCCGCTCGGCTTCGTTCCTGATGGCACCGGCTACCACCTGCTCGCCCCCGCCAGACCCGAGCCCGGCAGCGCCCACGAGAAACTGGCAAACTGGTTGCACAGCCTGAGCTGAGCGCTCACTGCACCTCCCCGCACGGCAGTGTTGACCTAGGGGGCTCACGACAGCCAGCCGTGACCTGGCTCAGTTGGCCCGAAAGGCACTGCCACTCTGTTGCGCCGCCAGCAGCAAGGCATCCACCAGGACGCGCACCTTGAGCGGCATGTGCTGGCTCCTGGCCCAGAGGAGATTGATCGGCATCTCGCCGCCGGAGTGATCATCGAGCACCGAGACGAGGGAGCCCGAACCCAATTGCTCGTTTACCAGCCAGGTCGGCACCTGCACCAGCCCAAGGCCAGCCAGTGCCGCTGCCCGCACGGCTTCCCCATCCCCCATCTCGTAGCGTACCGGGATGTCATAGGCTTCCGTTTTGCCCGCCCCATTGCTGAGCAGCCAGCCATGACGATGGCCGGCTCGCCAGTCGATGATGCAGTCGTGCCGTGACAGCTCATCCGGGGTCAAGGGCACCCCGCGCCTGGCCAGATAAGAGGGCGCCCCGCAGATGATGAGCCTCTGCTCCCCCAGACGGCGCGCAACGAGATCCGCCTGGTCCTCCAGCGCCCCTATGCGTACCACCAGATCGATGTTGGCCTCGATGAGATCGACTTTGCGCTCGTTGAAGGTCACCGACAGATCCAGCTGTGGATGCTGGCCAGCCAGTTCCAGCAGGATAGGCAGCACGTGCCTGCGGCCAAACGCCGCGGGAAGATCGATGCGCACGCGACCCGACGGGCTCTGCTTTCCCGATGCAAGGTTCTGCTCCGCCTCCTCCAGCACCCGGATAGCCTGAAGACAGCTGGCCAGATACGCCTCTCCCTCCGGGGTCAGGCTCACCCGACGGGTTGTTCTGTGCAGCAGCTTGACCCCCAGTCGCGCCTCCAGGCGCACTATGCTCTTGCTCAACGCCGAGCCGGTCAGCCCCAGCCCCAGCGCCGCTGCGGTAAAACTGCCTGTCCGAGCCACGGCGACAAAGTGTCTGACGCTCAGAAAGGGGTCCTGTACTGTCATCTACTCGGTCCTTGAAGGAATTAGAGATTGGAATGATAGCTACTTAATCAACCTCAAGGAATCAATCACACTGTAAACAGGTTCATTCAACACCACTCCTTGCTTGGGGTGGCCTGGAGAGCCTTGAGTTCCCAACTCCCTCAGACCTTGCTTCATCACCAGACAGGAGAGATCAGATGTTGACCGTCAAACCCCTCAGTGGACAAGTTGCCTTCGTACAAGGTGGTTCCCGCGGCATAGGTGCCGCCATTGTGAAGCGCCTCGCTCGCGACGGTGCCGCCGTGGCCTTTACCTATGTCTCTTCCGCCAGCAAGGCAGAAGAGCTTGTCGCGACCATCACGGCGGCGGGCGGCAAGGCCCTGGCCATCCGTGCCGACAGCGCGGATGCCGTGGCCGTACAGCACGCCATACACCAGAGCGTCACCCGCTTCGGGCGGCTGGACATTCTCGTCAACAACGCCGGGGTGCTGGTATGGGGCCACCTTGAGGAGCTGACTCTGGATGACCTGGATCGCACCCTGGCGGTCAACATCCGCAGCGTCTTCGTGGCCTGTCAGGAGGCGGCTCATCACATGGGCAAGGGGGGGCGCATCATCAACATCGGCAGCACCAATGCCGATCGCATCCCCATGGCGGGCGGATCCGTCTACGCCATGAGCAAATCGGCCCTGGTTGGCCTGACCAAAGGCATGGCACGGGATCTGGGCCCAAAGGGCATCACGGTCAACAACGTGCAGCCAGGCCCGGTCGATACCGACATGAACCCGGCTGACGGGGAATCGGCGGAGCAGCTCAAGGGGATGATGGCGCTGGCCCGCTACGGCAAGGATGACGAAATCGCCAGCTTCGTCGCCTACCTGGCGGGACCTGAAGCAGGCTATGTCACAGGCGCCAGCCTGACCATAGATGGCGGCTTCTCTGCCTGACTTTCCCTTTGGCCTCAGATACAAAAGCCCCGGCACTCGCCGGGGCTTGCTCATCAGGGGGCATCACTGCCGCACACTCGTGATGCGGTTTGCGTGGCAGCTCCGCTTCAGGCTGGTTCAGGCTGTTCCTCTTTGGCCTCAATCCCTGGCGAGGCCGCCTGCGCCAGCTGCTCGTCACAGAATTGCCGGACGGGCACGGGACGGCCGAACAGGTAGCCCTGCAGATAGGTCACCTTGCCCTTGAGATACTCCGCCTGCTCGCGGGTCTCAACCCCTTCGGCCACCAGCGCCAGGCCGAGGCGGTGGCCCAGATCGATCACGTTGTCGACTATGTGCTCGGAGAGGGACTCGGTACCGATACGACGAATGAAGGACTGATCGATCTTGAGGTAGTCCACATGGAACTGCTGCAAATAGACCAGGCTGGAGTGGCCGGTGCCAAAATCATCCATGGCCAGCTTGACCCCCATCTCGTTCAACGCCTGGAACAGCGAGAGGGTATGGGGATCCGCCACCAAGAGCTCCCGCTCGGTCAACTCCAGCACCAGCGTCACCTTGCCCGGTGCGAAGCGGGCGAGGAAGCTGCGGCACTCCTCCAGCAGGCTGTCGTCCCGGCAATGGGCCGCGCTGATGTTGAAGCTGATGTGGAAGTCATCGGGCAACTGCGCCTGGCTTGCGACCAGCTGCTGCCCCACCCTCCCCATGATGAGGCTGGTCATGGGCACTATCAGGCCGCAGGCCTCCGCCTGGGGAATGAAGAGATCCGGCCGGATCAGGCCCACGTCAGGATGCTGCCAGCGCATCAGCACCTCGACCCCCATGATGCGTTCGCTGCCGCTCTCCACCAGGGGTTGCAGGTAGGGGACGAACTCTTTGGCTCGCAGGGCCCGGGCCAGCTCGCTGGTCGGGGAGCGGGGGCGCCCCAGCAGCCACCACATGAGCACGGCAACACCGGCACTGAAGGCAAACAGCAGCCAGATCCCGAAGCCATGATGCCGCCACAGCCCCATCAGAGTGGGAGCAGAGGAGTAGCCCGCATAGATGGAGAGCGGATAGCCAGCAGCCTGGAGCTCGACATGCTCCTGACTCGCCAGGGAAGGCGTAGCGGCGAAGAAGTGGCCCTCCTCGTCGAGCCAGCCATCGCCCACCCTGAGCATCAGGGGCATGGCTCCCTGGTTGAGGCTCAGCATGAAGTTGAGGTAATCCCCATCGATCAGGGTCATCACGGCCCCTTGCACAGTGCCGGTGCGCACCGAGAGGACGGGATGATGCCGCCGCACCTCGTTCCCTTCCATCAGGCGCAGCTGGCCCTGACTGTACTGCTCGGCGGTATAGGGGATCCGGCGCCGGCCAAACTGGGAGGTACAGTAGACGCTGTCCCCCTGGCTCAGGTTGACCGAACGCACGAAGGGCACCATGGCGACCAGGGATCTGAGGGTCGGCAGCGCAGTGGCGCAGGGCTTGCCCAGAAATGGCAAGGCCTGGCGATTGGCCGCCTGGGCATGAGACAGCATGGTCTCCATCAGCGCCAGGGTATGGCTCGCCGCCTGATGGGACTCCCACTGCAGATCGACCCGATAGCGAACGAGCATGGCCCAGTTGCCGAGCAGCATGGGCAGCGCGAACATCAGCAAGGTGATCAGCAGTCTTGGCCTGGGTCTGGCCGTGTCGGCCGCGGAGCAATAACGCATGGCGGATCCCGTTCGTAAAGGGTCGCCATCTTAGCAACCCAAGCTGAACCCAGGCCTAACCGGTCAAATAACGAGCAGCCACACTGCGGGACTCAGGCGGAGGCGGCGCGACCGGCAACTGGCTGGCTATCCGCCTCCCCTGCCGTCAGCCCCTGGCAGAACTGACGCAGCGGCTGAGGGCGCGCGAACAGGAATCCCTGCAGATAATGCACCCCCTTGCCCCTGAGATAGGCGGCCTGATGCTCGGTCTCGACCCCTTCGGCGACCAGGGCCAGGCCCAGCCTGCGACCGAGATCGATCACGTTGTCGACTATGTGTTCGGAGAGGGACTCGGTGCCGATCCGCCCGATGAAGGAGCGGTCGATCTTGAGATAGTCCACATGGAACTGCTGCAGGTAGATCAGGCTGGAGTGGCCGGTGCCAAAGTCATCGATGGCGAGCTTGACCCCCATCTCGTCCAGCTGTGCGAACAGGGAGAGGGTATGGGGGTTGGCCACCAGCAGCTCCCGCTCGGTCAGCTCCAGCACCAGCGCCACCCGCCCCGGCTGGAAGTGGGCGAGGAAGGCGCGGCACTCCGCCAGCAGGGAGAGATCCCGGCAGTGGGCGGCGCTGATGTTGAAGCTGATGTGAAACCCCTCGGGCAGCTGGCTCTGCACCTGCTTAAGGCGATGGGCCACCACCTTCATGAGATGGGTGGTCATGGGTACTATCAGCCCGGACTCTTCCGCCTGGGGGATGAAGAGATCCGGGCGGATCAGGCCTGAGCTCGGGTGCTGCCAGCGCATCAGTACCTCGGCCCCCACCATGCGGTCGTCCTTGCTGGCCATCAGGGGTTGCAGGTAGGGAACGAATTCCCCCGCCCGCAACCCGCGCCTCAGCTCATCCGTCGGGGAGCCCGGGCGACCAAGCACCCACCACACCAGCAGCGCGAGCAGCACAGAGGTGCCGGCCAGCCACAGCAGGGCCAGATGGCGAGCCTCCCAGAGTGAGTGCCAGTAGAGCGGCATGGCATAGCCCGCATGGATGGCGAAGGGGTAGCGGTGGGAGGATAGGGCAAGACGAGTCTTGCTGTGCAGCCTGGGGGGCTGGTTCTGGTGATGACCGGACTCATCGATCCAGGCCGACCCGACCTGCAGATAAAGCTCGCTGGCGTCGCTGCTCATGGCGAGCATGAAGCTGAGCTGGGTGCTGTCGATGGCGCTCAGCACCGCATCGCGCCCGCGATCATGGCGCACCACCAGCAGCGGATGATTCTGACGTACCCTGTTGCCGCGCATCAGCAGCAACTTGTCTTGCGTGTAGACCGACCTGTCATCCACCTCATGGACAGCTCCAAACAGCGAGGTGCAGTTGATCACCCCGTCGCGCACCAGATTGACCGAGCGCAGGAAAGGCTCGAGGGCCACTCTCTTGCGCAGTTGCAGCAGGTTGCCGGTACAGGGCCGGTTCACCAACGGCAATGCCTCCAGGTTGGCCTGCTCGGCCTGATCCAGCATGCGCTCAAGCAAGGTTCTCGCCTTGTAGGCGGAGGCGCTGGCGTCGCTCTTCAACTCCTGCTCATAGCTGCGGTGCACCATCCAGCCCCCCGCCAGCAGTGGCAAGGTCAAGACCAGCAGGGCACAGCCAAGGCGCCATCTCGTACGGGCAAGATCAATCCGGAACAGGAACATAGCAACCACGCCGCAATTCGCAGGCTTGCCCTGGCAAGCACCGCAGTGAAATAACGCCCATCTCGCACAGAAGACAATGGGACCATTCAGGCCAGACAACCTAACGCAGTGCGCTGGTAAAAGGAATCGACGACGCAGTGGCGGGAGATTGGCGGCCTATTATCGCGCAACCCCCATAAATGGAAAATGCCGCGTCAGGACGCGGCATTGTTATTTCCAGTGGTCAGACCGGCCAGGCTTAGACCGCCTGTTGCAAAATCACCGCATCGGCCTTCTTGGTATAGGAGGCGATTTCGTTGAAGTTGAGGTAGCGGTAAGTGTCGGCCGCAGTGGCGTCCAGGGTCTTGGCGTACTGCAGGTACTCCGCCACTGTCGGGATCTTGCCGATGATGGCGGCAACCGCAGCCAGTTCGGCAGAGGCCAGGTAGACGTTGGCCCCCTTGCCCAGACGGTTCGGGAAGTTGCGGGTTGAGGTGGAGACGACCGAGGCCCCTTCCGCCACGCGCGCCTGGTTGCCCATGCACAGGGAACAGCCCGGGATCTCGATGCGGGCACCGACGCGACCAAAGATGCCGTAGTAGCCCTCTTCGGTCAGCTGATCCTTGTCCATCTTGGTGGGCGGGGCAATCCACATGCGGGTCGGCAGCTCGCCCTGGAACTTCTCGAGCAGTTTGCCGGCGGCACGGAAGTGGCCGATGTTGGTCATGCAGGAACCGATGAACACCTCGTCGATCTGGCTGCCAGCCACATCGCTCAGCAGGCGGGCGTCGTCCGGATCGTTCGGCGCACAGAGGATGGGCTCCTTGATGGTGGCCAGATCGATCTCGATGATTTCGGCGTACTCGGCGTCCTTGTCCGCTTCCATCAGCACCGGATTGGCCAGCCACTCCTCCATCCCCTTGATGCGGCGGGTGATGGTGCGCACGTCGCCGTAGCCTTCGGACAGCATCCATTTCAGCATCACGATGTTGGACTTCAGGTACTCGATGATCGGTGCCTGATCCAGCTTGATGGTGCAACCGGCGGCGGAGCGCTCGGCACTGGCGTCTGCCAGCTCGAACGCTTGCTCCACTTTCAGGGTCGGCAGACCCTCGATCTCGAGGATGCGGCCGGAGAAGATGTTCTTCTTGCCCGCTTTCTCGACGGTCAGCAGCCCTTTCTGGATGGCGGCGTAGGGGATGGCATGAACCAGATCACGCAGGGTGATGCCCGGTTGCAGCTCGCCCTTGAAGCGCACCAGCACGGATTCCGGCATGTCCAGCGGCATGACGCCGGTGGCGGCGGCGAAGGCCACCAGGCCAGAGCCCGCCGGGAAGGAGATGCCGATGGGGAAACGGGTGTGGGAGTCACCGCCGGTACCCACGGTGTCCGGCAGCAGCATGCGGTTCAGCCAGGAGTGGATGACGCCGTCACCGGGACGCAGGGAGACACCGCCACGGTTCATGATGAAGTCCGGCAGGGTGTGGTGGGTCTGCACGTCGATGGGCTTGGGATAGGCCGCGGTGTGGCAGAAGGACTGCATGGTCAGATCGGCGGAGAAGCCGAGGCAGGCCAAGTCTTTCAGCTCGTCGCGGGTCATGGGGCCAGTGGTGTCCTGGGAGCCGACCGTGGTCATGCGCGGCTCGCAGTAGGTGCCCGGGCGTATGCCCTGCACGCCGCACGCCTTGCCCACCATCTTCTGGGCCAGGGTGTAACCCTTGCCGGTGTCGGCCACAGGCACAGGGCGACGGAACACGGTGGAGAACGGCAACCCTAAGGCCTCGCGGGCCTTGTCGGTCAGGCCGCGGCCGATGATCAGCGGAATACGGCCACCGGCGCGCACTTCGTCGATCAGCACGTCGGTTTTCAGTTCAAAGCGGGCCAGCACCTCATCGGTGCCGTGACGGGTGATCTTGCCCTCATAGGGGAAGATGTCGATCACGTCGCCCATTTCCAGCTTGGAGACATCCACTTCGATGGGCAGGGCACCGGCATCTTCCATGGTGTTGAAGAAGATGGGGGCAATCTTGCCGCCGAGGCAGACGCCGCCAGCGCGCTTGTTCGGCACGAAGGGAATGTCGTCGCCCATGAACCAGAGCACCGAGTTGGTGGCGGACTTGCGGGAGGAGCCGGTACCGACCACGTCACCGACGTAGGCCAGCGGGAAGCCGGTCTGCTTGAGCTCTTCGATGGCCTTGACCGGGCCTATGACGCCGTCCTTGTCCGGGGTGATGCCGGGGCGGGCGTTCTTCAGCATGGCCAGGGCATGGAGCGGGATGTCAGGACGGGACCAGGCATCCGGTGCCGGGGACAGGTCATCGGTGTTGGTTTCGCCGGTCACCTTGAACACGGTGACGGTGATCTTCTCGGCCAGGGCGGGGCGGCTTTGGAACCACTCGGCATCGGCCCAGGATTGCAGCACCCGCTGAGCGTGGGCATTGCCCGCCTTCGCCTTCTCTTCCACGTCGTGGAAGGAGTCGAACATCAGCAGGGTGTGGGACAGCCCCTTGGCGGCAAGAGGAGCCAGGGAGGCGTCATCCAGCAGATCGATCAGCGGCTGGATGTTGTAGCCACCCTGCATGGTGCCGAGCAGCTCGACCGCTTCGGCGGCGGTCAGTATGGGTGAGTGGGCCTCGCCCTTGGCGACGGCGGTGAGGAAGCCGGCTTTGACATAGGCCGCTTCATCAACACCCGGGGGAACGCGGGAGGACAACAGTTCTTTCAGAAAATCATGTTCACCGGCGGGCGGGTTCTTGAGCAGTTCAACCAGGGCGGCGACCTGCTCTGCATCCAGAGGTTTGGCAACCACGCCCTCGGCGGCACGTTCTGCGACGTGTTTACGGTATGTTTCAAGCACGACTAATTCCTCTTTGGTCTTTTTTTTGGGGTTCGCCCAAGCTCGCGGCGATCGTCCTTGCGGGACACCCGTAGGGTGCCCCCCACTATATAAGTTTTAACGAGTAATTAAAATCCAAACCCTGTGCAGTTATTCACCAAACCAGCATAACCATATAAGCCGGTTAGGTTTTTTTAAACTGACAAGAGACACAGCACAAACAAGTTAACAAAAAGTCAGCATTTCACCCTTATTGGAACGTAGTGCCCAATTGCAGATAGAACATGTCGTGTCCCCCCTCCGCCATGCCATAGCCGAGGAAGATGGGGCCGAGGAAGCTCTCCACCCCCACATAGACGGAGCCCGAGGTATAGGAAGATTCCAGGCTGATGTCGGCCCCCTTGTTCCAGACCCCGCCCTGCTCGAGGGAGCCCCCGAGGAACAGGGGTGCCTTGATGGCCCCGAAGTCGTTGTCCGCCACCCGATAGATGTAGCGCAGACCGCTGAACAGGCTGTAGCGGCCGCTCAGCTGGTAGTGCTGGAAGCCGGAGAGCCGGAACAGGCCGCCGAGATCCTGCACGAACAACGGCACCTCCTCCTCCGAGGAGGAACCGCCCCCTTCCAGCATCAGGTTGAGGCTGTGCCGCCCCCATGACCAGGGCTTGATCATCGCCATGTGGTAGTTGAGCCCCTCGGTGTTCTCCGTCGGCTCGCCGGTCGGCTCTATCTTGATGTGGGAGTAGCCCCCCTTGATGTCCCAGTAGACCCCCGCGTAGGGGAAGTAGCGACTGTCGAGGGTGTCGTGTTCGAAGCGAATGTAGGGCCCCCAGGCGGTGGCATCTGCGTTCGCGTCGGACAGGTTCTGGACATCGACGCCGCCCACCTGGCCTTCCAGCCCCAGGGACAATCTGCTCCAGGGCTGGCGGTTCCAGCCGACGGCGAGATCCATGCTGGTGAAGCTGTACTCGGAGTCCAGATAACGGACCCCGGACGATTTGACATCCTCCTCCGGGAAGAAGACCCGGCGCTGGGTCTTGTCATAGGCCAGGCTCGCCTCCCCATAGAAGGTCTGGGAAGGCTCGAGCGGCGTGTAGAAGTCGGTCTTGAGGTGCTTGGCCGTGCCGAGCGACGCCTCGGTCAGCCACTCGGCGCCCCAGTCGTTGACGTTGGTCAGGGTATAGGACATGCCGACGTTGTAGTTGGAGCTGCTCTCGAAGTCATCGGAGAAGCCGAGCTGGAAGTTGAGATAGCCCGGGCCCCAGTTCTTCTCGCTGGCATCCACCACCAGCACGTTCTCGCCGTCCCGCTCCTCCACCTCGTAGGTGATGCGGTCGAACGACTCCAACGCATAGAGGCGGCGGATCCCGGCCTCCAGGCTCTCATAGGTCTGCACCTTGTCCGGGCGCACCTTGAGCATGGCCCGCACCGTCTCGTCGGAGAGGCGCGACTTGTTGAGGATCTCCACCTTGTCGATGTAGTAGGCCGGCTGCCCGCTGCGCTCGGCGCGGCGGCTCAGCTTCTTGTTGCGGTAATCCGCGTAAGCGTCGGGGGAGAGCGACAGGGCATCGAGCTGGGCAGAGGCGCGGTCGGCCACCGCCTCCCCCTGCTTGATCCCCTCCGGCATGCGGGCAAAGTCGGCGATCCCCATGTCACCGAACTCAGGACTGAGCAGCACATCCTTTGGCCCCAGCAGCGCCTTCTGCTTCTCGGTGCCGACCTGGGTCATGTAGGTGGTGAGCTGGTCTATCATGGCCAGCCCGGATTTGAGCGACTCCCTGGTGCGCAGCTTGGCGCCTATGTCCACCGCTATCACCACGTCGGCCCCCATGGCTTTGGCCACGTCCACCGGCATGTTGTTGACTGTGCCACCGTCGGCCAGGATGTGCCCCTCCCACTCCACGGGCTTGAGGGCGCCTGGGATGGACATGGAGGCCTGCATCGCCTTGGCCAGGCTGCCACTGTCCAGCACGAAGGGGGTCACAGTCTCCATGTCGGTGGCCACGGCGCGGTAGGGAATGGGCAGATCGTCGAAGCTCTTCTGCGCCGGCAGGTTGGAGGTGGCATGGCGCAGCAGGCTGGCCATGGATTGGCCCTGGAAGAAGCCGTCAGGCAACTGGGTGGAGTCCCCGTTGACCCCTATGTCGGTGCGCAGCTGGTACTTCTCGCTCTGCTGCTTCTTGCGCAGGGAGAGCTCGTCACGACCAACCTTGTCCTGATAACCCTTGTTCCAGTCGATGGCGAGGGTCATGCGCTCCACCTCCTCGGCACTGAGCCCCATGGCGTACATGCCCGCCACATAGGAGCCCATGCTGGTGCCGACGACGATGTCGACCGGGATCCGCTTCTCTTCCAGCACCTTGAGCACCCCTATGTGGGCCGCCCCCTTGGCGCCGCCGCCGCTCAGCACCAAGGCTATCCTGGGTCTCTCCGCCTTGCCTTCGCCGCCGTGCACCCTGGCCTTGGGCCCGGTGTCACTGGCCTGGGCTATCCCCGCCAATGGCAGAGTTGCCAGCAGAAGCATTAGCAGATGGGTCCATCCACGATGAAAGATGCGCATATGAGTGTCCATTGATCCGTGCGAGTCGAGCGAGCAGCCCGCCGACATGAGTGCTGCCAACTATAAGTTCCAGAACTTTAACTGCAAGCGTCCCTGCTGGCGAGATGTCATCACCCCCCGGGGCCCCAGAGCCAGGGATAACGGGCTCCAATCCAGTCCCGTCCTGATGTGAGCGCAAACGTTAATCGGCAATAATCGCCGCCACCACCTCAAGAGCGCGCCAGATCAGCCGTTAATATGTACTCAACCTTAGGCCCACACCCCGAGTCACCCTTATGTTCGCAAGCCTGACACTCAAACAGAAAATTCTGGCCACCGTCATCCTCGCCGTGGCTCTCTCCTGCCTGCTGGTGGGCTACTTCAGCCAGCGCTCGGCCCAGCAGCTGATCGAGACCCGCATGTTCGAGCAGGAGCTGCCCAACCTGACCCAGCGCATCGGCAAGGAGATCGAGAAGGATCTCACCTCGGTCGCGAGCGCCGCCAGACAGCTGGCCAATGACCGCTTCGTGCTTGACTGGGTGGCCCGCGGCATGCCCAAGGAGCAGGAGTCCATCCTCATCGACCAGCTCAAGGACATGACGAGCCAGTATGGCCTGGTCACCGCCTCCTTCGCCGATCGCCAGAGCGCCGCCTACTACAACCAGGAGGGCTTCCTGCGCATCCTGAATCATGAGCAGGACAACTGGTTCTACGACTACACCAAGAGCGGCCAGGACCTGATGCTCAGCATCTTTCGCGAGAGCAATGGCGAGGTGAAGCTGTTCGTCAACTTCCAGCAGCTCGACGGGCGCGGCCTGGCCGGGCTTGCCAAGTCTCTCGACAGCATGGTCAGCATGCTCGCCAACTTCCGCATCGGCGACAGCGGCTTCGTCTTCATGACAGATGGCAGCGGCAAGGTGAAGCTGCACCCGGACGCCGCCCGCATCGACAGAGACAGCCTGAGTCAGCTGGCAGGCCCGGGCGCCGGCGCGCTGATGACCAAGCAGCCCTTTGCCGCCACCCACGCCGAAATAGATGGCCAGCCCGTGGTGCTCGCCACCAGCTATATCCCCCTGCTCGACTGGTATCTGGTGGCCCAGGTGCCGGAAGCCGAGATCTATGCCGAGCTGGACAAGGCGCGGCTGCACATAGTGCTGGTGAGCCTGCTCATCGCCGTCGGCATGGGGCTGCTTGGCGTCCTGCTGGCCGGCTCCGTCAGTCGCCCCCTCAACGAACTGGCTCGCCTGTTCCGGGAACTGGGCAGTGGTGACGGGGATCTGACCCAGCGCCTCAAGGTGGAAGGACGGGACGAACTGAGCCAGGTCGCCACCGGCTTCAACAACTTCGTCGCCAAGATCCACGGCTCCATCGAGCAGGTGGCGAGCAACTCCCGCCAGCTCGCCGCCACCGCCAACGAGGTGGCTGCCAAGGCCCAGCTGACCCAGCACAACTGTACCGCCCAGCGGGATCGCACCGTCCAGGTCGCCACCGCCATCCACGAGATGGGCGCCACCGTGAGCGAGATCGCCGGCAATGCGTCCCTCGCCGCCGACGTGGCCAAGCAGGCCAACGATCAGGCCGATGCGGGTGCGGTCGTGGTGGCGCAGGCCCGCCACGGCATAGTCGGTCTCTCCGGTGAAATCGAGCAGGTGGCCGGAGTCATCGAATCCCTGGCGAGCCAGACCGACTCCATCGGCAGCATACTCGACACCATCCGCAGCATCTCGGAGCAGACCAACCTGCTGGCGCTGAACGCTGCCATCGAGGCCGCCCGCGCCGGTGAACAGGGTCGCGGCTTCGCGGTGGTGGCCGACGAGGTGCGCAACCTCGCCAGCCGCTCCGCCGCCTCCACCGCCGAGATCCAGGGCATGATCAACCGCCTCCAGGAGCAGAGCGCCCGCGCCGTCAGCGCCATGGCCCAGGGCCGCAACCAGAGTCTGGAGGTGGTCACTCAGGCAGACGCCGCCAACGGGGCGCTCGGCCAGATCACCGCCCACATCACCCAGATCAGCGACATGAACATCCAGGTCGCCACCGCCACCGAGGAGCAGTCCAGCGTGGTGGGCGAGATCAACCGCAACGTGGAGGACATCAACCAGCTCACCATGGAGACAGCCGACATAGCCCACCAGCTGACGGAGTCCAGCCGCAGTCTGCAGCAGCTCTCCGGCGAGCTCGACAAGCTGGTCGGCAACTTCCGGCTATGAGATGAAAGAGCGCTTCGGCGCTCTTTTTCGTCCGGGTCGGCAGGGAGTGTCGGCCCGGGCATGACGGCAAACCGTCATGACAAGCCGCTACATTAGCGACATAGCAACACACCAAGGAGCCATCATGCTGGCAGGCAAGATCACGATCAAAACCCAACTCATCCTGGCCGTTACCGTGCCCTGTCTCGCCCTGCTGCTGGTCGGCGCCGCCAGCCTGCGCAGCATGGGCCACATCAAGCAGCAGGCCGATGAGCTGTTCCAGAATACCGCCACCCCCATGCGGGCCATGGCGGAAGTGGCCTCCCGCATCCCGCGCATGCGCGTCGGCATCGACATGATGCTGCTGCAAGACAGCTCGCTGCGCGACGAGAAGGGGGTGCTGACCCGGGTCAAGGAGACCCGCGAGGAAGATATTCCCGAGATGCGTCAGGCCATGCAGCAGGCGGTGGCGGCCCAGGTCGATCCCGCCGCCCGGGCCGAGGCCGAACGGCTGCTCGGCCAGTTCGAGAAGATGGAGCGTGAGGAGCTGATCCCCATGCTGCAGGCGCTGGAGAAGGATGAGATGGAGGTGGCCCGTACCATTTATCGGGATAGCTACAGCCAGACCTATGGGGAGATGCGCAAGGGGGCCAACGCCCTGCTCGACGGTCTCATCGGCCAGGCCCAGCACCGCAACGAGCTGAGCCAGAGCAGCTATGACAGCGGCCGCAACCAGATGATCGCCATCATAGTCATCGCCATTGCCATCTCGCTGCTGGTCTCGACCCTCATCCTGATCGGCTTGCGCCGCCGGGTCTCCTTCCTGCAACTGCACATCGGGGATGCCGCCCGCCATCTCGCCCTCGACAGCAGTGCCAGCCTCACCGGCAAGGACGAGCTGGCCGAGATAGCCAGCAGCTTCAATCAGTTCGTTGCCCGCATCCACGGCGCTATCGAGCAGGTGGCGAGCAACTCCCGCCAGCTCGCCGCCACCGCCAACGAGGTGGCCGCCAAGGCCCAGCTGACCCAGCACAACTGCACCGCCCAGCGGGATCGCACCGTCCAGGTCGCCACCGCCATCCACGAGATGGGCGCCACCGTCAGCGAGATCGCCGGCAATGCGTCCCTCGCCGCCGACGTGGCCAAACAGGCCAACGATCAGGCCGATGCGGGTGCGGTCGTGGTGGCGCAGGCCCGCCACGGCATCGTCGGCCTCTCCGGTGAGATCGAGCAGGTGGCCGGAGTCATTGAGTCACTGGCGAGCCAGACCGACTCCATCGGCAGCATACTCGACACCATCCGCAGCATCTCGGAGCAGACCAATTTGCTGGCGCTCAACGCCGCCATCGAGGCCGCCCGCGCCGGTGAACAGGGCCGCGGCTTCGCCGTGGTGGCCGACGAGGTGCGCAACCTCGCCAGCCGCTCCGCCGCCTCCACCGCCGAGATCCAGGGCATGATCAACCGCCTCCAGGAGCAGAGCGCCCGCGCCGTCAGCGCCATGACCCAGGGCCGCAACCAGAGTCTGGAAGTGGTGACCCAGGCCGACGCCGCCAACGGGGCGCTCGGCCAGATCACCGCCCACATCACCCAGATCAGCGACATGAACATCCATGTCGCCACCGCCACCGAGGAGCAGTCCAGCGTGGTGGGCGAGATCAACCGCAACGTGGAGGACATCAACCAGCTCACCACAGAGACAGCCGACATAGCCCACCAACTGACCGCGTCCAGCCGCAGTCTGCAGCAGCTCTCCGGCGAGCTCGACAAGCTGGTCGGCAACTTCCGCCTGTAATCTTCCAGCGCCTCTTTCTGACCCATACAAGGGCGCTGCGGCGCCCTTCGTCATAACCACGGCAAGCCATGACGCACGGGCTTTGCGCCGTATCCAACCGCCCTGCCACATACCTCATAATCAGGAAAACGAGAGGAGGTGTTATGGGCAAGCGTGTGGTGATGATAGTGCTGGGTGGGCTGCTTGCTGCCTGCAGCAGCGGGCCGGTGCGGGGGCACGGCGCCGATGTGAGCGTGGACGATACCCGGATCCGGGTCAGCGACGGGGATCGCGGGGGCTACGGCACCTTCTGTCCACCGGGACAGGCCAAGAAGGGGCGCTGCTGAACGGCCACCTGATCCTGGAAAAGCAAAAAGCCGCTCACTCGAGCGGCTTTTTCATCTTGGCGGAGAGAAGAGACTTACTTCTTCTTCTTGGCCTTGGCGTTCGGCAGGTCGGTGATGGAACCTTCGAACACTTCGGCTGCCAGGCCCACGGACTCGTGCAGAGTCGGGTGAGCGTGGATGGTCAGCGCCAGATCTTCGGCGTCGGCACCCATCTCTATGGCCAGACCGATCTCGCCCAGCAACTCACCACCGTTGGTACCGACGATGGCACCACCGATGACGCGGTTGCTGTCCTTGTCGAAGATCAGCTTGGTCATGCCGTCGGCGCAATCGGAGGCAATGGCGCGGCCGGAAGCAGCCCAGGGGAAGGTGGCGACTTCGAAGTTCAGGCCCTGTTGCTTGGCTTCCTTCTCAGTCAGACCGACCCAAGCCATCTCTGGCTCTGTGTAGGCGATGGACGGGATCACTTTCGGGTCGAAGTAGTGTTTCTTGCCGGCGATGACTTCGGCCGCCACGTGACCTTCGTGCACACCCTTGTGAGCCAGCATCGGCTGACCGACGATGTCACCGATGGCGTGGATGTGAGCCACGTTGGTACGCAGCTGCTTGTCCACTTCGATGAAACCGCGCTCGTTGACGGCAACACCGGCTTTCTCGGCATCCATCAGCTTGCCGTTCGGCACACGGCCGACCGCGACCAGCACGTTGTCGTAGCGAACCGGCTCGGCCGGGGCGTGCTTGCCTTCGTAGGAGACGTACAGGCCGTCTTCACGGGCTTCAACTGCGGTGACCTTGGTCTCCAGCATGATGTTGAATTTCTTGGCAACGCGCTTGGTGTAGATCTTGACGATGTCTTTGTCCGCAGCCGGTACCAGCTGATCGGCAAATTCCACCACGTCGATCTCGGAACCCAGGGAGGAGTAAACGGTACCCATCTCCAGACCGATGATGCCACCGCCGATAACCAGCAGCTTGCCCGGTACTGTGGTCAGTTCCAGCGCATCGGTTGAATCCCAGACGCGGGGGTCATCGTGGGGGATGAAGGGCAGCTTCACCGGACGGGAACCGGCCGCGATGATGGCGTTATCGAAGGTGACTGTGGTCTTGCCGTCGGCGCCTTCCACTTCGAGGGTGTTCGGGCCGGTGAACTTGCCGAAGCCGTTCACAACCTGGACTTTACGCATCTTGGCCATGCCGGCCAGACCGCCGGTCAGCTGGTTGATGACCTTCTCTTTCCACAGACGCACCTTGTCGATGTCGGTCTGCGGGGCACCGAAGACGATGCCGTGCTCGGCCAGCGCCTTGGCTTCTTCGATCACTTTGGCAACGTGCAGCAGCGCCTTGGAGGGGATGCAGCCCACGTTCAGGCAGACGCCACCCAGGGTGGAGTAGCGCTCGACGATAACGGTATCCAGACCCAGATCGGCGGCACGGAAAGCAGCGGAATAACCGGCAGGGCCAGCACCCAGTACTACGACCTGAGTTTTGATTTCTTTACTCATCATGACCTCTTTGTCGTTCTATATCCCCGGACAGCACAGTCTTATGCCAAAGAAGGCGGCTGCAGCCGTGAAAAAAACGGGGCAAGTTTATAATTTTGTTAATGAAATGAGAAGTGAAAAGGGCGAGCTCTGTGCTCGCCCTCTCATTTACATTTACAGAACCAGTCGACGAATGTCGGACAGCACACCACTCAGGGTGGTGACGAAGCGAGCACCGTCGGCACCGTCGATGACGCGGTGGTCATAGCTCAGTGCCAGCGGCAGCATCAGACGCGGCACGAACTCCTTGCCGTTCCACTTCGGCTTCATCTCGGACTTGGAAACGCCCAGGATGGCCACTTCCGGCGCGTTGACGATCGGGGTAAAGCTGGTACCGCCGATGCCACCCAGGCTGGAGATGGTGAAGCAACCGCCCTGCATGTCGGCAGCGGTCAGCTTGCCGGCACGGGCCTTCTTGGAGATCTCGGCGAGATCGCGGGACAGCTCATAGATGCCCTTCTTGTTGACGTCGCGAACGACCGGTACGACCAGGCCCCCCGGAGTGTCAACCGCCACACCGATGTGGATGTACTTCTTCATGATCAGCTTGCTGCCGTCTTCGGACAGGGCGCTGCAGAAGCGCGGGTGCGCTTCCAGGGCCTTGGCGGCGGCTTTCAGGATGAACACCAGCGGGGTGATCTTCACATCCAGCTTCTGCTTCTCGGCCAGCATGTTCTGCTCTTTGCGGAAGGCTTCCAGATCCGTGGTATCGGCTTCGTCGAACTGGGTGACATGAGGGATCATGGCCCAGTTGCGGTGCAGGGCAGGACCGGAGATCTTCTGGATCCGGGTCAGTTCCAGCTCTTCGACCGGACCGAACTTGCTGAAGTCTACCTTCGGCCATGGCAGCACGTTCATGCCGTTGCCATTACCGGTACCGGCAGCAGGAGCGGACTCGGCGCGCTTGACCGCATCCTTCACGTAAGCCTGCACGTCTTCTTTGACGATGCGGCCCTTGCGACCGGAGGCCTTCACCTTGGCCAGGTTGACGCCGAACTCGCGAGCCAGACGGCGAACCGCCGGGGAGGCGTGAACATAGGCATCGTTGGCCACGAAGTCGGAGGAGGCGGCAGCCGGGGCAGCAGCCTGAGCAACCGGCGCAGCGGCAGCAACAGGTGCGGCAACGGGGGCAGCAGCTTGCGCAACCGGGGCGGCGGCAGGGGCAGCACCAGCCACTTCAAACACCATGATCAGGGAACCGGTGGAGACCTTGTCACCCGCCTTCACCTTGATCTCCTTGACCACACCGGCGAACGGCGCAGGGACTTCCATGGAGGCCTTGTCACCTTCCACGGCGATCAGGGACTGGTCGGCTTCGACCTTGTCACCCACGGCGACCATGATCTCGGTGACTTCCACTTCGTCACCGCCGATGTCAGGTACGTTGACCTCTTTGACAGCGGCGGCAACCGGGGCCGCAGCCACGGGAGCGGCGGCTTGAGCCGGAGCAGCCACAGCAGCAGGCGCAGCGCCAGCCACTTCGAATACCATCACCAGGGAACCGGTAGAGACCTTGGCGCCGGCGGCGACCTTGATCTCAACCACGCGGCCTGCGAACGGCGCCGGCACTTCCATGGAGGCCTTGTCACCTTCCACGGCGATGATGGACTGGTCGGCTTCAACCATGTCGCCCACGGCAACCATGATCTCGGTCACTTCGACTTCGTCGTCACCTATGTCAGGTACGTGCACGTCTTTGGCAGCGGCAGCAACAGGGGCAGCCGGTGCGGCGGCAACCGGAGCGGCGGCAACCGGAGCGGCAGCCTGAGCCGGAGCGGCGGCGGCGGCGCCTTCCGCTTCGAAGATCATGATCTGGGAACCGGTGGCAACCTTGTCGCCCACCTTGATCAGGATCTCTTTGACGATACCCGCGGCCGGAGCCGGGACTTCCATGGAGGCCTTGTCACCTTCCACGGCAATCAGGGACTGGTCGAGCTCGACCTTGTCACCCACGGCGACCATGATCTCGGTCACTTCAACTTCATCGGCACCGATATCCGGCACCATAATCTGTTTGGACATTGTGCTTTATCCTCTTACGCGTACGTTTATCGCGTTAACCTTGGCAAGAGCAGGTTCCGGCTCGTTGTTGCCGTCCGGACCCTGTGTGTCCTCTTACCCTTATGTCGCATTAACCTGGGCAAGGCCCTGTCCGGCACGCAAGTCCGGACAGGGCGCTCAATCCTCTTACGCGTACAGCGGGTTAACCTTGTCGGCATCGATGCCGTACTTGGCGATGGCGTCGGCCACAACCTGCTTGTCGATCTCACCGCGCTTGGCCAGTTCGGTCAGGGCAGCAACGACGACATAGAACTCGTTCACTTCGAAGTGACGACGCAGGTTGGCACGGCTGTCGGAACGGCCATAACCATCGGTACCCAGTACACGGTAGTTCTCGGTCGGCACGAAGGCACGCACCTGCTCGGCGAAGGACTTCATGTAGTCGGTCGCGGCGATAGTGGCTTCGGAACCCAGCACCGAGGTGATGTAAGGTACGCGGGCGGCAGCAGTCGGGTGCAGCATGTTCCAGCGATCGGCGTCCTGACCATCACGAGCCAGCTCGTTGAAGGAGGTCACGCTGAACACGTCGGAACCCACGCCGTACTCGCTCGCCAGGATCTGGGCGGCGGTACGGACGTGACCCAGGATGGAGCCACAACCCAACAGCTGTACCTTGGCCTTGCTACCGGCCACGGATTCCAGCTTGTAGATACCCTTGCGGATGCCTTCCTCGGCGCCTTCCGGCATGGCCGGCATCGCATAATTTTCATTGAGAGTGGTGATGTAGTAGAAGACGTTCTCCGGCTTCTCACCGTACATGCGACGCAGGCCGTCTTGTACGATCACCGCTACTTCATAGGCGTAGGACGGGTCATAGGAGATGCAGTTCGGGATGGTGCCGGCCAGGATGTGGCTGTGACCATCTTCGTGCTGCAGACCTTCACCGTTGAGGGTGGTACGACCGGAGGTCGCGCCCAGCAGGAAGCCACGGGCTTGCTGGTCACCGGCTGCCCACGCCATGTCGCCGATCCGCTGGAAGCCGAACATGGAGTAGTAGATGTAGAACGGGATCATCGGGCAGTCGTTGGTGCTGTAAGAGGTCGCAGCAGCCAGCCAGGAGGACATGGCGCCCAGCTCGTTGATACCGTCTTGCAGAACCTGACCCTGCTTGTCTTCCTTGTAGTAGGAGACGATGTCGCGGTCTTGCGGGGTGTATTGCTGACCGTGCGGGCTGTAGATGCCGATCTGACGGAACAGACCTTCCATACCGAAGGTACGGGCTTCGTCGGCCAGGATCGGAACGATGCGCTTGCCGATGGACTTGTCTTTCAGCAGCACGTTCAGGGAACGCACGAACGCCATGGTGGTGGAGATCTCGCGCGCCTGCTCACCCAGCAGCGGGCCGAAGGCATCCAGCGCCGGGATTTCCAGCTTGGTGGTGCTCTCGCGCAGACGGGTCGGTACATAGCCCTTCAGCGCGGCACGGCGAGCATGCAGGTACTTGTGCTCTTCGGTACCCTCTTCGATCTTCAGGTACGGCAGATTTTCCAGCTGCTCGTCGGTGACCGGCAGGCTGAAACGATCGCGCAGGTGACGAACAGAGCCCAGATCCATCTTCTTGACCTGGTGAGCGATGTTCTTGCCTTCGGCCGCTTCGCCCATGCCATAACCCTTGATGGTCTTGGCCAGGATGACGGTCGGCTTGCCCTTGGTCGCTGCGGCCTTGGAGAAGGCGGCGAACAGTTTACGGGGGTCGTGACCACCGCGGTTCAGGGCGAAGATCTCCTCGTCGGTCATGTCTTTGACCAGGGCGGCGGTTTCCGGATAACGGTTGAAGAACTGCTCACGGACGTAAGCGCCGTCACGGGACTTCATGGTCTGATAGTCACCGTCCACGGTTTCGTTCATCAGCTGGATCAGCTTGCCGGACGTGTCTTTCTTCAGCAGCTCATCCCACTTGCGACCCCAGATGACCTTGGTGACATCCCAGCCGGCACCTGCGAACAGACCTTCCAGCTCGTTGATGACCTTGCCGTTGCCGACAACAGGACCGTCCAGACGCTGCAGGTTGCAGTTGACCACGAACACCAGGTTGTCGAGCTTTTCACGCACGGCAACGGTCAGGGCGCCCTTGGCTTCCGGCTCGTCCATCTCGCCGTCACCCAGGAAGGCGTAAACGGTCTGCTCGGAGCAATCCTTGATGCCACGGTCGGTCAGGTACTTCAGGAAGCGAGCCTGATAGATGGCGGCGATGGGGCCCAGACCCATGGAAACGGTCGGGAACTGCCAGAAGTCCGGCATCAGTTTCGGGTGCGGGTAGGAAGGAATGCCCTTGCCGTCCACTTCCTGACGGAAGTTGTCCAGCTGCTCTTCGGTCAGACGACCTTCGGCGAATGCACGGGCGTAGATGCCCGGGGAGATGTGACCCTGGAAGTAGACCAGATCGCCACCGTCCTTCTCGCTGCGAGCGCGGAAGAAGTGGTTGTAGCAGACTTCGTAGATGGTCGCGGAAGAGGCGAAGGAAGACATGTGACCACCGAGGTCCAGGTCTTTCTTGGAGGCGCGCAGCACTATCATCATGGCATTCCAGCGGATGATGGCGCGGATGCGACGTTCCATCTCCAGGTCGCCCGGGTAAGCCGGTTCGTCGCTGGCAGGAATGGTGTTGATGTAGTCGCGATTCGCCTTCTCAGCCACGTCAACACCGCTGATGCGGGCTTTCTCGGCCAGTTGTTCAAGGATGAACTGAGCGCGTTGCGGACCCTCTTCACGCAGCAGGGATTCCAGAGAGGCAAGCCACTCCAGCGTTTCTATCGGGTCCACATCGTTCTTCAGGATATCAGACATGGCTGGTTCCTATTTTGTTGTGATTGCACGGCATTGCACGGCGAAGGGCGCAAGCATTCGACAATAGAGCCTTGTGGGATTAGTTATCCTGCTGACGGATCCGACGCATGGATCGCTGGATCCGGCTGTCTTCCCTCTGCATATCCAACAAGGTGTCCTCGATAAAGGCCAGGTGCTCATGACAAGCAGCCCTGGCCCGCTCCGGAGCCCCCGACAGGATAGCCTCGATCAGGCTCGCACGATGGCGACGGATCTTGGCTACCACTCCCGGACGGCGATTCAAAATTTCGTTATTGCGTAAAATGTTCTGTTCGAGCATGGGGCCCATGGCCCGCAGCAAGTGCAGCAGCACCACGTTGTGGGACGCCTCCGCCACCGCCAGATAGAACTGGGTGACGGCGGTCGACTCGACCACCAGCGACCCCTGCTGACCCGCCTCTTCGATGGCGGACTGCGCCAGGCGGATCCGCTCGAAATCGGCCTCAGTCCCCCGCAGCGCGGCATAGTAGGCACAGATGCCTTCCAGCGCGTGACGAAACTCCAGCAGGTCATACTGGGCTTCCGGGTGGGTACTGAGCAGTTCGAACAGGGGATCTGCGATCCCCTTGCTCAAGGCATTCTGCACATAGGTGCCGCCGCCCTGACGGCGATACAAGAGTCCCCTCGCTTCCAGGCGCTGGATGGCTTCGCGCAGGGAAGGCCGCGACACCTGAAACTGGATGGCGAGTTCCCGCTCGGGGGGCAGCTTCTGCCCCGGCTGCAAGCTGCCTTCCAGAATCATGCTTTCCAGCTCGGCGACGATGGCGTCGGCCAGCTTGGGCTGAGTTATCTTGATATAGGGCATGAGGCTACTTTGTTAAATTGGTATTACCAATTCTATGATTGGGGCGAAAATTAGCAGAGGGCTTGGAAAAAGTCCACCCAAAATATGATCTGCATCAAGAACGATGCTTGCCACTTTAGGGGTAAAAAAGCGAAATCATGATATAGCTCATAGAAAATGGTCTGACCAATATTTATGAGCTTGCTCACAGATAACATTTGGCCAACAGCATGAAAAATGGCTCACCCAAAAGGCAAGCCATTGATTTTAAAAACACAAACTAATGTTTGGATTTTTTACTCAAAGTTGAGCATCCCACGATAGCGCTGCCATTCGAAACTGGTGCCAGGATCCGTCTTGCGACCCGGCGCTATGTCACAATGGCCGACGATGCGTGATGCCGTCACCTCGGGATACTGAACAGAGATGGCACGACTGAGACTTGCCAGCACCTCATACTGTGCATCGCTGTACGGCAGCTCGTCGGTACCTTCCAGCTCGATGCCGATGGAGAAGTCGTTGCACGCCTCCCGCCCCTCCCAGCTCGATACTCCCGCATGCCAGGCTCGCGCAGTGAACGGCACATACTGCACCAGTTCGCCATCGCGACGGATCAGGCAGTGGGCCGAGACCCTCAGCTGATGAATGCCGGCAAAGTAAGGGTGAGCATAGGGATCGAGGCGACCGAGAAACAGGTCGTCGATCCAGGGGCCACCAAATTCTCCCGGCGGCAGACTGATGCCGTGTATCACCAGCAGGGAGATGTCGTTGGGGCCGATCCGTTCATTGTGATGGGGCGAAGGCACCCTGCGGGCCTGTTCACACCACCCTGCGCGATCGATGGAAAAAATGGTTGTGGGTTCAGTCATCGTCTACTCGACTCACAATGGGGAGAGGGACGCCATGGACTGTGCCCGCCGCCGCAAGAAACCGGAAACAAGCCTCTGAATCCATGGGTAAAGCTGTGTTAGGCTGAGCCATCACTTGCAAGGCACTGGACCCCATATGCACCCGATGGCGCGCCGTCTCTGGCTGCTGGCCTGGCTCTCACTGCTGGGTCTGCTGACCCTTTACTTCTACTCCAGCGCCAAACCTAGCGTGACCGCCAACGGCGAGCTGCTGCTCAAGGCCGATGCCAGTGGTCACTATCGTCTGGAGGGTGCCATCAACGACCAGCCGGTGCAACTGCTGCTGGACACGGGGGCCACCCGAGTGACCATACCGAGCCAGGTGGCGTCGCGCCTCGGCCTCGTCGCCACCGGTCGCAGCCGGGTCAATACGGCGGCGGGCCAGATCCTGGTCGAGACAGGCCGGATCGAAAGCCTGGCGATGGGCCCACTGACCCTGTACGATTTGTCCGTCTTTATCAATCCGGCTGCCGACGGGGAGGAGATCCTGGTGGGCATGAATGCCCTGGGCCGGCTGGAATTACGTCAGAAAGACAGGCAGTTGCTTCTCAGACCCTTGCAGGAATAAGGCATGTTACAACAGGACATCAGCCGCGCCGTGCGCGCCGCACTACTCGAAGACTTGGGCGATGCCCTCACCGCACTGGATCAACCGGATGCCAGCGCCGATATCACGGCCCAGTTGATCCCGGCCGATCGCATCTCGACGGCGCGCGTCATCACCCGCGAGGCCGGCGTATTCTGCGGTCAGCCCTGGGTCGACGAGGTGTTTGCCCAGCTCGGCGGCGAGGTCAAGGTGGAGTGGAAGGTTCAGGATGGCGAGCGCCTCTCACCCAATCAGGAGCTGTTCCGCCTTCACGGCCCGGCCCGGGCGCTGCTGACCGGCGAGCGCAATGCCCTGAACTTCGTGCAGACCCTGTCCGGGGTCGCCACCCTGACCGCCCGTTACGTGGCCGAGCTGGAAGGGACCGAGTGCCGCCTGCTCGACACCCGCAAGACCCTGCCCGGCCTGCGCAGCGCCCAGAAATATGCCGTCACCTGCGGCGGCGGCAAAAACCACCGTATCGGTCTGTTTGATGCCTACCTCATCAAGGAGAACCACATCCTCGCCTGCGGCGGCATCCGGGAAGCCATTGCCGAGGCACGCCGCCTCAACCCGGGCAAACCGGTGGAGGTGGAGGTGGAGTCCCTGGTCGAGCTGGAGCAGGCGCTGACCGCTCGGGCCGATATAGTAATGCTGGACAACTTCGACGTGCCCATGATGAAAGAGGCCGTCCGCCTGAACCAGGGCCGCGCCAAGCTGGAGGTCTCCGGCAACGTCACATTGGAGACGCTGGCCGACTATGCAGCCACCGGCGTCGACTTTATCTCGGTGGGAGCCCTGACCAAGCACGTGCGGGCGCAGGACCTCTCGATGCGCTTCATCGAAAGCTGAGCGAGTAGAACGAGTCCGCCTGGCCCAAAAATATTACAGGGCTCGAAACTTGCAAAAGGCGCCATCGGCGCCTTTTCTATATGCAGGATCCCACGACATAAGGAGTGTGAAGATGGGCCCTCCCCAATCTTGAGAAGCGTCATTAGAGACCGTTTAATCCTTGATTTTGCTATCATTTTCACTAAATGACAGAAAAGTGGTTAACAAGGGCCCTGCCTCTGTTGCCAACCCGAAGCGCTCGGATAAGATGCTGGAGTGTGGATAGATTTCCACCGGCACTTTTCAGGAACCATGGACAAAAGGATATTTGACATGAAAAGACAGTCAGGGTTTACGCTAATCGAATTGATGATAGTCGTTGCGATCGTCGCCATTCTGGCTGCCATCGCCTTGCCGGCTTATCAGACCTATACATTACGAGCCAAATTTGCTGAGGTTATTGCCGCTGCAGGGCCAGCAAAGACCGCGTTTGAAGTGTGTGCCCAGGGATTAGATGTTACTGCGGCGAATATTAACACTGCTACCGCAAACGTCGGGAAGGAATGCGTGGATGCCGCAAATGCTGCCCTAGCCGCTGCGATTCTGAGTGCCAATCCAGATCGTATCGATACTGCTAGTTCAGCCACAAAGACCGCTGCAGTAGCTGCTGTAGGTACTGCAACTACAGGAACCAATGTTGTCCCTGCTAGCGCCACCGCAGGGATAGATATTACGGTTGGAAGTGGCACAGATTTTGCCACTTTAGCTGTTGGTGGTGTAAATCCGAATTTTATTCTACATGGTGAGATAGCCCCCTCCAAACAGGTCAACTGGACGAGAAATTCAGGAACCTGTGCTGCTGCCGGCATGTGCTAACGCATGACCTCTAGCCTTAATAGCGGCCTGGCGACCAGCCTGGCCGCCTCTTCTCTCCTCAGTGAGCCGGACTCACAGCGCTATCTGAGCCAGGCCAGGGCGCAGCGCAAGCCCTTTGTCACCTTCCTGATTGAAAACGACATCCTCGACAGCAAGGCGCTGGCGGATTTCTGCGAGCTGGAATATGGGGTACCTCTGCTGGATCTTGCCGCCTTCGACCTGGCCGAGATCCCGCAGAAGTACCTCAATCAGAAGCTTATCGAGAAACATCATGTGCTGCCCATCTACACCCAGGGCCACACCCTCTATATCGCCATGTCGGACCCGACCAATGTGTCGGCCCTGGAGGATTTCGGCTTCAGCTTCGGCCTGCACACTGAAGCCTTGCTGGTCGAGGAGAGCAAGCTCACCGCCGCCCTCGGCAAGCTGATGGACACCGAGCAGGACACCCTGGGCATGGATCACATCGACGAGGCCGAGATCTCGGAGCTCGAGGTTTCCGATGAGGGTTCGCGCCTTGACGAGAGCGTCAATACCGCCGATGACGATGCCCCCATAGTCAAATACATCCATAAAATCATGATGGATGCCATCAAGCGTGGCGCATCCGACCTGCATTTCGAACCCTATGAGACCAAGTACAGGATCCGCTTCCGGATCGACGGCATACTGCATGAAGTCGCCACCCCGCCGGTCAATCTGGCGAACCGTTTCGCGGCCCGTCTCAAGGTGATGGCGAGACTCGATATCGCCGAGCGACGCCTGCCCCAGGATGGACGGATCAAGCTGAAGATCTCACGCAGCAGATCCATGGACATGCGGGTCAACACCCTGCCCACCATGTGGGGTGAGAAGATAGTCATCCGCTTGCTGGACTCGTCAGCCGCCCGCCTCAACCTCGATCAGCTCGGCTTCGACGACCGCCAGAAGGCGCAATACCTGCATGCGCTCTCCAAGCCACAGGGCATGATACTGGTCACGGGCCCCACGGGCTCTGGCAAGACGGTGTCGCTCTATACAGGTCTCAACATTCTCAATACCAGCGAGGTCAACATCTCCACCGCCGAGGATCCGGTGGAGATCAACCTGCCCGGCGTCAACCAGGTGCAGATCAATCCCAAGGCGGGGCTCACCTTCGCCAGCGCCCTGCGCTCCTTCCTGCGCCAGGATCCCGACATCGTCATGGTGGGGGAGATCCGGGATCTGGAAACCGCCGAAATTGCCATCAAGGCCGCCCAGACCGGTCACCTGGTGCTGTCGACCCTGCACACCAATTCAGCGGCCGAGACCCTGACCCGGATGATGAACATGGGGGTGCCCGCCTTCAACATCGCCTCCTCGGTGACCCTGATCATGGCCCAGCGTCTCGCCCGCAAGCTGTGCGATCACTGCAAGGCCCCTGAGGTGGTGCCCGACGCCGAACTGCAGGAGCTGGGCTTTACCCAGCAGCAGCTGGCCGCCGGACTGCGGCTGTTCAAGCCGGTCGGCTGCAAGGAGTGTTCGGGAGGCTACAGAGGACGGGTCGGCATCTATGAAATCATGCTGATGTCGGACAACATCGCCAAGCTGATCATGCAGGGGGCTAATTCGCTACAAATCGCCGCCATCGCCCAGAAGGAGGGCATGCGCACCCTGCGCATCTCCGGCCTGGAGAAGGCCCGTCTGGGGGTCACCAGCCTGGCCGAGATCAACAGGATCACCACGAACTGAATACGCAGTGTTCGAGTCATCAAGCCGGGTGAGGCCCATGCAGTCACCCTTTTGATGTTCTTCAAGCCAAGATGAGCCGGACAGGCAACACCCTCATCCGGCCACCGTCGCCCAATTGCAGGATGCAGTGATGGCAACATTAGCTCAAAAACAGAATGCACCAAAAAAGGTCTTCTCCTTCCGCTGGCACGGCGTCAATCGCAAGGGACAAAAGGTTTCCGGTGAGTTGCAGGCCGACAGCATCACGACCGTCAAGGCGGAGCTGCGCAAGCAGGGCGTCAATGTCACCAGGGTCAGCAAGCAGGGCCAGGGGATGTTTTCCAAGGGCGGCGCCAGGATCAAGCCGATGGACATCGCCGTCATCTCCCGCCAGATCACCACCATGCTCTCCGCCGGTGTGCCGCTGGTGCAGAGCCTGCAGATCATTGCCCGCGGCCACGAAAAAGCAGCGGTGCGCGAGCTGATCGGCCAGATCGCCGCCGATGTGGAGACAGGCACCCCCCTGTCGGATGCGCTGCGCCGCCATCCCCGCCACTTTGATGCCCTCTACTGTGATCTGGTGGAGGCGGGGGAGCAGTCAGGCGCGCTGGAAACCATCTACGACCGGATTGCCATCTATCGTGAAAAGAGCGAGGCGCTCAAATCCAAAATAAAGAAGGCCATGTTCTATCCCGCCATGGTCATCCTGGTCGCCATCATAGTGACCTCCATACTGTTGCTGTTCGTCATCCCCCAGTTCGAAGAGATCTTCAAGAGCTTCGGTGCCGAGCTGCCCGCCTTCACCCGATTCATCATTGCCATCTCCCGCTTCATGCAGGATTGGTGGTACGCCATCTTCGGCGGCATAGCCCTGACAGTATTCCTCTATGTGCGCGCCTGGCGCAGCTCTCAGAAGGTACGTGACAACACCGACAAGTTCATCCTCTCCATTCCGGTCGTTGGCAACATACTGCACAAGGCGGCCATGGCCCGTTTCGCCCGCACCCTCTCCACCACCTTCTCCGCCGGTATTCCCCTGGTGGATGCCCTGGTCTCCGCTGCCGGGGCCTCGGGCAACTATGTCTATCGCACGGCTACCCTGGCCATTCGCAACGAGGTCGTGGCTGGCATGCAGATCAACGTCGCCATGCGCACCGTGGATCTGTTCCCCGACATGGTGATCCAGATGGTGATGATAGGTGAAGAGTCCGGCGCCATCGATGACATGCTCTCCAAGGTCGCCGCCATCTTCGAGCAGGAGGTGGACGACATGGTCGATGGTCTCACCAGCCTGCTCGAGCCCATCATAATGGTGGTGCTGGGGGTGCTGGTCGGCGGCATGGTCGTCGCCATGTACCTCCCCATCTTCAAGCTGGGCTCTGTGATACACTGAGCCCCTTCGGCAGAGTGACCAGCGAGCATGGCTCGTTCTGGTCCTCTTCCATCCTGATTCTCAACGCAAGCGGTTGATTTATGGTGCCTCTGATCGAACTGGCCCAGGGCCTGCCCTGGCTCTATCTCTCCCTGGTTTTTCTCTTTTCCCTGATGGTTGGCAGCTTTCTGAACGTGGTGATCCATCGCCTGCCCATCATGCTGGAGCGGGAGTGGCAGGCCGAATACAGTGACTACTTCGGCAGCGAAGTGGCGGCCTCCCCCAGCGAACCCTACAACCTGATGGTGCCGCGCTCCCGCTGCCCGCAGTGCAACCACCCCATAGGCGCGCTGGAGAACATCCCCCTGCTGAGCTGGCTCTGGCTCAAGGGGCGCTGCCGGCAATGCAAGGCGCCTATCTCTGCTCGCTATCCCATGGTCGAGCTGCTGACCGCCCTGTTGTCGGTCGCCGTCGCCGCGACCCTGGCCCCGGGATGGGGCACCCTGGCCGCGCTCTTGCTGACCTGGGTACTGGTGGCCCTCACCTTCATCGATCTGGACAAGATGTTGCTGCCGGACCAGCTCACCCTGCCGCTGCTGTGGGGCGGTCTGCTGTTCAATCTGGCGGGGGGCTTTGTGCCACTGGCCGATGCGGTGATCGGTGCCATGGCTGGCTATCTGGTTCTCTGGAGCCTCTACTGGGCGTTCAAGCTGCTGACAGGCAAGGAGGGGATGGGCTATGGCGACTTCAAGCTGCTGGCGGCGCTCGGTGCCTGGCTGGGCTGGCAGGCGCTGCCCATAGTGCTGCTGCTCTCGTCACTGGTCGGCGCCATCATCGGCATAGGGCTCATACTGCTGCGCAACCATCATCAGGGCAAACCCATCCCCTTTGGCCCCTATCTCGCCATCGCGGGCTGGATAGCGCTGCTGTGGGGGGATAACATCACCCGCTGGTATCTGGACATAGTTCTCTAGCAAGGGGATCACAAATCTATGTATGTAGTAGCCATCACCGGCGGTATAGGCAGCGGCAAAACGACCGTCGCCAACCAGTTTGCGACCCTGGGGATAGAGGTGGTCGATGCCGACCTGATTGCCCGCGAAGTGGTGGAGCCCGGCACCCCGGCCCTGGCCGCCATCGCCAGCCATTTTGGTCCCGGCATCCTGGATGAACAGGGGCGACTGGACAGGCGGGCCCTGCGCGAGCGAATCTTCAGCAATCCGGCGGCCAAGTCCTGGCTCAATGCCTTGCTACACCCGATCATCCGCAGCGAAATGCTGCGTCAGTGCGCGGCAGCCAACTCCCCCTACTGCCTGCTGGTGGTGCCCTTGCTGGTCGAGAACCGGCTCACCGGGCTGGCCGATAGAGTGCTGGTCATCGACGTGGATGAGGCGACCCAGATCGAGCGAACCTGTCGCCGGGACGGGGTCAACCGGGAGCAGGCCCAGGCCATACTGGCATCCCAGGCGAGCCGCAGCGAGCGTCTGGCGATGGCCGATGACGTGCTGGACAACCAGAGTGGCACGACTGAGACCATACGGGAGCGAATTTTAGCGCTGCACGAGACATATCTGGCATTTGCCTCTCAACAAGCCCCCCAAGTGTGAGTACACTAGGCCGGTTTATGGCTGGCCAGGATTAGGCATGATTTACGATTTTCCCCTCAACGAAAAAAGCCGGACCTATCTTCGTCTGGAGTCCCTGTTTTCCCAGATCCGCGACAATCTGGAGAGTGACCAGTCCTGGGCACACATCGCCTTCTTCAAGGGGTTGTTCGATTTGCAGGAGTTGCTGGAGCGCGGTGATCTGCGTGCCGATCTGATCAAGGATCTGGAGCGTCTCGGCCAGCGTCTGAGCCATTGGGCCAGCCTGCCGGACGTTGACCTTGAGCAGATCCAGCGGATGCAGCAGGAGAGCACCCAGCTTTCCCGCAGCCTGCTCAACTCCCCTCGCCCCGGCGCCCGCCTGAAAGAGGATCGTCTGCTCGGCTCCATCCGCCAGCGCTTCTCCATTCCCGGTGGCCTGTGCGCCTTCGACGTGCCACAACTGCACTACTGGCTGGTGACGCCTGCCGTGGCTCGCCATCAACAGATGCAGCAATGGCTTAGCGACATCAACCTGCTGATGAACGCCATCTCCCTGCTGCTGCGACTGTGGCGTGAATCGGGGCACTTCAGCGATCAGGTTGCCACCAACGGCTTCTTCCAGGATACCGCCGAGGGGGCCGAGTTGATCCGCATCCGTCTGATCGGCTCCCAGTCCTGCTACCCGACCCTGAGCGGCCACAAGAACCGCTTCGCCCTGCGTTTTCTGCCCACCGCAGAACAGCCGATCGGCGATGTGCCTTTCCAGCTTGCCTGCTGCTAAGGAGCGCCCATGGTAACCAAGGTAAAATGCCCGACCTGCCAGACTGAACTGGAATGGGGTCCCCAGAGCCCGTTTCGTCCCTTCTGCAGCAAGCGCTGCCAGCTGATCGATCTCGGCGAGTGGGCCGATGAAGAGAAGCGGATCCCGGGGGAGATCAATCCGGATCTGCTGCCGGATCCGGAAGAGGGCGACCAGTGGCTATAAGTCAGTGGTAGCACTCACCTCTGCAAAATGAAAAAGGGCCGATTGGCCCTTTTTCATTGTCTTGCTACCGGCTCACGCCAGCGCGGCCTGCAGCCGCGCCACTATGGGGCCATTAGCATCGGGGAACTGGTATTCATGCAGTGATGCCAGCGGCACCCAGCGGCACTCCTGCCCTTCCTTGCCAAAGGGCTCGCCCAGGAAGCGGGTCACCTTCCAGATATCCAGCAGCACCTGCTTGTCCGGATAGTCGTGGTGCAGCTCCATGAAGGGGGCGCAATCCTGCACCCGGATGCCTATCTCCTCCCACAGCTCCCGATCCAGCGCGGTGAGCAGATCTTCCCCCGACTCCACCTTGCCCCCGGGAAACTCCCAGCGATCACCCTGATGGCGATCGGAGGAGCGCTTGGCGATGAAGATATCGCCCCGTTCATTCTCGATGACGCCGACCGCCACCCAGATCCGCTTTTTCTGTTCCATCTTGTTACCTTTGCACTCAATGCCTGATCGGGTTGCTCTATGACCCCAACACCCGGCGGGGTGAGCTGCCGATGATGCCTAACATCCGATTTCGCGTCGCCATCTGACAAAAACAAGGCGGGCACCGGGCCCGCCTTGTCATGGCATCACGTCAATCAGGTCAACTGACCGTGACAATGCTTGTACTTCTTGCCGGAACCACAAGGGCAGGGATCGTTGCGACCGACCTTCTGCTCGTCGCGCACGAAGGTCACCGGCGCCGCATCGGCCTGGGTCTCTTCGTCGGCCAGCTGATTCTCGGCGGCGGCATGGGTATAGGTGCGGGGAGCCGCTTCCGCCTGCTGGCGCTGCTGCTCTTCCATCGCCTCCACGTCGCGCTCCTGCACCTGAACCCGGCTCAGGATGCTGACCACGTCGCGCTTGAGGGTTTCCAGCATCTGGGTGAACAGATCGAAGGACTCGCGCTTGTACTCCTGCTTGGGGTTCTTCTGGGCGTAGCCGCGCAGATGAATGCCCTGACGCAGGTGATCCATGGCCGCCAGATGCTCCTTCCAGAGGCCATCCAGGGTCTGCAGCATCACCGCCTTCTCGAAGTTGCGCAGCACATCGACGCCGACCAGCTCCTGCTTGTGGGCATAGAGCTTGGTGGCCTCTTCCAGGATGCGCTCGCGCAGCTTCTCTTCATACAGCTTGTCATCTTCCGCCAGCCACTGCTGCAGCGGCAGATCCAGCGCGAAATCGGACTTCAGGCGCGCCTCCAGACCCGGCACATCCCACATCTCTTCCAGAGACTGGGGCGGAATGTACTCGTCGATCACGCTGCCATAGACGTCATCGCGGATGACGTGGATGGTGTCGGAGATGTCGTTGGTGTCCAGCAGCTCGTTGCGCTGCTCATAGACCACCTTGCGCTGGTCGTTCGCCACGTCATCGAATTCGAGCAGGTTTTTACGGATGTCGAAGTTGCGACCTTCCACCTTGCGCTGAGCATTCTCGATGGCCTTGGTCACCCAGGGATGCTCGATGGCCTCTCCCTCTTCCATGCCCAGCTTCTTCATCATGCCAGTTACGCGATCGGAGGCGAAGATCCGCATCAGGGTATCTTCCATGGAGAGATAGAAGCGGGAGGAGCCCGGGTCACCCTGACGGCCGGAACGGCCGCGCAGCTGGTTGTCGATACGGCGGGATTCGTGACGCTCGGTACCGATAATGTGCAGGCCGCCAGAGGCCAGCACTGCGTCGTGACGCACCTGCCAGGCCGCTTTCAGCTCGGCAATCTGCTCGCTGGTCGGGTTCTCCAGCGCGGCGATCTCGGCCTGCCAGTTACCCCCCAGCACTATGTCGGTACCACGACCGGCCATGTTGGTGGCTATGGTGACAGCGCCAGTCTGACCGGCCTGGGCAACAATTTCCGCTTCCATGGCGTGGAACTTGGCGTTCAGCACCTTGTGCGGGATGTTCTCCTTGGTCAGGATGCCGGACAGCAGTTCGGAGTTCTCGATGGAGACGGTACCGACCAGCACCGGCTGACCACGCTCGACGCAACCACGGATGTCTTCGACGATGGCGGCGTATTTTTCTTGGGCGGTCAGGTAGACCAGATCGCCCATGTCCTTGCGCACCATCGGCTTGTTGGTCGGAATGACTACGGTATCCAGACCATAAATCTGCTGGAATTCAAAGGCTTCGGTATCCGCAGTCCCGGTCATCCCCGCCAGCTTGTCATAGAGACGGAAGTAGTTCTGGAAGGTGATGGAGGCCAGGGTCTGGTTCTCGTTCTGGATCTTGACCCCCTCCTTCGCCTCGACCGCCTGGTGCAGGCCGTCGGACCAGCGACGACCCGGCATGGTACGGCCGGTGTGCTCGTCGACGATGACGATCTCGTCCTTCTGGACTATGTAGTCGACGTTGCGTTCAAACAGGGTATGGGCACGCAGGCCGGCGTTGACGTGGTGCAACAGGCTGATGTTGGTGGCGGAGAACAGGGAGTCCTCTTCCGCCAGCAGCCCCTCTTTCTTGAGCAGCTCTTCCACGAAGATCTGACCGTTTTCGGTCAGCAGCGCCTGGCGGTTCTTCTCGTCCACAGTGTAGTGGCCGTCGCCGGTATACTCTTCCGAGTCTTCCTTGTCCTGCTTGACCAGCAGCGGTATCAGCTTGTTGATCTGGGTATACATGGCGGAGCTGTCTTCCGCCGGACCCGAGATAATCAGCGGGGTACGGGCTTCATCGATGAGCACCGAATCCACCTCATCCACCAGCGCGTAGTTGAGCGGACGCTGCACGCGCTGCTCCGGCGAGAACGCCATGTTGTCGCGCAGGTAGTCGAAACCGAATTCGTTGTTGGTACCGTAAGTGATGTCGGCGGCATAGGCGTCGCGCTTCTGGGACGCATCCATGCCGGGCACGTTGCAGTCGACCGTCATGCCGAGGAAGGTGAACAGCGGGCGGTTCGCCTCCGCATCACGCTTGGCCAGATAGTCGTTCACCGTCACCACGTGCACACCGCGACCGGTCAACGCGTTCAGATAGGCAGGCAGCGTCGCGGTGAGGGTCTTGCCTTCACCCGTCTTCATCTCGGCGATGCGGTTGGAGTTCAGCACCATGCCGCCGATCAGCTGCACGTCGAAGTGACGCATGCCGAACACCCGGCGGGACGCCTCGCGCACTGTGGCGAACGCTTCCGGCAACAGCTGCTCCAGGGTCTCACCCTGCTCCAGGCGCTGACGGTACTCGGCGGTCTTCGCCTGCAGCTCGCCATCGGACAAGGCCTCGAACTGAGGCTCCATCGCATTGATCTGTTTAACAATTTTACGCAAAGCCTTGAGCGTTCTGTCGTTCCGGCTGCCGATAATCTTGGTGAGCAGTGTGCTAATCATGTGTACCAACTGTTTTGGTTATATAAGCGTTCCGTCACTGGAACCTGAAGAAAAAACCTAACCCCGTCTGGCATTCAGAAAGCGCGCGGGGTTGACCTGACGACCATCTTTCAACACTTCGTAATGCAGATGGACCCCGGTCGCACGACCGGTACGCCCCATCAAAGCAATCTTCTGGCCCTCATCGACCAGGGTGCCCACATCCACCAACAACTTGGAGTTGTGGGCATAACGGGTCACCAGACCATTGCCATGGTCTATCTCCACCATGTTGCCAAATTGCGGGTGGCGGCCTGCCCAGCTGATGATCCCCTTGCCGGTCGCCAGGATGGGAGTGCCGGGCTTGCCACGAAAATCCACCCCCTTGTGCATCTTGGCGCGACCGTTGAACGGGTCAACCCGTCCGCCGAACCCGGAGGAGATCCAGACTCGCTCCTGCTTCACCGGTGAACCCGAGATGAAACCGGCATCGGTGATATGGTGATTCATGATGAAAGATTCAAGTACCGACAGCTGTTCTTCACGGCTGCTGAGCTGCTGGCTGAGGTGTTTCATGGAGGCTTGCAGCTCGCCCAGGTTCACTTCCAGCTCTTCGTCATAGGAAGGGCCGCCCATGGGGGGCAGCTCCTTGAAATTGAACTCGTCGGGATCGAGGTCTGCCTTCTCGGTCAGACGCTCGCCGAGCGCGTTGAGGCGACCTAGCTGCCCCTGCATGGTGCCCACCTGGGCGGCCAGCATGGCAAGCTGTTCACGGGCTTCATCGGCCCCTTGCGTGGATTTTTGCTGTTCGGCCATGGCCAGCGCGACTTCCAGCGCCTCCATTTTCTGGTGCCAGCTCTGCCAGAGCCAACCACCACTCAGTGCCAATACAGTGAAGAGGATACCGCCGACCCAGGCCAGACGTTGTTTGGGTAAGTGCAACTTGCGGCGCTGCTTACCATTGAGGATCAGGGTAATGCTCATAGAAATCTGTCTTCTCGGTCAGGTGAGGCCAGGAGCCTGCACGGGCAATAAAACCGGGAGATAATCGGTATTAAAGGATGGAATAAACAAATGACAGGACGTCGGTGCGGAGAGATGACCGACGTCCTGTTGCACAGCTATCAGGCCAGAACCAGACCGTTATCGTAGTAAGCGATAGGCGCTTTGTCGCCCTCACCCTCGAAGGTAACCAGTTCCCAGGCCTCCTGCTTGGCCAGCAAGGCACGCAGCAGTTTGTTGTTCAGGGCATGGCCCGTCTTGTAGGCACGGAATTCGCCGATGATGCTGCGGTTGCACATATAAAGGTCACCGATGGCATCCAGCATCTTGTGCTTGACGAACTCGTCCTCGTAACGCAGACCATCTTCGTTCAGCACCCGGTAGTCATCCAGTACCACGGCGTTTTCCAGGCTTCCGCCCAGGGCCAGGTTCTGGGAACGCAGGTACTCGATGTCACGCATGAAGCCGAAGGTACGGGCACGGCTGATCTCTTTCACGAAAGAGGCACCGGAGAAATCCAGCACGCAACGCTGGTTGCGGCCTTCAAATACCGGATGCTGGAAATCGATCTCGAGATCCATCTTGAAGCCGTTGCGATAGGGGTGGAATTCCGCCCACTTGTCGCCGTCTTCAACCCGCACGCTCTGCTTGATCCGCACGAACTGCTTGGGCGCATTCTGTTCACGTATACCCACTTCTTGCAGCAGGTAGATGAACGGGTGCGCACTGCCATCCATCACCGGGATCTCGGGAGCATCAACCTCGACATAGAGGTTGTCGATCCCCATCCCGGCCAGGGCGGCAGAGAGGTGTTCGATGGTTGACACGCGGACACCGGCTTCGTTTACCAGAGCGGTACAAAGCACGGTATCACGCACCTGATCGGCGTTGGCTGGCAGCGCGACCACAGGATTCAGATCGGTACGCAAGTAAACGATCCCTGTGTTCACAGGCGCCGGACGGAACGTCATTGTGACTTTCCGGCCCGAATGCAGGCCCACACCGGTGGCCTGGACACTCGTTTTCAAGGTTCTTTGTCTAATCATGGGCGTATCCGCTTAACAGCTCAAATTCCTGACCAGATGGTCGTTGCCGGGCCATCTTAGCACAATCCTTAAGCAACAAACAAACCAGGTCCATGCGAGACTTAGTCAGCTTGCTTGCGCAGGAACGCAGGAATATCGAGATAATCCGGTTCGCGACGAGCTTGCGGCTCGGCATTCACCACCTTGGCCGGGGCCTCTTCCATCACGCGAGACTGCAGGGCTTCGCTGATCAGGGGCTGACGGGCCGGACGCTCTTGTACCATGTTGTTCTTGACCAGCGTGATGTCGGGCTTGCGCTCGGCACCGATGCCGGTAGCCACCACGGTGACCCGCAGTTCGTCGTGCATTTCCGGGTCGATTACGGTACCCACCACTACTGTGGCGTTCTCGGAGGCGAAGGCCTTGACCGCGTTACCCACGGTTTCGAACTCTTCGATGGTCATGTCCATGCCGGCGGTGATATTGACCAGGATGCCACGGGCACCGGCCAGATCCACGTCTTCCAGCAGCGGGCTGGAGATGGCCTTCTCGGCCGCTTCTTCGGCACGGTCATCGCCGGAGGCGGAGCCTGTACCCATCATGGCGGTACCCATTTCACGCATCACGGTACGCACGTCCGCGAAGTCGACGTTGATCAAGCCCGGACGGGTGATCAGCTCGGCAATGCCCTGTACCGCACCCAGCAGTACATCGTTGGCGGCCTTGAAGGCATCCAGCAGGGAGATGCCACGACCCAGCACTTTCAGCAACTTGTCGTTGGGGATGGTGATCAGGGAGTCGACGTTCTTGGACAGCTCCTCGATACCGTGAGCGGCGAAGCCCATCCGCTTCTTCCCTTCGAAGGAGAACGGCTTGGTCACCACGGCGACGGTCAGGATACCCATCTCGCGGGCCACTTCGGCCACGATAGGTGCGGCACCTGTACCTGTACCACCGCCCATGCCGGCAGCGATGAATACCATGTCTGAACCGGTCAGCAGCTCACGCAGCGCTTCCCTGTCTTCCATGGCAGCATCACGGCCCACTTCCGGATTGGCTCCGGCTCCCAGACCCTTGGTGATGCCACCGCCGATCTGCAGAGTCGTGTTGGCACTGGAGTTGCGCAGTGCCTGGGCGTCGGTGTTGACGGTAATGAACTCAACACCCTCGATGTTTTGACGAACCATGTGTTCGACTGCGTTGCCGCCGCCGCCACCCACACCTATCACCTTGATGACGGCTTCGTCAGTGTGGCTATCCATAAATTCAAACATGTTGTCTCTCCGCTTTATTTGCTGACTGACGCAAAATCTTTAGAACTCGCCACGCAACCAGTTGCTGACCCGTTTGACCAGCCCACCTACGCTTGCCTTGGCGGCATATTCCTTGCTACTGCCGGTGGATTGATTGGTACGGCCGTACTGCAGCAGCCCGACCGCGGTCGAGTACACAGGTGCCTGCACGTAATCGCTCAATCCCCGAATGTTCATGGGTTCGCCCACCCGGACCTGGCTCTGGAAGATCTGCTCTGCACACTCCACAATGCCTTCGATCTGGGCCGCGCCACCGGTCAATACCACACCGGCCGCCAGCTGATGCTTGACCCCCTGTGCCTTCAATTCGCTCTGCACCCGTACCAGCTCGTCATTCACCATGGAGAGCAATTCCGTGTAACGGGGTTCAATCACTTCAGCCAGTGTCTGCCGTTGCAGGCTACGCGCCGGGCGACCGCCGACACTGGGGACTTCAATATTGTCTTCTTTGCTGACCAGGCGGCCGAGGGCGCAACCGTAGCGCACCTTGATCGCTTCGGCGTCCAGCGGCGGTGTGCCGAAGGCGTAGGCGATGTCGCTGGTCACAGTGCTGCCGGCGTACGGGATCACCTTGGTGTGACGCAGGGCACCGCCGGTAAACAGCGACATGTCCATGGTACCGCCACCTATGTCCACCACGCAGACACCCAGCTCCTTCTCGTCTTCGGTCAGCACGGCATAGCTGGAAGCCAGGGCCGAAAAGATCAGCTGATCCACTCGCAGACCCACCTTCTCCACACATTTCTCGATGTTGCGAGCCATGTCGTTGTGGCAGGTGATCAGGTGCACCTTGGCCGCCATCCGCACGCCGGAGAGACCGACCGGATTCTTGATGCCTTCCTGATAGTCGATGGCGAACTCCTGGGGCAGCACGTGCAGCACCCGCAGTTCGTCCGACAGTCGCACCGACTTGGCGGTGTGGATGACGTTGTCCACGTCCTCCTGGGTCACCTCTTCATCGGAGATGGGCACCATGCCGGTTTCGTTGCGGCAATCGATGTGCTTGCCGGACAGCCCCAGATAGACGGAGCTTATCTGGCAGTCGGCCATCATCTCGGCCTCTTCCACCGCGCGGCGCAGGGACTTGACCACGGAGTCGAGGTCATTGACCCCGCCCTTCTCCATCCCGCGAGAAGCGTGGCTGCCCATGCCGATGACATTGAGTTCGCCATCGGGCAATACTTCGCCAACCAGTACCGCCACCTTGGTCGTGCCGATATCCAGTCCGACAATCAAATTTCTATCTGCGGTGTTGGTCATTCACTTTCTCTTCGCTTTTCTTCCAGCCAACTGCCATTCCGGTGTCGTATCGAAGATCCACGTAAGCAACCCGCTCACGGGGTTCGATGACCGGAAAGGCATCGATAAACCGCTGCAGGCGAAGCGCGATATCCGAGCGCCCCACGAACAGCTGAATGTTGCCATCCAGGGTCAGTTCCCAGGCATGGCGGGGAGTCAGATTCACCCCCAACAACTTGTATCCCTTGGCCGCCAGCAGCGTCTCGTACTGATGGCTGGCTTCCAGCACCTTGGCGGCCTGATCATCGGGCCCGGACAACTGCATCAGGGGTTTCGTCACCCTGTCCGGTGCACTGAACACCTCACCCTTGGTGTTGACGAAGCGGTTGCCGTTCCAGCGTGCCGCCACCGCCTGTTCGGTGAGGTAGACCTTGATCTTGTTCGGCCACTTCTTGCGTACAGAGACCTGAGCCACCCAGGGCAGGGCGTTCAACCGCCCCTGCAATTCGTTCACGTCCAACTCGAAGAAGTTGCGCAACTCGGCGCCATCCAGCACGGCGGCGCGCAACTCATCGGCTTTCAAATATTCGTGTTGCCCCTGCAGCAACAGCTCGCTCATGGGCAACCGACTGGCATCTGTCAGCCAGTCTTTAACATCCAGCGCAGTCTGGTAGAGCCCCCACATGACCAGGATGAAAAATGCCACCCCGGCGATGAAGCCCCCCTTGGTGCGCCCTTGTGCCCTTGCCTCCACCCGATCTATCCCCGTATAACGCGCCATGCCGGCCACTTGCAGACCGGTTCGCCATTATATAGGCCTCGGCTTGGCGGTCAAAATACTCATTGGGCCCTCAGGCACCGGATTTCATGCTATCCACGCTCAATTTCATCTCACCGAGACGGCGGGCCAGTGCCCCAACGTTACCGGCGCCCTGAGTCAGCACCAGATCCCCCTCGCCGATCAGGTCGGCCAGCACGGCCGGCACATCGTCAGGGGTTGCGACAAAGATGGGTTCCAGGGTGCCGCGAGAGCGGATGGAGCGGCACAGGGCACGGCCATCGGCCCCCGGGATCGGCTCTTCACCGGCGGCATACACCTCCAGCATCACCAGCACATCCACCTTGGAGAGCACGTCGGCGAAATCTTCATAGAGATCCCGGGTCCGGCTGTAACGGTGCGGCTGGAACACCATGACCAGTCGCTTCTCGGGCCAGCCGGCGCGGGCGGCATTGATGGTCACCTTGACTTCGCTCGGGTGGTGGCCGTAGTCGTCCACCAGCATGGCCTTGCCACGGCCCGTCTCGAACTCGCCATATTGCTGGAAGCGGCGACCCACACCTTCAAACTTGGCGAGCGCCTGGATGATGGCCTCGTCGCCAATGCCGTCTTCGGTCGCCACCGCGATGGCGGCGGCAGCGTTGAGGGCGTTGTGGATGCCAGGCAGATTCAGGGTGACGGTCAGCTCGCCGGCATCCTTGCGGCGCACCCGGAAGCGGCTGCGGTTGCTGGTCTGCACGAAGTCCAGCACCTGCACATCGGCATCCTCGGCAAGGCCGTAGGTCAGGGTCGGACGGGCGATTTCCGGCAGCATGCCACGGATCACGGGATCATCCACGCACACCACGGCCAGACCGTAGAACGGCAGGTTGTGCAGGAAGTCGATGAAGGTGGCCTTCAGCTTGGAGAAGTCGCCGCCATAGGTGTCCATGTGATCCGCTTCGATGTTGGTCACGATGGAGACCATGGGTTGCAGATGCAGGAAGGAGGCGTCGCTCTCGTCCGCCTCGGCGATCAGATAGCGACTGCTGCCCAGGCGGGCGTTGGTGCCGGCGCTGTTGAGCAGACCGCCGATGACGAAGGTAGGGTCACGGTCGGCTTCGGCATAGATGCTCGCCACCAGGCTGGTGGTGGTGGTCTTGCCGTGGGTGCCGGCGACGGCAACCCCGTGGCGGAAGCGCATCAGCTCGGCCAGCATCTCGGCACGGCGCACCACGGGAATGCGCAGCTCACGGGCAGCCAGCAACTCGGGGTTGTCCTGCTTGATGGCGGTGGAGACCACCACCACGCTCGCCTCGTTCACGTGCTCGGCACTGTGCCCCACGAAGATATGAGCCCCCAGTGACGCGAGCCGCTCTGTCACCGCATTGCGGGACAGATCGGAGCCGGAAATCTGATAGCCCTCGTTGGCAAGCACCTCGGCGATCCCGCCCATACCGGCACCACCTATGCCGATGAAGTGGATGCGACGCACGCGGCGCATTTCGGGGATCACGGTACGCAGTTTTGCCAGTTCAACCTTGGTCATAGCTCTCTCTTCAAGTCTGCCGTCAGCGGTTTGCGCTCGGCGGCATCAATAAATACGGGGACAAGACTGCACGGCCTGGCCTGTGCAATCTGGCTCAACATGCTTTCTCGCTCCGCCCGCTGGCGAGCCGCTTGCACTCATCGGCAACCCGCTCGGCGGCATCTATGATGGCCACGCGACGGGCGGCCTGGGCCATGTTCAACAGTGTCTCCCTGCGTCCGGCGAGCCAGGAGAGACGCGCAGCCAATGAGGCCGGGGTCAGCTCGGACTGGGGCAGGAATTCGGCCGCCCCGCCGTCGACCAGAGTCAGGGCGTTGCGGGTCTGGTGATCATCCACCGCATGGGGCAGCGGCACGAAGATGGCGGCCACACCGGCGGCAGCCACCTCGGAGACCGTCAGGGCCCCGGCGCGGCACACTACCAGATCGGCCCAGGCATAGGCATCGGCCATGTCCTTGATAAACTCGCTCACCTCGGCCTCGACGCCCAGCTCGGCATAGGCCTGGGCGACAGTCTCCCGGTTGCCCTTGCCACACTGGTGACGCACTTCAATCGGCACGCCAGCCGCCGCCACCGCTGGCGGCACCTGTTCGTTGAGCACCCGGGCCCCCAGGCTGCCACCGACGATCAGCAGGCGCAGCGGTTCGCTGCTGCTGCGCAGCTGGGGATCCGGCAGGGCCACCACTTCGGGGCGCACCGGATTACCGACCACTGCGGTGCGGGCACTCGGCGCGAAGGCGCCGGGGAAGGCCATCAGCACCCGTTTGGCGAGGCGGGCCAGCAGCTTGTTGGTGAGGCCGGCCGCCGCGTTCTGCTCGTGCAGCAGCAAGGGAATACCGGACAGCCAGGCCGCCACGCCGCCCGGGCCTGAGGCGAAGCCCCCCATGCCGAGCACCACATCAGGACGAATGTTTTTCAGCACGCGACGTGCCTGCAGCACGGATTTCACGATGCGATAGGGGGCGACCAGCAGTCGCTTGATGCCGTTGCCACGCACCCCCTGAATGTCGATGAAGGAGATGGGGTAACCGTGGGCGGGCACCAGCTCGGCCTCCATCCGGTCGGCGGTACCGAGCCAGTGAATGGTCCAGCCCTGGGCCTTGAGGCGATCGGCCACGGCCAGCCCGGGGAACACATGGCCCCCGGTACCACCCGCCATCACCAGTAACGTCTTGCTCACGAAACCTCCCGCACACGCGCCTGGGCACTGGCCTGGCGCAACTCGAAATCGATACGAATCAACATGCTCACCGCCACCATCATGATGATGAGACTGGAGCCGCCGTAGCTGACCAGCGGCAGGGTCAGCCCCTTGGTCGGCATCATGCCGCTGGCCGCGCCGACGTTGACGAAGGTCTGGAAACTGAACCAGATGCCGATGCCTATGGCCAGATAGCCTTCATAGAGCCGTTCGGACACCAGCGCCTGGTGACCGAGCTTGAGCGCCTTCACCGCCAGCGCAAAGATGAGGAAGAGCGCACCCAGCACACCCACGTAGCCCAGCTCCTCGCCAAGGATGGCGAACACGAAGTCGGTGTGGGCCTCCGGCAGGTACTCCATCTTCTGGATGGAGTTGCCTAGCCCCTCGCCAAACCAGCTGCCACGGCCGAACGCCATCAGGGACTGGGTCAGCTGATAGCCGCTGCCGAAGGGATCGGCCCAGGGATCCAGGAAGGAGGTGACCCGCCGCATCCGGTAGGGTTCTGCGATGATCAGGGTCACCACGGCGCTCACCCCCACCAGGATGAGACCGATGAACTGCACCATGCGGGCCCCCGCCAGGAACAGCATCCCGAGGGAGGTGACGAACATCACCACCACGGACCCCAGGTCGGGCTGGGCCAGCAGCAAGGTGGCCACCACGAACAGCACCGCCATGGGTTTCATGAAGCCGATGAAGCGCTCGCGCACCTCGCTCTGGCGGCGTACCAGATAGCCAGCCAGATAGACGAACAGCGCCAGCTTGCCGAATTCCGCCGGCTGCAGGTTGAAGGGGCCGAGCGGCAACCAGCGCACCGAGCCGTTGACGCTGCGCCCCACCAGCAGCACCAGCACCAGCATCACTATGGCGAGCAGCAGCATGGGGCCGTTGTACTGCTGCCAGCGCGCCATGGGCACCTGCAGCACGAACCAGGAGATGCCGAGCGCCATCACCAGGAAGAGGCCGTGCCGCTTCACGAACATGAAGGGGTCATCGCCCAGGGCAATCCCTTCGGGAATGGAGGCAGAGGCCACTATCACCAGGCCCACCGACATCAGCGCCAGCGCCAGCACCACCAGTTGCCTGTCGTAGAGACCGGCGGGACGCGCCGGCAACAACCAGCGCTGCAAGAAGCCTGCGACGGCGCGAAGGGCGTTCATAACTTTTGTACCAGCTCGGTGAAACGATCACCGCGCGCTTCAAAGGACTTGAACTGATCCAGACTGGCACAGGCCGGCGCCAGCAGCACCCAGTCACCGGGCTTGGCATCGGCGGCAGCCTTGGCGACGGCGTCGTCGAGGGAGGCGACCTGCTCGGTCTGCTCACCCAGGGCGAGCAGTATGTCCGCGTCCTGACCGAAGCAGTACATGTGATCGATCTGGTTGCCGAGCAGCGCCTGCACAGGGCCGAAATCCTGCCCCTTGCCCTGACCACCGGCCAGCAACAGCAGGCGCCCCCTGACCGATTCACGCACCCCGGACACGGCGGCCAGGGTTGCCCCCACGTTGGTGGCCTTGGAGTCGTTGATCCAGCGCACCCCGTTTACCTCCCGCACGAAGCGGGCACGGTGGGGCAGGCCTTCGAAGCGGCGCAGCACGGCGAGTTGCGGCTCGCGGGGAATGCCGACCGCATCGCACAGGGCCATGGCCGCCAGGGCGTTGGCCTGATTGTGGGCGCCGACTATCTTCATCTCGTCCACCGCCAGCAGCGGCTCCCCGTGCAGGGTCAGCCAGTGGCGACCCGCCAGCTCGCAGCGGCCGTAGCCGTTGCAATCCAGCCCGAAGCTCTGCCACACCTGACCCACGTCGGGCAGGGTCTGGGGATCGTCCCGGTTGACCAGGATGTGCTGGGAGTGCTGATGGATCTCCTGCTTGGCGGCGCGGTAATCCGCCATGCCCTGATAGCGATCCATATGATCTTCACTGAGGTTTAGCACCACGGATGCCGCGGCACGCAGGCTGTAAGTGGTCTCCAGCTGGAAGCTGGATAGCTCCAGAACGCAGAGATCCATGGGCTGCTTGAGCAGCTCCAGCGCCGGGGTGCCGATGTTGCCACCCACCCCCACCTTGAGGCCCGCCTCGGCGATCATCTCACCGACCAGGGTGGTGACTGTGCTCTTGCCGTTGGAGCCTGTGATGGCAATGACTGGGGTCTGGGTCTCGCGCACGAACAGCTCTATGTCGCCGACGATGCGCACCCCGAACTCGGCCGCGGCTTTCAGCTCGGGAGTTGCCAGGGCGATACCCGGGCTCGCCACTATCATGTGCGCCTGCTTGAGCAGATCGCCGTCCAGCCCGTGGATCAGCTCCACCTCGGGGGGGAGTTGCTCCTTGCCCGGGGGATTGGCGCGGGTGTCCATCACCAGGGGCGTGACACCACGACCGAGGAAGTAGTCGACGCAGGAGAGTCCGGTTTTGCCGAGTCCTATGATGATGACCATGGCTTACCTCACCTTCAGGGTGGCGAGGCCGAGCAGCACCAGCACGAGGGTGATGATCCAGAAGCGCACTATGACGCGCGGCTCCGGCCAGCCCTTCTTCTCATAGTGGTGATGGATGGGTGCCATACGGAAGATGCGCACGCCGCGCAGCTTGTAGGAACCCACCTGCAGGATCACCGAGACTGTCTCCATCACGAAGACACCCCCCATGATCACCAGCAGGAACTCCTGACGCACCAGCACGGCTATGGTGCCGAGCGCCCCGCCCAATGCCAATGATCCTACATCCCCCATAAAGACCTGGGCCGGATAGGTGTTGAACCAGAGGAAGCCAAGCCCCGCACCCACGATGGCGGTACAGACGATCACCAGCTCGGAGGTGTAGGGCACGTAGGGAATGTGCAGGTAGTTCGCGAAGTTCACGTTGCCGGTGGCCCAGGCGACAAAGGCGAAGCCCCCCGCCACCATCACGGTCGGCATGATGGCAAGGCCATCCAGACCGTCGGTCAGGTTGACCGCATTGGAGGTACCGACGATGACGAAGTAGGTCAGCACTATGAACATCAGACCGAGCTGCGGCATCACATCCTTGAGGAAGGGCACCACCAGCTGGGTCTGGCCGTCATGGGTCGCGGTGGCATAGAGGAACACCGCCACGGCCAGGGCGACTGCCGACTGCCAGAAGTACTTCCAGCGGGCGATCAGGCCGTCGGTATTCTTGCGCACCACCTTGAGGTAGTCGTCGGCAAAGCCGATGGCGCCGTAGGCACCGAGCACGAACAGCACCAGCCAGACATAGGGGTTGTCGAGGCGGCTCCAGAGCAGCACAGAGATGAAGATGGCCGCAATGATCATCAGGCCCCCCATGGTCGGGGTGCCCTTCTTGCTGAGGTGTGACTCTGGGCCGTCGTTGCGGATCACCTGACCGAATTTCAGGATCTGCAGGCGGCGGATGAGGCGCGGCCCCATCCAGAGCGCCACCACCAGACCCGTGATGATCGACAGGATGGCGCGGAACGTCAGGTAGGAGAAGACGTTGAAGAAGGTGAAGTGCGGGGTGAGCAGTTCCGCCAGCCAGACTAGCATGTGGCTGACTCCTGACGGTCAACGACCATCTTGACGATATCTTCCATGCGGGAACCGCGGGCACCCTTGACCAGGATCGAGATTTCTTGATGTGTATTTATCATTTGCGCAAGCACTTCAAACAACGACGCCTTGTTATCGAAATGTCGACCCGCCGCGGCATCTGCGGTGTGACGACTCTGTTCCCCTACCGTCAGCACGGCGTCGAGGCCCTGCTCGCGGGCGTGGTGTCCGACCCGGGCGTGCTGGGCCGCGGACTCCTCACCCAACTCCTTCATGTCACCGAACACCAGCACCTTGTAGCCGCCCATGGAGGTCAGGGCATCGATGCCCGCCAGCACGGACTCCACGCTGGCGTTGTAGGTGTCATCCACCAGGGTGAGACCACCCCAGCGTTGCACGCAGAAGCGGCCCTTGACCGGTGCCATCTGCTCCAGCCCCGCCTTGACGGACGCGAGGGAGGCGCCTAGCGCCAGACAGCCGGCGGCGGCAGCCAGGGCATTGGCCACGTTGTGGCGACCGGGAATGGCCAGGGTCAGGGTCAACTCTCCCTGCGGGGTCACCATCACGAATTCGGCGCAGCCCTGCCCGTTGAGCGCTATGTCACGGGCATGGAAGGGCTGGCTCTGATCTTCGAGGGAGAAGGCGCACCGAATGCCCTTCGCCTGCCACTTGGGCCAGAACTCGTTGTCGGCATTGACGATGGCGGTGCCACCCTCGTCCAGGCCCTCAAAAATTTCGCTCTTGGCGTGGAACACCCCTTCCAGGGAGCCGAAGCCTTCCAGATGGGCGGCGGCCACGTTGTTGATGAGGGCGGCATCGGGCCGGGCCAGGGAGGTGGTCCAGGCGATCTCCCCCGGGTGGTTGGCACCCAGCTCCATCACCGCAAACTGGTGCTGCGGCTCGAGGCGCAGCAGGGTGAGCGGCACCCCCACTTCATTGTTGAAGTTGCCGGCGGTGGCCAGCACCTCCCCCTCACCGCGCAGGATGGCGGTCGCCATCTCCTTCACCGTGGTCTTGCCACAGCTGCCGGTGATGGCCAGTACTTTAGGATTGATGCGCTCGCGCACCAGCTTGCCGAGGCGGCCCAGTCCCTTGAGGGTATCGGCAACCACCAGTTGCGGTATGGCGAGCGGCAGCTCGCGCTCCACCAGCAGGGCGGAGGCCCCGGCGGCCAGGGCCTGGTCGCAGAAATCGTGGGCATCGAAACGCTCGCCACGCAGGGCGACGAACAGCGCCCCCTTGCCCAGGGTGCGGGTGTCGGTACTGACTGCCGTGATCTCGAGATCGCCGCCGATCAGACGGGCATCGAGCACCTGTGCCAGGTCGGCAAGCCTGAGGGTCATCATCTGAATGACTCCATTAATGTGTGCAAGGCGGCCGCGACGGTTTCCCGGTCGCTGTAGTGCCGCTTGTCGGTTCCAATGATCTGATAATCCTCGTGGCCCTTACCGGCCACCAGGATGATGTCCTGCTTGCTCGCCTGACTGAGGGCCAGCCGGATCGCCTTGACCCTGTCGTGTTCGATCTGCACGGCAGCAGGATCGCGAAGGCCCGCCACCATGTCCGCCATGATCTGCTCCGGCGCCTCGGTACGGGGATTGTCGTCGGTCAGGATCACGCGATCCGCATGTTGCTCCGCCATGGCGGCCATCATGGGCCGCTTGCCACGATCCCGGTCGCCACCACAGCCCACCAGGCACCAGAGCCGACCTTCGCAGTGCACCCGCAGGGCCTGCAATGCCTTCTCCAGCGCATCCGGGGTATGGGCATAATCGACCACCGCCAGCGGCGCCTTGCCACCACCGAAGCACTCCATGCGACCGGTCACGGGTTGCAGTTTCGGGGCACTGGCCAGCAGTGCATCGAAGTCATAACCCAGTACCAGCATGGCGCCCATGGCGGCCAGCACATTGCTGACGTTGAAGCGGCCGAGCAAGGGGGCGGATAATACACCATTCCCCCAGCTGGAGTTAATGTGCGTGTCAAATCCTTGTTGGTGGAAATGGGGATCCTGCGCCGTCAACTGTCGCCCTGCATGGTTTTCAATCGGGCCATGCACGCCGAAGGCCACCGCGCCGGGGTAGGCTGCCAGCCACTGGCGCCCCAGACGGTCGTCGGCATTGATGACGGCGCAGGGCTCGTCCACCAGTTTCAGCAACTCTTCCTTGGCGGCGCCATAGGCCTCCATGGTGCCGTGATAATCGAGGTGATCCCGGCTCAGGTTGGTGAACACGGCCGCGGAAAACGGCAGGGCCGCCACCCTGTGCTGCACCAGACCGTGGCTGGAGACCTCCATCGCCACCAGATCGGCCCCCTGCTGTTGCAGGGCGGCAAGATTGGCCTGCACCTGGACGGCGCTGCCTGTGGTGTTTTCCGCTTCCACCAGTTCACCGAACAGGCCGTTGCCTATGGTGCCCATCACCCCGGCCTTGCCTCCCAGCAGGGTGCGCCAGTTGGCGACCAGCAGGGCAGTGGTGCTCTTGCCGTTGGTGCCGGTGATGCCCACGAGTTGCAACTTCTGCGCCGGATAGTCATAGAAATGGCCGGCCAGTTCGGAGAGACGAGCGGGCAGATCCTTGATCCCGAAACAGGGGATCGAGGTGGCGGGGGCCACGAATTCCCCATCCTCCTCAAACAGGACGGCGGTCGCTCCCTGAGCCACCGCCTGTTCGATGAAACGCCTGCCATCCATCTGGTGGCCCCGGATTGCCACGAAGAGAGAACCGGGCCCGACTCGCCGGCTGTCGAGCTGGATGTCGGTGAGCGCGAGCGCCGGAGCATGGATGCCAAAATGGCTCATGAGTTGATCAAGTGCGCGGGGCGGCAACATGGGAAGCCTCCGAATGGGCAGGAATGCAAGCGCTCAGGGAATGCGGCGCCATGGAAAACACCCCGACAGTCGCGGGGTCGACAGAGAGAAACGGATGCCAATCAGGTACGAGGTGCGCCATGGGCGGCCTCCGTACGGGCAAGCTTCGCCGGCACCTCGGGGGGGATGGCGTCGGGACGAATGTTGAAGAGCTGCAGCACGCCCCCCATGGCCTCGGCGAATGGCGGGGTCGCCACGGCACCGCCGTAATAGGCATCGCCCTTGGGCTCGTTGATCACCACCACCATGACGAAGCGGGGGTTGCTGGCCGGGGCGAAACCGGCAAACCAGGCCATGTAATCCTTGCCGTAGCCACCGGCGACGGCGACCTTGGCGGTCCCACTCTTGCCGCCGACCCGATAACCCGGGATCTGCGCCTTGGGAATGGCATTGCTCACCACGTACTCCAGCGCCTGCAGCATGGCGGTGGCGTTGTTGTGATCGATGACCTGCTCACCCTTGGGCGGCGTGGTCACCTTGATGATGGAAAGCGGCACCCGCTTGCCCTTGTTGGCCAGGGTCGCGTAGGCGGAAGCCAGCTGCAGCGGGGTGACCCGCAGGCCATAGCCGAACGACAGGGTCGCCCGCTCGATGTCGGACCAGCGGCGGCGCTGGGGCAGCATGCCGCCGCTCTCTCCCATCAGGCCACTGCCGGTGTCCATTCCGAAGCCGACCATGCTGAGGGTGTTGATCATCTCCTGGGCCGGCATCCGCAGCGCGATGCGCGACATGCCGATGTTGGAGGAGTAGCGCAGTATGTCGTACAGGTTGGTCGCCTTGTGAATGCTCACATCGCGGATCTGCTTGGCCCCGATGAACAGGGGACCACCGGGTATGGTGTCCTTCCAGCTGGTGACGCCCGCCTGCAGGGCGCTCAACAGGATCAGCGGCTTGACGGTAGAACCCGGCTCGTAGGTGTCGGTCACCACCCGGTTGCGCACCCGGAAGCTCTGGTACTGACCACGGTTGTTCGGGTTGTAGGAGGGGGTATTGACCATGGCGAGCACTTCGCCGGTCTTCACATCCAGCATCACCATGGAGCCGGAGGTCGCCTTGTTCTCGTCGGTGGCGCGCTTGAGGGCACGGTAGGCCAGCGCCTGTACCCGTTGATCTATGCTCAGTTGCAGATCGTTGGCGTGCTTGCCCTCTTTGACCAACCCGAGCCGCTCGATGACCCGGCCCTGCCTGTCCTTGCGCACCCGCATCTCGCCAGGGGTCGCGGTCAGCCATTCGTTGTAGCTGCGCTCTATCCCCTCGATGCCGCTGCCGTCTATGTTGGTCACCCCCACCAGGTGGGCGCTGATCTCGCCGGTCGGGTAGAAACGGCGCGCCTCGGGGCGCAGGTAGATGCCCCCCAGCTTCAAGCCCTTGATGTATTCCGCCACGGCAGGGGTTACCTGACGCTGCAGATAGACGAAGCGCTTGCTGGGGTTAGAGATGCGATGCTTGAGGGTGTTGATGTCGAGCTTGAGCACGGCGGAGAGCGCCAGCCAGGCGCGCTCGTTGTGGATAGCGCCGGACTCGTGCACCGTCTTGGGATCGGCCCAGACCGCCTCGACCGGCACAGAGACCGCCAGCTGCTCGCCGTTGCGATCGGTGATCATGCCGCGCACCGCTTGGGTGGAGGTGGTACGCAGGGAGCGCATGTCCCCCTCCTGGCGCAGCCTGTCCGGATCTATCACCTGGATCCAGGCCAGCCGCAGGATCAGGCCGGCAAACGCAATCCCGATGAAAAACACCAGGGTGCGAAAGCGCCACGGGTAGAGTGACGGAGCTTTAGCCTTGGCTTTGTCCTTTGCCGGAGCCTTGGTGGCGGCCTTGCGTGTCATGGTTGTGTAATTACCTTCTCGGTGGTCACCAGCGGGCGAGCCATCTGCAATTTATCCATGGCCAGACTCGCGACACGGGAGTGTTCGGCCAGGGTGCCCTGCTCCAGCAGCAGGTGCCGCCACTCGATGTTGAGCCTGTCCTCTTCCGCCATCAGGTCATTCTGCTTTGCCGTCAGCCCCCGGGTCATGTTGGTCACCAGGATCACCGCAAAGGCGGTGATCAGCACGGCCAGGGTCAGCACGACCTGCAGCTTGTGGCGCCAGAGATCACCGATGATCTCCCTGGACAGATGAATGCGTACCTCGCTCATGACTCAATCCGCCAGACGCTGGGCGACTCGCAGCACTGAGCTGCGGGATCGGGTGTTTTCGGTGACTTCATGTTCGGAAGGTTTGAGCGCCTTGCCGACCGACTTCAACTTGCGGCCACCGGCCAGTTGCGCCTCGGTCAACGGGATGCCATGGGGCACTTCCGGCCCCTTCTCGTGCTTGCGGATGAAGTGCTTGACCAGACGGTCTTCCAGGGAGTGGAAGCTGATGACGGAGAGGCGACCCTCGGGCGCCAGCGCCTGCAGGGCACCGTTCAGCGCGGTTTCGATCTCGTCCAGCTCGCTGTTGATATAGATGCGGATGGCCTGGAAGCTGCGGGTCGCCGCATGCTTGCCCTTCTCCTTGCTCGGGTTGACCCGGGCAATCATCTCCGCCAGTTGGCGAGTGCGCACATAGGGTTCGGTGACGCGGTCATGGACGATGGCGCGGGCAATCTTCTTGGCAAAACGCTCCTCGCCGAAGGTCTTCAGCACCCAGGCGATGTCATCCACATCGGCCTTGGCCAGCCACTGCGCTGCGCTCTGGCCCGTGGTCGGGTCCATCCGCATGTCGAGGGGGCCGTCTTTCATGAAGCTGAAACCGCGCTCGGCGTCGTCGAGCTGGGGAGAAGAGACCCCCAGATCCAGCAGGAAGCCGTCGACTTTGCCGAGCAGGCCGCGATCACTCAGGTAAGTGGTGATGCCGGAGAAGGGACCGTGCACTATCTCGAAGCGGGGATCCTGGATCTTGGCCGCCTCGGCAATGGCCTGGGGATCCCTGTCTATGGCGATCAGTCGACCCTGCGGACCGAGATGCTGGAGAATGAGACGAGAGTGACCACCCCGGCCAAAGGTACCGTCGACGTAGATACCGTCCGGCTTGATGGCCAGCCCTTCGACGGCTTCGTGCAACAGCACTGTGATGTGTTCAGCGGCTTGGGTCATTTATAAAGAAAAATCCTGTAGTCGTGGTGAACTTGCCCAGTCGTCCTCGGGCAGGCCCAGGATGTCGTCATTGATCTGTTGTTGCCAGCGGGCTTCATCCCACAACTCAAACTTGTTGAGCTGGCCCACCAGCATGATCTTCTTGTCCAGCCCGGCGTGGCTACGCAGTGGCTGGCTCAGCAGCAGACGGCCATTGCCGTCCAGTTCGCACTCGGTGGCATGTCCGAGCAGCATGCGCTGCAGGCGGCGTTCCGCCGGATTGGTACTGGAAAGGGTCTTGAGCTTGCGCTCTATCTCTTCCCATTCACTCAGGGGGTAAAGCAGCAGACAGGGATGGGCTATGTCGATGGTGCAGACCAGCTGGCCGTCGCGCTCGGAGCGCAGCCAATCTCGATATTTGGTCGGAATCGCCAGTCGCCCTTTGCTGTCCAGGCTGATGGCGTGAGCGCCACGCAACAAATTGCAGTCCCCGAAGGTGAGTTATGGAGGCAAATTGCCCAATAAAACCACTTTGATCCACTTTTCTCCACCATGAAGTTTAAGGACGAGCAGGGGGCTTTTCAAGCAAGGATCTCGGGCATGGGGAACATATTGACGCAGCGCGGGGAGGCTACAGATTAAATGAGTTGATTTTCCACAAGTTATTTGTGTTAACAGCCATAGGATTAATTGCGAACATTTTTAAAATGAACAATGTGAAAGAAGTAAATCATGCTGGAGTCTCCCCTCTTTTTACACACTAGTGTATGACAAAAGTATGCAAACAAAAAACAACAACTTGATTTATAAGGTATTTTTATAAGCTCCTCATGTCGGCCAGTATCGCCGTTCAATTTTTTACTATTTCTACCGCTATAAAAAAGAGCCTCGCGATAAATCGCAAGGCTCTTCAGGAATAGGTCGGAGTCGGCCTGTAAGCCGGGTTCTGTACCGGGTTGCCCCGGGTAGCAATCATTCCTCTAGGCCAGCAATCGCTCACTGGCTCAAGCAACCTACCCGCCCCCAACGCGGGCCGCGCCAATAGGGGCCTATTTGGTCTTGCTTCGGGTGGAGTTTACCGTGCCACGAACTGTTGCCAGTCGCGCGGTGCGCTCTTACCGCACCCTTTCACCCTTACCTGATCCCTTGCGGGCCATCGGCGGTTTGCTCTCTGTTGCACTGGTCGTAGGCTCGCGCCTCCCAGGCGTTACCTGGCACCCTGCCCTATGAAGCCCGGACTTTCCTCCCCTCCGCCCGTCTGTCCCGAGGGACACAACGACGAAGCAGCGATTGCCCAGCCGACTCCGAGGCGCGGATTATAGCCTCGTGACACAGTGGGGTAAACCGGCAATTCCCGTTTGCAGCAATTAATAGTGCACCAACCCCTGCCAGCCGGGCCCACTCTTGCGGGCCCCCTGGCTTGCACCAGTCAGAACGCTCTCATTTTGCCTATTTTTACGCCTTGGCGGTGCTCATTTGACCTGCTTGCACGGCTCAGTGGTGCTCGAGACCGTATTTGTAGAGGGCATTCTTCTTCACGCCGTGGATCTCGGCGGTCAAGGCCGCCGCTTTTTTCAGCGGCAGCTCTGCCACCAGCAGCCCCAGGGTGCGGATAGCCTCGGCGGGCAGCTCTTCATCCACCTTGCTGGCACCGGCGACCACCAGCACGATTTCGCCACGGCAGCGATTATCGTCTTCCCCAAGCCAGGTCAGCATCTCGGAGGCAGGCAGACCGTGGATGGATTCGAAGGTCTTGGTCAGCTCGCGGCACACCACCACCTGGCGTTCACCGAGGATGCGAGCGATGGCCTCCACCGTATCCTGCACCCGGCGCGGCGACTCGTAGAACACCAGGGAGCGGGTATCCTCGATGACGGCCTGCAGCCTGTCGTCGCGCCCCTTGGCTTTTGCCGGCAGAAACCCTTCGAAGGCGAAGCGATCTGTGGGCAGACCGGCAGCAGAGAGTGCAGTGATGGCGGCGCAAGGGCCCGGCAGCGGCACCACCTTGACCCCGGCCTCGCGACAGCGGGTGACCAGGTGATAGCCGGGGTCGCTGATGAGCGGCGTGCCCGCATCCGAGACCAGGGCGACGCTCTTGCCTTCCTTGATCCGGCCGATCAGCACATCCGCCTTCTGCTGCTCGTTGTGATCGTGCAGGGCGAAGGTCGGCACCGAGATCTGGTAGTGGCTGAGCAGGATGCCGGAGTGCCGGGTATCTTCGGCGGCCACCAGATCGACGCTGCGTAAAATGTCCAATGCACGCTGGGTGATATCCGCCAGATTACCGATGGGAGTGGGGACTATATACAGGGTTGGGGTGTCACTCATGGGATCTCCGAGTGTCCCGACAATTGTGTCGCCATATTGGCCCGTTTACACTATGGAGAACTTCAACACTGGTCGGGGAATGAACTTGAACCGGGTTACAAAGCAGCTAAGTGTATCACGACTCTTCGGCATCATACTCGCGGCAGTACTGCTCGCCGCCTGTGCGTCGGAGCCCAACCCATCTTCCGCGGAGCCCGGCATGCCGTCGGCGTTCTCGGATCTGACCAAGAATGCCCAGTGGTATCTGGAGCAGGTGGATCCCGCCAAACCGGCCGAGGCCTTCACCTGGCAGGTGATGGCGGCGCGCAGTTATCTGGCGCTCGGCCAGGCCAAACCGGCCGCCGCCCTGTATCAACAGTTGCAGAAGCAGGCCGGCAACCCGGTGCAGCAGGCACAACTGCAACTGCTGCAGGCACATCTCTTGCTGGCCCAGGGCAATGCCAATCAGGCGCTGATCCTGCTGGAAGGCAAGCCGGAAGTGGCCCTCGATGCCGATACCCAGAAGGATTGGTATCGCCAGCGGGTGGTGCTGCAACTGGACATCAACAACAAGTTTGGTGCAGCCAAGTCGCTGATCCTGCTGGAGCCTTACCTGGCCAAGAATGAGCTGGCCACCAACCACCAGCAGATCTGGTCACTGCTGAAAAGCATGACCCCCTCCACCCTGCAGGCGCTGGAAGAGGCGCCGGCCCCCGACGTGACCACCGGCTGGCTGCGACTGGCGGCACTGGTGAACGAGTTTGGCGCCCAGCCAAGTCAACTCGCGCGCCAGCTCGCAGGCTGGAAGCAGAGCTTCCCGAACCACCCGGCCCAGACTGACATGCCGGCTGGCCTCGGGGATCTCGCCACCACGGATACAGGTGCACTGCAGCAGGTCGCCGTCTTCCTGCCGCTCTCCGGCAACCTGGAGGCGCAGGGCGCCGCCATCCGCAACGGCATGCTGATGTCCTACAAGGAGAATCAGGGGCAATTCACCCTGAACTTCTATGACACTCAGGGCAAGGCGATGGGGGATCTCTACAAGCAGGCGATCCAGGAGGGGGCCAACATGATCATAGGCCCGCTGCTGAAAGATCAGGTCGAGGAGCTGCTCAAGGCCAACCCGGCCGTGCCGGTGCTGGCGCTCAACGAGCTGGACAAGCCAGTCATCAACGACAACACCTTCTACTTCTCCCTCTCCGCCGCCGCCGATGCGAGCCAGGCCGCCCAGTACCTCTATGGTCAGGGTTACCGCAAGCCGCTGCTGATCGCGGCGCAAGGCCGGATTGGCTACAGCAGCATCAAGGCATTCGAGCAGGCCTGGGCCGGCGTCAGCCAGGAGAAACCCGTGGTCGCCACCTTCGGGGCGCGCAACGAGGTGCAGGGCATGGTCAAGAATGCCCTGAGTGGTCGTTCCACCGCCCGGGCCGGGGAGATAGTGCAGCTCTCTGATGCGGCGCCGCGCAGCATAGATGCCGTCTATGTGGTGGCCAACAGCCTGGAGACCCGGATGATAAAGCCCTATGTGGACATCTCGGTCAATCCCATGGGCAGCCTGCCCATCTACAGCAGCTCGCGAGGCTATGACAGCGGGGCAACCGAGGTGGCTTCCGAACTCAACGGCATGCACATCTCCGACATGCCGCTGCTGCTGGGAGGCTATGAGCAGCAACGGGAACAGATAGCCCTGCTCTGGCCACAGACCCAAGGTGACCTGCTGCGCCTGTTTGCCCTCGGCTATGATGCGGTCAGCCTGGCCGGCAACCTGCCGCAGATGCGCAAGCTCAATGCCATGCAGCAACCGGGCATGAGCGGGCAACTGAGCGTGGATCCCCAGGGCAACATAGTGCGCATGCTGGACTGGGCCACCTACCAGAACGGCAAGCTGGTCAGCGACAGCGCCGTGCCCCAGCTGGAGGACGCTACCCATGAAGAGGCTACTGGCACAACTGCACCAGCAGTGGTTGAACCTGTTGCCGTCGGCAGCGACGAACAAGGGACAGCACTTTGAGCAAGTAGCGGAATGCTGGTTGCAGGCCCGCGGCCTGCAACCCGTGACCCGCAACTACCGCTGCCGTGGTGGTGAAATAGATCTCGTCATGCGCCAGGGGGATACCCTGGTGTTTGTCGAGGTCAGATATCGCGCTCGGGCCAGCCATGGCGGAGCCGCCAGCTCGGTCACCCGGCGCAAGCAGCACAAGATCGTGCTGGCCGCGCGCCACTATTTCAAGCAACATGCCATCAACGAGGCCAGCCAGGCCTGCCGATTCGATGTGATCGCGTTCGAGGGCGACCAGCCAGACTGGATCCAGAACGCTTTTTAAGAGGACCCCATGACTGATCCCATCAAAGAGAATTACACCGAAAGCATCCAGACCAAGATAGCCGCCGCCGAGGCGCTGCCGGACGCCATCCACACCGCGGCCCAGATGCTGACCATCTGCCTGCTCAATGGCCACAAGGTCATGGCATGCGGCAATGGCCCCTCCTCGGCCCTGGCACAGCTGTTCATCTCCGAGCTGGTCAACTGCTACGAGACACCACGCCCCTCTCTGCCCGGCCTGGCCCTGACCCCCGACATGGCCACCATCAGCGCCATCGCCACCGATCACGGCTTCGAAGAGGTCTATGCCAAGCAGATCAAGGCTCTGGGTCAACCCGGCGACATCCTGGTGGTGCTCACCACCACGGGCAACAGCCGCAGCCTGATCAAGGCTGCTGAGGCGGCACTCTCCCGCGACATGACCATCATAGTGCTCGGGGGGGGCGACGGTGGTGAGATAGCCGGCCTGCTCGGGCCCAATGACGTGGAGATCCGCGTGCCATCCGCCCGCCGTCCTCGCATTCTGGAAGTGAATCTGTTGACCCTGCACTGCCTCTGTGATCTCATCGACCAGACACTTTTCCCGCAACAGGAAGATTGAAACCATGAAGAAGCCTATTCTCGCACTCGCCCTGCTGACCGGCGCCCTGCTGCTGCAAGGCTGTGCCGCCGTGGTAGTGGGTGGTGCAGCCGGTACCGCCAAGGCGACCGGGGATCGTCGCACCCTGGGTGCCCAGTGGGACGATCAGACCATAGAGCTGAAAGCGGCCAATCTGCTGGCCGACAACAAGTCGCTGAGCGCCTCCAGCAAGATCAGCGTCTACAGCAACAACGGCCGTGTCTTGCTGGTCGGTCAGACACCGTCTGACGCTTACAAGCAGGAAGCGGGCAAGATTGTGGGCCGGATCGAAGGGGTTCGTCATGTCTACAATGAGCTGCGCCTCGGCAAGCCGGTGAGCATAGGAGTACGCAGCAACGATACCTGGATCACCTCCAAGGTACGGGCCGACATGCTGGGCACCAAGAACTTCGACAGCACCAAGGTCAAGGTGGTCACCGAGAACAGCGAGGTGTTTCTCATCGGCCTGGTGACCCGTCAGGAAGGGGATCAGGCAGTGGAGATCGCCCGCCACGTCAGCGGGGTCAAGCAGGTGATCAAGGCCTTCGAATTTGCCCAGAACTAAGCGGGCAATGATGGGATAAAAAAACGCAGCCAGTTGGCTGCGTTTTTTATTTGATGACTTTCAGGGTCGGACGACCCGTCGGGCGCGGTGGCTCCGGCTCGGGTTCTACCGGCGCCTCGGCCTGCTCCAGCCAGAGATCGTAGCCAGGCTCGGGCGGGAACAGGGTTCCCACGCCGTTTTCCCTGGCATGAATGGCCAATATGGCCGCCATGGGAATGTAGACCTGCTGTGACACGCCACCGAAGCGAGCGCTGAAGCTGACGGCATCATTATCCATGTGGAACTGGCCCACGGCCCGAGGCGCTATGTTCAGGACGATCTGCCCATCCTGCACGAACTGCATCGGCACCATCACATGGGGGATATTGGCATTGACCACCAGATGCGGGGTCAAGTCGTTATCCAGCAACCAGTCAAAAAATGCCCGCAACAGATAGGGGCGACTGGGTGTCATGGTCGGTTCCATACTACTCATACGCTGGCACGGATCTCGCGTTCAGCCTCGGTCAGGGAGGCCTGGAAGGATTCACGTTCGAACAGGCGGACCATGTAAGCCTTCAGCTCTTTGGCACCACGACCGGTGAAGTCGATGCCCAGGCTCGGCAGACGCCACAGCAGCGGAGCCATGTAACAGTCAACCAGACCGAACTCTTCGCTCATGAAGTAGGGCATTTCACCGAAGATCGGCGCTATGGCCAGCAGGTTGTCACGCAGCTCGGCACGGGCGGCTTCGGTATCGGTGCCCGCCATGATCTTGTCGGCCAGCGAGTACCAGTCCAGCTCGATGCGATGCATCATCAGACGGCTGTTGCCGCGAGCCACCGGATAGACAGGCATCAGGGGCGGGTGCGGGAAGCGCTCGTCCAGATACTCCATGATGATGCGCGAGGTGTACAACGCCAGCTCGCGATCCACCAGAGTCGGTACAGTGTTGTACGGGTTCAGCTCGGCCAGCTCGTCCGGCAGGTTGCTCGGGTCAACCTGGCAGATATCCACGCTAACACCCTTCTCCGCCAGGACAATACGCACCTGATGGCTGAACATATCGTTGGCACCGGAAAACAGCGTCATTACCGAACGCTTATTGGCAGCTACAGCCATTGAACCCTCCCGTCATTAAAAAGCAGAAACGGCAATGAAGCATCTTGATCTCCATTGCCGTGCGTCATATTACTCCGATCTGGTCGCTTAGTGAACGTCGCGCCAGAATTCCTTCTTCAACAGCACAGTGAAGATGAAGAAGATTGCGATGAAACCTAGCACCCAGAAGCCCATGCGTTCGCGCTCCTGCTGCACCGGCTCAGCCGAGTAGACCAAGAAGTTTACCAGATCCAGTACCGTCTGATCATATTCTTCGTTGTTCATTTCACCATTGCCGTCAGATTTGATGCTGACGACTTGCTGCATCTCCACTCCATCCAGGGTGTGCGTCTCGAACTCGGCACGGGGAGTCCCCTGCAACGGCTCCAATACGTGGGGCATGCCCACGGACGGGAAGACCGCATTGTTCACACCAAATGGCCGGGTTTCGTCCACATAGAAAGAACGCAGATAGGTGTATATCCAGTCGGCGCCCCGCACCCTGGCCACCAGGGTCAGATCCGGTGGCGGCGCCCCGAACCAGCGCGCCGCATCCTTCTCGGACATGGCGCTCTTCATCAGATCGCCAATCTTGGCGCCGGTGAAGACCAGGTTCTCCCTCATCAGCTCTTCCGGAATGCCGATGTCGGCGGCCACCCGGTTATAGCGCTGGTATTGGGTGGAGTGACAGCCGGCGCAGTAGTTCATGAAGGTCGCAGCCCCCCGTTGCAGGGATGCCTTGTCACTCAGATCGTACTCTGCCTTGTCGAGGGGGAAGCCACCGCCAGCGGCCAATACCAGACCGGGCAGCAGGGCCAGCACTGCAAAAATTATTCTTTTCATTTGAATGTCACCCTCTCCGGCAGCGGCTTGGTGCTCTCATTCTTGCTGTAGAAGAACAGCAGGACGAAGAACCCGAAATAACCCAGAGTGCAGAGCTGCGCGATCAGCGTCAGCATAGGCGTCGATGGCAGAACGCCCAGCACACCCAGGATGACGAAGCAGACCACGAACTGGGCGATGTTCAGCTTGTGCAGGGTGCTGCGGTAGCGCACCGAACGCACCTTGCAGCGATCCAGCCAGGGCAGCAGGAAGAGCACGACTATGGAGAGCCCCATCATGATGACCCCCAACAGCTTGTCCGGCACTGCGCGCAAGATGGCGTAGAAGGGGGTGAAGTACCAGACAGGGGCTATGTGCGCCGGCGTCTTCAGCCCGTTCGCCACTTCAAAGTTCGGTTTCTCGAGGAAGTAGCCCCACATATCCGGCTTGAAGAAGATAATGGCGCAGAACAGGAACAGGAAGCCCGCCACCCCTATCATGTCCTTCACAGTGAAGTAGGGATGGAATGCCACCGCATCCAGCGGCCAGCCTTTCTCATCCTTGTGCTTCTTGATATCGATGCCGTCCGGGTTGTTGGAGCCCACTTCGTGCAACGCCAGGATATGCATGGCAACCAGCATCACCAGCACCAGCGGCAGGGCGATCACGTGCAGCGCGAAGAAGCGGTTCAGGGTAGCCCCCGAGATGACGTAGTCACCCCGGATCCACAGGGTCAGATCGTCACCTATGACCGGAATGGCGCCAAACAGCGAGATGATGACCTGGGCCCCCCAGAACGACATCTGTCCCCAGGGCAGCAGGTAACCCATGAAGGCTTCGGCCATCAACACCAGGAAGATCAGCATGCCGAAGATCCACAGCAGCTCGCGCGGCTTCTGATAGGAGCCGTAGATCATGCCGCGAAACATGTGCAGATAGACCACAACGAAGAAGGCGGAGGCGCCGGTGGAGTGCATGTAACGCAGCAGCCAGCCGTAGTCCACGTCCCGCATTATGTATTCCACGGAGGCAAAGGCCCCCTCCGCCGACGGGTTGTAGTTCATGGTGAGCCAGATGCCGGTGATGATCTGGTTGACCAGCACCAACATGGCAAGGGAACCGAAGAAGTACCAGAAATTCAGGTTCTTGGGAGCCGGATACTTGGCCATGTGGTCGTTGTACATGGCCGTGAGCGGGAAACGATCGTCAATCCAGCCCATGAGTTTGGCAAACATGGTCAGGCCTCCTTGCCATCGGCACCGACCAGAATGGTGGTGTCGCTAAGAAATTGGTATGGCGGAATGACCAGGTTCAGCGGTGCGGGCACGCCCTGGAACACTCGACCGGCCATGTCGAACTTGGAACCATGGCATGGGCAGAAGAAGCCGGAGGTCACCCCTTGCACCTGCTCGCCGAAGCTGTCCGGCAGGTAGGAGGGGGAGCAACCCAGATGGGTACAGATACCGACCGCCACGAAGATCTCCGGCTTGATGGATCTGTAGCCGTTGTGGGCATAGTCCGGCTGCTGTGGCTCATCGGAGGCCGGATCGCGCAGTTTGTCATCGTGCGTGGCCAGGGCATCCAGGGTCTGCTTGGTGCGCTTCACCACCCAGACCGGCTTGCCGCGCCACTCGACGCGAATGAGCTGGCCCGGCTCCAACTTGCTGATATCCACCTCTACCGGTGCCCCGGCCGCTTTGGCTTTGGCACTCGGATTCCATGACTTTATAAACGGCACTGCGGTAAAAGCAGCTCCTACACCGCCAACGGCAACCGTTGACCAGGTAAGAAATCTGCGGCGACCGGTATCAACTGGCGCATTGCTCATCCAAAAACTCTCCCATGTGGACTCCGCTCATTCTTATAGTGTCCCCGTTTCCTATCTCCTCTCCCTCTGACAACTGCGGCGGAAGCGGAGTGGCAATTGACACAGAAAGACCATGGAAATTTTAAAGAAAAGATAACAATTTGACAAGAAAGAGAAGCGATGGGCAAAAACAATAAATACACAAATTTTTGTCTTTTGTGACGTATGGTTAGCATTGGCGTATGTAATATTACCAATAAAAAAAGCCTGGCACATGGCCAGGCTTTTTTGACACTCGTGAGAGTGCGTACCAAAAGCGAATTAACGCTTGGAGTACTGCGGACGCTTACGCGCTTTGTGCAGACCGACTTTCTTACGCTCAACCTTACGGGCATCGCGAGTAACAAAGCCAGCTTTACGCAGTTCGCCACGCAGGGTCTCGTCGTACTGCATCAGAGCACGAGTGATACCGTGGCGGATCGCACCAGCTTGACCGGAGATGCCACCACCGTTAACGGTGATGTACAGATCCAGTTTCTCGGTCATCTCAACCAGTTCCAGCGGCTGACGAACTACCATGCGGGCAGTCGGACGGCCGAAGTATTGCTCCAGGGAGCGCTGGTTGATTACGATTTTACCGCTACCCGCTTTGATAAAGACGCGAGCAGTGGAGCTTTTGCGACGGCCGGTACCGTAGTATTGATTTTCTGCCATGTTGCCAGTTCCCGTTAGATATCCAGTACTTGAGGTTGCTGAGCAGCATGAGCGTGCTCTGCGCCTGCGTAAACTTTCAGCTTACGGAACATGGCACGGCCCAGCGGACCCTTCGGCAGCATGCCCTTGACGGCAGCTTCGATTACCATTTCCGGCTTGCGCTGAATCAGCTTGTCAAAGCTGATGGACTTGATACCACCCGGGAAACCGGAGTGAGAATGGTACATTTTGTCGGTAAATTTCTTACCGGTTACGTGTACCTTCTCAGCGTTTACAACGATGATGTAATCACCGGTGTCAACGTGCGGAGTGTATTCAGCTTTGTGCTTACCACGCAGACGAGCAGCGATCTCGGTTGCGATACGACCCAGAGTTTTACCTTCTGCGTCCACAATGTACCAGTCACGTTTTACGGTTTCTGGCTTGGCAACGAAAGTTTTCATTAAGTTAAACCCAATTACCTGTTACAGACCCAATTGCTTATGGGGGCTCTCCCACAAACAACAAACGATGGCCTACCTGTACCCCTTCGAATACAAGTAAAGCTTAAAGTGTTGCTGTCTTATCGACAGCTGTAACGTGGGCCGGGCGATTATAAGTGAAGTTGCCTTAAATATCACCTGCTAATTTCACTGCCATGAAGCTAGCAAATGTCGCCCGGCCCTACCTGCCGCAGATGCCCATCCGACTGGCAGGCGCGGTATTGTGACTAAGGAAGGTGCACTCTTGCAAGGTATTCGTGCGATTGCATTTCCTGAAGCCGCGAAAGACAGCGCTTGAATTCGAAATTCAGCAGGCCATCTCCGTAGAGCGCAGCCATGGGCACCGCCGCCGACAGAATGAGTTTGACGTGCCGCTCATAGAACTCGTCCACCATGGCGATGAAACGGCGCGCCGCATCGTCCGTGCCTGTGCCCATGGGCTGCACGTTGGCCAGCAGGACGGTGTGAAACTCCCGGGCCAGCTCTATGTAGTCCCCCTGGGATCGCGGGGTGCAGCAGAGCTGCTCGAACTCCATATAAAGCACCCCTTCCCCCACGCTCAGCGCGCTCAGCTGACGATGGTTGATCTCCAGCGTGGCGGCCGCGATCTGCCCCAGCCCGGTCAGTTGCCCAAAATAGCGGTCCAGATTGGACTTGGCCTGCTGATCCAGCGGGAAGTGATAGATTTCCGCCTGCTCCAGGGTGCGCAGCCGGTAGTCGACGCCACCATCCACATTGAGTACCTCGCAGTGGTGCTCTATGAGGGCGATAGCAGGCAGAAAGCGGGCCCGCTGCAGTCCATTGCGATAAAGATCCCGGGGCGGGATGTTGGAGGTGGCCACCAGCACAACGCCATGACCAAATAGCTCCTGGAACAGGGTGCCCAGCAGCATGGCATCCGTGATGTCGGAGACGAAAAACTCGTCAAAGCAGATGATGTCTGTCTCGCCGGCCAGCTTGCTGGCGATGAGCTTGAGCGGATCGGCCTGACCGGTCAGCCCCTTGAGTTCATCGTGCACCCGATGCATGAAACGGTGGAAGTGGACGCGCAGTTTGCGCTCCCCCGGCAGGCTGTCGAAAAAAGTATCCATCAGCCAGGTCTTGCCTCTGCCCACTCCGCCCCACATATAGAGACCCAGGATGGGCTCGCGGGCTTTCGGCTTTTGCAGCCAGCCCAGCAGGCCACGGGATCTGGTCGGAGTCGGGCTGGCGCACAAATCCTGATAGAGTCGCTCCAGGCGGGTCACTGCCATCGCCTGGGCCGGGTCGGCCAAAAAGCCGGGACGCTGCAAATCCTGCTGGTATTTTTGCTGCGGGGTCATCCTGTAAACCGCCTCCAAGTCCCTGAATGAGGGACAAAATGGTATCACGCTCTCGGGGTGCACGGTATAGTGCCAACGAGGCATCGCGGTCAATCCGGCCGCCTCAAACTCATCGATTTAGCTGTAACAAGGAGCTTCTATGACTCTGTTAAACGGGATCCTGCTGGCGGTAGCCGCCCTGATCATCGGCGTGTTGATCGGCCGTTTCACTGTCCGCAGCCGGGATGCCGGGCGCCTGGAACAGGAGCTGAAAAAGGCTCACAAGGAGCTGGAAAGCTACCAGGGCCAGATCACCACCCACTTCGCCGACAGCGCCGCCCTGATGGAGCAGTTGGCCGATCAATACCAGACCCTCTATCGCCACATGGCCGAACAGAGCAAGTTCCTCGCCAAGGCGCAGGAGCCCTTGTTCCGCGAACCTCAGGTGGAAGAAGGCAACGCTGACTCCGCCAGCGAGGAGCCGGGCCAGCCGCCCCGTGACTACGCCGGTGCCTCCGGCCTGCTCAAGCAGCCCGGTTAGCCTCTGGTGGAACTAATTACGCCTTATCGTGGTCAGACCTTGACGATTGCATTGCAACTTTTTCTGGGAGCTGTTTCTCATATGCGTAAATCTCTTTCTGTATTCAGTGTGTTAGCCCTCAGTGTCGGTATCGCCCTGTCAGCAGCGCCGGCACAAGCCGCCCTGCCCCTGATGGGCAACAGCCAGGATATGCCGAGCTTGGCCCCCGTCCTCGAGCAGGTGACCCCTGCCGTGGTCAACATCTCCGTCTCTGGCAAGAAGATCACCCGCCAGCGCCTGCCGGAACAATTCCGCTTCTTCTTCGGCCCCAACATGCCCGATGAGCAGGTGAGCGAGCAGCCCTTCCAGGCCCTTGGCTCCGGCGTCATCATAGATGCCAAGAAGGGCTACGTGATCACCAACGCCCACGTGGTCCACGAAGCGGACGAGATCAAGGTCAACCTGAAAGACGGCCGCGAATACGCGGCCAAGAAGATAGGTGAAGACAAGCAGTCCGACATCGCCCTGCTGCAAATCAAGGCGGAGGACCTGGTGCAGATCAAGTTCGCCGACTCGGACGAGCTGCGGGTCGGTGACTATGCCCTGGCCATCGGCAACCCCTTCGGCCTGGGTCAGACCGTCACCTCGGGTATCGTCAGCGCCCTGGGCCGCAGCGGCCTCAACATCGAGAACCTGGAGAACTTCATCCAGACCGATGCGGCCATCAACTCGGGCAACTCGGGTGGCGCCCTGCTCAACCTGCGTGGGGAGCTTATCGGCATCAACACCGCCATCCTGGGCCCGAACGGCGGCAACATAGGTATCGGCTTTGCCATCCCCTCCAACATGGTGCGCGACCTGTCCGAGCAGATCGTGAAATACGGTGAAGTGCGCCGTGGCCAGTTGGGGATCACTGGCACAGAGCTGACCACCGACATCGCCAAGTCCTTCGGTTACAACAAGAAGGATGGTGCCTTCGTCAATCAGGTCATGCCTGACTCCGCCGCCGCCAAGGCGGGCATCAAGGCCGGCGACATCATCATCAGCATAGATGGCAAGCCCATCCGCTCGTTCGGTGAACTGCGGGCCAAGATCGCCACCATGGGCGCCGACAAGCAGGTTGCACTCGGCCTCATCCGTGATGGCAAGGAGCAGACCGTCAAGGTCACCCTGAAGAAGGCAGATGACAGCGAGATCCTCGCCAGCGCCCTGCACCCGGCACTGGAAGGGGCCAAGCTCAGCACCACCTCGGATCCGGTGACCGGCGTAGCTGTGGCCGACATAGATCCGCGCTCCCCTGCCGCCGCTGCCGGCCTGCAGAAGGGCGACATCATCATCGGGGTCAACCGTCTGCGCATCAACTCCATGGATGAGCTGACCAAGGCCTTGAAGAACAAGCCGGAAGTGCTGGCGCTGAACATACAGCGCGGCGACTCTTCGCTCTATTTGGTGATCCGTTAAGTCCCTCACACCCGCGGCAACCGCCGCGGGTGATTTTTATCCACCGATAATGTTATTCTCTGCGCGCAGCATGTACGGACGAGAATGACATGAAAATCCCACCTTTGATCAGTTACTTGGGCAAGTCTGTCGGCTTTGGCCTCACCGTGGCTGCGCTCCTGTTGCTGCTGTTCCCCAGTTTTCGGGGCGGCGCCCCCCTGCCGGGTCTCATCACCAATGCCCGCGAGCTGAGTTTCTCCTATGCCGCCCACCGCGCCGGTCCTGCCGTCGTCAACATCTACACCCGCAGTTTCGCCGGCAATCGCGGCGAGAAGGCAGAGCTGAGGCCACAGGGGCTGGGCTCAGGGGTCATCATGAACCAGCGCGGTCATGTGCTGACCAACTACCACGTCATCGCCGATGCGGACCAGATCATAGTCGCGCTGCAGGATGGCCGGGTCTTCAGCGCCGAGCTGGTCGGCACCGACAAGCTGACCGATCTCGCCGTGCTCTACATAGAGTCGGACAACCTGCCGGTGATACCGCAGGATCCGGAGCGGTTACCGGACGTGGGCGATGTGGTGCTCGCCATCGGCAACCCCTACAACGTCGGCCAGACCATCACCCAGGGCATCATCAGTGCCACCGGCCGCATAGGTCTCTCCAGCATGGGGCCGGACAGCAACGGCCGGCAGGATCTGCTGCAGACCGATGCAGCCATCAACGAGGGCAACTCGGGTGGCGCCCTGGTCAATGGCCGTGGCGACCTGGTGGGCATCAACACCGCCGCCTACCACCTCAATGGCAATCAGGAGAGCTACGGCATCAGCTTCGCCATCCCCTACAAGCTGGCCAAGCGGATCATGGACGAGCTGATCGCCAATGGCCGTGTCATTCGCGGCTACCTCGGCATCTCCAGCGTCGAGATCAACCCCATAGTCGCGCGCATGATGAATCTCGGGGATCTGCAGGGTCTGGTGGTGGAAAGTCTGGATCCCGACGGACCGGCCACCAAGGCCGGCCTCAGGCGCGGGGATGTGCTGCTCAAGATCAACGGCGAGGCCATCAGCGGCGTGCGCCCCGTGATGGACAAGATCGTCGAGAGCCGCCCCGGCACCAAGCTGACCATCTCGGTGATCCGCAATGGCAAGCCTCTGGACGTCGACGTCATCATAGAGGAAGACGTGCGCTACCAGAATCTGCCCACCAGCAGCGCATCACCCGCCAGCTGACGGCAAGGGAGCCAACAGAGGGGCCATCAAGGCCCCTTTTTCGTGCCTCCTTCTCAGGCCCCCCTTTCCTGGCGTGAGATGACTCACAGTTTCCACCGGCACACGACCGGGCGGCTGCGGGGTGAAACTGTGGTCCCGCTCACACGACACCGGGGTCAATCCCCTCCCTTTCCCCCTTGCCGCCACAAATCCGGCCTCTTTCGGGGCTTTTTGCCCGGAATTTCCATTTCGAATCGGAAAAACAGTGCCTCCTCCTGCTCTCTTCCCCGTCTTAAGGTAATCCCATCCTTTCTGCCAGCCTTGGAGAGCAGACCTTGACTACCGACACTCATGACACCGCCCTGACCCCGAACAGCCCGGCGTTGCTGCGCAAGACAGATCTCATTCTGGCGCGCATCCACGGCCTGCTGGCGGATCAGGGCATCATCCCCAACGAGGTGCAGAAACAGATGCTCGCCTCCCACGTCAAGGCCATGGTGTGGCGCTCCCACAGCGGTGAAGCCCTGCCCGAGGTCGACCTCAGCCTGTTCGAGGAGATCTCCCCCCTCTCCCTGCGCCTCGCCGAACAGGTGGTCGGCTGGCTGGACAGGCTGGCCTATGAAGAGGCCCACCTCTTGTCCGTCCATTTCGAAGTTGCCAAAGAAAATGAACTCAGCTCAGTCAAAGGAGAAATCTAAATGTCAGCCATCAAACTCGTGATTGGAGATCGTCTCGGCAAGGGTCAGAAGGTAGGAGCAGGGGCAGAGGCCGCCGGCGCCACAGTGACCGTCATCCCCGGCATGGCCGCCGACATGAAGCTCGGTGATGTGATGAACAAGGAGCAGGCGGATCTCGGCATCTCCTTCTGCGGCAGCGGCGGCGCCGGCGCCATCACGGCCCAGACCAAGTACGGCTACAAGTGCCGCTACGGCATGCGCTCCGTCGAGGAGGGTGTGACCGCCATCAACGAAGGCTGCGTGGTGCTGGGCTTCGGCTTCATGGACAAGGAAGAGCTGGGCCAGAAGCTGGTCGAAGCGTTCGCCAAGAAACACGGGCGCGCCTGATGAAAGAGGATTTCACCACCCAGGTCACGGTCAACGGCAAGGGGGCGACCCGCCAGCAGGCGTTTGCCGCCGCCCTCGGCCAGGTGCAATCCAGCCTGCTCAAGGACAACCCCAGAGTGATGCTGCGCATCGAGCCGCTCGAGGTCCGGGTGCTCAAGGCCGAGGAGTCGGTGCGGGTGGAGAAGTTCCTGTTCTTCTTCCTGCCGCGCCAGCGCCGCGAGTTCAGGGTCCAGCTGGAGATCACTGTCAAGGTCAGCAGCCTGGATGTCGACAAGGTGGATTTCACCAGGGCGTAACCCCACAACCAAAAGGACATGTTGGATGTTTCTAATCATTTTGATGAAGTCACTCATCATCGGCGGCCTGGTGGGCGTCGGCGTGGGAGCCGGTGCGGCGCGGATGTTCCACGCCCCGACAGTACAGGGCATGGGTGCCTTCCGCACCCTGGGTGAGCTCAACTCCTGCGAAGGGGATCCCGCCTCCCACTTCTCGTTCGGCCTTGGCTTCTTCTTCAACGCCTGGGCCTCCACGGTCGCGGCAGGTGCCTTCACCCAGGACGTGGACCACCGCATCATCCCGCACTGGGCCACGGCCGCGCTGCTGTTCAAGAACCGGGATCTCGCCACTACCCTGCACGACCCGAAGAAGATGGCCATCGCCGGCGGCATCATAGGTGCCATAGTCGTCGCCTTCCTCAACAGCACGGCGGCAGCCGTGCCCGAGGCCCTGCAGGTCACTGCGGTCAAGGTGCTGGTGCCAGCCGCCAACCTGCTGGTCAACACCGTCATGCCGGTGATCTTCTGGCTGGCCGCCATAGAGGCGGGCAAGAAGTCCGGCTTCTGGGCCACCATCTTCGGCGGTCTGGCGCAGCTCATCATGGGCAACGCCGTGCCGGGCCTGGTGCTCGGCATCCTGATCGGCAAGGGGGTCGAAGAGAGCGGCTGGAACCACGTCACCAAGGTGATGATGAGCGCCATAGTGCTGCTGTTCGTGCTGAGCGGCTTCTTCCGCGGCTTCGATATGAAACTGATTGAGTCCTTCCACCTGGGCATTCCCCTGTGGCTGGAAAACGTCCATCACCTGCTTGGCAGTAAATAAGGGACCACCACATGGATGAGAAACTGAGAAACAACTTCTGGTACGCCGACTGGTCCTTCCCCATCTTCGTCGGTCTGCTGTCGGCCGGGGTCTTTGCCGGGACCCATATGTTCTACCTGTACGGGGTCGGCGCCTTCAACGAGGTGGCCTTCGTCGCCATGCTGAAAGCCGGGATGGACACAGGTGCCTACGGCGCAGTCGCAGCCTTCGGTGCCAGCTTCCTGTTTGCCCGCATCATAGAGGGCTCCCTGGTGGGGGTCCTGGACATCGGCGGCGCCATCCAGACCGGCGTCGGCCTGGGGGTTCCCGCCTTGCTGCTGGGTGCCGGCATCGTCTACCCGGTGGAGAACTTCGGCGCCTCCCTGGTCACCGGCATGGCCATAGGTCTGGCCATCGGCTACGTGATCATCCTGGCGCGCAAGTTCACCATCAACCAGAGCAACTCCACCTACGGGGCGGACGTGATGATGGGGGCTGGCAACAGCTCGGGCCGCTTCCTCGGCCCCCTGATCATCCTCTCCGCCATGGGGGCCTCCATCCCCATAGGCCTGGGTTCCCTGGCGGGAGCGCTGCTGTTCTACATCTGGGAGAAGCCCATCACAGGCGGCGCCATCCTGGGTGCCATGCTGCTCGGTACCTTCTTCCCGGTTGCCCTGACCTAAGCCCCCGCCGCCCTTCGGGGCGGCATTTCAGAGGTCATCACCATGTATGACATGATCATCAGAGCGGGACGCCAGGGAAATGGCCAGCTCATCGACATCGCCATCCAGGACGGCAAGATTGCGGCCCTCGGCCAGCTGCCAGCGGCGGCCGAGGCGAAGCGAACCCTCACCCTGGCCGGACAGGTTCATGTGAGCGCCGGCTGGATTGACGGCCACACCCACTGCTACCCCGCCTCCCCCATCTATCAGGATGAGCCGGACAAGGTGGGCGTCGAGTCCGGTGTCACCACAGTCATAGACGCGGGCAGCACCGGGGCCGACGACGTGGACGACTTCCAGCGCCTCGCCGCTGGCTGCAAGACCCGGGTCCATGCCCTGCTCAACATCTCCCGCATCGGCCTGCTGCGCCAGAACGAACTGGCTGACCCCGCCGACATAGACCCTGAGCTGGCCAAGGCGGCCATTCGGCGTCACCCCTCCTTCATCGTCGGCATCAAGGCGCGGATGAGCGGCAGCGTGGTGGGCGAGAACGGCCTGCAGCCGCTGCGCATGGCCAAGCAGATCCAGCGGGACAACGGCCAGCTGCCGCTCATGGTACACGTGGGCAACACGCCGCCGGATCTCGACGAGATAGTCGCCCTGCTGGGGGAAGGGGATCTGCTGACCCACTGCTTCAACGGCAAGCCCAACCGCATCCTGACCCCGGCGGGTGAGCTGCGGGTCGCGGTGCGCGAGGCGATGCAGCGGGGTCTGCGCCTCGACATCGGCCACGGTGGCGCCAGCTTCAGCTTCGAGGTGGCAGAGGCAGCTATCCGGCAAGGGATACTGCCTCACACCATCAGCTCGGACATCTACTGCAAGAACCGCATCAAGGGCCCCGTCTACAGCCTGGCTCACGTGATGTCGAAGTTTCTCGCCATCGGCATGACCCTGGAGCAGGTGATCGCCTGCGTCACCAGCCAGGCCGCCGATGCCCTGCGCCTGTCCGGCAAGGGCCGACTCGAGGTGGGTGCCGATGCCGACCTGACCCTGTTCGAGGTGGGCAGCGACCCCACCCTCTTTACCGATACCGAAGCCGGGTCCCGCCACGGCGACCGGCAACTGCGCCCCCTCGCCGCCCTGGTGGGCGGTGACCTGGTTCTCACTCAATATGGACAATCCCACCATGCCTTCCGTGTATGAGAAATATCAGCTCAAACCCGTGATCAACGCCTCCGGGCGCATGACCATCCTCGGTGTCTCCACCCCAGAGCGGGAGGTGGTCGACGCGGTCAACTTCGGCCTGGGCCACTACTTCGAGGTCAAAGACCTGGTCAACAAGACAGGTGCCTACCTGGCCAATCTGCTCGGCGTGGAAGACGCCGTGGTGGTCTCCTGCGCCAGTGCCGGCATAGCCCAGTCGGTGGCCGCCGTCATAGTGCGCGGCGATCCCTACCGGCTGGAGCAGTTGCATGCCCATGCCCATGCCGTGCCAAGCGAGATAGTGCTGCCCAAGGGTCACAACGTGAACTTCGGCGCGCCGGTCGGCACCATGGTCAACCTGGGGGGCGGCAAGGTGGTGGAAGCTGGCTATGCCAACGAGTGCTCCCCCGCCCAGCTGGCTGCCGCCATCAACCCCGGTACCGCCGCCATCCTCTACATCAAGTCCCACCACTGCGTGCAGAAAAGCATTCTGTCAGTCTCTGAGGCGGCCGAAGTGGCCAGGGCCCACGGGCTCCCGCTCATCGTCGATGCGGCGGCGGAAGAGGATCTGCGTCTCTATTACCAGCAAGGGGCGGATCTCGTCATCTACAGCGGCGCCAAGGCCATCGAAGGGCCCACCAGCGGCCTGGTGCTCGGCAAGCGCCAGTATGTGGAGTGGGTCAAGCAGCAGGCCAACGGCATAGGGCGCGCCATGAAGGTGGGCAAGGAGGGGATCCTCGGCCTGACCCACGCCATAGAGCGCTACCTGGAGAAAGAGCAGGAGAGCGGCGCCGCCATGGCCGCCAAGATGGCGTCCTTCATCGAGCGCCTCAACCTGCTGCCCGGCGTCACCGCCCGGGTGGTGTGGGACAGTGCGGGGCGCGACATAGCCCGCACCGACATCGCCTTCGACCACGCTCAGATCGGCATGACGACGGTGCAACTGGTGGCTCGCCTGCAACAGGGCAATCCGGCCATCTACTGCCGCGGCTACAAGGCCAACGAGGGGCACATCGAGATCGACGTGCGCAGCGTCAGCACGGCCCAACTAGACCAGATCCATTCCGCCATTGCCCACCTCGTTCAGGAGAACCGCTGATGTCCCTTGTTCCCAACTACTACCGTGATCGTGTCTGTCTCAACGTGCTGGCAGGATCCAGACAGAACGCCGTCGATATCTATGAGGCGGCCGAGGGTCATGTACTGGTCGGCGTGCTCTCCAAGAACTACCCGGATGTGCCCTCCGCCGTCGCCGACATGCGGGAGTACGCCAGGCTTATCGACAACGCCCTCTCCATCGGTCTGGGGGCGGGGGATCCCCGCCAGTCCGCCATGGTGGCCGAGCTGGCTCGCCAGCTGCAGCCCCAGCATGTCAACCAGGTGTTCACCGGAGTGGGCCCCAGCCGGGCGCTGCTGGGTCAGCCTCACAGCCTGGTCAACGGCCTTGTCTCCCCCACCGGCACCCCCGGCATGGTGAAGATCTCCACCGGCCCCCTCAGTGCCCAGCAGCCGGACGGGATTGTGCCCATCGACACCGCCATCGCCCTGCTCAAGGACATGGGCGGCAGCTCGGTCAAGTTCTTCCCCATGGGGGGCCTGGCCTGCCGTGACGAGTATCAGGCGGTGGCCGAGGCCTGTGCCCGGCACGGCTTCTGGCTGGAGCCCACCGGTGGCATCGATCTCGACAACTTCGAGGAGATAGTGCGCATCGCGCTGGAGGCCGGGGTCGAGAAGGTGATCCCCCACGTCTACAGTTCCATCATCGACAGCGAGAGCGGCCAGACCCGCCCCGAGGATGTGCGTACCCTGCTCGCCACTGTGAAGACGCTGCTGGCATAACGACCCCCGCAGGCACCGGTCCGATCACAGGCCGGTGTCTGGCTTGTTGATGATCCCCTTGTTAACATCGACCCTTTATTTCGCAACAGGAGTCTTGCCTCGCCCCATGATCAAGCTGCCCCACCCCAGGCTCCATCAACTGCTGACCCAGCTCCATGCCGAGCCGCTGCCCCAGGAGGAGCTGGCCCGTCGCCTCAATGTCTCCACCCGCACGGTACGCACCGACGTGGCGACCCTCAACGAGCTGATCGCCACCCAGGGCGCCCACCTGATCCACCAGCGCGGCACCGGCTATCAGCTCAAGATTTACAATCAGGGGCTGTTTGATGCGCTGCTGGCGGCACAGGAGCAGGAGAGCAGCCTGCCGCGCACCAGTCGCGAGCGGGTGCTGCATCTGCAGATCCTGCTGCTGACGGCGGAGCAGGGGATCAAGCTCGATGAGCTGGCGGATACTTGGTATCTGAGCCGGGCGGCCCTGCAGGGGGACATGGCACAGGTGAGGGAGCGGCTCGCCTACTTTGGGCTCACCATAGAGAGCAAGCCACGGCTGGGCATGCGCATTCAGGGGAGCGAGACGGCGATCCGCGCCTGCCTGACCCAACTGCTCTGCCAGGAGCTGCTGCACAACCACCCGCTGCAGAGCCTGCTGCCCACCCTCTGCCCCAGCAAGACCCTGGAGGTCGTGGGCAACCACATTCACGATCAGCTCGGCCACCATCAGTTGCGCCTCGCCGACGAGAGCCTGCAACAGCTCGCCATCTATTGCGCCGTCGCCCTGCTGCGTCAGGCGGCAGGCCACGAGCTGCGCCAGTTTGCCAGCGACGACATCACCCAGACCCTGGCCGCGGTGGCCCGCGACATCTATGCCGAGCTGCCGACCCTGACCCCGCCGGGGGAGGAGGAGATCGCCTGCCTCGCCATCCAGATCCAGGCCCGGCTCACTGCCGATACTCCCCAGCTCAGCCCGGCCATGGCCGCCGAGAGCGAGCAACTGGTGGAGCACCTGCTGGACTACATCCACCAGCACTACCCCTATGATCTGCGCGCCGACCCGCAGTTGCGGGCCGACCTGCAGACCCACATAGGTGCCATGCTGCTGCGGGTCAAATACCAGATAGGCAGCCACAACCCGCTGGCGGACCACATCAAGCAGTACTATCCCCTCGCCTACGACATCACCCTGGCTGCCATCTCGGAGTGGATAAGACAGACCCCCTACCGGCTGACCCATCACGAGATCGGCTATCTGGTGATCCATATCGGGGTCGGCCTGGAGCGCCACTATGACATCGGCTACACCCGTCGCCCCCAGGCCATGCTCCTGTGCGATGCGGGCAACGCCACCTTCCGGGTACTGGAGGCGCGCATCCGGCGGGAGTACCCCCAGCTGCAGCTGACCAGCCTGGAGTCGGTACGGGATTACGAGGGACTGGCGCACATCGAGCAGGACTTTGTCATCAGCACCCTCAAGGTGAGCGAGAAGAACGCCCCCGTGGTACAGGTCGCCCCCTTCCCGACCCAGTACCAGCTGGAGCAGCTCGGCAAGCTGGTGCTGATCGATCGCACCCGCCCCTACCTGCTGGACAAGTACTTCGACGCCGACCACTTCATGGTGCTTGATGAACCCCTCAGCCAGGCGGCGCTGTTTGATCGCATCTGCAGCCAGCTTGAGGCGGAGGATCTGGTTGAAAGCGGATTCCGGGGATCCTTGCAAGAGCGGGAGCGCATCGTCTCCACCATGTTGGGGGAAGGGATCGCCCTGCCCCACTCCCTCGGCCTGCTGGCCCGCCGCACCCTGGTCTATACAGTGCTGGCCCCTCAGGGGATCGACTGGGGCAATGGCGAGACCGCCACCCTCATCTTCGTGCTCGCCATCAGCAAGGCGGACTACGAGGAGGCCATGGGGCTCTACGATCTTTTTCTGGCGCTGATGAACGAAAAAGCCAGCAGGGCTCTGCTGGCTTGTCGGGATTTTTGCGACTTCAAGGCGCTGGCGCGCGCCGGATCATGACGGCAAGGGAGGCGCCGCTCACTCCTCGTTGAAGCCCGAGGTGAACAGCGCCACCACGGCGGCCAGGGCCTCCACCTCTTCGGGGCCCTCGACCTGCACCTCCACCTGCTTGCCCTGGGCGGAATCCAGCATCAGCAGGCCGATCACGCTGTCCGCATCGGCCTCGATGCCGTCCTCGTTGCGCAGCAGCACATGGGCATCGAACCCCTGCACCAGCTCGAACAGCATCATGGCCGGTCTAGCATGGATTCCCAGCTTGTTTTTGACTTCTACCGAGGCGGAAACTGTCATCTGAACATCCTGTGGGTCTGTCAGGCTTGGGGGGAGCGCTTGTCCAGCGTGCGGTGACGGATCTGCACGTTCTTGCCAAGCAGTCGGAAGGTGCTGGCCAGCCGCTCGGCGATGAACACCGAACGATGCTGTCCACCGGTACAACCTATGCCGACGGTCACATAGCTGCGATTGTTGCGCTCCAGGTGGGGCAGCCAGGTCACCAGCATGTTCTCTATCTGCTGGATGAACAGCATCACGTCCGCCTGGGCCGAGAGGTAGTTGGCCACGGGCTCATCCTGACCGGTAAACGGCTTGAGCTCCGGGATCCAGTGGGGGTTGGGCAGGAAACGGGCATCGAACACGAAGTCCGCATCCTTGGGGATGCCGTATTTGAAGCCGAACGACTCGAACACCAGCACCAGCTCGTTCTCTTTCTTGCCGAGCACCCGGGTCTTGATGAGCTCGCTGAGGTCGTGGATGCTGAGGTTGGTGGTATCGATGCGCAGATCGGCGGTCGAGGAGAGGGGTGCCAGCAGGTGGGTCTCTTCCCGAATCGCCTCATCCAGCGACAGCTGTTTGCGAGACAGGGGGTGCAGCCGGCGGCTCTCGCCATAGCGCTTGAGCAGGGTCCCGTTGTCCGCATCGAAGAAGAAGCTGGAGAACTCCACCCGCCCCTCGTTGCGCACCTGGGTCAGCAGGTTGTCCAGCTTGTCTGGCTGGGTCGGCAGGTTGCGCACGTCTATACTGACCGCCAGCTTGTCATACTGGCTCTCCACCGAGACGATCAGCTGGGGCAGCAGGTTGACCGGCAGGTTATCCACGCAGTAGTAACCCAGATCCTCCAGCACCCTCAGGGCCACCGTCTTACCGGAGCCCGAACGACCGCTTACCACTATTAACTGCATCTTGTCCCCTCACGCCAACGTGGCTGTGTCAGACCCGGCATCAGGCCGAGGTCATGATCTGATAGAGTTCTTCGTCGCTGGTCGCCTGGCGCAACTGGCGGCAGACGGCCTTGTCACCCAGCTTGGATGCCATCAGGGAAAGGGTCTTGAGATGCTGCTTGCACTCGCTTTCCGGCACCAGCAATGCAAAGAGCAGGTCAACCGGTTGATTGTCGATAGAATCGAAAGGGATGGGTTCGGAGAAGGTCATCAGCACGGCCGTCGGCGCAAAGGCGTCGTCGATCCGGCCATGGGGAATGGCGATACCGGCACCGATCCCGGTACTGCCCATCTTTTCCCGCGCCAGCAGGCTTTCAAACAGCACCTGGCGGGAGGCGCCGAGGCGCTCTGCGGCCAGCTCACTGATGATCTCGAGGGCGCGTTTCTTGCTGGTACAAGGGACCGCACTCTTGGTGCAGTCCCGACTCAGTATGTGTTCAAGTTGCATAGTTATTTTTGATTTAACTTATCTTTGTGCTTGATGATCTGCCGATCCAGTTTATCCAGCAGGGTATCAATCGCCGCATACATGTCGGCATGCTGCGAATTGGCGAACACCTCACCACCGCTGACATGCAGCTTGGCTTCGGCGATCTGGTTCAGTTTTTCGACGCTCAACACCACATGTACGTTGTTGATATGGTCAAAGTGACGCTCGAGTTTGGCAAATTTGTTATTCACATAATCACGCAGAGCTTCGGTAATCTCGACATGGTGTCCGGTCAGGTTAATTTGCATAACGTCTTCCTTTTGTTTGCCTAAACCAGGCGTTTGCGCTGATTGGATGGCGGGATCAACAAGGATTCACGGTACTTTGCGATCGTGCGTCTCGCCACCATAATACCCTGTTCGGCCAGCAAATCCGCGATCTTGCTATCACTAAGCGGTTTGGCCGGGTTTTCGGCCGTCACCAGCTTCTTGATCAGGGCGCGAATTGCGGTCGATGAGCACTCTCCTCCTCCCTCCGTGTTGACATGACTGGAGAAAAAAAACTTCAGTTCAAAGATGCCACGGGGCGTATGCATGTACTTCTGGGTCGTCACCCGTGAAATCGTCGACTCGTGCATCTCCACCGCCTCGGCGATGTCGTTGAGTACCATGGGTTTCATGGCCTCTTCACCGTATTCGAAGAAGCCCTGCTGCTGCTCGACTATGCAGCTGGCCACCTTGAGCAGGGTGTCGTTGCGGCTCTCCAGGCTCTTGATGAACCATTTGGCTTCCTGCAGATGGGAGCGGATGAACTGGGTATCCGTGCTGCTGCGGGCATTGCGTGCCATGGCCGCATAGGCCTCGTTGACACGGATGCGCGGCGCCGAATCCGGGTTGAGCTCAACCACCCACTTAGTCCCCTTCTTGACCACGGAGACGTCCGGGATCACGTATTGCGATTCACTCTGGATGATGCCATTGCCGGGTCTGGGCTCCAGCTGCTGGATGAGATCCAGCACCTCCTTGAGGTCGCTCTCCTTGAGCCGGGTCTTGCGTGCCAGGGTGCGGTAGTCGCGGTTGCCGAGCAGATCCATGTGCTCGCGGATCACCTCCCTTGCCTCATTGAGCCAGGGCAGATCCGGCGAGTACTGGCCAAGCTGGATCAGCAGACACTCCTGCACCGAGCGCGCGGCTATGCCAACCGGATCGAAATGCTGCACCCGCTTGAGCACGGCTTCCACTTCATCCAGTTCAACTTCTACCTCTTCACTGCTGACTGCAGCCTGAATATCTTCGAGAGAGACGGTCAGGTAGCCGGACTCATCGATGGCATCGATGATGGCGAGGGCGATGGCGGCATCCAGATCGCTGAACGGCGTCAGGCGCATCTGCCACAGCAGATAGTCCTGCAGGTTCTCGGTGGTTTCCCCCTGATAGACGCTGTCTTCCCCATCATGGATGGGGCCGGCGCTCTGGGCCGTACCGGCGGAGTAGACCTCATCCCAGGTGGTGTCCACCGGCAGTTCATCCGGCATCTTGTCCTGCGCCATGGCGTCGCTGGAGTCGAGTTGACTGGCGTCCTGGGGCTCTATCGGGCTGGTTTCCTGCGCCTCATTCTCCTCCTGCTCCAGCAAGGGGTTATTATCGAGCGCTTGCTGAATTTCCTGCTGGAGTTCCAGGGTGGAGAGCTGGAGCAGACGAATCGCTTGTTGTAATTGTGGCGTCATGGTCAGGGACTGACCGAGACGCAACTGTAATGTCGGCTTCATCTACGTCGGGATATCCTTATGTTCAGCGAGGCAGTCACCTAACAAAAATGAGGGGTGCCCCCTTACTATAGACTGAATTGATCGCCCAAATAGACGCGCTTGACCTGCTCATCGGCGAGGATATCGGCCGGTGCCCCCTCGGCAATCATCTTGCCGTGGCTGACGATGTAGGCCTTCTCGCACACATCCAGCGTCTCTCTGACGTTGTGATCCGTGATCAGCACACCCAGCCCTCTTTCCTTCAGATGCTGGATGATCTTCTTGATGTCTATGACCGAAATAGGATCAACACCTGCAAAGGGTTCATCCAACAGGATGAATCGCGGCTCTGCCGCCAGCGCCCGGGCAATCTCGACCCGGCGTCGCTCCCCGCCAGACAGGCTCTGACCCAGGCTGTCGCGAATATGGGTGATGTTGAACTCTTCCAGCAACTGTTCGACCTTATCCTCACGCTCTTCGCGGCTCAACCCCTTGCGGGTCTGCATGACCCCCATCAGGTTGTCGAACACCGACAGGCGGCGGAAGATGGAGGCCTCCTGGGGCAGATAACCGATGCCATTGCGGGCACGGATATGCATGGGCTGCAGGCTGATGTCCTGCTCATCTATGGTGATGAGGCCCGCATCCCGCTGCACCAGGCCCACGATCATGTAGAAGGAGGTGGTCTTGCCGGCACCGTTCGGGCCGAGCAGCCCCACTATCTGGCCGGTACCCACTTCCAGACTCACGTCGCTGACCACCATGCGGCGCTTGTAGCTCTTCTGCAAACCCGTTGCTTTTAACACTGCCATGGCTTCTGTTTCCTACTTTTTCTGATCGGCGGGTTTGTCGAAGTTTTCTACCTGATCCGGCAGGAACACCGTCTTGACTCGCTGGGTGGGTCCCTTGCTCTCGGCGATCATCTTCTGTTTGACGATGTCGTAGCGGATGAGGTCGCCGGTGACCTGGCTGTCTTCCTGCTTGAGCTGACCGTTGCCCGTGATGGTGACCAGGCGGTTCTTCAGCTCGTAGCGAATGCTGTTGCCGTGGGCATTGACCGGCTTGCCGTTGTCCAGGATCTGGAAGAAAGTGGCGGGATTGCCATAGGCGGTCATCACCTCGGCGCCCTTGTCGCCGGAGCGGATCACCACCACCTTGTCGGCCTTAATCTTGATGGTGCCCTGGGTGATGATCACGTCTTCGCTGAAGGTGATGCGGTTGTCCTGCATCTCGGCCACTTGCTTGACCGCATCCACATAGACCTTCTCGGCAAAGTCGGACTCTTTGGCGCTCACTGTACTGCACAGAAGCAGGGCCGCGAGGGCCAGATTAACGTTTTTCATTGAAATAAGTGGCATGGCCTTTATCCAGTAATTCGAAATATTTACGTTCCAGATGGCCCTTCAGGCCAACGCCCTCGGTCTGGAATTCCTGACCCACTATGCTGATGTGCTGGTTGCTTCTCACGTCCTGAGTCACCAGATCCAGCTCCAGATAAGGGGTATCCAGCGTGGAGATGAAAGACGCCGGCAGCAGGCCGTCCAGATGTACCTTGTCACGCAGTATCACGTTGTCATCTGTGTTGAGCACCCCGGTTTCGGCCGTGACTTTCCATTCGGCCTCCCCCTGCTCATCGAACATGTAGACCACCGGCTTGTCGAAGGTGGCCTGCTCGAGGATCTGGTAATACTCCGCATATTCGGACTCCAACCGCTCGGTCCGTTTGCCCTGCTCGTTGAAGCGGGTCGTGACCAGATTCTTGGCGGTGAAGTCCGGTTGATAGTTCTCTACCTTGGCAGCCGGTTCAGGCGCCAGTTCGATCTCGCCGAGCTGCCAGGCGGCGAGCGCCGCCAGAAACAGCAGGGCGAACAGAAACGTCTGCTTGTTCATACCGAGGCCTCGGGTTGGTAGTCGCCCAAGCCCTGCGCCTGCAGGATGAGATCGCACACCTCGCGCACCGCGCCCACTCCGCCCCCCAGACGGGTCACCAGATCGGCACGAGCCAGCACCAGCGGATGGGCATCTGCCACTGCTATGCCGAGGCCGCAGGCCTGCATCACCGGCAGATCTATGGTGTCGTCCCCCATGTAGGCGGCCTGCTCCGGTGTCAGACCCAGCTTGGCCAGCAGCGCCTCGAAGTGGGGCAGCTTCTGATCCGCCCCCTGCACCAGGTGCTGCACCCCCAGGCCCCTCATCCGATCGCTGACGATACGGGAGTTGCGTCCTGTGATGATGGCAATCTCGATGCCGGCGTTGAGCAGGGCACGCATGCCAGCACCGTCACGGGTGCAGAAGGTCTTCAGCTCTTCGCCGTTATTGCCCATATAGATGAAGCCATTGGAGAGCACCCCATCCACATCGCACACCAGCAGGCGGATCTGCGCCGCCTTCTCGTACTGGCTGCGCGTCACCGGACCATAGAGGGTCGGTACGTCTTGCATCAAATCACCCCGGCTCTCAGCAGGTCGTGCATGTTGAAGGCGCCAAGTGGCCGCCGCTCTTCATCCACCACCAGCAATCCGTTAATCTTTCTGGTTTCCATCAGTTTGACGGCCTCGGCCGCCATCATCTCAGGCCCTACGGTAACACAGTTGGCCGTCATTACGCGGCTGATCGGGGTGTGGTGAATGTCCACCTGCAGATCCAGGATCCGGCGCAAGTCACCGTCGGTGAACAGACCGGCCAGCAGCCCCTGCTCATCCACCACAGCCGTCATGCCGAGGCCCTTGCGGCTCACTTCCAGCAGCGCCTGGCTGATGGTGGCATCTATCCCCACCCGGGGCAACAGCTCGCCGCTGTGCATCAGGTCGCCGACCCGCAGCAACAGCCGCTTGCCCAGTGACCCGCCCGGGTGGGAGAGCGCGAAGTCATCGGCGGTAAAGCCACGCGCTTCCAGCAGGGCCACGGCCAGGGCGTCCCCCATTACCAGGGTCGCCGTGGTGCTGGAGGTCGGGGCCAGACCCAGCGGGCAGGCCTCTTTCTCCACCTTGATGCACAGGTGCACGTTGGCCTCCTTGGCCATGGTGGAGGCCGGGTTGCCGGTCATGCAGATGAGCGGAATGCCGCGACGCTTGAGCACCGGCAGCAGAGCGAGGATCTCGTCACTCTCGCCTGAGTTGGAGATGGCGATGATGAGGTCCCCGGCGGAGATCATCCCCAGATCCCCATGGCTGGCTTCGCCAGGGTGGAGGAAGAAGGCTGGCGTGCCTGTGCTGGCCAGGGTCGCGGCAATCTTGTTGCCGACATGACCCGACTTGCCCATGCCGGTGACCACTATCTTGCCGGCGCAACGCAGCACCATCTCGCAGGCGCGCTCGAAGGTCTCGTCGAGGTACTGGTAGAGCCCATCGATGGCTTGTTTTTCTATGTCCAGCACCGCACGGGCACTGCGACGGAAATCGAACAATTCAGACACTTTTTCAGGCTTTACAGACATAAAGGCACAGCTCCGGGCCGAAATTTGCTGCGGGATTATAAAAAAGTCTGCCGAGATAAGCGAATCGGATGCGGGACGCTCTGCCGCTGATGCAAGTTGTTACATAAAACTGTCGCGTATTTGGGGGGCAAAGCCGCTCAATAGTTGTTCCTTGCTGTTGCTTAGACCTAGACTAGCCCATAAAATTCGCTCTTCATTTATACCGGATGGACAATTGTTTGAACGATGACCTGATCACCATCTCCGACCTGACCTTCAGTCACGGAGATAGGTTGCTGTACGACAGGATCAACCTGACCATTCCCCGTGGCAAGGTCACCGCCGTCATGGGCCCCAGCGGCATCGGCAAGACCACCTTGCTGCGCCTGATCGGTGGCCAGCTGAAGCCTGAGTCCGGTCATATTCTGTTTGACGGGGAAGACATCCCCACCCTCTCCCGCAGCCGTCTGTATGAAGTGCGCAAGCGGATGAGCATGCTGTTCCAGAGCGGCGCCCTGTTCACCGGCATGACGGTGTTCGACAACGTGGCCTTCCCGCTGCGGGAACACTCGGGTCTGCCGGAAGAGCTGATCCACACCATCGTCATGATGAAGTTGCAGGCTGTGGGTCTGCGTGGTGCCGCCCGCCTGATGCCCTCCGAGCTCTCCGGCGGCATGGCCCGTCGTGCGGCCCTGGCCAGATCCATAGCACTGGATCCGGATCTCATCATGTATGACGAGCCCTTCGTCGGCCAGGATCCCATCACCATGGCGGTGCTGGTCAAGCTCATCAAGGAACTCAACGATGCCCTCGGCATCACCTCCGTCATCGTCACCCACGATGTGAAGGAGGTGCTCAGCATCGCCGACTACGCCTACATCATCGCCAACCGCAGGGTGGTGGCACAGGGCACGCCGGAGCAACTTCGCGAGGAGCACAATCCCGAGGTCGAGCAGTTCCTCAAGGGATTGCCCGATGGTCCTGTTCCGTTTCATTTTCCGGCAGGCGACCTGCTACAGGATCTGTGATGTTCATAAGTCAGATAAGCAAGCTGGGGCGGAGCGGGGTGCGCTTCATCAGCGCCGTCGGCCGCGCCACCATAATGCTGTTTCACGCGTTGGCGGGCAAACCCGAGCCCCGCAAGCACTTCCCCCTGCTGGTACAGCAGCTCTATGTGGTGGGGGTACAATCGGTCGCCATCATACTGGTATCGGGTCTCTTCATCGGCATGGTGCTCTCCTTGCAGGGTTACAACGTACTGAAGGACTTCGGTGCCGAGCAGAGTCTGGGGCCCCTGGTCTCCCTCTCCCTGCTGCGGGAGCTGGGCCCTGTGGTCACCGCCCTGCTGTTTGCCGGTCGTGCGGGTTCGGCCCTCACCGCCGAGATCGGCCTGATGAAGGCCACCGAGCAGCTCTCCAGCCTGGAGATGATGGCGGTGGACCCGCTGCGCCGGGTAGTGGCGCCTCGCTTCTGGGCTGGGGTCATCAGCATGCCGCTGCTGGCCTTCATGTTCAGCCTGATCGGCATCTTCGGCGGCAAACTGGTCGGGGTCGACTGGCTGGGGGTGGATGAGGGCAGTTTCTGGTCTGCCATGCAGGCCTCCGTCGACTGGCAGGACGACATCATGCAAGGGGCCATCAAGAGTGTGATCTTCGCCCTGGTGGTGACCTGGATCGCTCTCTTCAATGGCTATGATGCCAAGCCGACCTCGGCCGGGATCAGTCAGGCGACGACCCGTACCGTGGTCCACTCATCCCTGGCCGTGCTCGGTCTGGATTTTATACTCACCGCAGTCATGTTTGGATAAGGGAAAGATGAAGTTCAGCAAAGTAGAATTCCTGGTCGGTGCCTTCATGCTGGCTGGCATCGCAGCCATTCTGGCGTTGGCACTGCAAGTGGCGGGATTGAGTTTCAAACCGGAAGGAGAAACCTATACCCTGCGCGCCCATTTCGATAATATCGGCGGCCTGAAAGTGCGCTCGCCGGTCAAGGTCGGCGGCGTCGTCGTCGGTCGAGTCAGCGACATCACGCTGGATGCCAAGAGCCAGGTGCCCATCGTCTCCCTGCAGATGCAAAAGAGTGCCGGCGAGTTCTCCGAAACCAGCACCCTCTCCATCCTGACCTCGGGTCTGCTGGGCGAGCAGTATGTCGGCCTGGCACCGGGCTTCACCGATGAAGAGATGGGCACCAGCATGCTCAAGGATGGCGACATGATCGAAGACACCAAGTCCGCCATAGTGCTGGAAGACCTGATTGGCAAGTTCCTCTACAGCCAGTCTTCCCCGGCCACCGATACGCCAGCAACCAAGGAGTAACCATGTTCAAGAAGATCGCCCTGCTGCTGGGTCTGATGACCAGCATGCTGTTTTCCGTCTCCGCCCTGGCTGCAGTCAATGCCGCCGACCCCTATGCCCTGGTGGATCAGGCTGCCCAGCAGACCTTCGCCCGCCTGAAGGCGGACAAGTCCCAGGTCAAGAGCAACCCGGATCACCTGCGGGTGATCATCCGCGAAGAGCTACTGCCCTATGTGGACAACCGCTTCGCCGCCTACAAGGTGCTTGGCAACCAGATCAAGGAAACCACCCCGGCCCAGCGCGATGCCTTCGTCCAGGTGTTCACCGAGTACATGGTGAGCTCCTACGCCGATGCCCTGGCCCATTTCGACAAGCAGACCGTCAAGGTCCAGCCGGGCAAGGCGCCCGGTGACAGCAACATCACCGCCGTCAACGTCAGCGTGAAAGAGGCCGGCAAGCCGGACATCTTCCTCGAGTTCAAGCTGCGCAAGAACAACAAGACAGGGGAATGGAAGGCCTTCGACATGGTTGCCGAAGGGATCAGCCTGCTCTCCGCCAAGCAGAGCGAGCTCGGTGGCCTCATTCGCCAGAACGGCATAGATGCGGTGATCGCCCAGTTGCGCGAGCACAATGCCAAGCCGCTGGTGCTCAAGTCATGACACTCCAGGGGGAGCTGCAGGCGCCGCAGGTCAACGCCCTGTGGCAACGGCGATCCGAGTGGTGGCAAGACGATGCGCTCGATATGAGCGGGGTCACCACCCTGGATTCCGCCGGCCTGGCCCTGCTGGTCAAGTGGGCCAAAGCCACCCTGACACGGGGGGCCACGCCGCAACTGGTGGGCGCCTCCACTGATTTTTATACCCTGGCCAAGCTGTACGGTGTGGCCAGTCTGTTTCAACCCACCCCGCCCAACACCGAGGACGCATAATGCAAGTCTCTGAAATTGAAGCGATACTCCTTGAGGCCTTGCCATTGTCCGAAGTCCATGTCAAAGGCGACGGCAGTCACTATCAGGTGATTGCGGTCGGCGACATGTTTGACGGCATGAGCCGGGTCAAGAAGCAGCAGGCCATCTATGCCCCGCTGATGGACAAGATCGCCAGCAACGCCATCCACGCCCTCTCCATCAAGGCCTTTACCGATGCCGAATGGAAGCGCGAACGTAAATTCCTACTGCCCTCCTGATTTGGTATCTAAGTAAATGGACAAATTCAAGATCACCGGCCCCTGCACCCTCTCCGGTGAAGTGACCATCTCCGGCGCCAAAAACGCCGCCCTGCCGATCCTGTTCGCCACCCTGCTGTGCGACGAGGAGATCCAGCTCTCGAACGTGCCGCGCCTCAAAGACGTGGGCACCACCCTCAAGCTGCTGGAGATGCTGGGTGCCAGCACCAAGGTCAACGGCAACGTGACTGTGCTGACCGGCGCCGTGAACAACCACGTCGCCCCCTACGAGCTGGTGAAGACCATGCGCGCCTCCATACTGGCGCTGGGCCCGCTGGCCGCCCGTTTCGGCGCGGCTGACGTCTCCCTGCCCGGTGGCTGCGCCATCGGTGCCCGCCCGGTCAACCTGCACGTTCACGGCCTCGAGCTGATGGGCGCCAAGATCGCCATCGAAGATGGCTACATCAAGGCCCGTGTCGACGGTCGTCTCAAGGGTGCCCACATCCTGATGGACATGATCTCCGTCACCGGCACCGAGAACCTGATGATGGCCGCCACCCTGGCCGACGGTCGCACCGTGATCGAGAACGCCGCCCGCGAGCCGGAAGTGGTCGATCTCGCCAACTTCCTCAACGCCCTGGGCGCCAAGATCCAGGGTGCGGGTACCGACACCCTGACCATAGACGGGGTCGAGCGTCTACACGGCGGTAGCTACAGCGTGCAGCCAGACCGTATCGAGACCGGTACCTTCCTGGTGGGTGCCGCCGTCACCGGGGGCAAGATCACCTGCCGCAAGACCGACCCTTCCCTGCTGGAAGCCGTCCTCGTCAAGCTGGAAGAGGCCGGTGCGCTCATCGAGAAGGGGGAAGACTGGATCTCCCTCGACATGACGGGTCGCACCCTCAAGCCGGTCACCATCAAGACGGCCCCCTACCCGGCCTTCCCGACCGACATGCAGGCGCAGTTCACCGTACTGAACGCCGTGGCCAAGGGCACCGGCATGGTCACCGAGACCATCTTCGAGAACCGCTTCATGCACGTGCCCGAGCTGGTACGTATGGGTGCTGACATCGAACTGCAGGGTAACGTGGCCATCTGCCGCGACACCGAACAACTCAAGGGTGCCCAGGTGATGGCAACCGATCTGCGCGCCTCCGCCAGCCTGGTCCTCGCCGGCTTCGTGGCCGAGGGCACCACCATGGTCGAGCGCATCTATCACATCGACCGTGGCTATGAAGACATAGAGCACAAGCTGCAAGGCCTGGGCGGCTGCATAGAGCGCATCAAGGAGTGATCATCACCCCTTGCCGATGAGCACTAAAAAGGCCCCCTCGCCAGGCGAGGGGGCCTTTTTCATTTCCGGAGTCTGGCGGCTTAGTGCCCCGCCAGCTTCATCTGCTCGACCAGCACAGAGCCCGTCTTGAGGCTGGAGCGCTCGTCCTCGTCGTTCCCCACCGCCACCAGGGTACTGAACATATCGGCCAGGTTGCCGGCTATGGTGATCTCCTCAACCGGATAGAGGATCTCGCCATTTTCCACCCAGAAACCGGCGGCGCCGCGGGAGTAGTCACCATTGACTATGTTGACCCCCTGCCCCATCAGCTCGGTCACCAGCAGGCCGGTCCCCATCTCTTTGAGCATGCCCTGGAAATCCTGGCCGGTATTGGAAACCTGCCAGTTATGGATGCCACCGGCGTGGCCCGTGGTGGTCAACCCCAGTTTGCGGGCCGAGTAGGAGGTGAGCAGCCAACTCATCAGCTCGCCGTTGCGGACTATGTCCATGTCGCGGGTGCGTACCCCTTCACCGTCGAAGGGGGTACTGGCAAGCCCCCCCAGCAGGTGTGGAAACTCCCGAATGCTGAGCCACTCAGGCAGTATCTGCTTGCCCAGTTTATCCAGCAGGAAGCTCGACTTGCGATAGAGGTTGCCGCCGCTGATGGCCATCACCAGATGGCCCCACAGGCCGGCGGCGGTGTCGGGATGAAACAGCACGGGGGCGTGGCGGGTGCTGATCTTGCGGGCCCCCAGACGGGAGACGGTACGCTCCACCGCCTCGTCAGCGATACGCTGCGGGGTCCAGAGGCCGGAGAGGGCGCGGCTGGAGGAGTAGCCATAGTCCCGCTGCATGTCCCCATCCTGCTCGCCGATCAGCACGCAGCTCAGGGAGTTGCGCGACGCCGCATAGCCTTTGACGAAGCCATGGCTGTTGCCATAGACCTTGACCCCCAGATGGCTTGAAAAGCTGGCGCCATCGGAGTGCTTGATGCGGGCATCACGCCCCAGGGCCAGCCGCTCGCACTCGATGGCCAGCTCGATGCCACGCTGGGGATCCAGCTCGATTGAGTGACAGAGTTGCAGATCCGGGGCATCCCAGGCCAGCAGTTCGGCATCCGCCAGGCCGGCATATTCATCGGGGGAGGTATGGCGGGCAATCTCCATGGCCGCTTCGACGGCGGCGCGGATGGCAGGCTTGCCGAGATCCGTGGTCGAAGAAGATCCCTTGCAGCCATTGCGATAGACGGCGATGCCGAGCGCTCCATCCTTGTTGAACTCGATGCTTTCCAGCTCACAGCCCCGGGTATTCACCGACAGCCCTGTCTGTTTGCTGATGGAGACTTCCGCAAGCCCGGCACCCAGCCCCTTGGCTATTTCCAGGGCCTCGGCGACCACCGCCTCGAGATGGGCTTGATCCTGGCGGATTTGATCTTGCTGGTCCATAACTCACATCTGTATGAAGGAAGGAAAGGGGCTAAGCATATCAGACCCCTGCGCCCAGCGGGAGAAGCTGGTAACATATCCCCCAACGCGAATGACAGGAATCAGAGACCGATGAGTCAGTATCAAGACGACAACGAATTGGACGATTGGGGTCCAAGCAAGAGCCAGCTCAAGCGCGACGCCGAGGCACTGCAGAAACTGGGGGCCGAGATCGTCTCCCTGAGCCACAGCGAGCTGGAACGGATCCCGCTGGATGAAGAGTTGGCCGAAGCCGTCGAGCTGGGCCGCAAGCTCAAACCCAAGAAGGACGAATCCTTCCGCCGCCACCTGCAGTTCATCGGCCGCCTGATGCGCAGCCGGGATATAGAGCAGATCGAGGAAGCCCTCTCCATCATCAAGATGCGTCACTCCACCGTGAATGCCCGCCTGCACCGGCTGGAGCAGTGGCGTGAGCGCCTGATCACCGAGGGTGATAGCGCCCTCAACGAACTGATGTCCCAGTTCCACGAGCTGGATCGCCAGAAGCTGCGTCAGCTGATCCGCACCGCCAACAAGGAGCGGGAGCTGAACAAGCCGCCGGTGGCCTATCGCGAGATGTACCAGTACCTGCGCGGTGAGATAGAACATCTGCTGTAAGTCATGATGCCGGCGCGGGACACGCTGCCGGCGGCAGAAACGAAAAGGGGGGCCAATCTGGCCCCCCTTTTTTCATGTGCTGTCCCGTCCTGAATATGGTTTACACCTTTCCCCCCAATAAATGGAGAACCCGATGGGACAAGGTGTGAAACGGACACAGCGCGATTACTCGCTGACTTTTAAATTGGCACTGGTCGAGCAGATTGAAAAAGGCGAGCTCACCTGCCAGCAGGCACAAGCCCGATACGGCATTCAGGGCAACTCCACCGTTCTGGTATGGTTGCGTAAACATGGTCGGCAAGATTGGAGCCAGGGGGCTTCTGTGCGCGCCGGCAGGAGCATCACTATGCCTGACCCCAACAACCAGACGCCCGAACAGCGCATCAAGGAGCTCGAGCAGCAGCTGGCGCTGATGAGCCAGAAGGCCCAGTTCTTTGAGGCCGTCGTCGATGTATTGAAGAACGACTACGGCGTCTCCATCGTAAAAAAGCGACCCGGCAAGTCCTCTCGCAGCGGCAAGTCCAGAGGCTGACCATCGTCAGGGCTTGTCGGTTTCTGGGGATAAGCCGTCAGGCTTACTACAAGCGCAATCGGGTTGCCGACCTGCGCCATGCACAGGGGCTGCAGGTGGTGCGCTTCGTGCGTCAGGTACGGCTGCGACAACCACGGGTGGGCACCCGCAAGCTGCATTATCTGCTTCAGGGTCAGGATGATGGCGGGCTCAAGGTCGGGCGGGACAGGCTGTTTCAGATATTGGCCGAGCACCGCCTGCTGGTGCAGCCAAAGCGGGCGTATCACAAGACCACCCACAGTTTTCACCGTATCTACCGTCATCCCAACTTGCTCAAGGCCGGGCCGGAGCAGGTCACGCCGGTGGCACCGGAGCAAGTCTGGGTCGCCGACATCACCTATCTGCCAGCCAGGAGCGGGCCGCTGTACCTGAGCCTGGTGACGGATGCTTACTCACGCAAGATAGTGGGCCATCACGTGCACGAAGGGATGCACGCCGAGTCGGTGGCGATGGCGTTCAGACAAGCGCTGAAGCAACGGCGTGGCGGCGGGGAGCTTATCCATCACTCGGACCGCGGCGTGCAGTATTGCTCGGGCCTGTATCAGTCATTGCATGCCCGGCACGGGGTGAAATGCTCAATGACGGATGGTTATGACTGTTACCAGAATGCGTTGGCGGAGCGGGTGAACGGGATTTTGAAAGGGGAGTTGTTGTTGCAAAGCCCGCAGGACCTGGCGCAAGCGCGGGAGATGGTGCGTGAGGCAGTGGATATTTACAACCTGGAGCGACCGCATCATGCCTTGAAATACAGAACCCCCGATGCAGTGCATCGGGGGTTCTGAGTCACGTGAAGCTAGACGAAAATGTGTAAACCTATTTCAGGACTAGACATGCCGTCAGCTCCCCGGCAAGCACTGGGTATGAGTGCCCGGTTGCAGATAGGGCACCAGCAAGGGCGCCATCCCCTTGAGGACCTGCACCGGTAGTGCCGAGGTGAAGCGGAACTTGTCGGACTGGCTGCCGGGCACATAGGCCGTCAGGGTGCCAAAGTGATCATCCCCTATGTAGAAGACAAAGGTCGCGGTCCGGTTGCGCGCCAGCGAGCTGGTGACATTGCCGTAGCGGCCGACGGTCTCGATCCTGTTGTCCCCCGTCCCCGTCTTGCCCCCCAACGACAGCACTGTGCCATCCTGCAAGGCAAAGGCACCGGCGATACGCCGTGCCGTACCGCCTTCCACCACCTTGGAGAGGGCATTGCGCAGGGCGTTGGCCACCTCGACGGGCATCACCCGCACACCCTGGGTGTTGGCCGGCTCGAACGCGGTGGCGAAGGGCGTGTCCTTGGCAAAAGAGAGATGCTCAATCCGCAGGGTCGGTGCCCGCATGCCGCCGTTCTGGATGATCCCCATCAACTCCGCCAGGGCGGCAGGCCTGTCACCCGAGCTGCCCAGTGCGGTCGCCAGGGAGGGAACCAGGTGATCAAACGGATAGCCCAGGCGTGCCCAGCGCTGATGGATGTCGAGGAAGGCTTCAACCTCCAGCATGGTGCGGATCCGGCTATCCCGGGCGCTGCGATGGCGGGTCTTGAACAGCCAGCTGTAGACCTCCTGACGCTCATCCCGGCTGGCCGCAACTGCATCGGCGAAGGTGGCCTTATCAAACTCCCTGAGATAGGAGAGCAGCCACAGCTCCAGCGGGTGAACGCGGGCGATATAGCCTTGATCCGGCAGTGAATACTTACCAGGACCATAACTGATATAGAGCTGCTCGATCCGCTTGTCACTCAGTTTGTTACGCGGCAGGCGCTTCGCCAGGAAGGCGGCAAAGTCGGCCTGTGACGCTTCCGGCATCAGGTAGCGATGCACGGCCGCGAGGCGCACTGCGCTGGGCTTGAGGCCGTCGAGGAAGGTATCGAGCTGCTCATCCGTGGTCTTGCCACGATATTTGCGCCAGAAGCGCAGCAGATAGGTCTGGCCCTCCTTGTCGGCAAACTTGGCCAGATACTCGGTACGACGGGGATCCTTGTCATCCTTGAGCAACTGGGCGCGATTGCCTTCCTTGTAGAGGCTGTAGCGCACTATGTCCCGCATCAGCCGCACGAAGGGCAGGTTGATGGATTCGCGCAAGGCGTCGCGGATGGGCGGAATGCGGCCATTGTCTTCCTTGCGGAAGTTGTTGAAGGTGTGCATGCCTCCGCCGGTGAAGAAGCCCTCGTAGGGGCTGGCGGAGTATTTGCGATCCAGCGCCGCCTCCAGCATCACGGGCAGGCTCTTGTCCTTGGCACTCATCAGGTAGCCGATGGCCCAACGGCTGATGTTGTCCTGATCGGAGACCTCTATCTTGCGCAGGCTCTCGGCCGGCATGTTCCCGTAGCTGTCATGCAGCTCGGTCACTATCTCCAGATAGGTGGTCAGCACCCGCAGCTTGGCGGTAGAGCCCAGCTCCAGCTTGCTGCCCTCGTTGATGTCGAACGGCTGATCCGTGTTGTCGGTCTGCACCCGCACCTTGACCCCTTCCGGCGTCTTCTCGAACAGGGTGAAGCTGTATTTCACGTCCCCCGTCTTCTCCGGCGAGAGCAGGCGCTCACCAAACAGCCCGACCTGGGCGGCGAATGTGGGGTCCGCCAACTGCTGCAGATAACGGGAGACGTCATTTTGCAGCGGCATGTTGAGGGTCGTATCCGCCGTCAGATCCATGCGGTCCAGATCATAGAGCTGAACCCCGAGCTGACGGCTGAGGCGGGTGCGCGCGACCTGCAACCCCTTGTTGTTATTGACCCGGGTAATCGCCGGCGCCTGCAGGAAGTCGCGGAACGCAAGCTTGGCCTTGAGCGCCGACTCCATCAGAGGCGGCGTGATCATGCCCTCCTGAACGAACAGACGCAGGTAGCTGTCAGTCAGGGTCGACAGCGCCTCCCGTCCCTGGGCCAGATAGTAGGAGGGGCGACGGTGGGCAATCATCAGGGAGACGACCTGGCGCAGCGCCAGCCCCTGCTCGGCCAGGGTGGCATCCTGATTGCGAGCGGGATCCAGCAGGCGATTCACCTCATCCACATCGGCACCAAACCAGACCCAGAGACCATCCCCCAGGCCGTGCACCTCGCCATAGCCCGGAGCGGCGGAGAGCGGTACCGAGTTGAGATAGGCCCAGGCCACCAGTTTGCGTGCTTCCAGGGTTTCCGGCCCCAATCGATAGGCCCGCACGCTGGCCGAGGCCATCTGGCGGATCTTCTCGGTGGGGGACAGGGTCAAACCATCAGGGGAGTGACGATACTTCTCCACCTGGGTCGCCAGCGTACTGCCGCCGGCGGATTGATCCTGCATGTCCAGCGCCTTGCCCACCTGGGACAGTGCAGCCTTGGCAAAACGGGGCCAGTCTACAGCCGGGTTGGCCAGCGGCTGCTCGTTGCTCAGCAGCTCCCGGTTCTCGATAAACAGCAGCGACTGTATGACCAGAGGAGGTATGGAGTTGAAATCAGGGTAGTAATGGGTCGGGTACTTGTATTGATAGAAAGGCTCGGCACGGCAGTCGTGCAGAGTCAGCCCCGCCTGCACCTTCTCGGTATAGGGGACGAAGAAACCATGGCTGGCGTAGTTGTAGAGCGCATCGGAAAAACGCACCTGCTCGCTCACCTGATAGCCACGCTGGATGAGGCGCTCCTGGATCATGGGCATCAGCACATAACCGAGTCGCTTGTCGAAGGGACCATCATCCGGGAAGGTGATCTGCTTGCTGGGACCGGGTTCCAGCTCATAAGTCAGCTTGGCGGCATAACGGGAGATCTCCTGCGACTGCAATCGGGAGGTCTTCATTTCATAACCGACCAGGGCGATCACGGCAGCCAGGCAAAGCAAAAAGATGAAACAGAACAACCAGCGCCACCAGGGGCGACGCTTGCGCTGATATTGCCCGTCCGCATGCGGTACGGATGAATCCTGAGATGCCACTTTGTTCGAATCCGTCTGTTTTGATGCGCCCATATCAGCCCCACCATGGTTGCGCAATTTATTGTCTTTCAATCAAGCTTAGTCGTTTCAAGTCAAGGGCTTGAAAACTATTGACCGCTTTGCAGCGATGTTAACAGGGCGATTGTAAAAATGGGAGCCGATTGTTGCAGTACGGCGAGAGATCCGAGCTGCGGAGTGGAAATGAAACACCGGCTGGAAGCCGGTGTTCGAGAATGGCGATGTGGGCTTACTTGCTGGTACTCATGCCCTTGAGCTTGGTGCTCAGCTCTTTGCGCTCCTTGGAAAGCTCGGCATTCTTGATGATGTGATCATCAACACGCTCTTCGTAATCGGTGCGCATGTTGGCGATGATGGCCTGCACCTCATCGATGCTCATGCCGGGCTTGATATAGTCGCTCAGGTTGTCGAGCAACAGCACCCGCTTCTGGTTGTCACGGATCTTCTTCTCGTTGTCCGCGATTTCACGCTTGAGCTTGTTCTGACGACGGGACATACGCACATATTCCAACACATCGCTGAAAGTAGACTTGTTTACTTGTTCCATATCGGTACCACTGACTGAAGGTGAATGAAAACGGGTGGGATGCTCTCATACCAGATGGATAAGCAAAGGCATGGTATGGGCAAACCCGGAATGCCCTTTACTCTACCGAGTTATGATGCAGATACAACCCCAATTGCAGGCCCGACGCCGGCTTTCAGCAGGATAGCGCCGCGTGAGGAATCAAATGGAAAACCGGTGAGAGTGCAGATCCAGGTGTAGCGGCAGACGAAGCCTCGGAAGCCGGAGGTCATGAGCACCAACAGGTGACGAAACTGGTGAACTCAAGGAATAATCAGACGAGATCTCGGCGAGCAGTGGCAGGTTTGGTGGAACTTCAGACAATAAAAAACCCCGCTCATTGAGCGGGGTTTCTTGTATTGGGTGCCTGGCAGTGTCCTACTCTCGCATGGCGAATGCCACACTACCATCGGCGCTACCGCGTTTCACTTCTGAGTTCGGCATGGGATCAGGTGGTTCCACGGCGCTATGGCCGCCAGGCAAAAAACTTCATCCGGAAAGCTGACGTGAATAACGACTTGGCCTTAATGGCTCGTCGCTATCACTGAATTAGTTAGTAGTTCACGCACTTGCTACAAGGCCAGAAACACTTCTTGGGTGTTGTATGGTTAAGCCTCACGGGTAATTAGTATGGGTTAGCTCAACACGTCGCCGCGCTTACACACCCCACCTATCAACGTTGTGGTCTCCAACGGCCCTTTAGGACCCTCAAGGGGTCAGGGATGACTCATCTCAGGGCTCGCTTCCCGCTTAGATGCTTTCAGCGGTTATCGATTCCGAACTTAGCTACCGGGCAGTGCCACTGGCGTGACAACCCGAACACCAGAGGTTCGTTCACTCCGGTCCTCTCGTACTAGGAGCAACTCCCTTCAATCATCCAACGCCCACGGCAGATAGGGACCGAACTGTCTCACGACGTTCTGAACCCAGCTCGCGTACCACTTTAAATGGCGAACAGCCATACCCTTGGGACCGACTTCAGCCCCAGGATGTGATGAGCCGACATCGAGGTGCCAAACACCGCCGTCGATATGAACTCTTGGGCGGTATCAGCCTGTTATCCCCGGAGTACCTTTTATCCGTTGAGCGATGGCCCTTCCATTCAGAACCACCGGATCACTATGACCTACTTTCGTACCTGCTCGACCTGTCCGTCTCGCAGTTAAGCTGGCTTATGCCATTGCACTAACCTCCTGATGTCCGACCAGGATTAGCCAACCTTCGTGCTCCTCCGTTACTCTTTGGGAGGAGACCGCCCCAGTCAAACTACCCACCAGGCACTGTCCGCGAGCCCGATTCAGGGCCCTGCGTTAGAACATCAAACATACAAGGGTGGTATTTCAAGGACGGCTCCAGCGCAACTGGCGTCACGCCTTCAAAGCCTCCCACCTATCCTACACATGTAGGTTCAATGTTCAGTGCCAAGCTGTAGTAAAGGTTCACGGGGTCTTTCCGTCTAGCCGCGGGTACACCGCATCTTCACGGCGAATTCGATTTCACTGAGTCTCGGGTGGAGACAGCATGGCCATGGTTACACCATTCGTGCAGGTCGGAACTTACCCGACAAGGAATTTCGCTACCTTAGGACCGTTATAGTTACGGCCGCCGTTTACCGGGGCTTCGATCAAGAGCTTCGCTTGCGCTAACCCCATCAATTAACCTTCCGGCACCGGGCAGGTGTCACACCCTATACGTCCACTTTCGTGTTTGCAGAGTGCTGTGTTTTTGATAAACAGTCCCAGCCATCTGGTCACTGCGACTCCCAACTGCTCCATCCGCAAGGGACTTCACTGTCAAGAGCGAACCTTCTCCCGAAGTTACGGTTCTATTTTGCCTAGTTCCTTCACCCGAGTTCTCTCAAGCGCCTTGGTATTCTCTACCCGACCACCTGTGTCGGTTTGGGGTACGATGACTTGTAATCTGAAGCTTAGAGGCTTTTCCTGGAAGCAGGGCATCAATGGCTTCACCACCGTAGTGGCTTCGTCTCGTGTCTCAGTGTTGTGTCTCCGGATTTGCCTAGAAACACCACCTACGCACTTTCACCAGGACAACCGTCGCCTGGCCCACCTAGCCTTCTCCGTCCCCCCATCGCAATTACAAGTCGTGCAGGAATATTAACCTGCTTCCCATCGATTACGCCTTTCGGCCTCACCTTAGGGGTCGACTCACCCTGCCCCGATTAACGTTGGACAGGAACCCTTGGTCTTCCGGCGAGGAGGCTTTTCACCCCCTTTATCGTTACTTACGTCAGCATTCGCACTTCTGATATCTCCAGCATGCCTCTCGACACACCTTCGCAGACTTACAGAACGCTCCCCTACCACTCACACATAAGTGTGAATCCGCGGCTTCGGTGCCTGGTTTGAGCCCCGTTACATCTTCCGCGCAGGCCGACTCGACTAGTGAGCTATTACGCTTTCTTTAAATGATGGCTGCTTCTAAGCCAACATCCTAGCTGTCTGAGCCTTCCCACATCGTTTCCCACT
>NZ_CAMPOU010000005.1:0-109166 GCF_946892685.1 Aeromonas sp. Marseille-Q5825
TTCAGCGGCTCAATGAATTGCTGAAATAAACTGTGACAACCGAAGTTGTCTTGGTCACTTCACCAGACATTGAAAATCAACAAAATTGTTTGATGTTCGATGCTGTGAGTGCCCACACAGATTGCTTGATTCAAATTGTTAAAGAGCGTCACGCTTATCGCGTTGAGGAGGCGCATATTACGCCCCTCACTTCGAAAGTCAAGCGGTTGTTTTCGCTTTTCTTTCGGCGCCCACTTCGCTAGGAAGCTGGCTCATCAGTTCGGCGTGTTCCGCCGTGCTGGTAGGGGCGCATTATAGGGAGCCGCGCCGGGATGACAAGGGCTTTTTCACCTTCATCGCTCGTTCGCTCAGTTCTGCAGCAAGACGTTCTTTTTTTGCCCACAGCCCCGCCCGAAACACCATTCCCTGGATTTAAATTGAACATTTGAAAAGCCATTTTATAATTGGCTTTTCAAATGTTCAATTAAGGTTGCTCTCATGCACCAGATCCTCGATAGCCACAAGGAAGAGCAGATAGTCCCGCTGTTCCGCTTGGGGTTCCGCCCCTTCTTCCTGCTCGGAGCCCTGTTTTCCTGCCTGGCCATGCTGGGTTGGCTAGGACAGCTTAATAACTGGTTCGCCCTGCCCGGTATTGGCAATCCCATCTGGTGGCACGCTCATGAGATGTTGTTCGGCTTTGGCGCCGCCATAGTTGCGGGGTTTCTGCTGACTGCCGTCCAGAACTGGACGGCTCATCCCGGCGTTCGCAGCTGGCCATTGGCGCTGATCGTGGGATTGTGGGTGCTGCCAAGGTGCCTGCTCCCCTGGCTTGGAGAAGACAATCTCATCCTGATGGCACTGGATCTGGCCTGGTTGCCGCTCTGTGCCTGGTTCCTCGCCAAGCCCGTCATCATGACGCGCCAATGGCGCAACCTCTTCTTTGTCCCCCTGCTCCTCATATTGACTCTGCTCAATGGCGCCAGCTGGTTATGGCGAGATGAGTGGAGCGCAGTGGAACATCTGCTCATCACGACGGTACTGCTGTTCACCACCCTGATCGCCGTGATGGGCGGACGTGTCATTCCCTTCTTTACCGCCAGAGGCACGGGTCAGGAGAAGGCGCCTCCCAGCCCTTGGCTGGAGCGCGGGGCCTTGGCCTCTCTCTGGTTGATCCTGCTGCTATGGCTGCTGCCTGACTCATGGATCAACTCTCTATATATGGTGCCTCTATATATAGTGGCGGCCGGCTTGCACCTGGGCAGGCAACTGCGCTGGCGACCCGGCACCACCCTGGCACAGCCCCTGCTATGGTCGCTGCACCTGGCTTATCTGTTTATTCCCCTTGGCCTGCTCGCCCTTGCGGCCCAGGCTGCGGGGCTGTCCCTCAGCTTGTCGCTCGCCAGTCACCTGCTCAGTGCTGGCTGCATGGGGACCATGATCCTCGGGATGATTGCCAGGGTGTCACTCGGTCACAGCGGCAGGGCCCTGCACGTCGGGCGCAGGATAACCCTGGCATTCGCGCTGGTGATCTTCTCTGCCTTCGTGCGGGTCTTGCTCCCTCTGTATTGGCCCAGCTTGACGCTGACGGGATGGAACCTGAGCGGCTGGAGCTGGATAGCGGCCTATGGCCTGTTTGTCTGGGTTTACACCCCCATCCTGACCCGCCCCAGAGCGGACGGTCGTCCGGGTTAGCCATCAGGGGCGAGTGGCGGGATAGTGGATCAGGTTGTGGAAAACGGCCGGGGCTATTCCCAGATTGCGGTAACCGTGGGGACGGTCGGCGGCGAAGCGAACGGCTTCCCCCTGATCCAGTGAACGCCACTGCCCATCGACCAGCAGCTCCATCGCCCCGCTGATGACGATGACATGTTCGGTCACCCCGGGCTCATGGGGTTCAGATTCCCGCTGATAGCCGGGTAGCAGGGTCAACTCGAACAGCTCGAAACCGAACCGGCCTTCATAGGGAAACAACGGCGCCACCTGCATGCCTTCGCCCGCCGGTTGCTGGCGAATGTCATCGGCGATGCGATAGAGCGTCTCCCCCGTCACTGCCGGGGTCGGCTCGATAAAGCTGGAGAAGGAGACCCGAAATCCGGTGGCTATCTTCCACAGGGTCGCCACCGTCGGACTGGATTCCCCCCGCTCTATCTGCCCCAGCATGGCCTTGCTCACCCCGGTCTCGCGGGCAGCCACATCCAGACTCCACCCCAGTTCGGCGCGCAGCCCTTTCAATCGCTGAGCCAGATGCCGATTCATCTCCTGCATACGCCCTCTCCCGAATGCTGCATCTTCACCTTGTGCGCTATAACGCACGACGCTATAGTCAAAGCCATATTGTACGCAATAACGCACAAGCTATCAGCATACACAAGGATGTCGCTATGCCCTTTGCTCTCCCTCACCTGGTCGCAGGCCTTATCGCCGTCCTGGTTGGCTATACCAGTTCGGTCGTACTGATCATTCAGGCGGCTACCGCCGCCGGCGCCGATGCAGCCCAGGTATCCTCTTGGCTATGGACGCTGGGTATCGGCATGGGCGTGAGCTGCATCGGCCTCTCTCTCTATTACCGCATCCCCGTGCTGACCGCCTGGTCAACACCGGGGGCCGCCCTGCTTATCACCAGCCTGGGCAATTTCAGCCTGGCGGAGGCCATAGGCGCCTTCATTATCTCCTCATTGCTGATCACCCTGTGCGGCATCAGCGGCTGGTTCGACAGGCTGATGCGCCACATCCCGGCCCCCCTGGCCGCCGCCATGCTGGCCGGGGTGTTGCTCAGATTCGGGCTGGACCTGTTCAAGGTGGCCCCCCAGGATCCCCTGCTGCTTGGCGCCTTGCTGCTGGCTTTCTTGCTCGGCCGCCACCTCTGGCCCCGCTATACCATGGTGCTGGTGCTGGCCACTGGCATGCTGCTCTGCGCCCTGAGGGGTGAGTTGCAGCTGACTGAGATCCACTGGCAGCTCTCCAGCCCGGTGTGGATCTCCCCAACCTTTTCCATCAACGCCATGTTGGGGATAGCGCTGCCGCTGTTCCTGGTCACCATGACGTCGCAAAACATGCCCGGCATCGCGATCCTCCGTGCCCATGGTTATCAACCGGCCACCTCCTCCCTGATCGGCTGGACCGGCCTTACCGGTCTGCTGCTGGCCCCGTTCGGTGGTTACGCCTTCAACCTGGCCGCCATCACGGCCGCCATCTGCATGGGCAAGGAGGTGGATCCCGACGCCGCTCGCCGCTGGCCCGCCGCCGTGTGGGCGGGTTGCTTCTACCTGCTGACCGGTTGCTTCGGGGCGACTGTGGTCGCCTTGTTCAGCGCCTTTCCCACTGCGCTGGTGACCTGCGTGGCCGGGCTGGCACTGCTCGGCACCATAGGCAGCAGCCTGCACGGGGCGCTGCAGCAGGATGAAGAGCGGGAAGCCGCGCTGCTCACCTTCCTCATCACGGCCTCGGGGATCAGCCTGCTCGGTGTCGGTTCCGCCTGCTGGGGATTGCTGGTCGGCGTGGCGCTGCATCAAGTCAACCGACTCCGCGCCTGACCTGACCATCTGGGGAGACCCCAGTGAGACACAGCACATAATTCGGCAAGAATGGTTCACAGGCGAACCCCATTCCCGTCTAGTGAGGAGGAGGCGCAGATTCTTCCCGATACGCGCCTCTGTCAGACTCAATACTGGAGAAGAAGAATGAGGAATCAGGCTGTCATTTTATTGCTGACCCTGCTGGGCACCGCCAGTGCCCATGCCGCCGACACTGACAGGGAGCTGGCACGCCAGCTCGCACTGCAGCAGAAGAATCTGTTGCCCCTGCTCGCCAATCAGGAGTACCAGAGTCCGCTGCCCAACCTGCTGCAAAAGGCGAGCCCACGCCTCAAACGGCAGGCCACCGATGCCAATCAGGCCGCCATCAACCGGCAAGGACTGGAGGGTGAAGTCAAACAACTGATGCAGTTGCGACTGGCCAACCCCGAGCAGGCCAATGCGCTCAAGCAGGGAACAGAGCCGCTGATTGCCTACGTGCCGAGCGGCGATGAGAAGAGCTGGAGCGCCATCGAAGCCTTCGATGGCGCCGGCAATCCGGTCTACCTCGATGTGAACCAGCCACCGGCGCGACCCGTGCTGGTAGTGGAGGCCGATCCCGTCAAGGCCAAGAATGCCGGTCTGAAGGTGATGCGCAAGGCGCTGGCTGCCGCCGACATGCAAGTAGCCCCCCGTGCTGCCGGCAACACGGCGCCCCTCAAGACCAGCATTCTCAAGAAGATCAGGCTCAGCGATGATCAGGAGCCCTGGTTGCTCGGCACCGCCGAGGTCTACGCCGTCGTGGCCGGGGTCAATCCCGGCCGGGACGAACCCGTGGTGGACATAGTCGACATGCCCTACCTCGACTATGACAACACGGATTACAACCCGAACCAGATCCTGGTGTACTGGGATCGCTATCGCTGGGGCGCAGTCGACCTCGTCATGATGGAGCAGGATGACAACGTCAACTACAAGGAGCTGAGCGCCCTGCTGATCGAGGCGCTGAAGCTCGGCTTCACCGCCGGCGGCGTGCCGGAGGCCCTCCCCTTCCTCGATCTCGGCGGCCGCATCGTCAAGGCGCTGCCCGACTCCTGGATGACCAACAACGACGACTACCTGGACACCTTCTACACCCTGGAGCAGGACCAGAGCTACCACCAGTATCCCGGCGCCGCCGGCAATGCGGTCATCACGCTGGAGCCCAAGGAGATCCAGCCGACCAGACCCTGATCATCACCCATAGCAAAAAGCCAATGAGGCAACTCATTGGCTTTTCTCGTTTCTGACTGATGGGGATCAGGCCTGGCCTTTCGGCCTGACTCCCAGGGTATGGCAGATGGCGTAGGTCAGTTCGGAGCGGTTCAGGGTGTAGAAGTGGAAGTCCTTCACCCCTTCCTGACTCAGCACCCGCACCTGGTCGATGGCGATGCTGGCCCCCACCATGTTGCGGGTCATCTGATCGTTATCCAGCCCCTCGAACCGCTGGTGCATCCAGCGCGGGATCTTCACGTTGGTAAAGCCGGCAAACTTGTTGAGGGTCTGGAAATTGGAGACCGGCAGTATCCCCGGCACTATCTCGGCATCGATGCCGATGGCGGCGCAGCGATCACGAAAGCGCAGATAGGTCTCCACATCGAAGAAGAACTGGGTAATGGCACGGTTGGCGCCGGCATCTATCTTGCGCTTGAGGTTGAGCAGGTCGGACTGCGCGCTCCTGGCTTCGGGGTGGCCCTCCGGATAGGCGGCCACCGAGATGTCGAAGTCGGCCTCGGACTTGAGCAGGGCGACCAGATCGGTGGCATACATGTCCGGCTTGTCGAGTCCGGGGGGCAGGTCACCGCGCAGTGCCACTATGTGACGAATGCCGCTGTTCCAGTAGTCACGGGCAATGGTTCTCAGCTCGTCGCGGCTGGCATCGATACAGGTCAGGTGCGGTGCGGCGATAAGACCGGTGCGCTCCTTGATGTCCTTGATCACCTTGTGCGTACGATCCCGGGTGCCCGAGTTGGCGCCATAGGTCACGGAGACAAACTTGGGTTCCAGCACCTGCAGTCGTTCGATGGATTGCCAGAGGGTATTCTCCATCCCTTCACTGTTGGGGGGAAAAAACTCGAAGCTGACCGAAATGTTGTTACCCAAGTCAGCCAGACTCTGGTTGAGTGCCTCGACCTGACGCGCGCTGTGAAATCCCATCTGCTCTCTCCCTGTCCTACAACCGATTCCTGTACGTCAAAACGGATGTTTGGACGTCTAAACGTCTTTCTATCTTTATGAGAAAACGGATCAAAGTCAACATCGATTTGCCCACGAAGGCGGGATAAACGATTTTTTTTATTTTGCAATTCGACCCAAGTAACGGCGGGCCCCATCCCAAAATGGCCTCAGGCACGCTATGATGCGGGCGGATCGTCCTGGACGTTCTGAATCTGCGTGTGATTGTTTGGCCGGGTTTCCCGGCCTTTTTTTAACTTCTCTCCCTCCCTGCCGATAATCAATTCAAGCATTTGCAGGAGCCTTGTCATGGAAGATCACCCCGGTTTTGCCACCGATTTGCTGTTCGATCGCTATCAGGGCGAGGTGACGGACCATGAAGGGTTCTGGGCCGTGCGCACCCCGACAGCCCCGGATTACTACTTCGGCAACTATCTGCTGCTCCCCACTCCGCCCAGCGACCGCGACAAGGGTTGGCTCGAAGCCAGCTTCGACAAACTGATCGGCCAGGATCCCAAGATCCGCCATCGCACCTTCCAGTGGCCGCTGGCCGAGGGACAGAACAGCCGGGTCGCCGGCTTCGTGGCGGCGGGATACCAGTACATGGAGTGCGTGGTGCTGGCGCTGGGGGCGGTCGATTGGCAGGCCCCGAGCGACCAGGATCTCGCTCCGGCCCGCCCCTTCACCCCCGCCGACTGGGATGACTGGCTGACCCTGGAGCTCGATGACAGGGACTCGGGCCATGGGGAGGCGAGCTACCTTGCCTACCTTCAGTCGCGGCGCGACCTCTATCAGGCCATGATCGCCGATGGATTGGGACAATGGTGGGGGATCTGGCAGGGGGAGCGTCTGGTGGCCAGCTGCGGCCTCTTCTTCACCGGCACCATGGGGCGCTTTCAGCTGGTACGCACCCATCAGGATTGGCGCAACCGGGGCCTTTGCCGTCAACTGCTGAGCCAGGTCGCCCGCCAGGGGTTCGAGCGGGCCAGGCAGCTCATCATAGTGGCCGACGAGCACTACCACGCCCAACGGGTCTACCGCGCCCTGGGCTTCGTTCCGGTGGCGCGCATCGGCAGCCTGTGCCGCTGGGCTCAGCAGCCGTAGGTGTCTGACACAGTAGGCGTCTGGCGCAAATAAAAACGGGAGGCTGATGCCTCCCGTTTTTTTCATGGTACAGCCCTTCAGGGCTGCGGCGCTTCCAGCTCGCTGGCCAGCGCCTGCTCGACGTCGGTCGAGGCCGCCGCTGAGGGGGCAACAGCCGCGGGCACGGGGGACGCATTCAGCTCGGTCGAGATGGCCGCGGATGGCGCAGCGATGACAGACTCAACCGTGGCGGGAGCGGCAGAGACGGCGGCGGGAACCGCGCATTGGCAGTCCAGGGCCTTGGCCTGCTGGCCCTGATGAGGGGCGTACCAACCCTTCAATCCCTGCTCCAGCCGATCGGCGGCGGCTTGCGGCGCCATGGTGCCGAGCAGCACCCCCTGGCTCACCTCGGCCAGCTCATCCCCCAGCTTGGGGGTGCCGCGAGAGAGGATCTGGGTGGCGACCCGGATGGTGGAGTCACACTGATCCCGCCACTCCATCATCTCTTTGGCCGCCGGGTTGGTGGCCTCGAAGAAGTGGTTTGAGAGGGAGAAGAACCCCGGCAGCGAGTTGGTATAGAGCTCGGCAAACTGGGAGGTGGTCAGCCACTGCAGGAAGGTCATGGCGGCCTCCTTGTTCTTGCTGGCCGGGTTCATCCCCATGCCGATGTCGGTGTGATCGGTAAAGAAGCAACCATCACCCTGTTTGGCCACAGGGGGGCGCATGACACCGAAGTCCACCTTGCCGGTGAAGGGGGCTATCTCCCAGGAGCCGGCCGCATAGAAGGCGGCCTTGCCGGAGGTGAACAGCTCGTTGGTGGTGGCGTAGTCACGACCCTCGCCCCCCTCGCCGAGATAGGCACGCCAGCGGGCCAGTTCCTCGAACACCTTGACGTATTGCGGGTTGTCGAGCCGCTCCTGGCCCGCGATCAGCGCCAGCCGGCCATCCTCCCCTTTCCAGTAGTTGGGGCCTATGTTCTGGAAGCCCAGCTCGGAGGCGACCCAGCTCTCACTGCCACTCATGGCCAGCGGCACATAGCGGCCATCCGCCTTCACCTTGTCGAGCACGGCGAAGAACTGGTCCCGGGTCTGCGGCACCGCCAGCCCCAGCTCGCTGAAGATCTGCTTGTTGTAAAAGAAGCCGTGAATGACGGAGGCCATGGGCACGCAGAAGGTCTGGGCGCCGCTATCGGTCTGCCAGGGGGACTGGGCGAAGCTCGGGAAGTTCTCCATCCCGGCCATCTCGCTCAGCTCCGCCAGGTGGCCCGCCTTGAACAGGGCCAGGGAGTCGTCGAACGGACGGCAGGTGATGAGATCCCCGGCCTTGCCCGCTTTCAGGCTGGCCCAGAGGGTCGGCATGTATTCGACGTTCTGCACCCCGTTGAAGCTCACCTGGATGCCTGGGTGAGCGGCCTCGAAGGCGGGAATGATCTTCTCCTCCCACAGGGCCTTGTCATCTATCCGCCAGCTTTCGATCACCAGCTCGCTGGCCATCAGCTGGCCACACAACAGGAGACTCAGGGCCCCGATCCACTTGTTAGCCATAAGTCCTCCTACACCTTGAAATGAGCGATCAATTGCTGCTGCTTGGCGACCAGTTCCGCCAGCACTTCACTGCTGCCTGCCGATTCACGGGCCTCCCGTTCGGTCTCGTAGGCCACGTCCGCAATGCCGGCGATATGACGGGCCACCCCCTGACTGACCGAGATCTGTTCCTGGGCCGCATGAGCGACCTGATCCGCCATCGACTTGATGGCACTCATCCGCTCGGCAATGGATTGCAGCGCCTGATCCATGGCCCGGGTCTGCGACACGCAACCCTGGGTCTGCTCCTGGCTGCGGGCCATCACCTCCACCACATGCTTGCTGGAGCTCTGCAGGTTCTCGATCATGGCCTGGATCTCCTCGGTCGAGGTCTGGGTCCGGTTTGCCAGCGCCCTCACCTCGTCCGCCACCACGGCAAAGCCGCGGCCGGCATCACCGGCCCGTGCAGCCTCGATGGCCGCATTCAGTGCCAGCAGGTTGGTCTGCTCGGCAATGCTGCGGATCACATCCAGAATGCTGCCGATGTTGTTGCTGAACTCCCCCAGCTTGTGGGTGATGCCGACCGCCTCCTCCATGGCGCCCGCCAGCTGTTCGGTGATCTGGCGCGTGGTCGCCACCTGCTTGCGACCGGCGCGTGCCTCCTCGTCGGCCAGATCCACCTCGCGCTTGGTACCATCGGTGGAGCGGGCCACCTCGGTGGCGCTCACTTCCAGCTCGGTGATGGCGGCGGCGACCTGGTCGGTCTGGCTCTTCTGATCCTGTACCCTGGACATGGCGCGCTCGCTGATCTCGGCGGCGCGGCTCGCCTCCTCCACCAGATGGCGGGAACCGGCGTTGATCTGGGAGAGCAGCTCCCCCGTCTTGTCCGCCAGGGTGTTGATGGAGCGGGTCAGACTGCCGAATTCACAACGGCTCTGGTAGTCGATGCGCCTGGTCATGTCCCCGGTGGCCATGCGATCCAGTGCCCGATCGATCAGCTGCAACGGGCGCTGTATGCTGCGCGCCGTGGTGTAACCGATGATGAGCGCGGCGGCTGCGGAGATGGCGGAGACGATCAGGATCCAGAAGCTGGCACTGCTGACGGCGTCATCGGCCCCGATCCGGCTCTGGCTGGCGATGCTGCCCGCCGACTTGCCCATCTCGTCCAGCAGCGCCAGGCTGTTGACCAGGCTGGTATCGAGCTGCTGATTCAAGGTTTGCAGCGATGCCGCAAGCTGCTGGGCATGACGCATGGTGGCCAGCAGCCCCTGCGGGCCGAGCGCCAGCTCCTGCATCCTGTCCAGATTGACGACGAAGCGCTGCCTCACATCATCGGGCACCAGCACACGCTCGAGCCGCTTGCGCGCCATCTCTATATCCTTGGCGAGCACCTTCTCCAGTTCGTTGAGATCTGTCTTGGCGTCGGCCCGACGGATGTTCTTCAGATCCCGGGCTATGCCGGAGGTGATGAGTTCGGCCTTGTTACGCATGGAGCGCTTGCTGGCGGTCTGCTGCAACAGCAGATCGGCGGCCCACTGATAGGTATCTTCCAGCCGGATAAAGGCCAGCTCCAGCTCATGACGCCGATTGAGGGCGGCTATCCACTGGCCATGCTGGCTCAGCACCTGATCCGCCAGACCGTAGAACTCCCGGGTGGCCCCATCTACCTGACGAAAGCGCTCGCCCGCCTCGGCCACGTCGTTGAACCTGGCCATCTCCTGGCTCTGGGCCAGGAAGCGCGCCTGCTGCGCCTTGAACTGGCTGGCCAGCTGCGGCAATTGAGTGGCATCTTCGCTGGTCCTGTAGGTCAGCACCCAGCGGTTGCTGTCCTGAAGGGCTCCCTTGAGCCCGGCGACGGCGATCACCAGGGGAGTGGCACGATCCGATACCTGGGAGAGCCCCTCATTGATTCCCCGGATCTTCAGAATACTGATGAAGCCCAGCAGAACCAGCAGCAGCAACATCAGCACAAATCCGGCGATGATCCGCTGCACGATAGATAAACCCATGGAGACATCCTCACTCGTTGGGAAATAAAGGGGTGAACGCAGAGGCTATCGGCAAGTTGAGGCAATGGAAGAGCAATAAGTGACGCCATGAGGGGCCGGATCACGGTTATTTACCCGAGCCGGACAGAAAAGGGCCCGAACAGAGCCGGGCCAAAGAGACATGCTTGGTTGTCATGGCCTTGTGGCGGCCAACCTTGTCATCAGAAGCGGTAGCCGACGCCGAACATGAAGGCAACCGGATCTATGGAGGTATTGATGGTGCCCACTGCGGTGTGCACGTCGGTGTCGATGTCGATGAGCCAGGCGGAGGCGTTGACGAACCAGCGGTCGTTGATCGCCATGTCCAGGCCCACCTGACCCGCCAGCCCCCAGGAGGAGTCAACGCTCACATCCGTGCCCGCCAGGGCACCACGGCCCTCTTCATCGAAGAAGGTGGTGTAGTTGATGCCGGCACCGACATAGGGACGCACCTTGCTGTTGGCGTCCCCGAAGTAGTACTGCGCCATCAGGGTCGGCGGCAGGTGCTTGACCTTGGCGACCTCACCCAGCCCCGGGGTCGACACCGAGTGGGAGAAAGGCGTCGCCGCCAGCAACTCGACGCCCCAGTTGTCCGTCAGCATGTAGGAGAGGGTCAGCCCCAGCTGCATATTGCTGTCGATATCCAGTTCGCCGGTGCCCAGAACGTCGTCACTGCTGGTCTGGGGAGAGACGAAGGCCAGGCCGCCACGCACCAGGATGTCACCGGCCTGGTGAGCCATGGCGGCGGGGGAAGCAAAAGCGGCTGCGATCAGGAGAGGAAGCACTTTTTTCATCACATAATTCCTTTTTGTTTTCTTTCTATGTTGTAAGCCCGAAAACTATAAAAGGATGTGAATGGACGGTTATTGATTTAGCTCAATAGTTATCAAGAAATAGATGGATGTACACAGCAGCTTCAGATAACCAAAAAACTGACAAATAACACCTGAAAATCATTTAAATACAGACAGTTGAAATATAAATACGCAATGACATCCGATTTAAAATAGCAACCAAATACACCTTAAGGGTGCCCATATTCCCATTTCTCTGTTGTTTAATGATGCCGGCCAGCGTATTTTATTAAAGCAATGTAGCCATGCTGTAATTTAATCTTTATGAAACCACAAACACGCAAAGACAAAATCATCGGCATCCTGGCAGCCATCTGGGGCATAGGCTCCTTCCTGTTTATCCTGCTCGGTTTTCTGTTCGCCCTCGCCTTCCTGATGCTGGCCCACTGACACCCCAGAGTCACCGCCCGGTGACGGGCTTGCCCTGCCCGACCCAATGCGGCATTCAGCCAGTCTCAGTGTCTGCAACCGCCGCTGGCGGATCCCGAGAAAAGCTCCCTCCCTCCCACGGCGATCGCCCACAAAAAAGGGGCCGAGGCCCCTTGTCTGTCTGACTTGCCCTTACTTGTTCAGCAAGGGGGCCAGGAAGCGCGCCGTGTGCGACTCCTTGCAACGGCTCATCTCCTCCGGCGTGCCGGTCACCAGGATGCGGCCACCACCGGCGCCCCCTTCCGGTCCCAGATCAACGATCCAGTCGGCGGTTTTGATGACGTCCAGGTTGTGCTCGATGATGACTATGGTGTTGCCCCGATCCCGCAGCTGGTGCAGCACCTTGAGCAGTTGCTGGATGTCGTGGAAGTGCAGGCCCGTAGTCGGCTCGTCCAGGATGTAAAGAGTCTGGCCGGTATCGCGCTTGGAGAGCTCTCGCGCCAGCTTGACCCGCTGCGCCTCGCCCCCCGACAGGGTAGTGGCCGACTGGCCGAGCCGGATGTAGGAGAGGCCCACATCCATCAGGGTTTGCAGCTTGCGCGCCACCGCAGGGACGGGGTCGAAGAATTCGCGGGCATCTTCCACCGTCATCTCGAGGATCTCGTGGATGTTCTTGCCCTTGTACTTCACCTCCAGGGTCTCGCGGTTGTAGCGCTTGCCCTTGCAGACGTCGCACGGCACATAGACATCCGGCAGGAAGTGCATCTCCACCTTGATGACGCCATCCCCCTGGCACGCCTCGCAGCGGCCCCCCTTGACGTTGAAGGAGAAGCGACCCGGCAGGTAGCCACGTGACCGCGCCTCCTGGGTGCCGGAGAGCAGCTCGCGGATCGGGGTGAACAGACCTGTATAGGTGGCCGGGTTGGAGCGCGGAGTTCGACCTATGGGGCTCTGATCGATATCCACCACCTTGTCCAGGTGCTCCAGCCCTTCCACCTCGCGATAGGGTGCCGGGGTGGACTCTGTCGCCTTGTTCAGCTCCCGGTGGGCGATGCGGAACAGGGTGTCGTTGATCAGGGTCGACTTGCCGGAGCCTGAGACCCCGGTGACGCAGGTCATCACCCCTATGGGCAGATCCAGGTTGACGTTGCGCAGGTTGTTGCCGCTCGCCCCCTTGAGTTTCAACCACTTGCCGGTGAGCGGCGTGCGTTCATCAGGAATGGCGATCTGCTTGCGGCCGGAGAGGTAGTCACCGGTCAGCGAGGCGGGGTTGGCGATGATCTCCTCCGGCGTCCCCTGCGCGACTATGGCGCCGCCGTGTACGCCAGCCCCGGGGCCTATGTCGAGCACATGGTCGGCGAGGCGGATGGCGTCCTCGTCGTGCTCCACCACTATGACGGTATTACCCAGATCGCGCAGGTGGGTCAGGGTCTTGAGCAGCCGCTCGTTGTCCCTCTGGTGCAGGCCGATGGAAGGCTCATCCAGCACATACATGACCCCCACCAGACCGGCGCCGATCTGGCTCGCCAGCCGGATCCGCTGCGCTTCGCCGCCGGAGAGGGTCTCGGCGCTGCGCGACAGGCTCAGATAGTTGAGGCCCACGTTCACCAAGAAGCCGAGCCGCTCGACTATCTCTTTGAGGATCTTCTCGGCAATCTGGGCGCGCTGGCCGCTCAGGTTCAGCCCCTCGAAGAAGGCCAGCGCATCGCCGATGGACTGCTCGGCGATGGCCGGCAGATTGCGGTTGTCCACGAATACGTGGCGCGCCTCTTCCCGCAGCCGGCTGCCACCGCAGCTGGTGCAGGACTTGTTGGCGATGTACTTGGAGAGCTCTTCCCGCACCGAGTTGGATTCGGTTTCCCGGTAGCGGCGCTCCATGTTGTGCAGTATTCCCTCGAACGGGTGCTTGCGCACCACCACATCGCCGCGATCGTTCATGTAGCGGAACTCGATCTCGGTGCGGCCGGAGCCGCGCAGGATCACCTCCTGGGTCTTGACCGGCAGATCTTCCCAGGGCGCCTCCAGATCGAACTTGTAGTGCTCGGAGAGGGATTTCAGCATCTGGAAGTAATAGAAGCTGCGCTTGTCCCAACCCCGGATGGCGCCACCGGCCAGGCTCTGGCTCGGATCGTGGATCAGCTTGGCGGGATCGAAGTACTGCTGCACCCCCAGGCCGTCGCAGGTGGGGCAGGCACCGGCCGGGTTGTTGAAGGAGAAGATGCGCGGCTCCAGCTCCGACATGGAGTAGCCGCACTCGGGGCAGGCGAAGTTGGCGGAGAAGATCAGGGGAGCGACACCCTCCTCTCCGTCCATGGGAGCCACCAGGACTATGCCGCCGGAGAGGGTCAGTGCCGTCTCGAAGGATTCGGCGAGGCGCAGTGCCAGGTCATCGCGCACCTTGAAGCGGTCCACCACCACTTCGATGGTGTGCTTCTTGTGCAGCTCCAGCGAGGGAGGATCGGAAAGATCGCACACCTCCCCATCGATGCGGGCGCGGATATAGCCCTGGGCCGCCAGGTTCTCCAGCAGCTTGCTGTGCTCCCCCTTGCGATTGCGCACCACGGGAGCCAACAGCATCAGCTTGGTGCCTTCGGGCTGGGCCAGCACCTGATCCACCATCTGGCTGATGGTCTGGGCGGCGAGCGGGATGGCGTGGGTCGGGCAACGGGGTTCACCGACCCGGGCAAACAGCAGGCGCAGGTAGTCGTAAATTTCGGTGATGGTGCCGACGGTCGAGCGCGGGTTGTGGGAGGTGGACTTCTGCTCGATGGAGATGGCAGGCGACAGCCCCTCGATATGGTCCACGTCCGGCTTCTCCATCAGGGAGAGGAACTGGCGGGCATAGGCGGAGAGAGACTCCACGTAGCGGCGCTGGCCTTCGGCATAGAGGGTATCGAACGCCAGGGAGGACTTGCCGGAACCTGACAGGCCGGTGACCACGATCAGCTTGTCACGGGGCAGAGTCAGGTTGATGTTTTTGAGGTTGTGGGTGCGGGCACCCCGGATCACGATTTTTTCCATCTTGTTGCGCGCTCGATACGGGAACCAGAGCGGGCCAGTATGGCATAGAGACTACTGGATGAATAGACAGGCTTTTATCATCCCATCCCGGCTCTCAGAGATACTCCTTGGCCCAGCTCACCGCCTGCAGGCGGTTCTTGACGTTCAACTTCTTGAACACGTTATAGAGGTGGGACTTGATGGTGTGCTCGCTCACGAACAGGCTGTCGGCGATCTCGGTATTGGAGGCCCCGGTCATCAGGTGGCGGACTATCTCCTGCTCACGGGCCGTCAGCAACGTCTGGTTGCGCAGGGGCTGGCCGCTCCCCTTGCGGTAGTAATCCACCAGATCGCACAGCAGATGGCGCGGTATCCAGTACTCCCCCTGCAGCACCTTGCGGATGCCGATCACCAGCCGATCCAGGTTGTCCTGGCGGAAGAAGAGCCCGCTGGTGTGGGGCCACATCAGCAGCAGCTCCCTGTCCGTACTGGTCGGGGCGTTGAGCAGCACGGCACTGGCCTCGCCGAAGCGGCTGCAGATGGCCTTGCTCCAATCCGCCTGCTGGGCCGACTTCAGATAGTCCAGATCGATCAGCAGCAGCGTCTGGGCAGAGGTTTCGGCGGGTTCGGGCAGGGCCTCTATCTCCCCCACCAGCAAAATGGACAAGCCAAGCTGTTCGCTGAGGTGACGCTGGAAACTGCTGGCTTGTGCATTATTTTCGGTGATCAGCACTAAGGGGTATTCGGGCGTCATCAAGAGAACTTCCTTGCACATTCGAGTCGGGGCTTTTCGGCAAGGAAGAGTACCAATCCCCCTCCTGGCTGCAGCATTAAAAAAGTATTAGACGCCGCTGTGATTCCTTTGAAGCTCAGCAATTTTCCAACCAATACAAATGACTAGCACACCCCCCCCATTTGGGGGGTTAAGTAGTGCCGACCAGCACCATAGCAGGCCTTGGCCGTCGATGCAGCACTTGGCCCCGTCGTCCCCTTGCTGGTGGGGCCATACCTCGGGTAAGTTACTCGAACCCCAGCGGCGGGGTTTGGTGCTCGCCGGGACAGGAAGGTGTGCGCTCATCTCCGCCAACTGGTATTATTGCGGGCAAACGCTGCGGCGGATGGCCGATAAACGCGTCGGTTGAATCTGGCACAGCCGTGACATGCGTGAAGATGAGGTCCATCCGTGGCGCGCATCTCATTGCAAACAAACGACATATTGAATGGGACCAGGCATTTGGCCTGGCCGGTATACATAAGGGTGGAAGAGAGATTATGGCCAGTCGAGGCATCAACAAAGTCATTCTGATCGGTAACCTGGGGCAAGACCCGGAAGTGCGCTACATGCCGAGCGGCGGTGCCGTGACTAACATCACCCTGGCCACCTCCGACACCTGGCGCGACAAGCAGACCGGTGAGCAGAAAGAGCGTACCGAGTGGCACCGTGTGGTCTTCATGGGCAAGCTGGCCGAAGTGGCGGGCGAGTACCTGAAGAAGGGTTCCCAGGTCTATGTCGAAGGCAAGCTGCAGACCCGCAAGTGGCAGGATCAGGGTGGCCAGGAGCGTTACACCACAGAAGTGCTGGTCGACAGCTTCACCGGCGTGATGCAGATGCTGGGTGGCCGTCCGCAAGGCGGCGCCGGCCAGGGCATGGGCGGTCAACAATCCCAGGGCAACTGGGGCCAGCCGCAACAGGCAGCCCCCCAGCAAGCGATGCAGCGCCCGGCCGCAGCCCCGCAGCAGAATATGCAGCCACAGGGTGGTTACAGTCGTCCGGCCCAGCAGCCGCAGTCTGCACCGCCGGTCTACAACGAACCGCCGATGGATTTCGACGACGATATCCCGTTCTAGGACGGGTTTTTTTGAAATGTAAAGCATCATGTAAAGAAAAATGCCTAAAAACCCCGATATTTCGGGGTTTTTTCATTTTTAAACATGTAAAGATTGCTCATTCTGAAAGCTCGGAGTATACATTAGGGGTAGGTGTCTAAAAGTGTAAAGGAATGATGCAGTGAAGCTCAGAACCGTCAACATGAAGCAGTACAATGAACGCAAGTATTTAATCGTTGATGAGAAAGGACTCCCCATCCCAAGGCTATGTGAGTTCACTCTGACACACCTGTATGGTGCGGAAAAAACACAGGAGAATAATGCAAACCACCTAATCCATATCGAACGATGGGCAGCAATGCTAAAAGTAGATCTAGCGGAAATTGTTGCTGGCACAGGGTTTGCTGATACTGGCTTATACCAAAGTTTTCTCAAACACCTTGAGCATCACTCATACGATATCAACGGAGCAAGACCCCTCCGGCCAGATATTGTTAGTCCTGATTATTTCAATCAACGCCTTGACCTAGTATTGGTTTACTTTCAATTTTTAGCCGATAAAGCAATTTCCAAGCGCCGTAATACAGATCCTCTATTCCATCAAATACCCAAGATGATGGAAAGACTTCAAGCAAAACTAGCCAAGCTAAGAAGACCAAAGACAGATCCAGGCCGCGTCCTTGGATTGTCATTAGTCCAACAAGCAACACTGTATGATGTCATGGAAATGCCAAGTTTGCTTGGCTGGAATAAAGCTACTCAGTTACGTAACAAGCTCATTCTTAGGTTGCTTTTAGAAACAGGAATTAGGAAAGGTGAACTACTATCACTTACAACATCAAACTGCCATACGAGCAAGCTGGTTCATGGTGTTTACCCATTTATCCTGACACAGCAGAATGTCGAGCATGACGATCCTCGTGGTAGAACACCTCGCGAGAAAACAGTTGGCCGGATCATACCTATTTCATTTCCTCTAGCGTCACTGATTGATGAATATAAACAGGCCAGAAAATCTCTTGGCGACTCTGCCATGAAAAGCCCTTATTTACTCTTAGCGACAACCAAGCCACATAATCCGCTATCAATTGCTGCATTGGATGATGTTTTCTCAAGTATCAAGAAGAAGATTTTAGAGTTGTCAGATATTCACCCTCATAAATTAAGACATACTCTTTTTGAAAATCTTGACAGAATGCTCACCAAAATGGGAATTGATGCAGCTCAACAGAAAAAGCTAAAAAATAATGTTGGGGGGTGGACGTATAACTCAGATAGTAGTCTAATATATGAAGCTGGTTCAATAATGGAACAATGCAACCTAGTTCTAAACCAACTCCATGCAGAAATGGAATCACATAGAAAATTATCATAATAGATTGCCGAGGTGCTGGCTATGCCGACAAAAAAATTAGATAAAAACGATATTATGTTGGTACAAATAGACCAGCACCCACAATTTGCTTATGACCCATATCCTGTAAGCCAGTCAGGCCAACAACTGGATTTAACACAAAGTAAAATAGTTTTGGAACCGGAGAGGGAGACCATATCCTTTGACAAAATCCCTCACCAATTAAGAGAACATACCCGCGCATGGATTTCTTATGCTTCTCATATCTACTCTAACTATGCACTTCACTCACATCATGAGTGCTGGCGCTTACTAAGCATCCCTGACGATATTGCAGCAGAAGACATTGCTGAAAAAATTCAAGAAATCTACAGAGAACTTATGAGTTCTACTCGTAGTGTGAGCACTAAATCTATTTTAAGAATGATGTATAAATGGTGTGTTGAAGAAGGCCTCCCACACTTTGATGAAGATTTTTATGATTACTACCTAGCCAGTATAAAATTTGGTACAGACGCAGGTAAAGGTCTTGATGTCATTATGGAAATACCTGACCGTGGCCCACTCACGATCAAGGAAGAACGCATCTTCATCTCCACATTAAACTCCATTTCTCCAGAAACACTAACCACGCATGCATTACAGGGATTGGTGTCACTGAAATGTGCCCAGGTTCTTGGCATGAGAAATATCCAAGTGATGAGGCTAAAGTTCTCTGACTTGCAGCTCTCAGACAAAGGTGTATATACCCTAAAAGTTTTGAGGGCAAAACAAAGAGGGCAGGCCAATAACAATGTATATAAAATTCGCCCCATAACAAAAACACTCGCAAAACTACTTTCATTAATGAAAGCACGTTACGAAGATATACTAGGTAAAAAAATTACTGATAATTGGCCTGTCATCTCAGATTATTATAGTGTTAAAGATGTATTAGTTAAGCGCCAAGTAAGAATCACCACGATATCGTACATCACCAACCAGTTCAGAGTAGCTGTCGGATTGGACTTCAAGGTAACCAACCGTAGACTTCGTAAAACCTTCTGTTCACGGTTAATCGCCAAAGGCACTCCTATGTCTGTTGTTGCTGAACTAATGGATCATAGTGATTTACAACAACTAGAAGTTTATTATAGACAATCGCATACTGTTGCCAAAAAACTAGATGATGTACTGCGAAGTGAGGCCATGGATATACTCGATGCATTTGCAGGTAAAGTTGTCACGCCTGATAATGCCTCTAAGCGAGGACAAGGTATTTTCGCGCCATCGAAAAATCTAAATCTTGTTCAAATTGGTAGCTGCGGTAGCGCTACCCCATGCTCTCTGCAACCCCCGCTTTCTTGTTACAACTGCTCTTCTCTAGAAGCCTTTGAAGACGTTGACCATAAGGCAGTTGTAGATACGATGGTAGAGGAAGTAAAAACAGCATTTGGTGATGCTCACGCCATAAATATTCTTCAACATAAAAACTTTTTAGCTGCTCGCAAGTTTGCTGACATGTTTGACAGGGGTGAACTATGAATACCAGCCTACAATTATTACCATCAATTGGTGTAGATGCTGATAGCAATCTGGCTCAATTAGTTCACTTTTACAAAAAAAACACTCCCTTTGCAACATTAGAAGGTTGGGAATGGGATGCCTTTAGCTGGGATGCTAAGGGTATTTGTAAGACTCAAGCCAGAAAATCTGGAAATAATATATCCGTCAATTTTAGTCGAGATAACAATCTAGGTAAAAAAGTTAAGTCATCACGCGATGCCATGAAGGCGTTTCACAATCTGGATTTATCTGACATAGCTAAATGTCATATTTCAGCCTTGCAAATTGAGAAGCCAAAAGATGTAGGAACACTCAATTTCTATATTGTTGCATATCGGTATTTAGATAATGCGATGCTAAAAAGAAATATTACAGCAAGCACTCTTACTACTTATGACTTCAAAGTCGCAGAGGCGGAAGCACACGATAAACTAGAAAGTTCTACCTTTTACCGTATTGGTCAGAGACTTGAATCTATTGCGAAATTCATTAACCAAAAGCGGCTATCCATCCAAAAGATTGGATTCAAAAAGTCATCTAAACGCGGAGAAACCCAGACCGCTAGTGATACAAGAATCGATTTTGAGTCAACTACCAAACGGCATGAGAAGCTACCTACCCATGAAAGCCTCATCGCAGTAGCAACACTTTCTAACTCGAATCTAGAAGGTGACGATGCACTGTTTCAGGCTATGGTAGAAATCATGTTTGCAACGGGTCTGCGATTTGATGAGGTGATCTGCCTAGATGTCGATTGCTTACAGGTTAGGGAGGTTGAGGAGCAAAACGTCTTCACAGGTGAAATGGACATATTATCCATTAATGAGATCCGCTACCGAGCCAAAAAGGGGGCTGGATATCAAACCAAACCAATAACCGAAAGCCTGTTACCCATCCTAAAGAAAGGTCTGACTAGCGCCCTTGAAATATTAGCACCTGTACGTGACACGATTAAATGCGTTGCTAATGGGAAATACGACTTCTTCCCAATTATCACCGAAGATTGTGAGTTGTTTGTCACTGATATTTGGGAAAGATTAAATTGGTCATCACGTTCAAATCTCACATCCTATCTAAAGAAAAGAAATATCAACCTGACAAATAAACGGAATCCAAATACAGGTGCAATTGCGGGCACATTCCACCCATCAGACTTAAAGGGAAAGGCATTCTCATTAGCACAGGAGTCTATCGATCAGTTATGGAAACAGATTTCAGAGTTAACTGTGGCTGATTCCCTAGATAAACTAATATTTGTTACCCAACATCAGCAACATCATTCTGAGAAGAGAGCTGAGCCCTGGGAATTCACAATGATATCATATACTCAAATATATGACTATATAGCGGGTCGTCCCGACCTGGGTATAAAAAATGTTTTTGAACGCAAAAATCTGTGCTATCAAGGTGAACAGATCCGGCTGACATCACATCAATTCCGTCACTTTCTAGACACTATGCTGGAGCTCTCAGATTCAGTAACCCCTATAGAGATTGCTCGATACTTTGGGCGAAAGTATACTCTAGACAATGTAGCCTATGACCACACTAATCCAGCTAAAAGAGTCATGGATAACGCAGACATACTCTTTGCCGCCTCAAATATAACACCAGAGCAAGCAAAAGAGGCATCCGTGATCTTTACACTGGTTGACCGTGATGAGGTTCTTGAAACGATAGAAGATATTGGTACAACACTCATCACTGCAATTGGCTTATGCAAACATGACTATAGTGACTCTCCATGTGGAAAATACTATGCATGCGTCCGTGGATGCTCTGAGTATTATCGTATAAAAGGAAATCAGGAAGAGGTCATTCATTTACAAAAACTTCAAGCTGAACAAGAAACTCGAATTCAACATGTTAAAGCAGCAGTTGACGCTGAATATCATGGTTCCAATAACTGGCTACGTTCTCATGAAGAACTATTAAATGGTTGTCGTATAGCCCTCGCCATTGAGCAGGATAATTCAATTTCAAATGGTGAATTAGTGCAAGTTTTCCCTAATGGTAATAATGGGTGCGTTGCAATATGAAAAAAGAACAGAAACAAATTACAGCTGCACTAGAGCAAGACTTCTGCAAACTCATCGTAATCCTAGCTGCCCGCAGTGGGAAGAATAAAGTCACTTGGAAGGAACTAGAACAGGAGACAGGATTTACTCGGCAAGCATTGTCAAAAAAAGAAGCTATCGTTAAGGCTTATAAAGAAGCCAATCAAAGTAGCAACATATTAGAAGATATCGGCAGGCGTGCAGAAGAAACCCAATCAAAACTTGATAAAATAAAAGAAGAAAATATCAAGTTAAAAAAACTATTAGCTGACTATGATGAGACTTTTGTTCGCTGGTTTGCCAATGCTACAAGTAGAGGTATGTCCATTGAGGAGTTGGAAGCACCGCTCCCACACTCTATGAAGACAAAAGCCAGATTGAAAGATCTTAAAAAATGAATAAAGCATTCAGTATTAGCCATGAACTGGAAGATTTTGAACTTGATAAAATGCATGCCAAGGCGCGTGAAAATCTTATTAAGGTGGCTAATTTGGTCGGGCCACTTGACCTTGCTGAATGGCAAAACTTCATAGAAAATGGCAGTTTAAATGCAACTGCCATAATAAAAGAGATTGGTATATCTCGCTCTAGCTATTACCAAAATAAGTACATTGTTGCGTACCTTAAAAGTAAGGCACAATGGCTAGCTGAGCAGAATACCTTACAGGAACTTCCCTACCAGGCTAGGGATACTTCAAAAGCACCCGCAAAGCGATACAGCCCGCAAGAAAAGAGCATTCAAGAGAAAGATAAAATGATTCGCCAATTACAGCTACGGGTTGCAGAACTTGAATCTCATTTAGAAGGCTTAAAGCAAGAATATAAATCTCTTCAATCAAATTCACATCGAGAACAGCATCGTATGGAATTGCTAGAAATATTTAAGCGGGTGCCTAGATGAATGACTTCGAGCAAGAGAATTTTTTTCGCATCACGAGACCACCATATTCATCCAGAAAAGGTCGCTCATTTCATGCTGTGCAGATAGATCCTGACACTCTACGTAATTGCAATTACAAGCGCAATTACATCATTCACATAATTGAAAATAACAGTGATCGCCTGTCACTAATATTAGCGAAGGGTGCATTGGTTAAATTAGCTGTCAAAAAGCAGTATAGTAGACGTGTAGAGCACGGAGGCATTCTCACTGTAATCACCCCTCAATACCTAGATCTAATTAGGCCATCAGGGGAGCAAATCGTAATCATGTTAGGCAGTCACGCCAAATTTAAAGGTGTTGGCCCAGTAAAAGCCCGTACATTATGGTCTACATTTGGTGAGTCCTTATTTGAAATCTTGGACAATGGTGATATTGTAAGCCTGCGTAAGATATTAAGTGAAAACACCGCAAAAAATACTATCGATGCATGGCGTAGCTATATAAATATTGATGCTATGCGTTTCTGCAATGCACATTTGGGATTATCAGTATCCACCTCATTTTTGGTATCAGATTATTATCAACAGGAAACCATAAGTAAGGTAAGCGAAGACCCTTACCGATTATTAGCGTTTGGTGTTGATTTTAATGAATGTGATCGAATCTCAGTGGCTCTAGGCTTTCAATTGGATGCTCCTATTAGGCTCGCAGCAGCAGCCGAGGAGGCATTGTACTGTCACCTTTCTAGCGGGAGTACATTAGCAACACGATATGATCTAGACATATGGCTGAAACAGCTCTTACATATCCCCAATAATCAAGAGAAAACAGAGTGCTATGTTAATCAAGCATTCGCACTCGCCACATCGTGTGAAAATATCCTTGATGTTGGTGACAATGAATTACAGAGCGCAGGTGCTTTCACCATGGAAGCATATGTTGCTCAGCGATTGGTGAACCTCATCACAAACCCAAGTAAATTATCCATCGATGAAAAAAGGATAAACTTTTATATCAATCAATACGAAAGTAAAAAGTGTTTTAACTTAAACTCTCTTCAAAAAGAAGCTATCTTTGGGGCTATAAAACATCGCTTTTTAATTATTAATGGTGGTGCAGGTGTAGGTAAAACTACATTATTAGATGCGCTTTATTCAGTGTTTCATAAGTTAGATATAATACCAGTACAAGTCGCACTTGCAGGCAAAGCAGCAAAAAGGATGGCAGAGGCAACAAATCAAGAGGCTCATACTATCGCAAGATTTATTAAAAACTTCAATGCTAATAATTATGAAGGCAGACAACTTGTTATTGTTGTCGATGAAAGCTCAATGGTAGACTTGCCTAGTATGTACCGCCTATTGAGATGTGTTCCTAATTCTGCACATGTAATCATGTTAGGCGATATTGGGCAGCTTCCACCTGTAGATTTCGGTCTTGTTTTCCATGAACTAGTGCCAATGCACGATATTCCAAAAATCACATTAACAGAGGTTCGTCGACAAGATAAACACTCAAACATCCCTGCTATTTCAGCTTCTATCCGTAATGGTATTCTTCCAACATTTAGCTACGATGATGTCGTCCATATCGATATCAATGGAGCCAATGCAATTCAAAAGAGAGCAGTCTCATTATATTTAGAAAAACCTGATGAAACACAAATAATTTGCGCTACAACTAAAATGGTTAATGATATCAATAAACGCTGCGTAGCATTGAATAACAGTAAACCATTAAAGGTATTTATAGAAGAAGCAAATCACTATTTAGATACTGAGTTTAAACTACATGACAAAGTAATGTGTTGCTCCAACCTTTATGCTCATGACCTGATGAATGGTTCCATAGGAACCATTTGCCAAGTTTACAACGTAATGAAAATTATAAATAATGATGACAATGATGAGCCTTTGTATAGCTTTGGCAAGATTCTATGGGATGACGGCATAGAACGAGAGATCTCGTTGGATATCATCAATGCCCTTCGCCATGCTTATGCTATGACGATTCACAAGAGTCAGGGTTCACAGTTTAAGCAAGTCATCATTGTTCTGGATAAGGCCCCAAATATTGATCGAACAATGTGTTATACCGCGATTACACGAGCCGTAGAAAAGGTCTACTTGATCGGGCCTCTGAATATTCTGAGCCAAGCACTAACACATGAGTCAGCGAGCAAACGAAATGTTGATCTTGGACATAAGGTTAAAGCGTTGCTAATACAAGCAATGGCTGATTCTCCTTTAGATGCTGATAGATAACGGCTTGAAATTACTAGCCCTTTGATTCTGAGACACGTCTATCGATTCTGGCCGTTCATCAAGAGGCACTTCTAAACGCAATCAACCCCCTCAAAAGCCTCTCCACGGCCTCCAGCCTGCCCCGCAAATCGCGTTTCTCTGCAACGGTATTGCTGATGGCACTTTCAATCGCTGGATCCAATATGGAGAAGTCCACTCTTAATTGCTGGTACTCAGCGAGCATTGAATCACATTCCTGCAACCCCTTACGGTAGTGCTGTGCTCTCGCGATCAGTCCTTCCAGGACGGATTCATACGTTTCCGACTTACGCTCCTTACCCGATTCCGTTACAAGCGCACAAGGCCCAATAAATTCCTCTTTGAAATGCACTTCATCGAACTTGGGAGTCCTGATGAAATGAGAACAGCGCTTCCCATCATCAACATGCTTCCTTTTTAGAAGTCCCTTATTTACGAGCTTGATCAGATGCCGATAAATGAAGGTATAACGATAACGCCGCTGACGTATCTGCGATTCTGCTTTGTCACCAAAAATGGCATTTACAAATCCTATCGCAGTGAAGTCATCCATCTGCCATCGAATGAGTGCGGTGTAGAGCGCGGTTGGTAACCACACGGTCTGGGAGCTCATAAGTAATCCTGGGCCTCGAACGAAAACACTTAGTGGAAATCTAAACTCGTTTGCGGATTATAATCCGTGGTCGTTAGCCAGACAACCAGAGATAGTGCTCGCCAGCGAGAGGCGAGACATGCAAGAGCTAGCAAAAAAATTTGGTGATGCTGTACGTGATAGACGGCTTCAATTGGGCGTATCGCAAGATGCACTCGCATATGCGGCCGAAATTGATAGAAGCTACGTAGGACGAATTGAGCGTGGTGAGGTCAATGTCACCCTGGAAAAGGCTTATCGTCTTGCCAGGGTTATGGGGTGTGACATTCGCGATCTGCTGCCATAGATATATTTGCCAAATAATTATCTCTTCACCCAGATAAAACTAAATTTCCCTATAATTATTCACAGTGATGGCATAGCGAGTACCATCAGGCATATGAGTGAGCAGACCTAAGGGCATCTGCGTGTGCGTGGCTTCATGCAGCGCAAGCTGCAAGCTCCCAAAAAGCATTCGAAACGAAAACGAGCTCCCGCCTTGTCTATCTACTGGTTGCTGTAGCGCCACACAGCATCAATAAATCCAGTTTTTCATTAGCTCCGGTCTGAGATTTTCAACCTAGATCTCCATCCTCATTACCAGCTCTGCTGGTCTGCTGCATGTGTTATATTCGGCTCAAACATTGAGCTGAATGATGGGCTGGGTCGGCTCATTATTGAGACCCTAGCACGTTGGATGAGGAAATAATGGAACCATTTTGGATTTGGCAACAAGCCGACTGGCCCCATTTTCGTTGGCAGGATAGCGAGATATTGCCCAGATTACGGCAGGTTCAACGCAGGCAGGGAATTCTAATCGGTAGTCATTTCAGATTGGGGAACTCCGACCAAGCGTTAGATACGTTACTGGCTAACATCATCTCCTCATCCGCTATCGAAGGCGAACGTCTCAATGCCCAATCCGTGCGATCTTCCCTGGCTAGGCGGTTAGGGAGCTCACAAACTCAGTCCTATCCAGTATCAGAGCGCTCAGAGGGGCTCGCGGCAATGATGCTGGATGCCATCGACAACCATGAACAACCACTGACAATTGAACGACTTTACCAATGGCATCGTTGGCTGTTCCCCGCCAACGAATGGTCGGTGCAGCGACTGAACGTAGGGCAGTTGCGAGGAGATGAGCCGATGCTGGTTGTCTCTGGGCGTGTTGATCGCCCTACCGTGCATTTTGAGGCTCCACCCAGAGCTGCCCTTGACGATCAACTGGCCGAGTTCATCCCCTGGTTTAACCAGACTCAGCATGACCCCACGATGGATCCACTGCTTCGTGCGGCGATCTGTCATTTCTGGTTCGTGACCCTGCATCCCGTTGATGATGGCAATGGGCGGCTCACGCGGGCATTGACCGATCTCGCGCTGTCACAGGCTGACAGCCAAAGTATCCGGCTGTATGCCATGTCAGTTGCAATTCTCGAACGGCGGGATCACTACTATCGGGCGCTTGAGTCAGCGCAGAGGGGCCCGCTAGATATTACCTCCTGGATCTGTTGGTTCCTCGACACACTGGATTACGCCATAGAGCTGGCATTACAGGTTATTGATCGTTCTCTCGCCAAGACATTTTTCTGGTTGCGGCACTGTAATGACGCTCTGAGTCCAGAGCAAACCAAAGTGCTGAATCGTTTACTGGATGGCGGCGAACAGGGTTTTGAAAATGGCATCAGTGCCAGTCAATATCAAAAAGTCGCCGGAGTCAGCAAGGCGACTGCCACACGCCATCTGGCTGAACTGGTGGAGAGGGGATGCATTGAGAAATTACCTGGTGGCGGACGCAATACACGCTATCAGATCTGCTTGCACACCGAGGGAGTTTGAAAAAGCATCGCCATGGGGCGTTAATTTCATCTGGTAGATGAGAGCTGCGATTGGTGTACAAATGACGCTATTTAGTTAAATGTTGACGCCATGATGTGTGCCGTCAGGCATATGAACGAATAGACTTAACCGACACTCATGGCTCTCAACTAATCTTTTGAGTGATAACAAACTATCGAGAACATCGGGATCTATTGCAGGAACATCACCAGGCCCGAGATTTGAAAGCAGTTTGGTCACACTGAGACGTACCAGTTGCTCTTCGGCCAGCGCCTTGGCTCTCTGGACAACCTCGGGTGATTCGGATGAAATCATATCCTCCAATGTCCTCCCCATACGGTGCTCCTACTACAGATAGAATTAAAGGCCCACGCCGAGCAGGCATGGGCTCTCAGCATTAGATCAAGAAGTCATCCAGTGCTTTTCCAGCCGCAACAGCGTCTGCAATGGCCTTGGGCATGCGCCCCTGGCCAGTCCATGTCTTCTCCTGACCGCCTTCGGTGTACTTGTATTTTGCAGGACGGGGAGCGCGTTTGACTTTGTTGGCTGAACCATCAGCTTTCGCTGGAGCCGCAGTGCCAACCAGCTCACTCGGATCTATGCCCGCTTGTTTCAGCAGCTCGGTAAACTCAGCCAGTTTTTGCAGGCGTTCAGCTGACTCTTCTCTCAATTTGCTCTCTTGCTGCTCACGTTCGGCATAGATTTCGTCAAATTTGTCTTTAGCCTCGACCAACTGCTCATAAGACAACTCACGCAGTACAGCTCGCAGACTACGAATATTCATCAGTGTTTTCAAAAAATCGTTCATTGATAGCCTCATGTATCACATTTTTATATCATGAAAATTATCTCTCAATCTCAGCATCAGCTCCACTGTTTTTTGCACCAAGATAGTTTGGAAATAGCATCATTCAAAAATCGTGAGCTAAATTGCGCTTGAATCTATTTAATAGCCTAGCTCCAATCTGCTATGAAACTATGTAGCCAAAAATTAAATCTAGGTGGTAGTGAGCGTTGAGACCATCTCACCAGATGAGCCGATGAAGGATCTTGTTCGGCTCACGAAATGAGCCGATTGAAAAGTATCATTGGCTCACAGAATGAGTCGATGATAAGAGATTTTTATCTCCACACAAACTAGAGTATGGGAGCATATTACTCATATTATTTCCCTATTAGAATAATCACGCCCAAATGTGTCTGGGTTTGCAGCCTCATAGTCATCGTCAAACATATGTTCCCCGCGATGCATCTCCCTCACTGTTGCGAGTGTACCGAAAAAGCACATTTCACACAGATGCACCTTATAACGTTCACCATCGTGACGGGAACCATAGCCAAAATCCGCCGATAACGAGCCGTATTGATTGGTTCCAAAATTCGTTTTTGTACTACGACCACAGACATCACAGAGAATGTCAACGACCTGCTCTGTTGGCACAATTTCTTTTACGAGCATGCTACGCTCCTAATCTGATGAGAATAGGAGTTATCATACGCGGACACACTATATATATTGCAACTTGTTTTGGTTACTTTCTGGTATCCATGCGAATGAGAGCTTTCACTTCGACAACAGTGGCGCCGATAGGAACACCTATCGAACTCAATAACTCGCCATTTTCAGTTCTGGTAACCTCGGGATCACCCTTATACCAACACCATTCTCGGCCAGTTTTTGTGTCGGCTGCCTCTAAGATGCCACAACGATAATCAAAATTGATGGTCACTGAATGTTCTCTCGGCTAGCTAGTGGTTATAGCATAGTAAATATATGAGAATTCAAGTCTCATAAAGACCCCAGATAGAATTATGCACAGAGATTCACGAAAAAGTTGGTATTGCCCGAATGGGGCGCTTCAACCTCTGTATCCTGTGCCTCATCCAACAAAGTCCTCAGACCCATCGCCATCGCCACATGGAACAGATAGGATAAGGTAATCTGGTATCGTAGGTTCAGGGGAGATTTCATCATGTCCTATGCGAGTTATCATCCAGGTAAGGCTACGGCCTCTACTAAGACAATATTTGACTCTCTTGGCATACCGAGTGACCCGTTGGGGGCACATCTATGGATCGTGGCTGGCGTAGCTCCTGGCATCATTCATCGACTAGCTGAATTGATGAACACACACTCAGGTTTGATATGCCGCTTAGCAGGCATTAGCCGGAGCACTGTTGCTCGCAAGCTGAGGATTGAGGCTCCCCTATCAATCTCGCAGGGCACCAGGGTATACGGCGTTGTACAGGCCCTAGATGCGGTGCTCTCCCTCCATGAGCACGACACCACCAGAGCGATTTCATGGTTAAGCCGCCCAGCCTGGGGCCTCGGTGGCGTGGCTCCAGCCACATTGCTGAATACACCGATGGGGGTTCAGGCTGTTGTTGATTTGGTGGGACGGATTCAGCATGGGGTTTGCATATAAGCAATAAGTCGGGGGCTGTGAGGATAAAGCCATCTCAATTGGTTAAACATCCACCAAACAGAATGATTTTCAAAATTTTTTCACATACCCCCACTTGAAAAACTCGGAAAACTGTCCATTTACTAATTATGAGAGCTATAAATAAATTTTTACCATTTCAACATTCCGCTGCTGCGCAGCGAAGAGAAACCAGCTTTACTACCCCCCCTATAAATTATTTTTATTAAATCAATGAAATTTAAAGAACACTGATAAATTAAAGTTCCTTAACTTGGCTTAAGACATCAATGCTCCATCACTCAGTAATAAATTAAATTCCTATAAATAGAAAACAGAAAACAGAAAACAGAAAACAGAAAACAGAAAACAGAAATGTAACCTCAGTGAAGATATGGTTATATTCGCCCTGTAGGGCGGAAAATTAAAAAGGTGCTTTTTTGCAAAGCATTTTTGCATGTATCGATGGCTCCCCAGCCATGACAGCCGTGTGTGATGCAGCGGCATGGGCCGCTACCAACACCGGGTTACCCGTCACCCTGCTGCACGTATTGAAATAGAACGAGTTTGCAGGACAAGCCGATCTCTCCGGCAACATCGGCCTTGGCAGTCGCGAGCATCTGCTCAAGGAGCTAGCCGAGCTGGATCACCAATGTAGCCGTCTCGCCCATGAACAGGGGCGGATGCTGCTCAACAGCGGCAAGGAGTATCTTGCTGACTTGAGCATGACAGGAGTCGAGACCCTGCAACGCCACGGCCAGCTGGTAGAGACGATCCAGGAGCTCTAATCCGGTATGCGGATGTTGAACATGGGCAAGCAGGGCACGGCCCATGCCCACGACCTGATTGGCAGCAATATCGAGAACGTCATCCGCACCCTGCCCAACCCCATCATGGTTGTGCAACTAGGCTTTCAGGCCCCAAGCCGCTTCCTGTTTGCCTATGACGCCAGCCCGACCGCCAAGAAGGTACTGGTGTTGATCGCAAGCAGCCCGCTGCTAAATGGACTTGAGTATGACTTGGTGATAGTGGGCGAACCGAGTGACGAGCACGAACGCCAGCTGGCGCAGGCCAAGCAGGTGTTGAAAAGTGCGGGTACCATGGGTGAAGCCAAGCTGCTACAAGGAGAGGTGGTGCCAGTTATCTGCCAGCATGCTGTCGAAGTGGAATGCGACCTTATCGTAATGGGGGCTTACGCTCACTCACGCATTAGGCAATTCATTGTGGGCAGCACAACAACTGGCATTTTGAAAACTACGAGAACATCGATGCTTTTGTTACGTTATAATTGATGTCTTATAAAATCCATACAAATATGTTGCTCATTGTGTTTGTATGAGTTTTTCAAAATTCTCCAGGAGATAGCCTTTACTATTCAATACCTATAAATATTAACTATAGTTATTCTTTATAGAAAAAAGACCCCAAAGCATTGCTTATGCTGGGGTCTTTTAAAAATTAAAAATCATCGAAACTTAGATGCAAATGAAGCAGCAATTTTGACCCATTCATCAAATAAAGCTTTTACATGTTCAATCTGTAATTGTTGCTTATCATCAGTGAGACTTTCACCAACACCCTGGCGCAATCCTTTACCCATGACCTCGTTGGTCATTGAGTCTGTGAAGATACCCTCTACAGAAATGGTTACAACTTTATCACGATACCCAAGCGCAGTTGAGGCTCCAGCCAATACTAATGCTACAGGTACGACCTCGTAGGCCTTAAGACTTTCGACGCTCGTTGCAACGCCAGTTACTGCAAGTTTAAAGTCCAGCGTATCTGCACCAGGTGTATTCGTTAATTCATAGCTTTTGCTAATTTCTTGTTTGAGTTGCTGTGTAAGATATGCAGATATTTTATCGAGGTTTTCCTGTTTAACCTGAGAACCTTCTTTTGGTGTTGGGTAGAATGTCACTGGATGAATAATAATTTTTTTATACTTCCCTTTAACCATTGCAGGATTAATCCAGCGTAACGTCTCACCTTGATAGTCACCAGGTGCTTTCGTCAACATTGAGTAATCACCAAGATAACCAGAGCGAGGAATATCGCCACTTGTTGAGTTTGACGACCCAGACCCAGCACAAGCTGTCAGCATTATAGCGGAAAGTAAAACTGCGACCTTCGTATTTTTCATTATGTATTCCTGTTGCCAATATAATTAAAAATATAGTTCTAGTAAAATCGAGGTTTACCTAAATAAAAGAATACGGTTTTGTTATCACTTTCTCCGTAACCATAACCAATATAGACTGGCCCAAGTGGAGTGTTCGCACCTAAAAACAAGCTACCAGCCAACTCAGAACTTGAACCGATATCTTTCCTATTATCCCATACGCCACCATATTCTACGGTAGTCCCTAAGTACCAAGAAAGAAGTGGTATTATTTTGAATTGATGATAGTAAATACCTGATATAACCCCAGCCTGCTGACCAGAAAGAGAGTTTTCCGTGTAACCTGATAAATTAAGAAATCCTCCAAACCGATACAGATCCTGTATGGGGGCGGTTCCATCGATTGTTGTCATAGCCACACCGGATAATCCAAGTACATGACCACCATAAACAGTAGTGAACATACCCCCACTTGCAGTCAGTTGATCAAACTGGCTATCACTACCCCATGATGGATCTGACTTGGCATACTCAACTAGACTAAGCCAACCTGAGGTTGGAAAATTAAGGTCATCAAGCCTATCAACGGAGAGTCTCGTATAGAGTTGAGCTGTGTCATAATTAAAAGAATCCCAACCAGGTGTTCCTGTTCTTAACTCACCATCACCAGTTCGATAACGATAACCAATACGAAAGTCCCCATAGCGTGGAAATTCTCGCCCCAGGGCTGCATCCAGTTTCGCTTCATTTACTTGGTAAACAGCGAGATGATTACCATCATCGTCATAAATACCTACGTCATAAGAACCGTAAGAGCCACCCGCCTGCCAGAAATAAAGCCCCTGCATATCAAATGGTTGGAACCACTCAATACCTATTCTTGGTTCATTTCCGAACTGAACGCTACCACGAACCTCACCTCCCAATGAGTTTATATCGGTACGCTGGTAAGAAAGCGCCAAATTGTAGCTATCATCCTTCTGTACAGAGCTAGATAGTTCCAAGCCAAACTGCATATAGTTAGGCCCCCAACTTTTTGCCCTAGCGTCAACCTCAAGTCCTTTCTTACCATCTTCTTCGATTATGTCATAACTTACCGACTGAAATAAGCCAAGACCATAGACAGCTCCAATGTCTTGCTCCAATATCCCTCTGTTGAGTGGCTTTCCTATTTTCTGATTGATTCGTTGTGCAATAATTTCATCATCAGCATTAGCATTGTTTTTTATTCTAATGAAATCAATTGTTGGCTCACTTTTCCCAGGATGAGATCTAGAGAGCAGCATATTATTATATGCAGATTCAGATAGGCTCAATGCCTTAAGCTTGCTATTTACCTGAACTGCACTTTTATAACCAATTTTCACAGCATCCTTTGTTCTATCAAAGTCACCGCTTCCAATATCACCAAGCGCGGGTTCAATGAGTATATCTTGCTGATGCAAAGAGGCAATTTGACGATCAGCATTAGTTCGCGTCATGATGGATGTCATCTGAGCGGTAATAGCAAACATATCTGTCACTTGATCTGCTGGCATGTATGGTGAACTAATATCGACCGCAATGACTATATCAGCACCCATGCTACGAACAACATCGACCGGAAGGTTGTTGGTCAAACCACCATCAACAAGTAAGTGATTACCCTGCTGCACAGCAGCAAATGCACCAGGAACAGCCATACTTGCTCGCATTGCTGTCGCCAGGTCTCCGTTAGCTATAACGACTTCACTGCCATTACCAATATCAGTGGCTATAGCTCTAAATGGGATTGGTAACTTATCAAAGTCTGTGACTGTACTGACAGGCAGTGTTAACTCTCTCAAGACAAGTGAAAACTTTTGCCCTTGTATGGCGCCTGTTGGAAATTTAAGCTCACCCTTATCGGTAACGCCAGGCCTTGCGTCAATCAAATAAAGCCGCTCTTCTTGCTTTCTGCGAAGCGGAAGATCTTGCCGTGCAGGATCATCATTAAAAATGTATTCCCAATCCATCGCACCAAGGGCTTTATCTATTTCATCAGCTGTTTTTCCTGATGCATAAAGACCGCCAACAATAGACCCCATGCTGGTGCCAGCAATACAGTCAACAGGTATTCTCATTTCCTCAAGCCGTTTTAGAATACCAATATGAGCCGCACCTCTAGCCCCCCCCCCACTCAATGCCAAACAAACTTTAGGTCTTTCATCTGCATGCCCAACGCGAGGGAGAATGCAGTAAAATACTATAGATAGCAGAATTACTTGGTAAGAGTATTTTAAAAATTGGCACTTAAAATAACTTATCATTTTGATAACCTCCCTATTATCGATAGCGTTTATCTAGCTTTAAGCCTTCTTAAAATAACAGGTAGGTCGGTCAGCGTTTTTTTATAAAAAATTTTGAGACCTGGGCAAAGATAATTTAGCCCAGCTTCGCCATCTGGTGTTCTGACAAAACGGTTCTTAGGACATTCTCCCCAACACAATTTCAAGTATGAGCAGGTCTTACAATATTTTGGAAGAGACTTGTGTTTGGCATATCCAAACTCCTTTTGACGCTCAGAAAATGCCATCTCTCCTTCATGAACATGCAATATATTTCCTAGTCGATATTCTGGATACACAAAGCGATCACAACTATACACATCACCATTATGTTCTATCGCAATAGCTTTTCCACAAATTTGCCCACTAACACATGACTGGGCTCCTCTGCCGAGCATTTGACTAATCACGTTCTCAAATTGGTCAACAAATACTGAGCCAAAGTCCTCTGAAAGCCATACATCCCAAATTTTTGTAAGAAAATGTCCCCAATCATCAGGACTGACTGACCACTCTGCTACAACAGAGTCAGGCTGACCAGGCTTAGCTTGGCTTGTCCCGCTGATAGGAAGTGCTGATACATCCCAATACCCAGGTGCTGTGTTTTTAAAGTTAACAGGCTCGACAGCTGGGAGAAATTGCATGACGTAAGGACGCACCTGGTCTCGTAAAAATTGATAGACTAGAAGTGGGCTGTTAACATTCTTGTTATTTACGACACATAGTGCGTTGAACCGAATCTTATACTGGTGTAATAATTCTACTGCATTCATAACTCTATCAAATGTAGGTTTCCCTCCCTTGCTATATCGATATATATTGTGCAGTTCTTCCGGCCCATCAATTGAAAGACCGACAACGAAATTGTGTTGCTTTAAAAAAATACACCACTCAGAAGTAAGTAGAGCCCCATTGGTTTGGAGATCATTTTCAACTTGCTGGCCAGCACGAGCATATCGTGTTTGCAATTCAACTATACGATGGAAGAAATCCAACCCCATTAATGTTGGTTCCCCTCCCTGCCAAGTGAATACTGCAACGGGACCCGTCTGAGCAGCTAAATATTGACGAATATGAGCCTCCAGAAGTGACTCACTCATGCGTGGCACTTTCCCTTGTCTCAATAAGTCTTCTTTGTGTAAATAAAAACAGTATGCACAGTCTTGATTACATTGAGCACCACTAGGTTTTATCATTGTATGAAAAGCATAATAATCACCATCAGAGAGCTGTGGCAGTGATAGCGGTGGATCTACTTCATTAGAATACATAGAGAGAGCTCGCGTTTAGTTAAACACACAAATACTCTTCGTGAAGAATAAGGTCGTATTTACTATAAGGGGATTTTAAAGTAGTAAATACAACCCTATTCGCTCATCTCATGGAATTACTTTCCATGATTAAGTCTTTTTGAGCCTTCAATTAATGGGTGCCAACCATAAATAAAGGATATCATGAAACTATCCATACTCATTTCGGCTGGTGCATCGTCATTGATTGTTGACATATAGCCGACAGTCAGGCTCATATTGTCATCAATGTTATAACCAAGCGTCAACCCGACTGCGGTACTACTCATTTTGTCGCCATCAACACCATCAATTGATGCCTTTGCTCCATTGTACAAAGAAAGATCGAACGAGCCCCACAAGCGCTCATTAAAATCACGAGTAAGATGAGCATCGAGCCTATACATGGGATCTGTTTCCAGTGATTTACCCATGAAGTCATCATTTTTGCCAAAGACCCAAGCCGCAGGGAGCAATTCGAACGTAGTTCTTTCGCCAGGAACCCAAGAGCCAATTTGCCAAGTCAAGGGAAAGCCGATACGGCCATACCAGCGATTTTGTCCCAAGTTCAGAGGCTTATCGCTATCATACTCACCAATGGGCAATGCCAGATCGACCAAAACATCCATCGAGAATCCTGGTTCATAACGTAGAGCAGCAGGAAGATCTGTCTGGGCTTTAGGCCCGATCAGATTGACATCAAATTCAATCATCGGATCACCAAACCCTTTAGCGGATTGGTGGATCGTGTTCCCTCCAATATTGACATCACCTGATATTCTGCCCATAGGCACAATAAACGCAACTAAAGCAGAGCGATCCATGATTGAGAGTGTTTTGGCATAGCCAGTAAGCAACATCGATGCTTCAAAACTGGCTCCTGGAGTTACTGTATGGGAGAGGTCGAATGGATTGGTATTACCTGAAATGTTTTTATAAATAACAGGCACAGCATTACCACCTGCAAGGCTTTTAAGGTAAAAACGAGCAGGAACCTCCTGTGCATATGACATGGCAGGCACAGCCATGAAGGTGGTAAACATTGCACTCATAATCAAGTTAGACAGATGTTTTCTTTTCATAATATCCTTCCACCACTGTATATTTTACATTCACACATTTCTGATGAATGCTGTCATGTTTATTTATCTTGTTTCTCCACCATCTCAGGAGGGGGAACAAACTGCTTCTTATAGAGCAATGGTGGGTAACCCGCCTCTACTGGGGTTCGCATTGGAAGCACATCATCCAATGTTTCGAATGGGGATCTGCTTGGAATGATGACATTATTTTCCTTCACATAATGATCCCAAAGTTTTAGCATCTCATTGAGCTTTGCTGGCTCCTTAGATGTCAGATCTATGCGCTCAGCAGGATCATTAGCTAAATTGAACAGCTCCCATTCGCCTTTGCCAAATGGCTTAAATTGCCAACGAATTTTCCAGTCTCCTTGCCGTAATGCTCGATTGCCAAATACTTCCCAGGCAATATAATCCTGCGCTGTTCGAGGTGATTCAGCTTTTCCTGCCAAGGTTGGCAGCCATGATTTTCCAGCTAAGGGTGGCAGTTGATGGCCTTGATATGAGTCTGGATATTTAGCACCAGCAACCTCCAGCAAGGTTGGCATCACATCAGCTACGTGCATTATTCCATTATTGATGCTGCCATTCTGCCGTTTAACTACTGGCCCCTTAACGATCAATGCATTATGAATACCGCCTTCCGCGACCCATCCCTTATATTGACTAAATGGTGTCATCGATACCTGAGCCCACATTGACCCATAAGCCACATATGAGCCAGGGTCTCCCCATGAATTGGGATGAGTCTGTGACCAGTTTATTGCCGCATGCAAGAAATCTCGCGTCCCTGGAGTTCCAGCAATCTGTTCAAATAGATCAGTCCCCTCGGCACCATTGTCTCCAAAGACAATGAATATTGTATTCTCATATTCACCGATATCCTTGAGATGCTGTATCAGCCGTCCAGTATGATGATCGAGGTTTTCGACTAGCCCTGCATAGAGCTCCATTTTTTTACCTAGCAGAGCTCGACTTGCCGGAGCTAAAACTATGGGGTCTGGGACGAACCACATTCTCTCGGCAAGATTCGTTTCTGCTGGCATAACACCAAGTTCTATCTGTTTATTGAGGCGTTGCTCTCGAACGGCATCCCACCCTTTATCGTATTCACCGACATGACGATTTCGCCAGTCCTTTGGAAGGTGATACGGGTCATGAGGGGCTTGATGTGAAACATATGCAAAGAATGGTTTATTACTATCCTTATTTGAGTCAATAAACTCAATCAATTTATCTGTATATGTTTTCGTTGCATAGTAATCATCCGGCAACTCTTTAAGGTATTTACCATCCTCAGTAAACACTGACTTGGATGAAGCTGCTGTAAAATTAGTCATATCCCAATAACTACCAGCTCCATCTAATAGCGAGAAATCACGCTCGAAACCTCTGGCCGCAGGGATGAGATCCGGGGTTTTCCCTAAGTGCCACTTACCAACCATGTAGGTGTGATATCCGGCATCTTTGAGCAACTGTGGAAGCGTGACGAGTTGCTTGCTTAGATATCCCTCGTATCCAGGCACTCCTTTCTGATTCGGAGCTGTCCATTCATCCATATTGCCCAGACCATTAAGATGTGTGTCTATACCTGTGAGCATTGTGGAGCGAGTAGGAGAGCTGCTTGGATTTGTATAAAAATTAGTGAATCGAACACCTTCATTTGCCAAAGCATCAAAATTGGGAGTATTGATTTCACTCCCAAATGAACCAAGATCGGAAAAACCGAGATCATCACCTAAAATGACTACAATGTTTGGTCTTTTAACATCTGTTTCAGCTGCGACTGCATCAACACCTGCATATGCTGAAAGTAAAAAAAATGAACCAATCAATAGACTTATTTTACTTCTCTTGGTTAGTATTCCACTTACCTGTTTCGACATGATTAGAGTCCTTCTTAATGTCGATTGCTTTAAATACACCTTTCAATAGTCACAACACAATAGTCCTAAACGGTAAATCCGTTACTACTTAGGAAATAACAGGGTTAGCTGTCCTCTAATGCCCCAACCCTCATATCCATTTTCTGGTGACTCAGCCCAATATTTGCCTGCAATAGCAAATTGCATGATCTGAGATCCTATTTTAAAAATCTGCCCAGCTTGTACGATCACAGGCACTGACCACTGACTTGCATGCCAGTCATAGGTTGATTCCGTATACATACCGATGGTTGTATGTGTCTCAGTTGTATAACTAAAAAAAGGTTGTAATGATAAGACATTCAAATCGTCTCTATCATTATCGCCAGCCACAGACCAAATTTGGCTAGCTAGCAGTCCAGCAGTCCAGGGCCCAGACTGCTTGAGCACCACACCCGTTGGTCCTAAACCCCATTTCTCTGTACCAAGGACGCTTTCACTCGCAGTGGGCAGCAGCTCAACTGGGCCTACGCCCCATATCAAGCCTCCGTCAGTAGGTTCTTTAGGAGAGAAAAATTGGCTTGCAGTGCTATCACCTGTACCTGACTCGTTTAAAATGTCTGATTTAAAGCCATGTTGTTCGACACCTTGAATGATCGTCCTTGTGATCAGGTTCCAATCCTCAGTGAGTGAGAATGGGATTACGGGTTGAATGAACAGCCGACTAACAGCTGCACCAGAGTTTGAACCGCCTAGCTCGTCATCGTTGTACTGAATTGGGACGCTGATCAGTGAAGCCACAGGATTTGCGAGCTTCTTTGCTAATTCAGTCGCAGACTTGCTATCCGAGGTCGCGGGGCTATCAACAGCCCATGTAGAGGCTGCTATGCCAAAGAAAAAGAGATATCCATAATTTTTCATATTGCATGCTCCATGCACGCCATTCAAAGCTGATTTTCAGCTAAAACGCAAACTCTGTGTTTTATTTGCCACTTGACGACATAAAAACCATACAGGCTAACTTTAATTGAATGAATAATTACAGTGTAGAGCGTAACAGACCAGTATAGTGTGACGCTTTTACCATTTTTGGTGTGCCGTCATGAAGCTTATGAGCGGCAAGCCTGTACAACTAAATAATAACTATTCGTGATAAAATTAAGACTGCAAGATATGAGGCCCTGTTTGTGCTTATGGTGACATGAGTAGTGCACTTTAGAGAATGATTCCTATTACTCTGTCGAGAATTACTTCGAACGAGAACAAGGTAAAGAGAAGAGGTATAAAGGGTATCAACGTCGCCGTGATAAGCTGCATGATCATATCGCGACTAAATGGAAGTGGACGAATTTCTTTTATCACCGCATAAGCATTACCTAGATCTGCCAGAGACTGAATATCGGCAGAACCCAATAGTGTCTCATTGTCTCGACTATTACTATGCAACCATCGATGCTCAAAATCTCGGGTATATTCAGCGGCCAAAACACCGTATTCACGTAGCCCTTGTCGCTTGGCTTGCATGATCTGGGTGGCAAAAACAGTAAGTGGAGCAAGCACGAGCACTAAACCAAACACCACAATCAGAGCAATCTCCGGTTTATAGGCCGTGAGCACGGCACCATCATGCAGAATGCGATTTAAGATATAACCCGCTAGTTGTACGCCAAAGACCATCAGCAGCGGGGAGTAGGCATAAGCTGATGTCCCTAGAAAACCGAGTCCAGCATTACGGTCTGGATGTGTTGGGATGAGCTCAAGGGGAATGCGTGACAGTTGCCACAGTAGGCGACCCCAGATGAATATGCGGTAGAACCAGCGCAGCATAAGAAACTGGGTGATAGGGATGCTAATCCAGAAAAACCAGATACCAGCGAAAGATAGATGCTCCTTACCATCACTTAGAGTGATGTACCAGGTTGATGCTTCCATCACAAAGGTGCTGGTGCGAACGAAATAGCCACTAGAGAATACAAGTAACAGCAGGATTAATTCAGCAGCCACAGAGTTACGCCACGCCATCGCATTGCTTATTACACGGTGAAAATCAGCAAGATTTGGCTCTGGAACAAGGCGGCGTTCCAGAAACTGGGCGACGATGCTACGTATACGCTGGTGTACGATCAGCTCTGCAAAAACCAAGAGCGGGACACTAATCAGAAAACGGGTCTGGGATTCAATGTCCAGTAAGAAAGGAACAGCAACCCCACTAAGCAAGGTGCCTTCCCAGGTGCAGAGCAGCAGAAGTGGGATCCAGCACAGCCCACTAAGCACCAAAATCCTTAGTCGGAGATGGGATGTTACATCGCCAAGATGAGCGCGATTTAACAATTGGTAAAGTGGACCACCCAATACCAGAGAGAATTGCTCCAGTGTTGTCGTGGAGGAGGAACGGTCTTCTGTTGGCTGTTGTGAAGACATGATTGTTCACCTTGTTACTGTACACGGCGGGCGAGACCGAGCTCCTCTCAGCGCTAGCATGCAGCAGTGCAGAGATACCCACATGGGGACTTCCACCCAACTACGTTCAGTTATAACGCTCTCAGAAGGCTATAATCAATGGTGTAAATGACTGAATTTTTTCTGTTTTGTGCAGAGTGTCAAATATGTGTGGTTGATATAGGTCGCTACTGTTCAAGCGGACTGATGCTCTTGAGGTCAAAAAATACCTGGCAGTGCTGTCAGTTGATGGTTGAATAGGAGGCGGTTCTCAGGTGAGAAATGGATATGTACAATCTGTATATGCAAATCATGGTATTTTAATAAAAGAGCCATATTTTCGTCTTAAATCATCTATGGCTTTAATTGCCTTCCTTTCTTTTTCCTCTAGCGTTTTTATCTCATTTGATTTTTCTTTTAGCCACTGTGAAAGCATTACTTGAGCCTGTTCTCTTGATTTAACATCAACGATGTTGGCCAAGTTTTTGTATCTTTCTGTTAGAGCATCCTCTCGTTCTTGTATTGAAATGAGACTATCATTTAAATTTTTCTGTATCAGATCTAAGGAGACTGAACGGCTACGTATTTCAACCTCTCCGGCATCAAACCGAGCTTCTTTGTCTCTAATTGTTCTATTTATATCGTCAACCTGTGAATAAAACTCTGCCTTAAGTTCATCTAAATTGAGAAGTGCGGTTAGTAAGTCTTGCTTTTTATCAATTTCATCTTGTATATGATAGAGACGGTCTTTTAATTCCATTTCAAAGCTTCTGTATTGATCTTCCAATAGGATCATTCTTTCCTGTGCCTCTAAAATGGACGACTCTTTATCAATCCTTATTCTATCCCACTGTTTAAGAATTGTGTTTGCATTACTTTCTGCATACCGAGCCTGCTGAATCACTTTTTGCATATCGCTTAGTTCTGATTCTCTCGTATTTTTTATCGCATTGTATTCTACATTAAGTCTTTTAACCTCTGCATGATGCTTTGAACTCAAAGATGAATACTGATGCTGTAAAGATAATAACTGTTGTCTATTATGGGGGTATATCATTTCGGAGAAGTAGCCAACAGGGGCTACTGATATCCATTTTTTTGGGCATTTTTTTAAATAATCTCTGATCTCTTCTTTTGAGATTATCTCTCCTTTCACACGAAATCCACTCAGGTCAAGTTCAACGCAGGTTGCATTCACCCTCTTTAGTTCTTTAATTTTCCATCTATCACAAAAGTGCGTAACTGCAACTTCGATGAGAACCTTCTCTCCCTCGATGAACCCAATTACATCAGGTATAACTCTGCCCTCATAAACCTCACATACCATCTCATCAAAGACTATGTTTTTATGTATGGGGTTTATAGTTCCAATAGGCAGTAACAACTGCCTATCCGTTGCTAAAACCTCTTTAGCCAAGATATGTATTTCTGTTTCTGGCTTCCAGCTACAGGCATTCTGTTCGATAGAATTAGGCTCATGAGAAAAATAATGGGCTTTAACTTGCCCTTTCATTGCCCAGACAGCTCCCTGGCAACCGATGCATGTGCAATTACATGCTTTTCCACTAACAACGTCTTTGACATCAACGATATGACCTTTGTCATCAAGGGCGCGAGTCATCAGGATTCTTGCCATCTCTATCTATCCACAAAGGAAGTTATGAACTAAAAAATGTAGTTTAATAATGATATCACTTTAGATTAAAAAAATTTGTGAAGTTGTACACGTGAATGCAGTGGCATGTATGAACTCAAACTCTCCTTTCCTAATTTTACAAGCCGTGAGATGTGGATTGTTAATGCGTTCACTTGGAGAGTAACCAGAACCCGTATCTAGAAATAGTTGATTCCCTACAAATCGTGGGTAGTCCACAGGGGTATGTCCAGCAATAATATAATCAATTCCTGAGATGGAATTTTCTTCCTCAGATGAAATGACACTTCGCCCCCACAGGATCTCACGCCGACATTCATTTAAAACAGAGTCACAGATCGGCCATGTCTTCATTGGAACCTCAGAGTGAATAACCCCAATATGATAATCTTCAAGCTCTACTGATAAAGTAAAACTCAAATTTTTCACAATAAGGTCTCTACACTCCTGGCGCTCCTCGTCCGTAAGGGAAAACCACCATTTTCCACCATTCCTTTCCCAAATAGAGCGTTTATATGGCGATGAATTATCTTCATCAAGAATGAACTCTTCATGGTTACCGACAACAGAATAAAACCAACCTTGCTCAGTTAACCTCAAACACTCTAGTGAACATGCTCCACGGTCAACTAAGTCGCCAGTGCAAATTACTCTATCAATATCAGGGTTAAATTTCACAACAGACAAAATTCGTTTCAAAGAAGTAATTTGCCCATGTAGGTCGCCAATAAAATAATCTGTTCCCAACATATTTTTCTTGAGTATCTTGTGAGTTGTAATATTCATTCCGCTCATTGCAGCCACCAAAAAAATATGGAATACTTAAACATAATACCCTATAATGTTTTATTGTATATGATAATGAGAAAGAGTTGAATATGAGTCCACTAATTACAATAAAATCAGCTTCATTGGCGAACATTGATAGTTCGCAAGATGCTTTCGACTCAGAGTTTGCTCTTGTAAACAGCTTGCAATCTCTTGTGAGAAAGCAATTCAAGAAAAATATTGGTTTTGAAAGAGAGTTCGACTGTGGTTTTGGCATAGCTGATGCAATCATCTTCGAGTATAGGAAGAGAAAAGCAGCCTTAAACTTGGGGCAGATCACACCTTCTTGGGCATACACGCTTAAACAATTGCCCTTAAAAACTAACTTTGATGCTGAGCACATTTCTAAAATTTCAGGTGCATCTCTCTCACTATCGAAAAAAGCGATCAAGGAATTTGTTGATGCAGGTTATTGCAAGCAGAAAGAAAATGGCATTTATGTAAAAGTAAAAGAGCCTGAAAATATTGTAGATACTATAAAGGCCGTAGAAGCAAAGCTAAAGGATTGGAAACGAGCTCTTTGGCAAGCGAGTCGTTATAAAACTTTTGCTAATGAAAGTTGGGTTGTACTTGACAAAAAACATGCAAACCCTGCAATAAAAAATATTGATGAATTTAAACGTTATAATGTTGGATTGGCAACCATCTCTATAGAAGGTGATTACTTAGTGCATTTCTCCCCTGTTGAAGAAACGCACTTTTCTGAAATCGCCTACTGGAAAGCGAATGCGATGATTGCTCAATCCTTATTAAACTAAATCATTGGATTGTGCAAATATGCGAATTGCATTGCTCCAAGTGCTCAGATGATCCCCATTGCCGTGTTTATCAAGCCTCAATGCATGGCTACTGATTTCATCATGTAGGTCTATAGCTTCATCAATCCACTCATTCAGCTTTTTATACCGTCCTTGAATGCTCAAGGATGAAAGCTCATCTATTTGGTCACTAAACGCTTTAAAATAGTGCTTATACAATATTGCCGAATTAAATGCAGGGTCTTTTGTCAGTTCAAATGCCTCATCAGATTCATCTGATGCGGTATATATCTTACTCCAAATATGAGGGTATCTATCCTTCAGAATTTTAGCCTCATCAAAGTTGATCCAGTTCAACAGTTTAGGAAGATAAATCCTAGCTTTTGGCCCTCTTCTATCCCCATCTGTGACGATGAATTTATCTAGAGAAAACATTCTAGTATTCTCGAATGCACCTATAGTTAAACTGATTTCACCAGCAAGTGTATACAGCAATGACTCAGTATTTGAATACCCAACAAGAACCTCTAAGTCTGCATCATAAGATGCCTTAATAACATCCATGTACTGAGTCAAAAACGTCAGGTCATTTATTTGCTTTGTACCCCTATCATGTTGACAAAACATATATACGCCATCAATTTCAGGGTAGCTTGTAATCCAGTTTAGAACCTTATTTCGATACTCATTGCTATTCACCATTGATGAAGTCATGGGAACAGTCAGCAATACCTTTTTACTACCAAGTGGATCTTGTTTCTTGATCTGCTCAAGAAATGGATGTACAAATTGTTGAGATTGACCATCGATATACTTGTCATCAAAGTATTCATAAAATCTTGCTGGTATGATGAGTTCCAAAAAATCATTTTCCAACTGAAACTCAATACATCTTTTCGCTGCTTCATAAGATACAGCCATAAAATCAATTGTTGAAAAGCCTTTTTCCCCCATAATCGAATTTGGAAAGAAACTATATGATTGTAACTTTTGTTTTTGAGAGCTAGGTAAGTAAAATTGCGGATCAAACAATGATGCTGACTTTAGTTTATTACTGTAATCAGACACATTTTTACATGTCTCATGAACTGGACTAAAAATTATTCCATCACCTATCTTATCCTTCTCGAAAGAATCTCTATTCCAGTTAGCACAGTGCCCTGATTGATGAAACAATCGTAAACTCATACCCGCTCCTTAATTGCATTCAATTCATTGGTGATTTTACTTGGAACACGATATCTCAGATATGGTTCTTTGCTCATCATCTTTTCAATTATATTCGATAAGTCTCTATCAACCCCCTTTTTATGTAACGCATCAGGAGTGTGCCTGCATACTCGATCTAATATTTCATCATTATAGTTTGTGCCATCAGAAACCATAAATGGGTGCTGTCCAGTTAGCATCTGGTAACAAATAATACCGATAGAAAATAGATCACTCTTGAATGAGATATCTCTCTTTGCATTTTTAGCTTGCTCGGGGCTCGCATAGGCAGGTGTACAGGGCCCAAAATCACAGAAGCTATACGTTACGCCAGCAGAGCCTTCTTGCCGTAATAGACCAAGATCTATAATGACAAGAGAACCATCATCTTTAACTAAAATGTTGTCTGGTTTTAAGTCCCTATGTACTAATTTTTGTGGATGGCCCCATAAACACTCCATTGCAATAAGTATCTTTTCTAAAAATGAGATAACTGCTGACTCATTATTATAGCAACTCATTAAATTCGTTAATGGCTGAGCATTCATTCTTTGCTCTATACTCACGAACTTAATCGGGTTCAGTGGCTCCTCAGTTTCTGGGTGGAGAGTGATTGCTTCATGAAAAAATAGTCGAGGAAATGATTGACTTCGGATTTGATTAAGAACTTCAACTTCTTTTTCCATGTATGAGATGGTTGTTCTTGATGTCACACTCGACATTTTAAGAACAACCTCTCCCCACTTATCACAATTTTCAGGTTCGATATCTGAGCATCCAGTAAAAATGCCAAAGTATACAGCCCTTTGACCAGATGCCTTAGGTACACCGGTTATTTCGAAATTTGGGTACAAGGCCCTTATCAATTCGATGGAGTCTTGATTTCCTTCTAGCATTAGCAAATCCCTCGCAAGGCTGAATAGAAAAAGATCTACTACAATATTTTTGTATAAAAATATATAATTCTGTTTGCAGGCTTTGATCTTCGTCAAGATTCAATTAGAACTAATGGGCGGGCTCATCTTTTCACTTGACTATTGTTTGAACTATCACTGTTTTACCCCATGGGCGACACGCTCTGATAGCATGTACCAATCCAGTAGGCCATGACTTCATTCTGGAGGTACGCCTGATGGTGAATACATGTCGTGGGGTGATTACAGCTGCTATTGTGCGGTGGGGTTAAACTCCAAGCAGCAGTCTGTTACTTTCCAACTCACACAGTCATAGGTCATTCCGCGAGTCGCTGACGTTATCTCATGCGTTCACTTGCTATTCGGTTCAGCTCGGTGTCTTCGACCAGCGCCTGGTTGCAGACAAAGAGATCGGGTGACATGCATTTGAAGGCAGGGTAGTTGTCGCTAAGGATGACAACATCAGAGCCCCGAGACATCAGAACTGGTGTAGTATGACCTCTATAAGCAGAGGAAGACGTTCGAAAAGTTGTGTAAACTTTTTTATCGTAAATGCATCAGATATTGACACAAACTGCATTAATGATACGTTTACTGCGATTTAAGGACATGTGGGTTAGATAGCAAAGTAGATAGAAGCTGTGGTTACTTGCCTTGCACTCAACCAACTCACACACACAGTGGAATTTACACTGAAAAGTTCCTGCCCTTCCGTTCTAAATCGACACCTAGGCCCTGATGACTCAGGGCCTTTTTGTCTGTTTCTGACGCATTCATCCCCTCCCTCATCATGTTGTTGCGACGATCCACACCTTACCCTCTCCCTCGCCCTGACTTGTGGCTATTCTCGGGACGAGTCACTTCCCCGAGAACCTGCATGAATCACCTTGGTCGCCTGCTGTGCCTCATCTTGCTGGTGTTTGCCGCCCCTCTGATCGCCAAGCCGCTGCGAGTGGGGGTGAGCTTCGCCATCCCTCCTTATGTAATCACGCACGAGAATCGCGGCATCGAGCTCGATCTCATGCGCGAGGCGTTCGCCGGCAGCGATCATGAGCCCGAGTTCATCTATCTGCCTCTGGAGCGGACCTTCCGCATGCTGGAGGAAGGCAAGCTGGATGCCATTATCAACGTCAGACCCGGCATGCTGAGCCGCGCCCACCTCTCCCAGGCGGTGATCACCTTTCACAACCGGGTCTTTACCCTCGACAAGACGGCGTTCAAGAGCATGAGGGATCTGCAGACGCTGCGAGTCAGCGCCTTCCAGCGGGCCAGGCAGATCCTGGGAAAAGAGTTCGCTGGCATAGTCGATCAGAACCCCCACTACGAGGAGGTGGCGAGGCAGGAGGGGCAGGTTCAGAAGTTGTTGCTGGGGCGCACGGATGCCGTGATCCTGGAGCAGAGGATTTTCTACTACTACATGGCACAACTGCTCGGGCAAGCAGAGGGCGGCGAGCGCTATCAAGCCGACCGGATCCGACAGCATGATCTCTTCCCCCCCACCCGGTACCACTTCGCCTTTCGCCAGGCGGCGCGGCAGCAGTGGTTCGATCGCCAGTTGAGCAAGATGAAGGAAGATGGCCGCTATGAGCAGATCTTTGCCGACTATGGCACTGGCTCATCCGACAGAAACATAAAAGCCAGCCCATGACGGACTGGCTTGATACTGGCTCCAGAGGAACAACAGTGTAGTGGAGCGTTACTTCATCGCGCCGCCATTTTTCAGATCAGCTTTCTGACGTTTGGCCTCGCGCTTCTCTTTCAGTGACATCTGCGGTTTTTTCTTGGCATCTTTGCCGTGATGCTGTTCTTTGTTGCTCATCATCAGACTCCAAAAATGTTACCAGGACAGTTGGAATCAAGATTCCAGCATGCCATCCGAATCATAGATCACAGTACGCTAGCAGTGACGATCGAGGATCGCACTGGCACCAGCATACCCCCAGCCTCCACCGGGATCCAGCCTCGCCGGACAACGGCGCCACACAGGGTATGGACCTCGTCATCCACGCCCCGACAATCTGGGACAAACCGCCACAACCGGCTCGCATCAGGGCGAAAACCGGCAGGAAAACGCACTCAACTTGCCCTTTTGGGGTCAAGAGGACGATTACATAAGAGTCGGCCCCCGGAGTGTGTTAGGGTGAACCATCACCTGCCGCAGGAGTGCGCCATGAAAAAGCTGGAAATGAAAGATCTTACCGAGGCCGAAAAAGCCGAGATCACCCTGTTGTTGCAGAAGGCCCAGGCCCATGCCGATCACACCCTGACCAATGGGGAACGTAACAAGATCCGTGAGGAAGGGCGCCTGAAAATCGCCGAGGATCGCGCCAAGGCAGCCAAGGCGGCCTCCGCACTGGCGCGGGAGAAGGCCAAGGAGCGAGCCAAGAATCAGGTGCTGCCCGAGACCTTCAACTGGGCAGACTCTGTCAGCAACAAGTACCGCAGCAAGCGATAATTTCTGTCTCCCATGTCCGGATGCTTTTGCTGCCACCCGGACATGGACCTGCATACTTCCCTTTTCCATACCGGAAATTGTTAGATAACCTTCTGGTATAAAACGATTTTATCAAGATAACACGCTACCACCTCCTCGCCTGGCAGGAATTAATACCAAGATAAAGATTGCCATGGCGGAGTGAGCGTGTTCTAATCGATTTCGATGGTTCGGTAGTTCAGACCTGATTATGTTAGGCAGTCATTTTAAAGCAGTGATTTGTGCATAGAGTTGTCCCAGATGATTCTCGCCAAATAATTCTCCTTCTTTAGTGCTCCCCATACGTATTGCTGACGAAAAATCATGGATTGCTACACACGTAGCGTTTCAACATCACTATTCAAGGAAATTATTATGTCTAACAAAATGACTGGTACCGTAAAGTTCTTCAACGCTGAGAAAGGTTTTGGCTTCATCTCCCCGGCTGACGGTGGCAAAGACGTGTTCGTACACTTCTCCGCTATCCAGTCCACCAGCTTCAAAACCCTGGACGAAGGTCAGCGCGTTGAGTTCACCATCGAGCAAGGCCAGAAAGGCCCGGCTGCTGCCAACGTAGTTGGTCTGTAATTCAAGCCAGGAAGCCTTTTCGTCAATCGAAAAGTCCTTCTGCAAGAATTGAAAAAACCCGCCTCGGCGGGTTTTTTGTTATCTGAATTCCCATCATTACCTCTCTCCCCTGCCAAAACTGCCCCCTCTTACCGAACAAAATACAAATGATAACCAATATCAATTGCATTTGATTCTTATTTGCCTAGAATGCCTGCCGACAAATGTCATCCATTTGAGGCTCAGCTCCGCCGTCCCAGTGCGACACCAAGATCCCGGGACACTAAAGCGGGTTGAGAAACTTTCCTTCCCAGGAGTTCAGGTTTTCATGACTAACATCCCCATTACCCCTCTCGCCACCCTGATCGTCGCCGCACTGGCCAGCCAGGCCCACGCCAGCCAGAACGAAGTCATGGTGATCACCGCCTCGGGTTTCCAGCAGAAGATCGAAGACTCTGCCGCCTCCATCTCGGTCGTGACCCGGGAACAGCTGGAGAAGCGCGCCTACCGTGACGTGACCGACGCCCTGAAAGACGTCCCCGGAGTGGTGATCACCGGGGGTGGCAGCAGCAGCGACATCAGCATCCGCGGCATGGGAGCCAAGTACACACTGATGCTGGTGGACGGCAAGCGGGTCGACAGCCGTGGCACCCGTCCCAACAGCGACGGCCCCGGCATAGAGCAGGGCTGGTTGCCGCCGCTGCAAGCCATAGAGCGGATCGAGGTGGTGCGTGGCCCCATGTCCTCCCGCTACGGCTCGGACGCCATGGGGGGCGTCATCAACGTCATCACCCGCAAGAGCACCAGCATGACGGCATGGCAGGGGTCGGTGCATGCCGACAGCACCTTCCAGGAGAACAAAGCCTCAGGTGATCTCTTCCAGAGCGATGCCTACACCGCCGGCGCCCTGGTGGACGGGCTGCTGGGGATGCGCCTGAACGGCCAACTCTCCTATCGCGGCGAAGATCAGTTCGAGAATGGCTTCGCCGAGCAGGAGATGCGCAGCGGCACCGCCGTGTTCAGCCTGACCCCGGACGAGCACAACAGCGTCGACTTCGAGGTGAGCCGCGGCCTGCAGGACAGGGATCGCACGCCGGGTGAGTCCATTTCGGCCAAGGCCAAACCCAACCAGAGCACCTACGAGCGCACCAACTACGCCATCACCCACGACGGTCGCTACGACTTCGGCTCCTCCACCAGCTATCTGCAACGGGAAGAGAGTACCAACCCGGGTCGGCAGATGAAGATGATCAACACCATAGCCGACACCCATACCCAGATCATCCTGGGGGATCACTACCTCAGCGTCGGCGGCCAGTACCGCTACGAGGATCTGCAGGATCAAGGCAACCAGCTGAATGTGGCCAACCGCGCCGACCAGCTGACCCGCTGGAGCTGGGCCCTGTTCGTGGAGGACGAGTGGGCCCTGACCGACAGCTTCGCCCTCACCGGCGGCGTGCGCATGGACAGGGATCAGAACTACGGCAGCCACTGGAGCCCGCGTCTCTACGGGGTCTGGCACCCCGCCGAGTTCTGGACCCTGAAGGGCGGCGTCTCCACCGGCTACCGCTCCCCCGATCTGCGCATGTCAGCGGCCAACTGGGGTCAGGCCACCGGCGGCGGCACTCAGGATGGCATGCTGGTCGGCAGCCCGGCCCTCCAGCCGGAGAAGAGCGTCAGTGAGGAAATCGCCCTGCTGTGGGATGGCAGACAGGGGCTCAACGCCGGGCTGACCCTGTTCAATACCGACTTCAAGGACAAGATTGCCGAGACCCGTCGCTGCACCAGCAAGCAGGATCCCGCCTGCACCCTGAACGGTCACAGCTATGACTTCATCAGCGATCGCATCAACGTCGACGAGGCCAACATGCGCGGGGTGGAAGGCACGGCCAACTGGGCCATCAACCAGCAGTGGTCCCTGGCTTCCAGCTACACCTTCACCCAGTCCGAGCAGAAGAGCGGCCCCATGGCGGGCCTAGCACTGAACCAGATGCCGCGCCACATGTTCAACACCACGGTCGACTGGCAGACCAGCGAGGCGGTCGGCCTCTGGTCCAGGGTCAACTTCCGCAGCAAGACCTCGGACTACCTGAGCCGGGTCAAGATGGCCGAGGGCACCCCCTCCTACACCTTCTTCGACACCGGCCTGGTCTACAAGGCCAATCAGGCGCTGAGCGTCACCGCCGGCATCTACAACCTGCTGGACAAGAGGGTGGATTACGCCAGCTATGGTACAGTGCTGGATGGACGCCGCTACAACCTGGGGCTGACCTACCAGTTCTGATCCTCTCGGGTGCGAGAGACGCAAAAGGCCCGCCGAGTGCGGGCCTTTTCATGGGCGACGGAATAGGAACTGTCAGCGCGGCAGGCTGATCCTGGCCTCCAGGCCGCCCTCGGCACGGTTGTGCAGGGTCAGCTCGCCGCCGTGCTGATGCACCAGGGTGCGGGCGATGGCGAGCCCCAGCCCCACGCTGCCCGACTCCGTATTGCGGGCCTCGTCGAGACGCACGAAGGGTTTGAACACCTCCTCCAGCTGGCCCTCGGCTATGCCAGGCCCCCGATCGCAGACCAGGATCAGCAGCTCGGATTCGGTTCGCTCCAGGGACACCTCGGCCCCGCCCGCATACTTGATGGCGTTGCCGATGAGGTTTTGCAGCACCCGGCGCAGGGTATTGGCGCGGCAGGCATAGACCTGCTTGCCCTGTGCCAGGCAGATGACGGGTTGACCGGTATCCGCATAGTCATCGCACAGGCTCTCCAGCAGGCTGACCAGATCCAGCTCCCGGGTCGCCTCCTGCTGCCCCTCCTCCCGGGCGAAGCTCAGAGTCGCCGCCAGCATCTGCTCCATCTGTTGCAGGGTCTGCTGGAATCGCTCCTTGTCCTCGCCGTCTGCCAGAAACTCGCTGCGCAGCCGCAGGCTGGTGATGGGGGTACGCAGGTCATGGGAGATGGCGGCCAGCATCCGGGTCCTGTCCTGCACGAAGCGATCGAGCCGGGTGTGCATGCGGTTGAAGGCCTGGATGGACTCGCGGATCTCGGTGGGCCCCTCCTCGCGCAGGGGCTCTATGTCCTCCCCGCGCCCCAGCCTGTCGGCGTTGGCGGCCAGCTGTTTGAGGGGCAGGGTCGCCCGGCGGAACAACCAGATCATCAGGCCTATCACCAGGCTCGCCACCAGCAGCAGGTTGAGGGTGGTCTGCCAGGACCAGCTCACCGCCTCCTTGTCCACCAGGGAGCTGAACTGCAGCCAGCCCCCGTTGGGCAGCTGGATGGAGCCATAGAGCCGCATGTCCTGGGGCGGCGGCATGCCGTTGCGATCCTTCATCATGCGGTTATGGTGCTGCCAGGCCCGGCTGCGCTGTATGTCCTGCTTCAGCTCGGCGCTGATCTCCACCGACAGGGACGACGGATACCCGAGCTTGGCCCGCACCAGCTTCTCGAAGCGGGGGCTGCGGTTGTCCGGTTGCAGCGGCTCGTCGGCCAGACGCAGCAGCAGGGTCTCGCTGCGGCTCGCCTTGAGGATCTCGTGATAGAGGGAAGGGGGGGAGAGGGAGAGCAGGCGCACCACAGAGATGATCCGCTGCATGGCGTTGCGGCTGTTGACGTAGCCGAGCGCCTCCTCCCGATCCGAACGGTAGATCTGGATGCTGAGCAGCTGGATCAACACCAGTCCCGCCAGGGCCACCAGCACTATCTGGCCGGTCAGCCCCTTGGGCAGCAGCCTGGCGAAGAAGCCCTTGATCATGCCGGCCTCACTCCTGGGTCACGTCGGCGGCGAACAGGTAACCGCCGCCCCAGATGGTCTTGATGAGCTCGGGATTCTTGGGATCCCGCTCCAGCTTGCGGCGCAGCCGGCTCACCAGCGTATCGATGGCGCGATCGAAGGCGACCGCCTCCCGGCCACGGGCCAGATCCAGCAACTGATCCCGGCTCAGCACCCGCTGGGGCCGCTCCAGAAACACCTTGAGCAGATCGAACTCGGCGGTGGAGAGGCTCATCCCCACCCCCTCCTCGTCCACCAGCTCGCGGCGATTGATGTCGAGCAGCCAGCGATCGAAGCGCAGATCCCGGGTCAGGGTCTCGGGGACGGGCTGGCTCTCCACCTGGGTGCGGCGCATCACCGCCTTGATGCGGGCCAGCAGCTCGCGCGGATTGAACGGCTTGGCGAGGTAGTCATCGGCCCCCATCTCCAGCCCTATGATGCGGTCCGTCTCCTCCCCCATGGCGGTGAGCATGATGATGGGCAGACGGGACTTCACCCTGAGCTCGCGGCACAGAGTCAGGCCATCTTCCCCCGGCATCATCAGATCCAGCACCAGCAGATCGAACTCCCGCTCATCCAGCAGCCGCTTCATCTCCTTGCCATCCCGGGCACAGCTGACGCGCATGCCGTGTTGTTCCAGAAAGCGCTTGAGCAGATCGCGGATCTCGCTGTGATCGTCGACCACCAGAATATGAGGGCTGCCTTGGTTCATCATTGTCTCTCCCGTTATCGAGCTGGGGCGATTATACGAGAATCAATCGGGCGGGTTGTGTCAAAGTGTGCCAGAGCGCCAAGATGCCACACTCTGCTACAAAATAGGCTTCAACTGGCAAAATTCAGACACTTCCACGGTGTTTACTGGATACCAAGGCGAAACAGCCTCTACCCGTATTCATCCGACAGGAGTTACCCATGAAAAAGCTGACCAAGACCCTGCTGACCGCCACCCTGATCCTCGGCCTGCCGCTCGGCGCCTATGCCGCCAGCGAGGCTGTCTCCACCGCCCAGCCGACCCAGGCCACGGCGGCCGGTTGCCCCATGGACGGTTCCGGCATGATGGGCGGCAAGCACCACGGCGGTCGCCACGACAAGATGGCCCGCATGAAGAACATGACCCCGGAACAGATCCAGGCTCACCTGCAACAGCGCTACGACAAGATTGAAGATCCGGCCAAGAAGGCGGAGTTCGTGAAAAACCTCGGCCTGCGTGCCGACGGCATGATCAAGCACGCAGAGGTGATGAAGCAGTTCGCAGAAGCAAATCAGTAAGTCGAGGCGATGAAGCAGTTCGCAGAAGCGAACCAGTAAATCGACGCAAACCAGCAAGCAAGATAACGACAGGGTGGCCATGGCCACCCTGTTTTTTTCGTGTCCGCTCAACTGCCCTGCCCTGCGGCTGACGCCGCCATGACGCCACTTTTCTGCCTCCCTGCACCGGGATATGTGAGCGATAACAAACGTTTTATTTTCGAAATAGCTAATAATGGCGGCTCAAATAACAGGATCGGGCAAGGCCCCGGCCACAGTGGACAGGAGTCGTTATGGGATGGAATCTGGGCACAATCAAGGGGCGTTATACCGCCGTCTTCCTGGGGTTCATGGCGCTGGTGTGCGCCCTGACGGTGATCGGCATCCAGCTCTGGATCAAGCCGGCGCTGCAGAAGGCCGGTGAGCAGAATGTGGCGCTGCGGGTCAGCGAGATAGCCACCGACATCCGCGACCAGCTCAACGGAGTGCAGAGCCAGTCCCGTAGCATCACCCAGCTGGTGGCCCAGCTGCCGAGCGAGCAGATAGACGCCCTGCTGCCCGCCCTCATCGATCAATACGGCAACGCCATGGTCTTCGGCGGCGGCATCTGGCCCCTGCCGGAGAAACGCGAGGCGGGCCGCGCCAAGTTCAGCACCTTCTATCACAGGGACGCGGCCAACGCCCTCATCCCCAACACCTACTGGAACTCGGCCGAGGCGCCGAACTACTTCGAGCAACCCTGGCACAAGGCGGGGCAGCAGGCTCCCCGCGGCATGTGCGTCTGGGCCGCCGCCTACAAGGATGGCGCCAGCCAGCAGCCGAGAACCAACTGCGCCATGGGGATCTACCGGGACGGCGCCCTCTACGGGGTGTCGACCATAGACGTGACTCTGGGGTTCTTCAACGAACTGGTGGCCAGGAAGGAGCAGGAGATCGGTGGCCAGGTGATGATAGTCGAGGCTAACGGCAAGATCCTGAGCAAGAACGCCCGCCTCGGCGGCGATGTGGTGCTCGGCAATCTCTCCGCCCACGCCGACTACCCCTTCGCCGGGGCCATCGCCGGCCTGCTCGGCCAGGACGCGAGCAAGGGCTTGCTGCGCACCACCTTCCAGGATCAGGGGGAGGAGCAGACCCTGCTGATGGAGGCCATAGAAGGCACCCCCTGGCTGCTCGCCACCGCCCTGCCGACCCGCATCCTGACCCAGGACAGCCGGGACGTGCTCGCCACACTGGCTGCGATCCAGCTGCCCCTGGTGGGGCTGCTGTTCGTGCTCATGGTGCTGGCCATCAGCCAGCTCGGCAGCCGGCTGCAGACCCTCAAGCTCAACATAGATGCCCTCAGCGCCGGCGATGCGGACCTGACGGCCCGTATCCAGGTGAAGGGTCATGACGAGCTGGACAACATAGCCCTGTCGGTGAACCGCTTCATCGCCTACCTGCAGCAGATGATGGTGCAGGTGACGGACGCCACCGACCTCATCACCCGGGAGCTGGCACAGCTCGATCAGCAGACGGGTCAGGCCCGACGGATCCTGGGGGAACACGCCAGCGAGACGGATCAGGTGGTCACCGCCCTCACCGAGCTCAGCTCCACCGCCGACAGCGTGGCCCAGCACGCCAGCGACTCGGCAAGCTTCACCGAGGCCGCCAATGGCCAGGCCGCCAATTCACGCAAGGTGGTGGGCTCGGCCTCCGCCAGCGTGGTGGCCCTGATCGATGAGGTGGATCTCGCCGCCGCCAAGGTGCTGGAGATGCAGGAGGATGCCAAGCAGATCGGCAGCGTGCTCGGGGTGATAGGCGGCATCGCCGCCCAGACCAACCTGCTGGCACTCAACGCCGCCATCGAGGCGGCCCGGGCCGGGGAGCAGGGGCGTGGCTTCGCCGTGGTGGCCGACGAGGTGCGCGCCCTGGCGGCCCGCACCCAGAACAGCACAGCCGAGGTGGGCAGCATGCTGTCGCGCCTCACCCAGGGGGTGGCCGAGGCCGTGGTCGCCATGGAGCAGACCAAGCGCAGCTGCCAGGCCGCAGCCGACACCACGGGTCAGGTCACAGGCGGGCTCGACAGCATGGCCGACTCTGTGGTGCAGATCCACGATCTCAGCAGCCAGATCGCCACCGCCGCCGAGGAGCAGAGCCGGGTGACCGAGGAGATCAACCGCAACATGGTGAGCATTCGCGACATGCTGAACCTGCTGGTGCAAAACGGCAGCCAGACCGAGCAGAGCGCGGCGTCGCTGCTCGGCTCCAACCGCCAGCTGCTGGCCCTGGTGCGCCGCTTCAAGGTGTGATGGCAAACGCCAGCCAGCAAAAAGGGGCCCGCGGGCCCCTTTTTCATGCACGTCGTTCAGACTCAGGCCTTGGCTTTGTCGGCCAGGTTCAGGGTCTTGACGGTTTCGCCTTCGAACTTGATGACGACGCTCTTCTGAGCGGCTTCGGTATCCTTGAACAGGGTCTTGGAGGTCTCTGCCAGCATGGGAGATACCTTGTTCAGGGCGCTCAGGTCATAGGTCCACACTTCCAGACCGGCTTCGGTCTTGGTGCTGGCCGGGGCGCCCAGCTTGTCCTTGATGGCCTGCTTGTTGGAGCCGCCTTCCTTGATATCCAGGGCCGTTTTGATCGCTTCGTTGGAGGCGCTGTCCACGGCAGTACCGGCCATCTCTTTGGCGGTGCTGGTGACGCTGCTGGTCACGGAATCGGTCAGGGAATCCATCAGGCCGGCGTGGGCAACCAGGGGCAGGGCGGTCAGGGCAATCAGAAGGCACTTTTTCATTAAGATACATCTCACAGGAATGAAAGAGCGCGCATCAGACCAGTGAGCTCGATTGGAGTCAAGATGATCCCAAGGTCAAGCCGCATTCGGGGGGGAAGAGGGACTAGAGGCTGGACAGGGCGGCCGGGGACGGATAGCGGCCCCCTAGCCAGAGAGCTGATCCTTGCCCGCCAGCTTGGCCCGGTAGAGCGCCCTGTCCACCCTCGCCATCAACTGGTTCAGGGGTTCGTCCGGCATGGACTCCACCAGACCGAAGCTCAGGGTGATGGGCTCCACCCCCTTGACCCTGGCATAGCCCAGTCGCTGTCGCAGCTTTTCGGCCACCACATGGGCCTCAGCCAGCCGGGTGTTGGGCAGCACCAGCATGAACTCGTCACCTCCCCAGCGGGCCAGCAGATCGATCTCGCGGATGGAGCCGCGGGTCAGGCACACTATGTCGATCAGGGTCTGATCCCCCACCCCGTGGCCGTGGCGATCGTTGATCTGCTTGAAGTCGTCCACGTCCATGGCGATCACGGCGAAGGGCTCCTTGAAGCGCCGGGCGCGCTCATACTCCAGCCGGACGGCCTGCTCCAGCCGATAGCGGCTGGCGGCCCCGGTCAGGGAATCCGTCTCCGCCAGGCGGCGGTTCTCCTCCACCTGATGCTGGAGCGCCAGGTTGAGCCGCTCCAGCTCGGCGGTGCGCTCCGCCACCTGCTGCTCCAGGGAGCGATTGTGCAGCTCCAGCCGGGCATAGAGCTCCCGCTGGGCATGAATGTCCCGGTGCGCCCCTATCATCCTGGCCACTGAGCCATCCGGGTTGCGCGCTATGATGCGGCCACAATCCTCTATCCAGATGAAGTCCCCGTTGCGACAGCGACAGCGGTACTCGGCCCTGTAGTCTGGAGACTGGCCGCTCAGATAGGCATCGAAGCGGGCCATCACCCGCGCCAGATCGTCCGGGTGGATCAGGTTTTCCCAGGTGAATACCGTGTTGTCGAGGGTGTGCGGCTCATAGCCCAGCATCTGATACCAGCCCGGATTGCGATAGACGAAGCCGGTGTTGGCATTCCAGTCCCAGATCCCGTCGCTGATGACCTCCAGAATGCCGTGTACCGCGGCCTCATTGAGATCCTGGATCCTGATAGTGTCATTGTCCTGCAGCATGGAAACCATCCTTGTTCTGCTCCCCCGCGCCACTGCGGGTGACTCGAGTCCAGCGGTTGAACATCATTGAAAAATGCGGCCGCCTGCCGGGCTACCCGATGGCGACTGCCTGCCTGCAATCCCTGTCATGACAAGGTTATCGGCCGCCCCCAGGCTCCCCTGAATAACAGTAGCAGCAGGGCCTGCCGCCAGTCTTGAGCGCCGTCACGCCTTCCCGCTTTTGTCTGCCCACCCCCTTGCACCAGGGTGGTGCACCCCCTTGGCGCAGCCCTGCCCAAATGGGGCACCTCTCGTCACTCCTTCGGGCAGTGATTAAATAAATCATTGAATAAATAGGGAAAAATTCTTGGCGCAATATTTGCCTTTGTCTTGGTGAACCACCAAGGATTGGGGACATTGCATGAAGTTAATCACTGCCATCATCAAGCCGTTCAAACTCGATGACGTTCGCGAAGCCCTCGCCACCCTCGGCGTAGAGGGGCTGACGGTCTCCGAGGTCAAGGGGTTTGGCCGCCAGAAGGGGCACACCGAGCTCTATCGGGGCGCCGAATACCAGGTGGATTTCCTGCCCAAGGTGAAGCTGGAGATCGCCACCCAGGCCGACAACGTCGAGCCCATCATCGAAGCCATCAGCCAGGCTGCCCACACCGGCAAGATAGGTGACGGCAAGATCTTCGTCTGCGACCTGCTGGCCGCCGTGCGCATCCGCACCGGCGAGACAGACGCAGACGCCCTTTGATACGACTGGAACCGAGGAACACGACATGGAAGAGTTGATCACATCCGTCAGCGAGCTGCGCTATGCGCTCGATACCTTCTACCTGCTGATCTCCGGCGTGCTGGTCATGTGGATGGCCGCCGGGTTCGCCATGCTGGAGGCGGGCCTGGTCCGCGCCAAGAACACCACAGAGATCCTGACCAAGAACATCCTGCTCTACGCCATCGCCTGCGTCATGTACCTGCTGGTCGGCTACAACATCATGTACGTGGACAACGGCGCCGGCGGCTGGTTGCCGAGCTTTGGCAGCCTGATGGGCAGCCAGGCCGAGGATGCCGGCCACTCACTGCACGCCGACTTCTTCTTCCAGGTGGTCTTCGTGGCGACCGCCACCTCCATCATCTCGGGGGCGGTGGCCGAGCGGATGAAGCTCTGGTCCTTCCTCCTGTTCTGCGTGGTGATGACAGGCTTCATCTACCCCATAGAGGGCTACTGGAGCTGGGGCGGCGGCTTCCTGAAAGAGGCGGGCTTCTCCGACTTCGCGGGCTCAGGCATAGTCCACATGGCGGGCGCCGCCGCGGCCCTGGCCGCTGTGCTGCTGCTCGGCCCCCGTCGTGGCAAATATGGCAAGCAGGGGGAGATCCATCCCATCCCCGGCTCCAACCTGCCGCTGGCGACCCTGGGCACCCTGATCCTCTGGATGGGCTGGTTCGGCTTCAACGGCGGCTCCCAGCTGGCGCTCTCCAGCGCCGCTGACGCCACCGCCATCGGCACCGTCTTCGTCAACACCAATGCCGCCGCAGCCGCCGGTGTGGTCGGCGCCCTGCTGGTCAGCAAGCTCACCTGGGGCAAGGCGGATCTCACCATGATCCTCAACGGTGCCCTCGGCGGTCTGGTCGCCATCACAGCCGATCCGGCCTCCCCCAGCCCGCTGTTCGCCAGCCTGATCGGCGCCCTGGCCGGAGCCCTGGTGGTCTACGCCATAGTCGCTTTCGATCGCCTGAAAATAGATGACCCGGTCGGCGCCATCTCGGTACACGGGGTCTGCGGCCTGTTCGGCCTGATGGTGGTGCCCTTCTCCAACGCAAGCGCCACCTTCGGCGCCCAGTTGCTGGGGGCCGCCATCATCTTCGGCTGGGTCTTTGCCGTCTCCCTCATCGTCTGGAGCCTGCTCAAGGCCACCATGGGCCTGAGGGTCAGCGAAGAGGAAGAGATGCTGGGCGTGGATGTCCACGAGTGCGGCGTCGATGCCTATCCCGAGTTCGTCAGCATCAAATCCAGCAGCTGACACAGACTGCTGCTTACGGGGCCCGGGGGACACCTCGGGCCCCGCTCTTTTTTGGGGTGCCCTCAGCGCCCCTTGAAGGCGGGGTGATGCAGTTGGCGATAGTGGCTCGGGGCCAGCCCGTGCTGGCGCTTGAAGGCGGTGGAGAAGTGGTATTCGTTCTTGAAGCCGCACTGGGCGGCCAGCAGCTTCACCGAGTCGGCCCGGCTCGCCAGCAGGAGCGCCGCCCGCTGCAAGCGCAGCCGTTGCAGCAGCGCCATGGGGGCCAGCGCGAAGTGCTGCTGACAGAGCCGATGGAGCTGGCGCTCCGAGAGGTGCAGGGCGGCGGCCATGCGATTGATGTCCCAGCACTCGGCCAGGGAATCTTTGAGCATCAATTCGAGGCGCAGGGCCAGCCGCTCGCCGCGACTCTGCCCCTCCCCCTTTTGCAGCAGGCGGCGCAGATAAAAACCGAGCTGCTCCACCAGCAGCGCGCTGAGCAGCGGGTCCTGATGGCGCTCCTGCTCCGCATAGAGGTTCTCCAAGGTGCGCAGCAGGGTTCCCTGCTGGGAGGTGCACCCCAGACGAGGGCGACTGGCGAAGGCATCCCAGGGGGAGTCCTTGTGCAGCAGCAGCCACACCAGATCCCAGCCGCCCTTTGCCGTCGGCTGTTGCTGCTCCGGCGCTGGCAACTGCGTCTCTGCTAGTCCCGTCTCCGGTAACTGCGTCTCTGGCAACCGATAGCAGAGCGGCTCCCCCGCCGGGATCAGGGCCCACTCCCCCACCGGCAGCCGCACGAAGCCATCCTCCAGCCGCACCTCTCCCTCGCCCCCCAGGGTGAGCAGGAAGCAGTGCACCTCCCCCAGGCGGCGCTCGATGCGATAGCGGGTGCGCAGGCGGGAATAGCCCGCCAGCCAGACCCGCTCCTGTACAAGGGCGGGCAGCAGGCTGTCACAGCAGATCTGCTCGCGGCAGTCGGGGGAGATATCGATGAGATCGGGGTTGGCAGTTTCAGACATCATCAGGACGGGCTCAGCCATGTCGAAGGATTAGGCCAGAGCATAACATCAAGGGCATAGAGTCACAGGAGACAAGCCATGCACATACATCACGTCGCCATCTGGGCACAGGATCTGGAGGCACTCAAGGCATTCTACTGCACCCTGTTTGGCGGGCAGGCCAATGAGCGCTACCACAACCCGACCAAACAGTTCTCGTCCTACTTCGTGCGCTTCGAGGGGGGCGCCAGTCTGGAGCTGATGCACAGCCCCAACCTGTTTCCGGCAGATCTCGGCCCGCACTCCCCACAACCATACCCGCTGCAGGGGCTGGCTCATATTGCCTTCTCCCTCGGCAGCGCGGAGGCGGTGGACCAGATGACGGCACGTCTCAAGCTGCTCAAGGGCGCCGAGGTCAAACACCTGGACGGCCCCCGCTGGACCGGCGACGGCTATTACGAGAGCACCTTCCTGGATCCCGAAGGCAACCGGCTGGAATTGACCCTCTAATGCCTGAATGCTCCCCTCACCCTGGCCCTCTCGTAAGTTCGATTAGCGAAGCGTAATCGGACAGCGGTAACGGCATTGCTCCCCTCTCCCGTTTATTAAAAAAGGAGGAAAAGGGCTGGGGATGAGGGGGCGGAAAAAAGAGATTACGCAGTAAACGTTGGGCTTCGCTTCGCTCAACCACAACCCACCCAATCGGTAGGTTGGTGCTGAGCCAGCGAAACCCAATAGCAGAGCTTATTTTGCCAGTTCAAGTCGATAAAAATCCGTCTCTTCGTGTTTTGGATTGGAACGCAAAAATGTCCAGCCCGAACGCCGGTAATGGTTCAGCGCCCGCAAATTGGTACGACTAACGGATAGCAACGCCCATTTGCAGCCCGCCCCCAGCAACTGCTGGCGGATATACGCCTGCAACTCGGCGGCCAAGCTGGTGCCACGATACTCGGGAAACAGATAGATAAGCTGCACATAGCCGGTCTCGGGCTCATCGGAAAAGCTGCGAAATTCCAGCTGACCCACCAGTTGTTCACCCACCCAGACATGGATGTAATGCCATTGCGCTTGCCCCAACCTTTCATGGATCCGCTCCCGATAGCCGCAGATAAAGTCGGCAAAGCCATTATGGGTATGAAAGCTGCAAAAATAGGCATCCCTGCGCGCCAACAAACAGTATTCGTAATCCCGATCCAGATCGATGGTTTTAAATTCGAGTCGCAATCAATAAGATCCTGTCGCGTGTAGGTAGGGTGTAAAAAGCGAAGCGCATTAAACCTTTTGACAGATAAATAGCAGCGGTGCAATTCACTTCGTTCATTGCACCCTACCCGTCCCTCACCCTGCCCTCTCCCAAAGGGAGAGGGGATCATCCGACATCGAGGATATAGCGTTGGCAATCGGGAAAAGTTCGGGAGTGGCGGATTGCACGAATTTTCGATGATGCAATATTCGATTGCATGATGCTTGATTACGCGATCGTCCGATTACGCTTCGCTAATCGAACCTACAAATATCCGATAAACCTGTGGTGCAAACCAACTCAAAGGGAGTCAAATCTCCCTTCTCCCCTTGCGGGAGAAGGGCCGGGGATGAGGGGAAGGAAAAAAGAGATGATGCAATAAACGTTGGGCTTCGCTACGCTCAGCCACAACCTACGCAATCGGTAGGTTGGTGCTGAGCCTGCGAAGCCCAACATTCGGGATGAAATAAATGTGTCATTTGTCGAATCAATATGCACATGTAGTTTGTGAGCCCAGTAATTTCCTTCGAGATATGAAAATGGCATCTGTTAATTTACGTAAATAACTCCCAAGCTCCATATCAACCTGATCTATTCCAGGCCAGAAAAATGGCACTTTTTCATTTTGAAGACTTTCAATAAACATGATATGTGTTAGTGCCAAAATTATCCTTGGAAAATTTGATGGTTCGTGAAAGTCATTTTTCAAAAGATGAACAATCAAATGTCTATTAAAACCGTTCAGTGTTCTATCTGAACCACTTGGCTTATATAAAACTGATGAGAAGAATATTCTAAATGCATTTATTACATCGCATTGGGGATTAACATGTGTTAGAAAGTCTATTTCTACCTCGCTGTTATAACCTTTCCCTGGATGCCAGATATATGGCGACATGTAATTCCTACCCCGTTGCATTATTAACTCTTTAAGACCTTTTTCAAACTCTGCTGTACTGACAGTATTTATCCCTTGATTGAGGATACTGACCTGAATATTCCTCAACCCAGCTTCAAAAACAGGGAAAAGAGACATGATAGCTATGTGGTCCAACCCCATATGATGGGCTTCGATGGCTTCAAATATTATTGTCTTATAGTCTGCTAATGAGTCACTTACAGAGAAATACTTATTGAAGTATGCTGCATAAACATCAGGCGTGAAGTTTTCATGCAGCCATTCACTAGCTGATTTATATGGATCATCAGTTTTATTAATGCGACCTATATCTCTTACAATTGTGCCTTCTCCAATAAAAAGTGGAACTGGTATTAACAAGTTAAGCATTCGTTCCTGAAGCGCTGTTACCCTGCCCCACTTCTTGTTCAAATCTGATATTGGCCGTTCTGTTACATAACATCTGCCTTCATCAGTTTGAATGTCAAACCCATCTCGACCTAAATTTTTCTTTGTTACTTCCACATCAACCGAATCCCGTTTTTTGAAAATCAACTTAATCTGTTCTTCAGTTAGTTTAGGTGTCTGACAAAGAGATTTTAAGGTCTTCTCATACTTCATATATGATATTTATCCTATGAATTAATTTAATGGCAGCTTAAGTTATTCAAGCGCAATTGAACGGCGATCAATCTCTTTACCGCCCCCCAATTCATCACTCCCCCAACCTCTCCGCCAATCCGGAATAACGCTCGGTCTTCTTCCGCACCGCCTGTGCCAGCAGGGCGCGATCGCCGTAGAGATCGAGGCGCGCCTTGGCCCGAGTGATGCCGGTATAGACCAGCTCGCGGGTCAGCAATGGGCTGGGGCTGTCGGGCAGCACCAGCACGGTATGGGCAAACTCGGAGCCCTGGGATTTGTGGATGGTCATGGCGTAGACCGTCTCGTGAGGCGGCAAGCGGCTTGGCAAGAGCGCGCGCAGGCTGCCGTCCGGCTGCTCGAACCACACCTTGAGGCGGCCGGTTTCATCGGGCAGGCAGAGCCCCATATCGCCGTTGTAGAGGCCGATGCCGTGGTCGTTGCGCACCACCATCACGGGGCGGCCCGCATACCAGTCGCCATCCCGGGCAATCAGCCCGGCCCGAGACAGGGCCAGTTCGAGCCGCTCGTTAAGCCCCAGCACCCCGAAGGGGCCGTCCCGCAGGGCGCAGAGGATCTGGAAGCCGTTGAACGCCTTGAACACGGCAGACGCCTCTTCTCCGGCGCGGGCCGCCTTCAGATAGCTGCCGTAGCCGGCCACCCCCTGGGCAATCAGGGCCTCGTAGGCCTCTCCCGCCCAGGGGTGCAGGCTGATGTCCTTGAATCCCGCACTCCAGACCGATTCCACCGCGGCGGCATCGCCGTCGTTGCAGGCCCGCGCCAGCTGGCCTATGCCGGAATGCTGATCGAAGCGCCAGCTCTTGGAAAGCAAACAGAGGCTGTCGCGCACCGGTGCACCGGCAGGCGAACCCTGCAGGTGGTAGCCGGTCTGGCGGGAGAGCCAATCCGCTTGCGCTGGGCTGATGCCCTGTTCGATAAAACTGCAGATATCCCCGAGCACAGCCCCCGCCTCCACCGAGGCGAGCTGATCCTTGTCGCCGAGCAGGATCAGGCGGGCGTGGCTCGGCAACGCATCGAGCAGGCGCGCCATCATCGGCAGGTCGACCATGGAGGCCTCATCCACCACCAGCAAGTCGAGGTGCAGCGGGTTGCCCGCGTGGTGGCGGAACTGGCTGCGCCCCGGGATCACCCCGAGCAGCCGGTGCAGGGTGCCCGCCTCTGTGGGGATGGCCTGGGCCCACTCCGGGGGCAAGTCCAGCGCCTGCAGGGCGGAGCCTATACTCTCGGTGAGGCGCGCCGCCGCCTTGCCGGTGGGGGCCACCAGCCGGATCGCCGGGGCCTTGCCTGCTTGCAGGCCTGTCTCCACCAGGATGGCCAGGAGCTTGGCGACAGTGGTGGTCTTGCCGGTGCCGGGGCCGCCTGAGATGACTGCAAAGGGGCGCGCCGCCGCCGTGGCTGCCGCCAGCTTCTGGCCATTGCAGCAGAGCGACTCGGGCACCAGGGTATCCAGCTTGCCAAGATCGCTCGCCGCCTGGGCGCTGGTCAGCAGCGCCTCTATGGCGGGCCAATCCACTTCATTGGGGAACACCAGATCCAGATACTTCTCGACGAAGTGGCGGGCCGAGAAGTCGGGGGCGAGGCGGGCCTTGAGCAGCGCCCCGAACACCAGACCGTGGTCGCGGGCAAAGAGGCGCGACAGGGCCGGGGCTATCTCGGGCCATTCGGCGCGTTCACTTAACGCGCGCAGATGGCGAGCCACCCCCAGCTCAAAATCGTGGTAGCGGGTGAGGTAGAGGCGCCCGTGCCAGAGCCGCAGCGGCCAGCGGGGGGCCTCCCCCTCATGCTGTTCAGAGCCAACCAGCGGACTTGCCGCAAAGAGGGCGGGCCAGCTCGCAGGATCCGCCAGATCCCCCAGCAGATCCCGGCTCTGCTGGGGATCCAGCCCGAAGGGGCGCAGGGATCCGGCAGCGAGCATTTCCAGCGGCAGGCAGACATGGCCGCGCCCCAGCTCGAAGCAGGCGAGCGCCGCCCCCAGTACCAGCTCGGGGCTGCCGCCCAGATCGGCCACCAGTTTGGCAAATTGCAGATCCAGCTGGCGGATACGCCCCGCCAGCGCCAAGGCTTTCAGCCGTTCGATCATACCGTCGCTCTTCATCTCGCCCCTCATGCCTCTGCCTTGTTTGGTTTTTCTAAACGATGATCGTCAGGCATCACACCTTTACTAAACAACTTGTCGAGCCCCAGCACCAGTTCACGGCTCGGACGGGTATGGAATACCCCCCCTTGCGGCATGCCGCGCAGGAAGAGATAGAAGACCCCGCCAAAGTGCTGGTCAAAGTCGTAGCCCGGCAGCCGCAACGAGAGCAGCCGATGCAGCGCCAGGGAATAGAGCTGGTATTGCAGGTCGTAGCGATGATCACACATGGCCCGCTCCAGCGCCGGACGGCTGTAGTCGGTCGGGCTCATGCCGAGGTGGTTGGATTTGTAGTCGAGCAGATACCAGCGCCCCTGCCACTCGAACACCAGATCGATAAAGCCCTTGAGCATCCCCTGCACTGTGGCGAAGCCGAGCGGCTTGTTGCCCCGGGACAGGGGGTCGTGCTGCTGGCAGAGGGCGGTCAGCGCCGGTGCCGTCACCCGCCCCATGGGCAGGAAGAACTCCAGCTCCACCTGCTTGCGGTCGGCGCTCAAGTCCCTCAGCCGCACCGGCTCGTCAAAGCCGGTATCCAGCGGGGTATCGAGCACCGCCTCCACCTGCTGTTGCAACACAGGCGCCCAATTCTCGTCGAAGCCATCCTGCGCCAGCAGGGTGGCGATATGCTGTGCCAGCGGCTCACCAGCGGCGCTCTGAAAGTCGATGGTCTCGAACAGGCTGTGCAGCAAGGTGCCGGGGCGGGCCCCTTTCGGGAAGGTGAAGATGGAGGGCTGGGGCGCCTCCTCTTCCTGCGCAGCGGCAGCCGCCTCGGTGACGACCTCGTCATCGAAGCCGGGGTTCGCCAAGACCCCCTTGCCGTGGCCGTTCCCCTGGGCAGCCAGCCCGGAGTAGGAGCTGATCCACCAGTCCCGCTCCAGCCGACCGGTAAAGTGGCGCACCTGGTGCTCGCCCAGCTGCTCTTCCTCTGGCGGCAGTGGGGCCGGACGGGTGAGCGAGGGCTCATAGACCACCACCCCGGGCAGCGCCTGGGCAAGCTCGGTGAGGGCGGTCGCCAAGGTTTCGGCGTCCCCCTCTTCCCCCTTTTGCAGCAGGTAGCCGATGGCGGTGTGGTGCAGCTCTGTCTTCTCCGACTTGCCGTTGCCCGAGCGCACCGGGGCCAGCCCCAGCCAGGTGGCGTAGACGCCCCGGGTCAGTGCCACGTAGAGCAGACGCAAATCTTCGGCGAGGCGCTCTTTGTCCGCTTCGGCCAGCGAATGGTCGGCACCGGTCAGATCGAGAATGGTGCGATTGCCCGCCTCATCCGCCTCGTGATAGAGCGGGGTCTCGGCGGTTCTGTGGCTGCAGATGAAGGGCAGGAACACCAGGGGGTACTCCAGCCCCTTGGATTTGTGGATGGTGACTATCTGCACCAACTTGCGCTCGGATTCGAGCCGCAGTACCTGCTCCGCATCCTGGCCGCCCGGGCGGCTCACCGCCTCCCCCAGCCAGCGCAGCAGGGCATATTCCCCGTCCAGCTCGCTGCTTATCTGTTGCAGCAGCTCGCCGAGATGGAGGAAGTTGGTCAGCCGCCGCTCGCCATAGGGGCTCGCCAGCAGGGAGGAGGCGAGGTTGCGCCTGTGCAGCAGGGCCCGCAGCATGGCCAGCACGCCACGGCGATGCCAGATCTGGCGGTACTCCATAAACTCCTGCACCGCGCTCTCCCAGGCCCGCTCGTCCGAGGCCAGCGCGTCGAGCGCCTTGGCATCCAGATCGAACAGCCCGGTGGCCAGAGCCGCCCGCAGGCTCCGCTCTTCACTCGGGTTCTGGCAGGCGTGTAGGATCAGCAAAATCTCCCGCGCCTCCACCTGCTCCAGCACGCTCTCGCGATTCGACAGGTAGACGGAGGCGATGGCGAGCCGTGCCAGCTCCTGCTGCACCAGCTTGCCCTCGGCGCCAGTGCGCACCAGCACGGCGATATCCCCGGCCTTCACCGCCTTGTCACCTATCTGTGCCTTGCCCTCGCGGGCCAGGGTCAGCAGGCGGTGGATCTCGGCGGCGGTGGCGCGGGCCATCTTGCTCTGGTAATCCCCCCGATTGAAGGTGGGCTGGCCGGTCAGCTGCCAGCAGTGGAGCACGGGTGCGGTAACGCCACCCAGCAGCAGCGCCTTGCTCTTGCCCTGCGCCTCCACCGGCAGGAAGGGGATGTCCGCTTCGTAGATAAAGGGATCCCTGGCCCGCTCGAACAGGCCGTTGACCGCCCCCACCAGCGCACCGCTGGAGCGCCAGTTGCGCCCCAGGGTGTAGTGGGCACTCACATTTCGCCGCGCCTGGATGTAGGTAAAGATGTCGGCGCCGCGAAAGCCGTAGATGGCCTGCTTGGGGTCACCGATCATCAGCAGCGCCGTGTCCTGGTGGCCGCCGTAAAGGCGATGGAAGATGCGGTACTGCTGGGGGTCTGTATCCTGAAATTCATCGATCATCGCCACCCGGTAGGTGGCGCGAATGCGCTCGCAGAGCCGCTCGCCCAAGCTGGAACCGAGCGCCCCGTCGAGGTCTTTCAGCAGGTCATCGAAGGAGAGCTGATGAGCCTGGCGCTTGCTCGCCTGCATCCGGCTGCGCACCACCCTGGCCGCCCGTTGCAGGATAAGGTCGCGAATACCGGGGCGGCTCGCCAGCAGCTCGTCGATCTGGCTAAACAGCGGCAGGGTCGGCACCGCGCCCCCCTTCTTGAGGTTCTCCTCCAGCACGCGTTGGCCGAAGCGCTCCAGCTCCTTGGGGATGGCGTAACCGCTCCCCTCGTCCTGTGCCCAATCACCTATCTTGGCGAGCCACCCTTCGTAGTTCTTGCCGGTGTAGCGGCTGATCTGGCCGTCGGTCTGGCGGCGGATCTCGTCCCTTTGCGCCAGCCATTCGCTCTTCACCGCAGCGATGCGACTCATGGCCGCCTGATGGCGGGCGGCGAGGGTCTCATCCCCCAAGGCCGGGTGTATCTCCAGCTCGCTATTGTCGAGCCAGCCGTTCATCTCCCGCAGCAGGGCGGCGGGGCTAGGCCAGAGCGCGCGCACCGAACTCGCCAGGGTTTTATCCACCGGATAGAACTCGGCGCGCCAGTAGTCGCTCACCGCCTGCAGCCTGAGCTGGCTGTCGTCGGTCAAAAATTCTGTCTCGAACAGGGCGCCCGACTCGAAGGCGTTTTGCTTGAGCATCCGCTGGCAGAAGCCGTGGATGGTAAAGACAGCCGCCTCGTCCATCTGCCGCTCGGCGGCCAACAGGCGACGGGCCGCAAGCTCGTGATCCTCCACCTCGATCAGCAACTGGGCCAGCAAGTCATCCTTGCTCTCACCCCGCATAAAGGCGAGCCGCGCCTCGTGGATGCGGGCGCGGATCCGCCCGCGCAGCTCGGCGGTGGCGGCCTCGGTAAAGGTCACCACCAGGATCTCGGTCACCGAGAGCGGCCGCTCGTGGGCGCTGGACTGACCCACATCGGCCCCCTCTTCGATCAGCGGGCCGTGCCCCAGCAGCAAGCGCAGGTAGAGGCCGGCTATGGTGTAGGTCTTGCCGGTGCCGGCGGAGGCTTCGATCAGTCGTTCACCATGGAGGGGAAAACGCAATGTATTGAGCGGGTTGGCCATTATTTCAGCTCCTCCAGGGTCTTGAGCAGCGGGGTCAGATGTTCCCGGGCCAGGGTCTGCAACTGGCCCAGCACGGCGTCATCCAGCTCGGGGAAGCAGCGGGCGACGTAAACGTCTTGCCCCTCCCCCGTCACCATGTAGCCCCCGTTGAAGCGGGTGAGGGCCGCCTTGTCGGCCGCCTCCGGTTTGTCCGGATCCTTCTCGATCGCCCTGAACCACTCCCAGGCAGTATTGGGGAAAAACGGCAGCGGCCGCTTCATCCCCTGGGCCCAGAGGGAGACCAGGGCCGCCAGCCTGGGGCGCGCCTCCTCGGCCGGAAGAACTGGCAGCCGCAGACTCTGCTTGGCATCGAACAGCAGGGTGTCGCCAGGGGCGCAACTCAATGAGAGGCAGAGGTGCTGAACCCAGCCCAGCAGCAGATCCTTGCCGTTGAAGCTGCCGGGTTTGACCACCAGCAAGCGCCCCTTCTGGGTGTCTATCCACCCCTGCAGCTGGCCCTGGGTCAGGGAGATATCGATCTCCACCGCCCGTTTTTCTGCCTCATTGGCCGCAACCCAGGGGCGCAGCCGATCCGCCAGCTTGCCCATCTCGGCGTCCAGATCCTCCAGCAGCAGGCTGCCGAACCAGCCTTGGGGCAGCAGGCCGGTGAGCTGCAACCGCTCGCGACGCACTGAGCTATCCCCCTGTGCCAGATGGGCATCGAGCAGCAAGGCCTTGAGCTGGTAGTGCTGCAGGCCGTCCAGCTCGAACGGCTCGCTGTCTTCGATGTTGGCTTCGTTCAGCTCGAACCACACCTTGAGGCGACGGTTGAGGAAATACTTGGTGGGCTGGCGATAGAAACGCAGCAGCTCCGCCAGCTCCAGCCCCTGCTCCTTGCCCCATTCGGGAGGTAAAGGCAGCTCGCCGCTCTGGAAATTCGCCGCGCCGCGCACCGGATTGAGGGCGGGCAGCCAGTCGGCGGCATAGGTAAAGAGGCCGGACCCCGCCTGTGGGTAGAAGTAGTTGCGGCTGTAGGGGGTGAGCGGGTGCGGCACTATCAGATGTTCGAGCAGCCGCTTGCCGGAAGTTTCATCGTCGAGGCTCTCATCCCCCGCCAGCACGAAGCCCTGTCGCACATAGTCGATCAGCTCCGCCAGCAGCACCGAGGGCACCTTGTCGCTGTTGTCCTGGGCGCTGAAGCCCTGATAGCTGATATAGAGCCCCTGCTGGGCGCTGAGCAGCGCCTCGAGGAAGAGGTAGCGGTCGTCATCGCGGCGGGAGCGATCACCGCGCCGCGATGCCACCGCCATCAGATCGAAGCCCATGGGGGCCAAAGTGCGCGGGTAGACGCCGTCGTTCATGCCGAGCAGGCAGACCTGCCTGAAGGGGATGGAGCGCATCGGCATCAGGGTGCAGAAGTTGACCTGACCGGCGAGGAAGCGCTGGCTGGAGCGGGACTCCCCCAGCACGCTGCCGAGATAATCCTGCAACAGGTCGGCGGTGATGGGCTGATCGAAGCGAGCCTCCCCGAGCTGGGTCTGCCAGTCGGCCAGCTGGCTGCGAATGAGCTGCAGCTGACGCTCTTCATCCTCGTCGGCCAGATAGAAGCGCTCCAGCAGTGCCAGCAGGCAGGCGTTCCACTCTGCCAGCGGCTGCGCCTGTTGCAGCCGGGGCAAAAATTCCGCCAGGGAGTCGACAAACCAGGCGAGCTTGCCGAGCGCCAGTCCCTGCTGACCCTCGATCTCGGCGTAGGGCAAGATGCTGGCCAAGGGGCCCTGCTGACCTGCACCATGATCGGCACAGGGCAGGATGCCAGCCACCGGCTCCCCATCCCCCATGGCAAAGCCGAGCAGCATGCGGCGCAGGCCGAACAGCCAGCTGTTGCCGGACATGGGCGGCAGATCGAAACGCGTGGGGTAACTGTCATCCAGCCCCCAGCGAATGCCGGTCTCCTGCACCCAGACCCGCAGCTGGTTGAACTCGTCGTCATCCAGCTCGAAACGGCGCAGCACGGCGGGCACCTCGAGAATGGCGAGCAGCTCGCCGGCACCGAGGCGGGCGTTTGGCAGGTGCAGCAGAGCGAGGAAGCTTTGCAGCAGCGGGCTCTCCTGGCTGGCGGCTCTGTCCGATACAGCGAAGGGGATCTGGCCACGGGCGCCAAACACCGCCTGAATGTAGGGGCCGTAGCTGTTCACGTCCGGCATCATCACCACCACATCTTTCGGAGTGAGGGACGGGTCCTGCTCGAACAGCGCCAGCAGCCGGTCGTGCAGCACTTCAAGTTCCCGCATAGGGCCGTGGCAGGCGTGGATCTGCAGGGATCCATCCGCCGGACTGATGGGACTCTTGTGGTGGCTGCTGTCGAGATCGAACTGACCGGCGCCCCGTTCTGCCAGCTCCAGCACATCCTGCTGGATGGCGCGCAGCAGGCTGACATGGCCCTGCTCATCCACCTCGTCGATGTCGACGAAGGCCTCGATTTGCGGCACCTCCAGCTCCATCAGCTGATGCAGGTAGTCGCGCCCCAGCTTGCCCATGGAGGCGAGTAGCGGGTTGGCAGGGCCCTGCAAGGTCTCGATATCGGTACCGGGCTTGAGCCTGGTTTCGAGCCGCGCCAGGGTTTTTCTGTCCAGCAGATCCCCCCAGTAGTAGCGGCAGGGGTTGGTGACGAATAGATGCACCTCCACCTCGGGTCTACTGCCGAGGGCCAGCAGGGCCTCCACATAGCGGGGTGGCAGCGCCGAGATGCCGAACACGAAGACCCGCTGGGGCAGCTTGCCCGGCAGATCCCGGGTGCGCGCCAGCTCGTGGATAAATTCCTCGTAGAGGTTGGCTCTGTGGTAGCCGCTGGGCGCGAGGGCCAGGGTGCGGGCCACCAGCTCGCGCCACAGCTCCGGCTGCCAATCCTGACCGCTCACCCCAGACAGTTCCAACCCCAATCCCTCCCCCTCTTCCCAGCGGGCTATCCAGTCCGGCCGATAGACCAGATATTGGTCAAAGAGATCCGCCACCTTCTGGCAGAGCTGCCACAGCCTTACTTGCTCGGGATCCTGGGCAGGGTCCTCGTCATCCCCCCCCAGATAGGCGGCCAGCGGCGCGAAGGCGGGCCTGTCCAGCAGGGCGGGCAGAATGGTCATCAACTGCCAGCTCATGGATCCCTTGTTATAGGGGCTCTGGCGGGGCACGTCTGCCAGCACCTGGGTGAACATCTCCCAGATGAAGCTGGCTGGCAGCGGGAAGTCGATATTGGCGGCGATGCCGAAGGCCTTGGCCAGCTCCAGCTTGAGCCACTGGGCCATGCCGGGACTCTGCACCAGGATCTGCTCGTGCTCGAAGGGGTGAGAGAGGGGCGCCTGCCGGATGCGGCTCACCAGCAGCTCCTTGAGCAGATCCAGCTGATTGGAGTGGTAGAGGGTAAACATGGACGACTCCCGCCAATTTCATGAAGAGGGGTGCGCGCCGGAAAAGGCGAGCCATTTCCGTCACTTCACACGAAATGGGATTGTCGGGGATCGGGGGGTAAGATGCAAAAGGCGCTTGCCACCGCCAGGCTGGCCTCGTCACAGTACCGGCATTCGCCACTTGGCGGGCATAAAAAAGCCGGTGCTGCAGCACCGGCCGAAAGGCGTTGGAAAACTTGAACTATCAGGGTATTACCAGCACTTGCCGAGGCGGGCATCCAGGCTGAAGGCACCAGGACCGGCTGCCGCCAGGGCCAGGAAACCACCGGCCACCGAGAGGTTCTTCATGAACATCAGCATCTGCATCTGTTCTGCAGGCTGATAGTGGAAGATGAAGGCGGCCATCAGGGTGAAACCGGCCAGCAGCACAGAGAGGCTGCGGGTAAAGAGACCCAGCACTATGGCCAGACCGCCACCCAGCTCCAGCAGGATCACCAGGGGCAGCATGAACCCGGGCACGCCCATGGCTTCCATGTAACCCTGGGTACCGGCATAACCGCCGATCTTGCCCCAGCCTGCCATCACGAACATCAGCGCCAGCAAAATACGACCCGCCAGCAGTGCCACATCTTTCATCTTGTCCATCGTCAGATTCCTTTGATTACCCATCTTGGTAATAACAGTGTAAGTGCTAATTGTTAACTCATTCATTTCGCCGAGATTTATCTATCAGGGCAGATCAAACAGCAGGGCTTCACTCCCCTCTGAGGCGGTGAGCGTCCAGGACGCCTCATCGCGACTGAGCAGGCCGTCGCCGGGTCGGGCAGCCAGACCGTTGCCAGTCAGCTCCCCTGAAATCATATGCAGGTAACCATGACGCCCTTGCAATGCCCATTCGAGGGTTTCCCCTTCGGCAAGCTGCAGTCGCCAGATGCGGGCCTGCTGGCGGATCCTGAAGGATCCCGCCTCCCCATCCGGTGACGCGACCAGCGTCAGCCCGGGCTGGGTGGCTATCTTCTTCTGCTGATAACCCGGGGTAGTGCCGACCTCATTCGGCTCTATCCAGATCTGCAACAGGGAGAGGGGCTCGGTCTGCGAGGGGTTGTACTCGCTGTGCCGGATGCCGGACCCTGCGCTCATCAGCTGGAAATCCCCCGCCGGTATCTGCTCGGCATGACCGAGGCTGTCCCTGTGCTCTATGGTGCCGCTCAGCACGCAGGTGAGGATCTCCATGTTGGCATGAGGGTGGGTAGCGAAGCCGCCACCCGGCGACACCAGATCCTGGTTGATGACCCGCAGGACAGAGTGCCCCATCCAGTCCGGGTCATAGTAGTGACCGAACGAGAAGCTGTGGCGTGCATCCAGCCAGCCGAAGTTGGCATGACCCCGTTCAGCTGCGGCTCTCAATTTCATCATGGTGTGCTCCTCCAATACCTGTAAACGGTTGATTAACGCTGGCGACCGTCACCCAGACCGAACGGGATGCGGTAGCTGCTGCTTTCGCTGCCCAGGCTGACCGTCAGGTTGCCCTGGGTGCGGCTCGGGATCTTGACCTGCTGGGTGCCCATCAGGTTGGCGTGAACCGATGCCAGCAGATCGCCAGACTCATCGCGCACCTCCAGCATGGGGTTGGCCTTGCCAGCCATGGCGGCGGTCGCGTTCCAGTTCACAAACAGCACGCCCGGGGCGGCGTTGATGTCGGCCGGTACGGCAGCCTGGGCGAAACCTGCGGTCATCAGGCCTGCAACGGCCAGCATCTTGATTACGTTTTTCATGTTCATTCACTCTCTTGGTTTTTATGTCATTGCCAAGGCCGTTTCGGCCCGAATCAATGCATCCATGCAAGAGGTTATTCAAATAGTGTGTTGTTCTTTCACCTACAGCAGACATCGTTCTGTGTGATGTCTCAGCCTGGAACTACCTTTTATTTGGCCGCTTGGCCTTCCTGCCTAAGCGTTGATTGAATATTAAAGTCACTTGCCCTAAGTTGTTAGCGAGATAATCTGGCAAACATGTTCAAAAAAATTGAAGGTTAGATATGGCCAAGGAATCGAACAAGGAGCGGGCGCTGACCCTGGAGGCGATCCGGGTGCTGGACGCCATAGACCGCCGCGGCAGCTTCGCGGCGGCCGCCGACGAGCTGGGCAAGGTGCCCTCGGCGCTGAGCTACACGGTGCAGAAGCTGGAAGACGAGCTGGACGCCATGCTGTTTGATCGCAGCGGCCACAGAACCAAGTTCACCCCGGCCGGGCGCATGCTGCTGGAGCAGGGTCGTCTGCTGCTGGAGGCTGCCGAGCACCTGGTGGGAGAGACCCGGGCCCTGGCCCGGGGCTGGGAGACCGACATCACCATAGCCGTGGATGCCCTGGTGCCGCTGCAGGCGCTCTACCCCCTGGTGGAGCGGCTGGCCGAGCAGACGGATACCCGGCTGCGGCTGCGAGCCGAGGTGCTGGCGGGCAGTTGGGAGTGTCTGGAAGATGGCCGGGCGGATCTGCTCATCTCCTCCCTCAACCCCGACATCATGATGACGGGCATCAAGCATCAACCCTTGCAGGAGGAGGTGATGCTCTATGTCGCTCACCCGGATCACCCCCTGCACCTGGAGCCCGAGCCCCTGGCGGACGAGACCTTGCGCCGCTACCGCGCCATCGCCATCGCCGACACGGCACGGCGCAAGCCCGCCCTCACCTATCGCCTGCTGGACAAGCAGCCGCGCCTGACCGTCAGCACCATGGGAGAGAAGCGCGATGCCCTGCTGGCGGGCATTGGCGTCGGCACCATGCCCCTGAGCTGGATAGAAGAGGACATCAAGGCGGGACGCCTCAAGGTGATCGGCCCCGAGTATCGCCATCAGGTGCAGGTCGTGCTGGCGTGGCGCCGGGATACCATGGGCAAGGCCAAGAGCTGGCTGGTACGGGAGATCCCCAAGCTGTTCCCCTGCAAAGGGGATTAACCCCTAGGGAGGGCGGCGCGGGAGGTGCCAAAAAATGCGCCCCTTCCTTGACGGCGGGCTCAAATTCGGAGAAAAGAAAAAAAGCGGACCTCTTGCGAGTTCCGCTCAATGCCAGGAAAGAATAAAACCTTGCGGTTAAAAAAACCCTTAAATTGGAAGCAAACAATCGTTTTCTCAACCAGGAAGGTATTGAATCCGATTCGTGTTGGATTATGTGCGATGTAATATGCATCACCAGCAAAATGTTGAAAGGTTGAAGGATATGCACCATCGAGTGTCATTTTCTGCCACCTTGCACCATGACTGGTCAGGCCATTTCAGCCGTTATCGCCGGACGTATCCCCTCTGGTTTTTCTAGGTGTCAAAAACTGAGCCCGATACAGACAAATCTCTCATTTTCTGGCACGACTAAAAATGCAGATAAAGGAATAGTTGCATGACCTACAGCCAGACCCTGGCCAATCACATTCTCGACACCCTGAAGAAGACCCTGACCGACAAGGGGATCCGCTATCAGACCCTGGCGGAAGCCATGGGGGTCTCCATCGCTACCGTGAAACGGATGATGAACAAGCCCTCCCTGCCGTTCGACACCCTGCTGGAGATCTGCCATCTGGTGGGGCTCTCGTTCGAGGAGCTGCTGGATCGCACCCAGGACGCCCAGAGCCGCCGCGCCGTCTTCACCCAGGAGCAGGACGAGGCATTTCACAAGGAGCCGGGGCTCTACGCCTTTCTCGCCAACATCTTCTGGCGCGACAAGACACTGATCGATCTCAAGCGGGAATACGGCCTGACCGATGCCTCCTGCTACCTCTATCTGCGCAAGCTGGAGAAGCTGGGCATCTTGCAGCTCGGTATCGACAACAGCTACCACTTCCTCATCAGCGAGCGCATCAGCTTCGAGCAGCACAGCCGCTTCGCCCGCCAGCAGGCACGCCAGGCCATGTCGGTGCTGGGGGACTATCTGGTGGAGAACATGCACAAGTCCAACAACTACATGGCGCTCTGCCAGCTCCACCTGGACGAGAGCGAAGCCATGGCCCTCATCGATCGCATGAAGGAGTACTGGCATCAGGAGCTCAAGCTAAACCGCCCCGCCATAGGCCAGCGGGAGGGCAGCAAGACCTACACAATGTCGCTGCAACTGGCGGACTGCGGCTACCAGAGCTTCGACGACCTTATCCCCAATATCGACAACTGATCCCGGCGGATCCTGCGGGATCCGCCACGCTGGCTGTCTGCTACCTAATCAGCAAGCTGAACTCGCTGCGGCTTGCCGACAATCGGCTGCAGCACCCTCGTATCGAGGCAGATGCGTATCGCATCCGGCCGCCAGTGCTCGATATCGCAATCCACCAGCCCGCCCCGTTCGTCGTAGTTGACCCGCACCAGTCTGAGCACGGCGCTCCCCTCCGCCAGATTGAGGGCGCGGGCTACCTCTCCCCGGGCCGCCGAAGGGGTGATCTCGAGGCTGGCCCCGCCCTGGCCTATGCCATAGCGCTGCTGATAGAGCTCGGTGAGGGAGCTCGCCAGGGGCGCGCTGGCGATATCGGGGAAGCGGCTGGCCAGCAGATGGTGACTGACGTGGAGCACGGGGCGGCCGTCGATCAGTCGCTGGCGACGGATTTCATAAAGCGGGGTGAAGGGCGCCAGCCCCATCCAGTGGCACAGTTCGCTGCTGGCAAGCTGACCGCCGTGGGCCAGCACCCGGGTTTCGGCGGTGCGCTGCTGCTCGCCTATCCACTGGTGAAAGTGGGTGTGGATGGCGGGATCGTAGGTGAGGCGCGGCGGCGCCACGAACCAGCCGCGCCGCTCGGCCCGGTAGATGAGGCCGTCTGCTTCGAGGCTGGAGAGCGCCTCCTTGATGGTGATGCGGGTGGTGGCGAAGCGCTCGCTCAGGGCCCGTTCGGCGGGCAGCTGCTGCCCCGCCCCCAGCTGGCCGCTGCCGATATAGCGGCGCAGGGTCTGGCAAATCTGTTCGCACTTGGAGGGGCTGCGGCCATCGGCCAGCCCCTGTTCCCTCAATCGCTCTGTCACTGTCACGTCCCTGTCGGTCATTCCGGTTTGCGCCACCTGGAGTAGACCAGCGGCTGTCGGCCCCGAGTTGTAACCGCTGCTGATGACAGCGCCATGACAGGCCGATTGTCACGAAAACGCCATCAAAGCGCCCCGCCACCGTCATATTTCCCCTCTAGCATCCCTCTCGAACCTTAACTGACCTAGTCCAGAGGGATGGGATGATGAAAAGCGTGATCGCAAGTGCACTGGCCCTGGTGGCCATCAGTCAACCGCTGTTTGCCGCCGAGAATATCGCGGATCTCGAAAAGGCCGCCCGTGGCGAAGGCCAGCTCCACAGCATCGGCATGCCCGACAGCTGGGCCAACTGGAAGGATACCTGGCAGCAGCTGGGCAGCATCTACGGCATCAAGCATCAGGATACCGACATGAGCTCGGCGCAGGAGATCGCCAAGTTTGCCGCCGAGAAGGCCAATGCCACCGCCGATATCGGCGACGTGGGCGGCGCCTTCGGCCCGGTTGCGGTCAAGCAGGGGGTCACCCAGCCCTACAAACCCTCCACCTGGGCCGATATTCCCAACTGGGCCAAGGATGCGGACGGTCACTGGATGCTGGCCTATACCGGCACCATCGCCTTCCTGATCAACAAGGATCTGGTCAAGGCCGCCCCCACCAGCTGGCAATCCCTGCTGGGTGGCGACTACAAGGTGACCCTGGGTGACGTGGGTGTCGCCTCCCAGGCCAACAACGGCGTGCTGGCGGCAGCCTATGCCACCGGTGGCAGCGAGAAGAACCTCAAGCCTGCATTGGAGCTGTTCGGCCAGCTGGCCAAGCAGGGTCGCCTGTCACTGAACGACCCGACCATAGCCAACATCGAGAAGGGCGAAGTGGAAGTGGGTGTGCTGTGGGACTTCAACGCCCTGAACTACCGCGACCAGATCGACCCCAAGAAGTTTGATGTGGTGATCCCGAGCGACGGCTCCGTCATCGCCGGTTACACCACCATCATCAACAAGTGGGCCAAGAACCCCAACGCCGCCAAGCTGGCCCGTGAATACATCCTCTCCGATGCCGGTCAAATCAACCTGGCCCGTGGCTATGCCCGCCCGATCCGCAGCAACGTGACCCTGCCGGATGACGTCAAGGCCAAGCTGCTGCCAGCCGAGCAGTATGCCAATGCCAAGCCGGTGCAGGATCATGCAGCCTGGGAGCAGAGCTCCAAGGCCCTGCCGCGCCAGTGGCAAGAAACCGTCATGATCAACATGCAGTAAGGGGATCCAGTGCAACACAAGGTGATAGTGGTACTTGTGGATGGTCTGGCAGCCGAGGTAGCCCATTGTATGGGCTACCTTTTTGGCATGGTGGAGGCGGGGCGAGGTCTGCATACGACCCTGAGCTCTGCCCTGCCCTCCCTCTCCCGGCCCCTCTACGAGTGCATCCTGACCGGCGTGCCGCCGGTGGCGAGCGGCATCACCCACAACGGGGTGACGCGCCTCAGCCAACACGACTCCATCTTCCATCTGGCCCGCGCGGCAGGCAAAGGCACCGCAGCCGCGGCCTATTACTGGGTGAGCGAACTCTACAACCGCAGCCCCTGGCTGGCGGCCCGGGATCGCTATACCCATGACGAGCAGTTGCCGATCCAGCACGGCTGCTTCTACTGGGATGACAACTACCCCGACAGCCATCTGCTGATGGATGGGGAGTGGCTCAGAACCCAACATGATCCCGACTTTCTGCTGATCCACCCCATGGGGGTGGACGATGCGGGCCACAAGTTTGGCCTCGATTCCCGCCAGTACCGTAACCAGGCGCGCCGCATGGACAGCCTGCTGGCCGATCTGCTGCCCCTGTGGCTGGCAGAGGGGTATCAGGTGGTGATCACCTCGGATCACGGCATGAACGCAGATCTCAGCCACGGTGGCACCCTGGCCGAGGAGCGCGCCGTGCCGCTCTGGCTCTTTGGCGATGCCTTCGTCGAGCACTGGCCGGATGGGGTGGTGATCGCCCAGGCCCAGCTCTGCGCCCTGATGGCCGACCTGCTGGGCATTCCCCACGACAAGCCGGTGGCTCCCCCGCTGCTCAAGGCGGCCTTTATGCGAGAGGTGCACTGATGATGCCTGCAACCACCGAGATCCTGCTGGATCAACCCGTGGCCACCAAGCACAAGGCGCGCCGCCACTGGCTGCCCGCCCTGGTGCTGCTGCCCTTTATCCTCTTGATGATACTGTTCCAGCTCGCCCCCATGGTGTGGGTGCTGGTGGGGAGTTTCCAGACCCCCGATGGCTGGGGCTTCGACTACTATCGGGAGATTTTGAGCTCCCCCTTCTACCTGCAATCCTTCGCCAACTCATTGCGCATCGCCGGTGTCGCCAGTCTGGCGGGGCTCGCCATCGGCACGCTCGGGGCGGCGGCGCTGCGCCACAGCGGTGAGCGGGTCAAACGGCTGCTGCTGGCCTTTGTCACCATGACCGGCAACTTCAGCGGGGTGCCGCTGGCGTTCGCCTTTATCATCATTCTCGGCATCAACGGTGCCGTCACCCTGTTGCTGAAATCCTGGGGTCTCATCGACGGCTTCAACCTCTACTCGGGGTCGGGCCTGATCCTCATCTACACCTATTTCCAGATCCCCCTCGCTCTGCTGCTGCTCTACCCGGCCTTCGATGCCCTGCAGGATGAGTGGCCGCAGGCGGCCGCGCTGCTCGGCGCCAGCAAGGGCCAGTATGTGTGGCATGTGGCGCTGCCGGTGCTGACGCCTGCGCTGCTCGGCACCCTGATCATCCTGTTTGCCAACGCTGTGGGGGCCTATGCCTCCGCCTATGCCCTCACCACAGGCAACTTCAACCTGGTGACCATACGGGTGGCCAGTCTGGTCTCCGGCGACATCTTCCTCGAGCCCAATATGGCGGCGGCGCTGGCGGTGATCCTGATGGTGCTGCTGGGGGTGGTGACGGCCGCCAACCAGTGGCTGCTGAAAAAGAGCTATGTGAACAGGGGGCAATCCCATGCATGATTTGACGCCGCGCTGGCCCAAGTGGGTGTTGGGTGGGCTGGTCGCCACCCTGCTGCTGCCGCTGCTGGCTACCTTTCTCTACTCCATATCCACCCGCTGGGGGGCGACTCTGCTGCCGGATGGCTTCACCCTCGACTGGTATCTCAAGCTGTGGGGGGATCCGCGCTTTCTCGCGGCCTTTGGCCGAAGCCTCTTGGTCTGCTTCGCCACCCTGCTGCTGGGCACCCTGGTGCTGGTACCCACCGTGCTGGTGGTGGCCTACTACTTCCCCAAGCTGGATCCCTGGATGAACCTGCTGATCCTGCTCCCCTTCGCGGTGCCGCCTGTGGTCTCCTCGGTGGGGCTGCTGCAGATCTACGCCGACGGCCCGCTGCCGATTATCGGCACGCCGTGGATCCTGATCGGCACCTGGTTCACAGTGGTGTTGCCCTTCATGTACAGGGCACTGGCCAACAGCCTGCAGGGGGTGCCGCTCAGGGATCTGATGGATGCCGCCCACCTGCTGGGGGCAAGCAGCCGCCGCGCCTTCCTGCTGGTGGTGATCCCCTGCCTGCGCAAGGGGCTGCTGGCAGCGCTGTTTCTCTCACTCTCCTTCCTGCTCGGCGAGTTCGTGTTTGCCAACATGCTGGTGGGCACCCGTTACGAGACCCTGCAGGTCTACCTCTACAACATGCGCGCCACCTCGGGCCACTTCACCAGTGCGCTGGTGATGAGCTACTTCCTGCTGACTCTGCTGCTCACCTGGGCGGCCAACAGATTTCATCGGTGATCCAAGATGTTTCATTTAGAAGTCAATCAGTTGCACAAATCCTACGGCGACACTCCTGTGTTCGAGGGGATAGAATTCGGCATCCGCAAGGGGGAGCTGGTGACCCTGCTTGGCCCCTCCGGCTGCGGCAAGTCCACCCTGCTGCGGGCATTGGCCGGGCTTACCCCTGTGGATGGCGGGCAGGTGCGGGTGGCCGGTGAGGACATCACCTGGCAGGCGCCCCAGAAGCGGGGCATCGGCATGGTGTTCCAGAGCTATGCGCTCTTCCCCAACATGACGGTGTGGGACAACGTCGCCTTCGGCCTCAAGATGAAGCCCCAGCCGGGGCGTGAGCTGGCGGCCAGCGTGCAGGAGGCGCTGGCGCTGGTGGAGCTGACCGGCTTCGAGCGCCGCTATCCGGGGGAGCTCTCCGGCGGTCAGCGCCAGCGGGTGGCACTGGCGCGCGCCCTGGTGGTACGGCCAAGGATCCTGCTGCTGGACGAGCCGCTCTCGGCGCTGGATGCCCGCATCCGCCGCAGCCTGCGCCAGCAGATCCGCGAGATCCAGCAGCGCCTCGAACTCACTACCATCTTCGTGACCCACGATCAGGAGGAGGCGCTCACCCTGTCGGATCGGATCTTCCTGATGAACAAGGGAGCCATAGTGCAGAGCGGCACGCCGGAGCAGATCTACACCCGCCCCGCCAGCGAGTTTGTGGCGGGCTTTATCGGCAACTACAACCTGCTCGGCGCAGAGCAGGGCAAGTCGCTGTTCGGCCCCCGTTTTCAGGGCAAGCTGGCGCTGCGGCCGGAGTCCATCACCCTGCTGCCCGCCGGGGCGACCAGCAGCGAGCCCAGTCTGCCCGGTATCGTTCGCCAGCAGCAGCTGCTCGGCAACGTCATCCGCTATCAGGTGGAGTGCGAGGCGGGGCTCTTGACGGTGGATTGCCTCAACCGCTCTGCCGGCGATCTGCTGGCTGTGGGGAGCGCCGTGACCCTGGCGGTGGCCCGGGATCAGCTCTGTGAGGTAGCATGACGCCTCGTTTCATTTTCGTTGTTACCGCAAGGAGCCCTCATGGCACTGGCACTGTTTGATCTGGACGAGACCCTGATTGCCGGGGATTCCGCCAGCCTCTGGCTGGAGTACATGGTGGCCGAGGAGCTGGCCCCGGCGGGCATGGTGGCCGAGGAGCAGGGGATGATGTCTCTCTACCATCAGGGCAAGATGGACATGCATCAGTACATGGCCTTCACCCTGCAGCCCCTGGCGGGCAAGTCGCGCCAATGGCTCAACCAGCAGTGCCACCACTTTGCCGAGCAGGTGCTGCGCGAGCGCCTCTACCCCGAGGGGTTGGCGCGCATCGAGTGGCATAGGGAGCGGGGCGACGAGCTGGTGCTGATCTCCGCCTCCGGCGAGCATCTGGTGGCCCCCATGGCAAAGATGCTGGGGATGGATCACTGCGTCGCCATACTGCTCGACGAGGAAGAGGGGATGTTGACCGGCCAGACCCGCGGCACCCTGAGTTTTCGCGAAGGCAAGGTGACCCGTATCAACCAGCTCTTTGCCGGACGGGACAACCTCTGGCAGGGGAGCTTTGGCTACAGCGACTCCCACAACGATCTGCCCATGCTGCGGGCTGTGACTCATCCCCACGGGGTCAATCCGGCCCCCGCCCTGCGCCAGTGCGCCTCGGAGCTGGGTTGGCCCCTGTGGGAGTGGCAGTTGCTCCCTTGAGCCGCTGAATGAAGAAGAGGCCCTCAGGCCTCTTCTTTGCTCAGCACCCCATCGTCTGCCGGCGGCACCTCGTGCTGCGCCAAGGGGGCGACTCCCCCCAGATAGATGCGGTTCTTGCCATCCCGCTTGGCGCGATACACCTCGGCATCGACGATGTCGAGCAACCCCTTGGCATCCAGACCGGGGACGCTCGCCACCAGACCGCCGCTGAAGGTGATCCCGAGACCGGGTTCACGCCAGTCCAGGGACGCGACCCCTATCCTGTACTGCTCCAGCAGCATCTGGCAGAAGTGGATGTCAGGGTTGGCCAGCAACACCACCAGCTCCTCGCCCCCGTAGCGGCAGACCCAGCCGTGATCCTCCAGCAGCTGGTTGCCCAGCTTGGCCACCCGCTTGAGCACCACATCCCCGGTCTGGTGACCATAGTTGTCGTTGACCAGCTTGAAGCCATCCAGATCGATCATGGCCAGACAGAAGGCGTGCTGCTCCAGCAGCAGCCGGTTCAGGCGTTCGTCGAAGAAGCGGCGGTTGTAGAGGCCGGTCAACTTGTCCAGGTTAGCGTGCTGGCGCGCCTCGTGGTAATCCTTGCTCACCTCCGCCAGCTCGGCATAGACATGCCTGAGTTCGTGCATTCCCCCCTGGGGTACCCCATCGGGCGGCATCCTGCTGGCGCGGATCATGGTGGAGATCTCGTCCAGCATCCGCCTGAAGTAACGGGACCAGACCAGGGCCAGCAGCGCATAGAGCACGCTGGCCAGCACCACAACCCCGAGCACGTTGAGGGAGGCCCGCGCCACCACGGCCTGGATGCTCGACGCCGGCAGCACGCTGATCAGCACCCAGTTGCGCTCGGGCAGGCGGCTGTAGGCCACAAACTGCCGGGAATCCTGATCCAGGAAGATGCCATCCTCCTGGCTGAAGCGGGAGAGCCAGCTCGGGTGGGCCATGGGCTTGAGCAGTTGGGACGGGTCAGGGTGGGCCAGCACCTTGCCGGACTGATTGACGATCATCTGGTAGCCGTCATCCAGGTGCCGGTTCAGCTGGGCGGAGAAGGGGGCCAGCACGGCATCCACCGCGAACACCCCACGCACCTTGCCCTCCTTGTCGGTGATGGCCCGCGCGAGCGCGATGACCAGGTTGCCGTTGGTGTAGTCGTAATAGGGCTCGGTCCAGACCATCTTGCCCAGATGCTGGCTGGCCAGCTGATACCAGGGGCGCGTCCTGGGATCGAAGCCCGCATCCGCCTGCCACTCGGGGTAGATCAGCATCTGGCGCTCGGCGGTGCCGACATAGATGTAGATGAGGTCTGCCATGACCCCCTTGTAGAGGCGCCACTCCTTGAGGTAGGACTCGGCATTGTTCAGTCGGGGACCGCTGATGTCGTCCACCTTCACCTGGTCGTAGATGAGGGTGAACTGGCGTTCCATTTCGTGCAGATAGGGTTCGATGAAGACGTGACGCAACTGGTGGTTGGTGGCGAGCAGGCGCTGTTGCAACTCTTGTTGCAGGCTGCGCTCCATGTGCAGGTAGTAGATACCCCCCAGCATCAGCACCGGGATGAACAACAGCAACAGGCCCAGACGCATCCGGGCAACCAGGGACCAGGTCTTTTTGGAGACTGCTCGCTTATCCAACCCTGACTCCTGCTATCCCCCGACGTCGTGTAGTGTCAGAATATCAGCCCCGCTCTATGGCGTCCAAAGGGAAGCTTGCCATGTGGCCAACGAGAAGGAACTGGCTCGGATGTTGAACCCGGAACTGCTGACAGCGCTCCATTATTGCGCCGTGATCACCCTGACCGGCGCCATCACCTCGGAGTACTTTCTGTTCAGGCGCGGCATGTCCATCGAACAGGTACGCAAGCTGCTGCTGGCGGACAGCCTGGCGGCGCTGGCGCTGCTGCTCATCTTCATCACAGGCGTGCTCATGGTGCTCGCCCACCCGCTGCAACCGGCGGCCCTGCTGGCCAATCCCGGCTATCGCACCAAGCTGCTGCTGTTCTTCGCCATGGCCCTCAGCTTCGGCTACCCCAGCCGGCTGTTCCATCACTGGCGCCGCTCCCTGCGTCAGGGACGCGCCCCCATAGTCTCCATCCAGCAGCAGTTCTGGGTGATCTGGATCCTCAGGGGCAACCTGCTGATGCTCGCCCTGCTGCCCCTGCTCGCCAGGCTGGCAAGCGGCGGATAGCGTCCCCGGGCTGGCCCCCATCTGATTGCAAATCACCGGCGACAACCCCCCCCGCAGACGGGTATCGTACTGACAGGGGCCCGAGTGCCCCTGTCACTGCTCTCTCAGGGATGAATCCGTATGCGTTCAAACATGATGTTATTGATGGCCGCCGCCATCTGGGGGTTGGGCTTCGTCGCCCAACGCCTGGGGATGGATCACATGGGGCCCTTCACCTTCAACGGCCTGCGCTTCCTGCTCGGTGCCGCCTCCCTGCTGCCGCTGCTGTGGTGGCTCAAGTCGCGCCAGCCCAGGCCGCAAACCGGGTCACCCGCAGGCGATCGCCGCCTGCTGCTGGTCGGGGGCCTGATCGCCGGGGGCGTGCTGTTCAGCGCCGCCTCCCTGCAACAGGTGGGGCTGCTCTACACCACGGCCGCCAAGGCGGGCTTCATCACGGGTCTCTACATCATACTGGTGCCCGTCATCGGCCTGGCCCTGCGCCACAAGACAGGGGCCAACACCTGGATTGGTGCCCTCATCGCCATGGCCGGGCTCTACTACCTCAGCGTGACCGAGGAGTTCACCATAGGCTACGGTGATCTGCTGCAGGTGATCGGCGCCCTGTTCTGGGCCATTCACCTGCTGGTGCTGGATCACTACTCGAACCGGGTCGCCCCCATACGCCTGGCGGGTGTGCAGTTCGTGGTGTGCGGCCTGCTCAGTCTTGGCACTGCCTTTGTCATCGAAACCCCGACCCTCGGCGGTGCCGTGGCGGGCTGGCAGGCCCTGCTCTACGCGGGGCTGGTCTCGGTCGGCATCGGCTACACCCTGCAGGTGGTCGGTCAGCGCGGTGCCCATCCGGCCCACGCCGCCATCATCTTGAGCCTGGAGACAGTATTCGCCGCCATCGGCGGTGTGCTGCTGCTGGGGGAGCATCTGGACGAGCGGGCCATAGTGGGTTGTGCCCTGATGCTGGCTGGCATGCTGATTTCCCAGATCCGCCTGAGATGGTGGTGGAAATCCCGTCGTGACAAGGTGCCCAGCCAGCCCTGAACGAGCGCACCTTGGTCGGCTGCGCCCTGATGCTGGCGGGCATGCTGATCTCCCAGATCCGCCTGAGATGGTGGTGGAAGTCCCGCCGGGACAAGGTGCCCAGCAAGCCCTGATACGGGCAGTATGCTGCGCGGGGAAGAGGGTGCCGCCGGGATGGGGCCACCCACCCCCAATAAAACGAGGCGCCTTTGGGCGCCTCGTTTTATTGTCACTTGTGGCCACATGCCTAACGCACGCTGGAGCAGAAGCTGACATCGTCCTGCAGGGGATCATTGCTCACGCTGTGATAGAGCTCGAAACAGGGGCCGCTGCCAAACTCCAGCCCGGCGGACACTATGTCGCCTATGTGCTCCTGCCAGCGCGGCCCGTACTGATTGCGATCCGTGATGAGGTAGCGGGACTGGGCGTAGCGCCCGGCAGGGATAAGCTGGGTTTCCACCTCCCCCGTCCCCTGGGTCCCCACCGGCACAGTGACACCTATGTCGGTGCGACACTGGGCCGGCGGTGTCACTTGCGGGTTGTCATGGTAGATGAAGATCCACTCCCCCCCTTCCAGAGCGCGGGGCGCGGCCCACTGGTGCAGGCGGTTGCAGACGGCGTCATAGCCTTCACCATAGGGGCCTGTGACCCGGATATAGGCCAGGGTGCGGGCATCCATCTCGACGGTTTTCATGGTGTTGCTCCTTGCTGATGAGTGGCCTTCAGCATAAGGGAGGGGGGCATCCCATGCGTGTCCATCCTTGCGCTCATGGTGTCCATTCTTGCCCTTGTCACGGCGAAACTCCCCCGGGGTGCAGCCATAGTGACGGCGAAACGCCTTGGCAAAGGCCTGGGAGCTGGCGAGCCCCGCCCCCAGGGCGATGGCGGTGACGCTGGCATCCGTGTAGCAGAGCTGCCAGGCCGCCCGCTGCATCCGCAGCCGCCGGCACATCTCCCCCGGCGCCTCCCCCACCACGGCGGTGAACACCCGATGGAAGTGGTAAAGGGAGAGGCAGGCGCGGCTCGCCAGCTCCTCGATGGAGAGATCCGGCTCCTGCTCCAGCGCCCGCAGCACGGGAGTCAGGCGCTCGCGATAGTCGATCATGACAGACGGACCCGCCCCATATGCAGGGCATCGACGAAGCGCCCTTCACGAAACCCATAGGCGGGTGAGCAACCTTCCTGCTCGAAGCCGAACTTGCGGTAGAGCGCGATAGCGGCCGCGTTGTCGCTGTAGACCGTCAGTTCGAGCCGCTGCAGGTTGAGCCAGTTGTCCGCCAGATCCACCGCCGCCCCCAGCAGGGCCGAGCCCACCCCGCGGCCGGCCCAGTCATCCCGGACCCCCATGCCGATGCCAGCCACATGGCGACGACGTGGATTCGGCTCGAGCCAGAGCCCCAGATCGCCGACCAGCAGCTCATCCACTATGGCCACCAGGCCGTAGCCGCTACGCTCGGCCAACCGTTTCTGCCACATGGCCAGGGTCGGATAGGGCATCTGCAGGGTGCCTGCCTGAGCCTTTGGCATGGCATAGAGATCCCGCAACCCCTGGGCATCCCCGGCCTCCGCCTGACGAATCCTGATATCAATCATCCCCTCTCCTCCCTGATGCGTGAACGTCCGTCCAAAATAGCGCCCTTTGTGTCCGTAGCCAACTCCATTAGGGCCACCTATCAAACACTTAGAGCTGACCGATTGGCCCCGCTCGCGCCCCTTGCCGTATCGTGCCTCCATCATCACAAGGAGATGCCCCATGACTGACAAGACCCTGCACAGCGCCAACGGTGCCCCCGTCGTCGACAACAACAACAGCCTCACCGCCGGCCCCCGCGGCCCGGTGCTGATGCAAGACATCTGGTTGATGGAGAAACTCGCCCACTTCGACCGCGAGCGTATTCCCGAGCGAGTGGTTCACGCTAAAGGCTCCGGCGCCTACGGCACCTTTACCCTGACCCACGACATCAGCCAGTTCAGCAAGGCCGACCTGTTCAACACAGTCGGCAAGCAGACCCCTGTCTTCCTGCGCTTCTCCACCGTGGCCGGTGAGAAGGGCGCCGCCGATGCCGAGCGGGACGTGCGCGGCTTCGCCCTCAAGTTCTATACCGAGCAGGGCAATTGGGATCTGGTGGGCAACAACACCCCGGTCTTCTTCATCCGCGATCCCCTGAAATTCCCCGACTTCATCCACACCCAGAAGCGGGATCCGCGCACCAACCTGCGCAGCGCCACCGCCGCCTGGGACTTCTGGTCACGCCACCCGGAATCCCTGCATCAGGTCACCATCTTGTTCAGCGATCGCGGCATCCCCAGGAGCCTGCGGGAGATGAACGGCTACGGCAGCCACACCTTCAGCTTTATCAACTCGGCCGATGAGCGCTTCTGGGTCAAGTTCCACTTCAAGACAGAGCAGGGCCACAGCTTCTACACAGATGAAGAGGCGGCCAATGCCGTCGGTCAGGATAGGGAGACCAGCCAGGCAGACCTTTTCAACGCCATCGAGCAAGGCAACTTCCCGCGCTGGAAGGTCTATGTGCAGGTGATGCCGGAGGCCGAGGCCCAGACCTACAAAATCCACCCGTTCGACCTCACCAAGGTGTGGCCGCACAGCGACTATCCGCTGATCCCGGTCGGCGTGCTTGAGCTCAACCAGAACCCGGACAACTACTTCGCCCACGTGGAGCAGGCGGCCTTCACCCCGGCCAACCTGGTGCCCGGTATCGGCTTCTCGCCGGATCGCATGCTGCAAGGGCGACTCTTCTCCTACGGTGACACCCAGCGCTATCGCCTCGGCGTCAACCACGGCCTGCTGCCGGTCAACGCCCCGCGCTGCCCCTTCCACCACGGCGCCCATCGTGACGGTGCCATGCGGGGGGACAGCAACGGTGGCGCCAGCCCCAACTATCAGCCGAACCGCTTCGGCACCCAGCAGCCGAGCGAGCAGCACGAACCGGCCCTGAGTCTGGAAGGGGCCGCCCTGCACTACGATTTTCGCGACCATGACAGCGACTACTACAGCCAGCCGGGGGATCTGTTCCGCATCATGGACGAGGGGCAACGTGCTCGCCTCGCCGCCAACCTGGCGCGCTCCCTCATCCATGTGGAGGATGACGCCATAGTCGCGGCCCAGCTCAAGCACTTCGAGCAGGCCGACCCCGAGTATGCCAAACGGGTCGAACTGGCACTGGCCGCCTTGCAGCGCTAAGCCGCCGATCTGAAAAAGCAAAACGGGGGCCTGATGGCCCCCGTTGTCATGATGCTGACGGTGATAAATGCATAACGGAGCCCGAGGCTCCGTTTTTCAATGCGGTATCAATCCCGGACGCAGCGCCCTCGCGCTCTTCCCGCTCCCTTGCCAACAAGCGTTTGTACCGCCCGTTACGGCAACCAAGCTGTGCATTGGCAGAGCGACACCATTATCCACCTGCGGTAATAAACCTGCCTGTGGTAATGAACCAGTGGTAATGAATAGGAAACGGAGCTCGAGGCTCCGTTTTTCAATGCAGTATCAATCCCGGACGCAGCGCCCTCGCGCCCTTCCCGCTCCCTTGCCAACAAGCGTTTGTATCACCAACTCACTAGGGCAACGACCTTGTGCATTGGAAGAGCGACATCATTATTCACTCGTGGTGATGAATAAGAAACGGAGCTCGAGGCTCCGTTTTTCAATGCAGTATCAATCCCGAACGGAACGCGCTTCGCGCTCTTCCCGCTCCCTTGCCAACAAGCGTTTGTACCACCAGCTACTGCGACGACGTTGTGCATTGGAAGAGCGACGAGCCATTTCTTAGGTTCCAGCCAAGAGAAGAAAGGAGCTGCATTATGCGACAGGGATCACGGCCGTGTCTGTAGCTGGATCAAGAAAAGGCTCACTGACCCACCCTGATCGTCTCCCTGTTGGCCGTCCCTTCGTCGACGGGCTCGTAGATGGCGGGTTCGCGCCAGGCCAGGGGCCCGTTGCTCTCCTGCTCGTTCTGCGGGCCGCACTCCAGCCAGAGATCCCCCTGCTGGATGCGAGATCCGAGGGAATATTTCTGATCCTGATACCAGCAGACCCGCTCGGGCAGTGAGCCCAGGGGCAACACCAGATCCGTGCCCACCGAGTGGCTGAGGGTGTTCGACGCCGGGGCCGCCTGGACGGGGAGCAGGCCGCCGAGGGCAAACAGACAAAACGCGGTTCGGATCATGAGTGACACTTGTGACAACGAGAGAGTGATCCCCTAAAGCGACCACCAGCGTCGCCGACTTGACCAATAAGTGTCGGCTCATCTGGCATTCCGGAAGCAATATGATAGCCTGCCAGCGCCCGCCGCTCCCCATGTGTGAGGAGCCGGGCCAGTTCGGGTCATGCTGTCGGGAAAAGACAGTATATAACCTTATTAATCAAATAATTACTTGGATATGTTGTCGATGCGTATCATGCCGTTGCTCAAGGCCGCCTGCCTGAGTCTGATGTTGTCCGCCTGCGTGGCCCCCTTGCTGATGATGAGCCCCACCAGCCAGTTGATGTGGGCCCTGCTCAAACCCCTGGTCGGTTTCGATCCGAACGAGGCCAACCTGTTCGAGCAGCCGCTGATCAAGGACAGGATGACCGCCATGCTGGGGCCCAACTACGACAGCACCATGCAGCTGCTCAAGACGGCCAACGAGTTGCAGCAGGAGGGGCCGCTGTTTTATGTGGTCTCCCGCTACGCCCCTGTGCCGGATGTGGCCAAACAGGCCGGCATGGTGTGGAACGCCGACACCAACCAGCTCTCCGTCATGTTGCAGAAAGGAGACGGCGCGACCCAGGTCTTCGGCGAGAATCTGACGGCGGCGACCCCGGCCTGGCCGAGCGCCATGCAGGAGTGGCAGGCCGGCAACCCGACCGCCACCGCCCTCACCGACGCCGGCAAGGTGATGACGGGAACCAGCGGTTCCCTGCTTGGCAATGTGATGGGCAACCTGCAACAGAGCGCGACCCAGGCCCTGGCCGACTCCACCAGCCAGGTGATCGGCAGTGCCACTGCCCAGGCGCAGCAGCAGGCGAGCAAGGCGGTGAGCGATTCAGCCACCCAGGCTGTCGGCAACGTCACCACCAAGGCGCAGCAACAGGCCAGCAAAGCGGTGAGCGACTCGGCCACCCAGACGGTCGGCAGCGTCACCACCCAGGCGCAGCAGCAGGCGGCCAAAGCGGTGAGCGACTCGGCCAAACAGGCGGTCGGCAGCGTCACCACCAAGGCGCCGCAGCAAGCGAGCAAGGCCGTGAGTGACTCAGCCACCCAGAAGGTGAGCGATGCCACCGATCTTCTGCGGCAAGCCAACCAGGCCGTGAGCCACTCCGCCCAGCAGGCGGTCAGCGACACCGCCAAGCAGGCGGCAGCCAGTGCGCAGCAACAGGCGGGCAAAGCCGTCAGCGACACCGCCAAGCAGGCCGCAGCCAGCGCGCAGCAACAGGCGAGCAAAGCCGTCAGCGACACCGCCAAGCAGGCCGCAACCAGCGCGCAGCAACAGGCGAGCAAAGCCGTCAGCGACACCGCCAAGCAGGCCGCAACCAGCGCGCAGCAACAGGCGGGCAAGGCCGTCAGCGCCGCAGCCAAGACACAGCAACAGCTGAGCAAGGTGGTAAGCGGAGCGACCGGCACTGTACAGGCGCAGGCCGACAAGGTGGAAACCCAGGGGATGAAGCAGAGCGATCAGGCCAGGGCGGATGCCGAAGCCGAGCTGGAGAAGCTGCTCAACTAAGAGGGCGAACCCGTTCACCATGCAAACAGGCCATCCTAGGATGGCCTGTCGTTTATCTGCGAATGGGCAGGGGAGCCTTACAGGTGGCGGTCCTGCTCGGTGGGCTTGGCCACCTTGTCTTCGCTGTGCTCGATGGCGGTGCGAATGAGGTCGACCCCGGCCCGGATGATCAGCACCCCCATGTTGACCAGCTTGACACAGACCCACATGAAGGTGATGAGCAGGATCAACTTGAGCACCGTCTGGAAGGCTTCCAGGAAGTTCTGCTCCAGCTGGCTGGTGAGGCCATTGGCACTGGTCATCAGCCAGGTGTAGACCTCGCGCACGAACGGAATGCGGCTCGGCATCTCCAGCACGTCCAGTGCGGCAGGCAAGGCCTGGAAGATGACGATGCTGCCAAACAGTATCAGGATGACGCCGATGGCAATCCCCAGGAAGAAACCGAACTGTCGCATGAAAGGCCCCAAGATGTGTTGAATGAGAAGAACAATAGCCGCCAATACTAGGGACTGCCCGCGCCGACGGCAATCCTTGCGCCCCAGATTGGGCCGAGACGCCCCCTGCCGGCGCCGGCCATCCACCGGAAGTCATTGCCCAAGTATCTGATTTCTGTGACCCTTGTCCCCATCTATTCCCTTAGTCGCGCCATCATGCTCAGACCCGCTCTTTTACTGCTTCTGCTGCTCGGCTCCCTGTCATCTTCCCTGTTCGCCGCCGAGGCGCCCCCCGGGGCGGCCGCCTGCGTGATCCGCCATCAGCAGGAACTGTTGCTGGTCCAGGACAGGATCTCCGATCGCTACAGCCTGAGTGGCGGCTACATAGACGGGGGCGAGACACCCGCCCAGGCGGCTCTGCGGGAGCTGTTCGAGGAGACTGGGCTCCATGGCCGGATCACCGGGGAGCTGGGGCGCTGGCAGCGCGCCACCGTATTCGCCTGCCAGACGCTGACCCCCATCCGGGCCCAGCGCGGCTCGGGTTTTGTCTCCCTGCTCCAGGCCCCCAACCTAGGCGGCGAGATCCTCAATGCCAGGCTGATCGATGCCGCCCGCCTGCCCCATGATCAGCGTCGCTTCCCGACGCAACTCGACTGGCTCACTCCCAGGCTGGCCCAGGTCCCCGAGAGCGAGGTGCTGTGGGTGTCGGACTTCAGTCGCGAAGGCAGCGCCCTGCACAGGGCAGAGCTGCCGCTGATCCAGCGTCTGCAGCAGTGGCTGGGGCCAAACGCAAGCTGGCTCGAGGTCGGCAACCTGCTGGGATCGGCGGCCTTCCAGCTGGCCCTGCTCCCCTTCTTGCTCCCCCTGCTGGGCTGGCCAAGGCTGCGCAACCTGCTGTTTGCCATGGTGCTGCTCACCCTCTTGGTACAGCTGCTCAAGGAGGGGATAGCCTGGCCCAGGCCCTTCCACCTCGACCCCATGCTGGGGCAGCGGAGCGCACAGGGCTTTGGCATGCCGAGCGGCCACACCGCCTCGACCCTGCTGTTCTGGGGCCTGCTGCTCGGCGCCCTGCCCACCCTCAAAGCCTGGCAGGGCATGGGGCTGGCCCTGCTGCTGGCGGCCCTGGCCGGGCTGGCCCGCGTCTGGCTCGGCGTGCACTTTATCTCGGACGTGGCGGCCGGCCTGGGTCTCGGTGCCCTGCTGCTGGCGCTGCGCTCCCCCCTGGCGGCACTGGCGCAGCGCCAAGCCCCCTGGGTGCTATTGTTGCTGGCCAGCGCCCTGGCGGGCTGGCTGACCCAATCCAGCGCCCTGGCAGGGCTCGCCATGTTCACCCTGGGGCTGGTATCGGGTAATCTGCTACAACTCGAACGACACCCAGCTCCCGCCCTCCATGCCACTCTGCTGGCCCTGGCGGGCGGCCTGCTCATCGCAGGGGGGCTGTTCGTGCTCCCTGTGCTGACCGACAGCTCGCTGCTGATCCTGGCGGGAAAAGGGTTACTCTATGGCTGCCTGGGGTTCTGGCTAAGTGCCGCGCTCTGGTGGCTGCTGTCTTTTATCAATACTGGCGCCGGATCCCGACGCCCCACCCCTCGTTAAAGGGAACGCAATGCATATGAAAAAAGTGGATTTGGCCAAGATCACCCTGGGCCTGCTGTTTCTCAGCCTGCTCATCATCTCGTGCTTCATGGTGCTGCGCCCCTTCCTGCCCGCCCTGGTCTGGGCCACCATGATCACCATAGCCACCTGGCCGCTGATGCAGATGGCCCAGCGCCTGCTGTGGGGCAAGCGCGCCCTGGCGGCCCTGCTGATGAGCTGCATCCTGCTGCTGATGTTCGTCATCCCCCTGTTCATGGCGCTGGCCAATGTGGCGGAGAAGGCCCCCATGCTGATCGAGCTGGGCACCCGCATCAGCCACTCCCCGCCCCCCGCGCTGCTCTGGCTGCAACAGGTGCCTCTGGTCGGCGACAAGCTGTTTGAGTTCTGGCAGCAGATACTGGCGAGCGGCGGCCAGGTGCTGTTCACCAAGCTGGCCCCCTATTTCGGCCAGACAGCCCGCTGGCTAGCCTCCCAGGCGGGCAACCTCGGCCTGCTGTTCGTCCACTTCCTGCTGACGGTGGCCATTTGCGGCCTGCTCTATCACTCTGGGGAAAAAGCCGCCGACGGCATTCGCCGCTTCGCCCACCGCCTGGCGGGCCAGCGTGGTGACAACGCCGTCGTGCTCGCCTCCCAGGCCATCCGCGCCGTCGCCATGGGAGTGGTGGTGACCGCCCTGGTGCAATCCTCGGTGGCCGGGATAGGCCTGCTGATTGCCGGCATTCCCTACGTCATGATCCTGGTGGTGCTGATGTTCCTGCTGATCGTCGCCCAGATAGGCCCCTTCCCGGTGCTGCTGGCCAGCGTGGGCTACCTCTACTGGAGCGGGGATACCACCTGGGGCACCTTCCTGCTGGTCTGGTCCCTGCTGGCGGGTACCATGGACAACTTCCTGCGCCCCTTCCTCATCAAGCGCGGGGCCGATCTGCCGCTGATCCTGATCCTGGTCGGTGTCATCGGCGGCCTGCTGGCGCTCGGCATCATAGGGCTCTTTATAGGCCCAGTGGTGCTGGCGGTGGGCTACACCCTGCTGGATGCCTGGATAAAAGAGGGGGAGCAAACGCCCGCCCTGGAGGCGCCCGCGTCGCCCCCGGCGGAGTGACGATTCAGCCATAAATAGCTGATACACAGAGCCGCCCATCGGGCGGCTCTGTTATTTGTGGTGATTGTGATTATGGCGATCGTGTCAGGCTGGCTGATCCGCGCCAACCTGCATTCACCGCATATTAGCGTCCCATGTAGGTTCGATTAGCGAAGCGTAATCGGACGAACGAGATGCCGCTGTCCCGGTTTTATCCGTTAGTCAGCGGCATCTGCCAGAGGGGAAATTCGAGTAGCCGTTATAGCGGGGGAATTGATTTACGCGAACGTCCGATTACGCCTTACGGCTAATCGAACCTACGGGCTCATTTAGTACTCCAAGAAGCCTAAGTGTTTCTAAGAAACATTCACGCTCATCAGAATACGGAACCAAAGAAAACAGGTTTGGTAAACCCAATGCCATCAACGATATGTAGCCGTCGCCAATTTGGAGTTGATACTGCTGGTTGTCAGGGTTCTCGTAGAATTTTTGATGGCTTCTTTTTGACTCAGACTGTTCAAAGCACAATATCACTGGAATATTGTTCATCTCTGCAATCTGCAGCTCAATTCCGAGGCCAATCGATGGAAATGATGCTTCCGCGACAACCACGTCTGCATCTTCAACCATCTCTCTATCCCAGAGATAGCAAAGTCGAGGTTTATCGCGAGAAGGTTTTGTTGCAAGTTGTGGATCGCTATTCATCAATGCATACAGCACCTGATTCTGCCCTTGATCACTTAGGGCGGATGCAAACCTGTGAAGCATTGATGTGTAGTTCAGGAATTCGTTTTCCGGAACGTGTGTAAGCGCGCTGGCGAGGTAGATCTTCACTTTACGTTGCCGCCCTAATATTTGGTACCATGATCTTATGCCCTGTCATTTCAGATGCGATTTCATCAATGAATTGGTCTGGTGATTGCTGAATAAACTCTGAAATTAACCAGTTCTTTTGTCCTCCTAGAAACGACGAAAGCTCTACTGGCTTATAGCGACATAATTCACTCAGCCTATGCATGGCAGCGAGCGTCATAGTTGCAGGCATCCGAGCCAATGTCGTTGGCCCAGCTACCGATGAGCGTATGTACCAAAGTGTTTCGCTGCCGTTGATATAAAACAGGTCTCGGCGTAAATCATCTTGAAGGGATGCGAGCGCTGTCAGATCAGCTGTTGTCGGTTTTTGCGGGCGAGTAAACGGACGGCTCGCGGCAGAGACAACCTCATATTCAGCGGCGTTTGCGGTAGTGTCCAGAATGAATTTCGGCGCAATTCTTCTTATTACATTGTGTGATTGGAAGTTTTTGGAAATCTGCGCATGGAGCCGAACCTCGTTGGTAGCGGCATCATGTCTAAAACGAGGTTTCACAATCGGTATGAACATCTCAGTCTGATTTGGATAAGTCAGGCAGTATGTTCGGTGGACATGAGGCAAATTGAACAGGAGTTCTTGCAAGCTATGTGTAGTGCTCGTTTCAGCTTCTCCGAAGTAACTGGAGAGTGCAGGAAGAATCCCATTGTTAAGGATTCTGACTCCCTCATTTACGATGCTGATTTTCGAGCTTGCACCGTTCATGTTATGTGATCGCACACCGTGCATAGGCGAAAAAGATATCCCTTTCGCTGATAACAAAGCCTTTGTTGCATTCATGAAAGAGTAATAGTGCAACAAAGGGGCCGCTTGAGTTGGTAAGCCAATAGCAGCCTTTCCAAACTGGCTAGCTTGGCCCCAGAAGAAAAGTGCCTCCTTCTTTCTATGTCTCTTGAGCCACAGTTCAACGAATTGCCATGGACTGTTAGTAAGTACAGTTCGCGAAGTGAAATTTGGATCTTTCACACTCTTGTGCGGCTGTACGTCTCTGCCGCTGACCTCGATGCTCTGGAGTGTCGTCATTAAAAAAAAACCTAGTTGTGATTAGATGGACGTCGGTACGAACAGATAATAGAGCCTTACATATCACTCCAAACCGCCCGGATAACAGTCACGAAAAACGCATTTTAAGTGCAAAGTTCTAACGGTCAGTCTCTGGCGCTGAACGTATTCGCCAGTCATCCTCTCTTGGCTCTAATTTCGGCCGCCGAGCAAAAAATACACCCCTATAGTGGCAATGGAAAGCGCCATCCCGTCTCAGCAACTTGAATAACTCGGGAGTGTGATCGAGGTGACACCCCATATGGCGTAGTGGGCCAATATGCGGAACGGCGGCGGTTCAGGGGGGCGTGGTTAACAAAAATGGACGTGGGGCAATAACCCGGGGCGTTGCAACGCCCCGGGTTATCAGTGGGTAGATGAGGGTCAGGCCGGTTGATGCAGGGTGATGCAGTGAATGCCGCCGCCCCCCGCCGCCACCGGGTCTATGTTGACCGCCACCACCTTGCGCCCCGGGTAGAGGCGGGCCAGCAGATCCTGGCAATAGCGGTCGGCCGCCTTGTCGCCGAACTCGGGGACTATGACGGCCCCGTTGATCGGCAGGTAGTTGATGTAGCCGGCGGCAAAGTCCCGGCTGCGGCTGAATTTATTGTCCCGCCCACCCAGGGGAGGCGGCAGCTGATGCAGTTCCAGCTTGTTGCCATCGGCGTCCGTCGCCTGCTGCAAGATGGCCAGATGCTGGCGGGTCACCTTGTAGTCATAAGAATCGGGATCGTTGTCCATGTTGATCACCACCACGCCGGGGCGCACGAAGCGGGCGTAGAAGTCCACGTGGGCATCGGTGATGTCACGACCCTTGATGCCCGGCAGCCAGATGATTTTGCGCAGTCCCAGGTTGACCTTGAGCTCCGCCTCCACTTGCGCTTTGGTGAGGCCCGGATTGCGATTGCCGTTGAGCCAGCAGCTCTCGGTCAGGATGGCGGTGCCCTTGCCATCCACCTCTATGCCCCCACCTTCGCCAGTCAGCCTGCTCTGCAGATAATGGGCATCTGCCTGGGTGCTGACCCACTCGGCCACCCCCCCATCCTGCTCGTGCTCCTGCTTGTCGCCCCAACCGTTGAAGTTGAAGTCCACCAGCCCGAGCGATCCCTGTTCGTCTTGCACGAAGACGCCGCCGGTATCCCGCAGCCAGATATCGTCCAGCTCGGCGTTGATGAAGCGGGTGTTGTGCTCGCCGCACAGCTGGCGGGCCAGCACCTCCTCCTCTTCGCGGCAGAGCACGTTCACCTCGGTATGGGGCGCCATGGCCTGCACCAGCCGTCCTATGGTGGCCTGTACCTCCTGGTAATCGCGACCCCAGATGTCACGGCTGGCACCGAAGGCGACCCAGACCCTGGCCTGGGGCCCGGCCTCGTCCGGCATATGGTAGCGGCCGACGGCGCTCGCCTTGGCCTCCGGGGTGGCGGCCTGAGCCCGCGGCAGGGCACTCAGTCCGGCCAGCGCCCCCATGGCGACCAGCTGTTTCAATACTTGGCGTCGGGATGACATCTCTTTTACTCCTTGGATTCAGAAACTGCTCTTGAAGCGGGTCCAGGCTCGCATGCGGGCACGCATCTGGGATTGTGCAAGATCCTGGCCCGGGATGAGGCGTCCGTAGCTGGCCTCATCCAGATAGATATCCGGGTTGGCTGTCATGGTGGCATCCACCATGGATCTCGCCTTGGCACTGGCGGTGGGATAGCCGGTGCTGTTGGTGATGGCGGCCATGTTGGCCGGGCGCATCACGAAATTGATGAAGGCGTAGGCATAGTCAGGATGGGGGGCATCCACCGGGATCGCCATGGTATCCATCCAGATAGTGCTCCCCTCCTTCGGCAGCCGGTATTCAAAGTCGCTGCGCTTGCCCGCCTCGGCGGCGGCGCGCCTGGCTTGCGTCATGTCGCCGCTGTAACCCAGCGACAGGCAGAGGTCGCCGTTGACCAGCTGGGTCACCGGCTGGGACTGGAACTTGCGGATATGGGGCTTGATCCCCTTGAGCAGCGCCAGCGCGGCATCCAGATCCTCGGCCTTGCCGCTGTGGGGATCCCGCCCCAGATAGTGCAGCACCACAGCCAGCACCTCATCGGGGGAGTCGATGATGGAGATGCCGCAGTCGGCAAATTTTGCCGCCAGTTCGGGCTTGAACAGCAGGTCGAGACTGCCCACCGGGGCATCTGCCATCCGCTGCCGGATCATGGCTGCGTTATAGGTGAGCCCTATGGTGCCCCAGGTGTAGGGCACCACCGCATCCCGTGAATGGGGATAGGCCTGCTGCAGCCGCCGCAAGCCTGGCTCTATGTCCGCCAGGTGCTCTAGCTTGCCCTGATCCAGCGGTTGCAGGCTGCCCGCCCGCATCAGCCGCTCCGCCACCGTATCGCCGGGAAAGATGAGGTCATAACCGCTGCGACCGGCCATCAGCTTGGCCTCCAGGGTCTCGCTGCTGTCCATGACGTCATAGATGACCCGGATCCCTGTCTCTTTGGTAAAGGCGCTGAGGGTATCGGGGGCGAAGTAGTCGGCCCAGTTGTAGAGCCGCAGCACCTTCTCCTCCCCTGTTGCCGCATCGGCCTCCCCGGCTTCGGCCGCAAGACTCAGCAGCAGGGCCAGACAGCCCATCCACCCGAGTGTCTTCCTGATCATGATGTGGTTACTCCCCTGTGATTGGCCGCCGCCGTGCAACTATCAGCCCCGCAGCGGCCAGGCGGGCTGCTGCTGGGTGATGCAGTGGATGCCGCCGCCGCCGTGGGCCAGCCGGTTGATCGAGACCGGCACCACAGCCCTTTGCGGGAAGGCGCCTTGCAGCACAGCCGCCGCCTCCCGGTCGCTCGCCACCCCGTAGGCGGGCATGATGACGGCGCCGTTGGCGAGGTAGAAGTTGGTGTAGGAGGCGCAAAACACCTCGGCCTCCGTGTCTATGGCCTCGCTCGCGTCGTACAGATCCTGCAACTCGAAGGTGCGCCCCCTGGCATCCGTGGCCAGGGCCAGGGCGCGGCGGTTCTCCCGCACCACAAGGCCGTAGGTCGAGGCGGCATCCCGGGTCGCATCCACCAGCAGCTGGCCGGGGCGACTGAAGGCGCAGACCCCGTCCACATGGCCGTCCGTCATGTCGCCGGTGACGTGGTCGGGATCCCCCGGCAGCCAGATGGTCTTCTCGACGCCGAGCAGGCGACCGAAGATCTGCTCGATCTCACCCTTGCTGATGCCCGGGTTGCGGTTGCTGTTGAGCAGCACGGACTCAGTGGTGATCAGGGTGCCTTCGCCGTCCACATGGATGGCGCCCCCCTCGTTGGCCAGAAAGCTGCCGATACACTCCAGCTCCAGGCTGTTGAGGATGCGGCGAGCCAGCCCTTCGTCCAGCTGATGGACCGACTTGCCGCCCCAGGCGTTGAAGCGCCAGCTCACCCCGGCGCTGCCCAGTTCGGGGTGGCAGATGAAGGTGGGGCCGGAGTCGCGGCACCAGCTGTCATCCACCGGGAGGGGGATCAGGGTCACCCTGCCGTCACAGAGGGCGCGCGCCTCGGCCAGCGCGGAAGGGTCGACCACCAGCTTGACCGGCTCGAACCGGACAATGGTATTGACCACCCGGGCGAAGTCCTGCTGCACCTCGGCCAGGGTGACGCCCCAGCCGGATTCCCACAGCGCCTTGTTGTGGGGCCAGACCATCCAGGTCGCGGCGTGCTGGCACCATTCGGCGGGCATGAACCAGCCCTTTGCCACTATTCCCTGTTCCCGCATATTGCCTCTCTGATTAGGTACTATTAAGGTTGCTGACGATGGGAATAGACTATTCCCACATAACACGGCGAACAAACGATCGATTTTCAGTGCAAGTGATAAGTGGAGCTAATCAATGATGTTCAAACACTGGCCCCCGCTCAACGTGCTGCGGGGCTTCGAGGCGGCGGCTCGCCTCGGCAGTTTTCATCAGGCGGCGCAGGAGCTGCACCTCACCCAGTCCGCCATCAGCCAGCAGATCCGCTCCCTGGAGGAGCTGCTCGGCCAGCCGCTGTTTCACCGGCAGGGGCGCTCGGTCGCCCTGACCGATGCGGGGCAGGATCTGCTGGAGACCACCCAGAGCGTGCTGCTGCAACTGGCAGTGGGGATCCAGCGCCTCGAGCAGTACCGCAAGCCGAACCAGCTGGTGCTCAACACCAGCACCGCCATCGCCCGCCACTGGCTGCTGCCCCGACTGGGGGCGTTTCATCGCCAGCACCCCGACATCGATCTCTGGCTCTTCACCAGCGACGAGGTGCCCGATCTGGCCGAACAGACCATAGATCTCGCTCTGCGCTGGGATCTCGCGCCGCAGGCCGAGTGTCGCCATCAGCCACTGCTGGCGGACAGGTTGCTGCCGGTGGCCGCGCCTGCCGTGCTGGCCCAACCGGCGGCACAGCGCACTACCCTCCATGGTGAACGAGAGCTGGACTGGCACCACTGGACGCTCAAAGGGGGAGAGGATCTGCAACTGCAGACCCGGGGGCTCAACTTCTCCGACCCCGGCCTGCTGCTGGAGGCAGCCAGCGCCGGGCTCGGGGTGGCGCTGGTGAGCGAACGGCTCTCCCAACCGGCCAGGGAGCAGGGGCAGTTGCTGCCGCTCTCCACTTGCCGGGTCAAGGGGCCCCAGTGGAGCTTGCTTATCCACCAGGAGAGCGAAGGGATGCCGGAGTGCCGCGCCTTCTGCCACTGGCTCGGCCAGCAATTTGCCGAGGAGACAACGGGCGGGGATCGAGATGCCATTGCCGCCCTCTGAGGCAGGTCACTGAATCTGGCGGACGGGCATGGTTAAATGGTCGGCCTCTCTCTATGCCGGATATTGCATGTGACCCTGCCATCTGACCGCCCGCCACCCCAGCCCTTTCCTGACTATGGGTATGCCTTCTGGCTGCGCGCTTATCGGATACTGCCGTGACCCTGCCATCTGACCGTCTGCCACCCCAGCCCTTTCCTGACTATGGGTATGCCTTCTGGCTGCGCGCTTATCGGATACTGCCGTGACAATGCCATCTGACCGTCTGCCACCCCAGCCCTGCCCTGACTATCTGCAGGCCTCCTGGCTGCGCTGCGCCCACCAGACCAGCGCCACCCTCTGGCATCCGCCCCACAGTGCCAAGGGGCAGACCTTGCAGAGCCTGCGCCAGCGCAAGCGGGACCTGCTCACCACAGGCGAGATGGCCCTCGAGGATCTCTACGAATTCATGGAGGGGCGCCCCTGCGCCCTGCTGCTCACCGACGAGAGCGGCTGCCTGCTGGCCCGCACCGGCCATCGCGAGACGCTGGCAGAACTCGAAGCCCTGGGCTTTGGCCCCGGCACTTTTTTTAGCGAGGGGCGCATCGGCACCAATGCCATCAATCTGGCGGCGCTGGAGGGAGTGCCGCTCTGCGTCAGCGGCCCCCAGCATTTCAACCAGACCCTGCACCCCTGGCACAGCTGCGCCAGCCCGGTCTACAACAGCAATGGTCGTCAGGTCGCCATCATGGCCCTGGTCTGCCGGGTGGAGGAGGCAACGGTCGGGGATCTGGCGCTCACAGTCAGCGCCGGTCGCGAGCTGGCCCATCTGCTGCAGATGGAGACCCTGATGCAGGAGTCCCAGCACCATCTGAGCGAGCTTTACGCTTTGCTGGACGGCATGGATGACGGCGTGCTGGCCTGGGATCCGCAAGGTAGGCTGCGCTACCTCAACGCGCTGGCGGCCAACCGACTGCGGCTAGATCCGGCGCTCTGTCTCGGCCAGCCGCTGGAGCAGCACCTGCTGCTGCCCCAGCGGTTGCAGCTGGCCATCAAGGAGCAGACGCCGCTCAGTCATGTGGAGGTGACGCTGGAGCGGCTCGGGGTGCATTCCGGGGAGTTCATCAATGCCCTGATAAGCCTCAAGCCGCTGCCGGGTCCGGAGGGGGTCAGCTTTATCGCCCTGCTTCACCCGGTCGATCGGCTGCGGGCCATCCACCAGCTGCGCCAGACGGTGCCCGAGCTGTCGGCACTGGTGGGGGAGTCGAGCGCCATGCGCAAGCTGCTGCGCCACGCCAGACAGGCGGCCCAGAGTCAGGGGCCGATCTTGCTGCGCGGCGAAGAGGAGGTGGGCAAGGCCCAGTTAGCGGAGGCGATCCACTTCGGCAGCGAACGGGCCGCCGGGCCGCTTATTACCCTCAACTGCAAGGCGCTGCCGAGCGAGCGGATGGCGCTGGAGCTGATGGGCTCCGACGAGGCGGGGCAGGAGCGGGCGGGCAAGTTCGAGCTAGCCCACGGCGGCACCCTGGTGCTGGAGCAGGTGGAGTGCCTCTCCGCTCCCATGCAGGCGGCGCTGCTGCAACTGCTCAAAACCGGTCGCATCCAGCGCTTCGATTCGGCCCGTATCCTGCCGCTCAAGGTGCGGATCATCGCCACCAGCAGCGCCCCGCTGGAGCAGCTGGTGCAGGAGGGGCTGTTTGGCCGCCAGCTGCTCTATGCCTTGCAGGCGTGCGAGTTATGGCTGCCGGGGCTGCGAGAGCGCGCGGCGGATCTGCCGGGCCTTATCAGCCAGCAGCTGGCGGCGCAGGGGCGCGAGCCGGTGCGCCAGTTCAGTCCGGCGGCCCTCGATTGTCTGCTGGCCTATCCCTGGCCCGGCAATCTGGGGGAGCTGCGCAGCGCCGTCGAGCATGCCCTGCTTCACGCCGGTCAGGGGCCGATCCCGCCGGAGGCGCTGCCCGCCGCCATTCGGCACGGCTATCAGCGGGTAGCGGATGAGGTGGTGGGGCAACCGCTGCTCACCCTGGCGGAGCTGGAGCGCCAGGCCATCTTGCGCTGCGCCCATGCCTGCAAGGGGCAGGTGAGCCAGATGGCCCAGCATCTGGGCATCAGTCGCACCACCCTGTGGCGGCGACTCAAGCTGCTCGAGATCGATCCTGCCGACTACCACGGATAGCTAAACGACAAGGCCCCGCACTGGCGGGGCCTTGATACAGCAATATGAGCCTCAGTCGCCGAAGCGTTCCGCTGCCAGCTGCTGGAAGCAGCTCAAAGCCGCATCGGCATCCTCCCCGCGCGCCAGCAGGGTGAGTCTGTCGCCCTGACGCACGTTGAGCATGGCGAGCCGGGTCAGGCTGCGAGGGTTGGCCTCTTTATCCCCCTTTTGCAACTTGAGTTCAGCGGCAAAGGGCTTGAGGGCGGCCACCAGTCGAGCGGCGGGGCGCACATGCAGGCCGTGGGGGTTATCCACCACCACCTCGCAGCGCAGCCAGCCGTCGTCGGCTGCCGGTGCTGTCTCAGTGGCGGCTTGCGCCGCGCTGGCAGGCAGCATCGCCTGTTTCGGGCCCAGGGCACCGAGCGCTTCGGCGGCCACCTCATCCAGCGTCATACCGTAACCGGCCGCCACCACGGCGGCCAGGGTGCCTTCGACCAGCGGGGCGGGACAGAGCCGCACCCGGGCGCTTAACTCGGGGGGCAGCAGTTCGAGGGCTGTCTCGGCGCTGAGCAGAGCGCTGCCCAAGTCCATCAGCACCAGCACACCGCTACCATCGTCCGCTTCTTCGATCGCACTCATCACCGCGATGGCATCTGTGCCTATGGGGTGGTCGGGGTCATCGACCCCGGCCGCCAGCAACAACCTAGCCGGGCTGCCGAGCTGATCGGCCAGCGCTTTCAATCCGGCCGCAAGCTGGGCGCTGTGAGAGACAACGACGATTCCGATCATGTCACAACCTCGCTCTGTCACGCAGGGCGGTCAGCAGCAACAGGGTCGAGGTGGCCCCGGCATCCTGATGGCCTATGCTGCGCTCGCCCAGATAGCTGGCGCGCCCCTTGCGGGCCTGCATCTGTATGGTGGCCTCGGTGCCGGCTGCGGCAGCCGCGACTGCCTTGTCCAGCGCATCATTGAGGGAGAGCTCTTGCTGCTGGGCCTGTTGCAGGGCGGCCAGTGCCGGCCACCAGGCGTCGCACATTGTCTTGTCCCCCGGCTCGGCGCGGCCGCGGGAGACTATCCCCTCGACCCCGTCGCTCAGCATCTTGCCAAGCTGGCTGAGGCTGAGGCTCTGACAGGCGTCGGTACTGGCCGCAGCCCGGATAAAGAAGGTGCCGTAGAGGGGGCCGCTGGCACCGCCGACCGAGGAGAGCAGTGTCATGCCGGTGGTTTTCAGCACCTGACCTATGTCCTTGTCCGCCACAGCGGGCAGCTTCTCGGCCACCTTGGTAAAGCCGCGCTGCATGTTGAGGCCGTGGTCGCCGTCACCGATGTCGGTATCCAGCGCCGTGAGGTAGTCACGCTGCTCGGCAAAGATGTGCTCGCAGTCGAGCAGCCAGTTGACGATCTGATGTTTGCTTAGCATGAGAATGAGGGCTCCTTAGCAGCCGCGACGCAGGGCTGGGGTGTGAACGGGGGCATCCCACAGGGTCATCAGCTCATCATCCACCTTGAGCAGGGTGATGGAGATGCCTGTCATGTCGAGGGAGGTGCAATAGGGGCCAATCAGGTTGCGCACCAGATGGATGCCCGCCTCTTCGCACAGGGTGGCGAGGCGGCCATAGACGCCATAGAGCTCGGAGATGGGGGTGCCGCCGAGGCTGTTGACCAGGGCGATGACCCGATCGCCCGCATTCAGCGGCTCGATAAAGGTGTGCTCTTCCTGCCAGCTGCCGGAGGCTCTGTCCCAGTGGCGCAGGGTGCGGCCATAGGGAGTGTTGTCAGAGAGCTCTTCGAACATGTCGTCCACCAGGGTATTGAGGTCGGTGAAGGGGCGGCGCTCTATGCCCGGTTCGCCGTGGATGCCCACGCCGAACTCCATCTCGTTGTCGGCCAGGGTGAAGGAGGGCTTGCCGGCGGCAGGCACTGTGCAGGCGTGCATGGCGACGCCTATGGTGCGGCTCTGGTTGTTGATGCGGCGAGCCAGCGCTTCGCAGCGGCTCAGGTCATAGCCCGCTTCGGCGGCGGCCCCCACCAGTTTCTCGCACAGCACTGTGGTGGCAACGCCACGGCGACCGGCGGTATAGAGGCTGTCTTTCACCGCCACGTCGTCATCGATCAGCGAGAAACCAACCTTGACCCCGTCGCCGTGCAGCAGCTCGACTGCGGTCTCGAAGTTGAGCACATCGCCGGTGTAGTTCTTCACCAGGAACAGCACGCCAGCGCCGCCATCGACGGCCTGACCGCACTCGTACATCTGATCCGGGGTCGGGGAGGTAAAAATCTCGCCGGGGCAGGCGCCATCCAGCATCCCTTTGCCCACCAGACCGCCGTGCATCGGCTCATGGCCGCTGCCACCGCCGGAGACCAGCGCCACCTTGCCCATCACGGGGGCGTCGGCACGGGTGATGTAGTGGGGTTCAATACGGACCTTGAGCTCGGGGTGGGCGGCAGCCATCCCCATCAGTTGTTCACGGACCACGGCATCGACGGCATTGATCAGCTTCTTCATGGCTCACTCCTTGGCTTGCCACCGCACGGGTAGGCAGATGGTTGATGAAGCCAGTCTAACGGGATAAATCGGGAGAAAAATGACGGCCTGTTCGGTTCGGATTTGAAACAGGAGAAGGGGCATTGGCGTTTCAATCTGAAACGGCGCGGGGCAAACGGGCGGGAAACTGTTAACGGCCTCACAGCCATGAAAAAGGGCCCCGCAGGGCCCTTCGCTATCACCGGAAGCCTTAGATGGCCCAGCCACCGGCATAGAAGATCACCAGCGCCACGGCGATGATGACGGTGCCGACGTTGAGTTTCTTCCACTCGGCAGCAAACAGACGACCCACGACCAGCGCCACGAAGCCCAGCATGATGCCGGTGACTATGTTGCAGGTCAGCACTATGAAGACGGCGCACAGCATGCCGGCGAGGGCATCGACCGAATCGCTGAAGTCCAGCTTGGTGACGTTGCCCAGCATCAGCAGACCGACGTACATCAGGGCCGGTGCTGTGGCGTAGGCCGGTACCAGATAGCTCAGCGGGGAGAGGAAGATCATCAGCAGGAAGAGCACGCCGACCAGTGCAGCGGTCAGACCGGTTTTGCCACCGGCTGCGGTACCTGCGGCGGATTCGATGTAGACTGCAGCCGGAGCACCACCCACCACGCCAGCCACCATGCTGCTGACGGAGTCGGCAGTCAGGGCCTTGCCGCCGCTGATGATGTGGCCACGCTCGTTGATGAGGCCCGCCTGACCGGCCACGGCACGTATGGTGCCGGTCGCGTCAAACACGGCTGTCATCACCAGCGCCAGCACGGTCGGAATGACCACCGGGTTGAGGGCGCCCAGCAGATCCATGCTGCCTACCAGCGAACCTTTCTCGCCGGTCAGGCTCGGCATGGCGAAGAAACCCTGCCAGGTCACTTTCGGGTCGAAGATGAGGCCGAGGATGGAGATGGCGATGATCACCATCAGGATGCCGCCCGGCACCTTGCGACGCTCCAGACCGAAGATGGCGGCCAGACCCAGCACCGTCATGATGACCGGGAAGGAGGTCACTTCACCCAGCTGAACCGGCAGACCGGCCCCTTCGTTCTTGATCACCATGCCAACGCCGTTGGTGGCGATCAGCAGCAGGAACAGACCTATACCTATGCCGGTACCGTGGGCGATGCCGGAGGGGAGGTTATCCAGGATCCACTGGCGCACGCCGGTGACACTGATCAGGGTAAACAGCACACCCATCAGGAAGATGGCACCCAGCGCGACCGGAATGCTCAGTCCCTGACCCAGTACCAGACTGAAGGCGGTAAAGGCGGTGAGGGAGATGGCGCAACCTATGGCCATCGGCAGCTTGGCCCAGAGGCCCATCAGCAGGGAGCCGAAGGCGGCGATCAAGCAGGTCGCCACGAAGACGGGGCCCTGCTCAAAACCGGCAGCACCCAGCATGTTCGGCACCACTATGATGCTGTAGACCATGGCCAGGAAGGTGGTCAGTCCGGCCAGCAACTCCTGGCGGACTGTGCTGCCACGCTGGGTGATGGAGAAATAGGAGTCCAGAAACCCGCTATTGCCGGTGCGGGCCGTCATTTCTTGCGTTGCCATAACTCATCCTGAATGTGTGAAGGAAATCGTTTGCGTAATGGCGCGCAAAATAGCAAGAATTTGGCGAGATTGCAGCGGATCAGCCACCATTTTCCCGAACTTTTCCATTTAAAGCCTCATTGGAGGCCTCAACTTCCCCATGGGAAGCTCCCCTTCAGCTTCTACACTCTTAGCTAGCCCCCATCAGCCGGAGACAAGCCCATGCACACAGGCAACCTGCTTGGCCAGATCCCCTCCCCCCTGCCCAATGAGGTGTTCACCGACCTGGTCAGCACCAATCACTTTCGCATCGAGCGTATCCTCTCCCAGGGACAACAGACCCCCACGGGGGAATGGTTCGATCAGGATGAACACGAGTGGGTAGCGTTGATACAAGGCGAAGCCATTCTGGTCTTCATCACACCGGATACCGGGCTCCAGGAGCGCGTTCACCTTGGACCCGGGGACTACATCAACATCCCGGCGCACCTTCAGCACAGGGTGGAGTGGACTCATCCTACCGAGACCACCGTCTGGCTCTGCATCTACTACTAGGGAAGTCCCTTGGCACAATGACAAAGCACAACGAAAGAAGCCCAATCGACAGGTTGGCCTTCTTGGACTCAGATGCTGAATGCGCACAGCAAAAAGGCCTTCCCGTGAGGGAAGGCCTTTCAAATTAGTGGCGGAGCGGACGGGGAGACGGGCACGGTCCGGCTCAAGCACAAGGGACCACAGGCAGGGACCGAGTTGCCAGTGGCAAGTCGCAGCCCTGTCTGTGGTCCCTTGTTTCCTTAATCCCGTTCACGAATATCCAAAAGCAAAAAGGCCTTCCCGTGAGGGAAGGCCTTTCAAATTAGTGGCGGAGCGGACGGGACTCGAACCCGCGACCCCCGGCGTGACAGGCCGGTATTCTAACCGACTGAACTACCGCTCCGCTGTCTGGTTAGCATTTTGCTAAATTGTCTGCCGTTTCAACGAGGTGTCATCCTCTCGGCCAGTCATGCAATGTGTGCACAACTGTTTAATTGGGTGCCTGGCAGTGTCCTACTCTCGCATGGCGAATGCCACACTACCATCGGCGCTACCGCGTTTCACTTCTGAGTTCGGCATGGGATCAGGTGGTTC